>NZ_JBOCIG010000010.1:0-123364 GCF_050565425.1 Agromyces sp. GXS1127
CACAGTGATCACTCTCCAATCGTTGAGTGTTCACTTTTCGACCGCCGCTACTGTTCAGTTTTCAAGCGTCGCCGACACCGAACGCACCGGATGCCGGTTGTAACCGGAACAGATCCCGTACACGGCCGGTTGCGGGGCGCGAGGAGTCCCTTCGTCGTCCTCGCGATGCGGTGCCCTCGGCCATGCGCCGACCCTATCCGACAGGACTCAGCAAATCCCTCTTCGATTGTCGCCGAGGGATCGGCTGCGTGTCAGCACCTCGAAAGCGGCGGTTGATCGCGGATGACGCAACCACGTCCGGGTCGACGGGCGCAGCGGTCTCGATCGGCAGTCATGGATCATGACCGAGCAACCCCGACCCCGCTCCCGCGACCGGCTCACGAAGATCTCAGGGCGGGTTTCGACCGACTGCCTCGCAGCCGTGCGGATGTGGCTGGGTGACTTCCTCGACCCTGACCACCTCCGGCAATCGCCGCCAGGTGCGTCCGGCGCTCGCCCGACCGCGACCCGGGATCAGTCCCCGGAGGAATCCTCGGCCGGGCGGTCGTCCTCATCCGTGGTGTCCGGCTCCTCCGGGGCGCCGCCGGAAGCGGTGTCGGCCTCCTCGTTCCCGGCGGGCGTCCCCTGCGTGTTCTGCGCGTCGCTGTCCATGCCATCCATATGACGCCCCCGACGGCGGATGCGCCACGGGTTGACAGCGTGGGCACGGCGGTCGCACCGCGACGCTCGTCTCGCGCGGTCGAGGCCGCCGCAGGGCGCGGCCCCGGGGTCGACCACCGCCGGAACACCCGCTCGACCGGCCCCGAGCGGCGCGCCCTGCGGCCGCCCGCGACACTCGGTACCATGCCGCGCATGACCATACGACTCGAGAACGTCGGGATCGCGGTGCGGGATCTCGAGGCGACGATCGCGTTCTTCACGGATCTCGGACTCGAGGTCGTCGGCCGCGACGAGGTGAGCGGGGAATGGACCGACACCGCGGTCGGCCTCGACGGCAACCACGCTCGCATCGCGATGCTCGAGGCTCCGGACGGTTCGGGTCGGCTCGAGCTCTTCGAGTACCTGGACGACCTCGCCATCGAGACGTCGCCGACCCTCCCGAACGAGATCGGCATGCACCGCGTGGCGTTCTCGGTGGACGACCTCGACGAGGCCCTCGAGATCGCCGCCCGGCACGGCTGCCGTCCGCTCCGCGGCGTGGCCGACTACCAGGGCGTCTACCGGCTCACCTACGTGCGCGGTCCCAGCGACATCATCGTCATGCTCGCCCAGGCGCTCGAGGCGGACGCGGGCTGACGGCGGGCCTTGCGAGCGCCGTCGGATCGCTTGCCGCCGACCCGCAGCGCGGGCACGCTGCGGCCATGAACGAGTTGCTCATCGGATACGCGCGCGTATCCACGCACGATCAGGACCTCACCGTGCAGCGTGAGGCCCTCGAGCGTCTCGGCGTCACGCCCGAGCGCATCTACACCGACCAGGGGCTGACCGGCACCAACCGCGATCGACCCGGCCTGCGTCAGGCGATGGCCGCATGCCGCGACGGCGACACGTTCGTGGTCACGAAGCTCGACCGCCTCGCCCGCTCGCTCAAGGATGCCCGCGACATCGTCGACGAACTGACGGCGAAGCGCGTGAAGCTGAACCTCGGAGGGTCGATCCACGACCCGAACGATCCGGTCGGGCGCCTGCTCTTCAACGTCCTTGCGATGGTCGCGGAGTTCGAGTCCGACCTGATCCGAGCCCGCACCCGCGAGGGCATGCAGCTCGCCAAGGCCAAGGGTCGGCTGCGCGGCAGGGCGCCGAAGCTCACCGACGCGCAACAGGCGCTCCTGATGCAGGTCTACCGGGACGGGACCCACACGACCGCCGAGCTCGCGGCGATCTTCGCCGTGTCGCGGGCGACCGTCTACCGAACGGTGCACCGGAACGAACCCTGACCCACGGGTCCGAACGACGACGGATGGCGCGGCCGCTCCTCACCCTCGGCGGCGTGCCCGGCTCACACCCCGGCGAGCGGTCGCGCCGACGCGTACGCGTCGGGCAGGGTCGCGATCGTCGTGTCGTACACCCGGGCGGGGAAGGCCTCACCCGCGGCGGTCGGCCACGACGGGTCGGCGCCCGTGACGAAGGCGACGGCGTCGGCGTGCAGTCGGTCGGCGAGCGCCTGGGGCGCGCGCGCGCCCGCGACCGCGGGCACGTGCGGGTCGGCGAGCACGTCGAACAGGAACGGCACGTCCAGGCAGTGCACCGCCGCACCCGAAACGGGCGATCGCCACGAGAAGCGGTACGCCCACGTCGCAGCTGGGGCGCCGCCATCCGCCGCCGCCACGGCCGCACCGAGTTCGCGTGCGGCGACCGTGCGAACGAGGGGAGCCCGGAAGACGTGGTCGCTCACGTACCGGCCGAGCACCGCGGCCGTGCCGTGCAGGTGCTCGCCGCGGTTCGCCTCGAGCCACTCCGAACGCCGCGGCTCGACGAGGCCGAGGCGCTTCAGCGCGGCCGCGCGCGACACCCACCGCAGACGGGTCGAGGCCTCGCGGAACGCGGACGCGAACTCGTCGTCGGCGGTGCCGAGCACCAGCGGGACGGCTGCCCCGACCCCCGCCGCGATCGAGGTCGGCGTCTTCGCCGGCACGAGCTCCCCGTCGACGACCGGTCCCAGCGGCAGGCCGGCGGCGACGAGCTCGGCGCCGCCCCCGCGAGCGCCCCGAGCCGGGCGCATCGCCTCGCGCTGCAGGTTCAGTACGCGCTCCTCCGGTAGCGATCGCATGCCGTCGAGGTCGGGGCGGATGCCGCCGAGCTCGCCGATCCGAGCGGCGAAGGCCTTCGCCCGCTCGAGCGACACGTCGGCGAGGGCCGGCGAGACCGCCCACACGCGGTGGAACAGGCCCTGCGCCCGCGACATCCCGAGCAGGGTGAGCACCGCGCCGCCGCCGGCCGACTGTCCGGCGATCGTCACGCGCCCCGGGTCGCCGCCGAAGGCCGGGATGTTCGCGCACACCCATTCGAGCGCGAGCAGCCAGTCGAGCACGCCCCGGTTCGCGGGCGCGCCGTCGATCCATCCGAACCCGTCGAACCCGAGGCGGTACGAGACGTTCACGGTGACCACGCCGTCGCGGTTGAACGTGCGGCCGTCGTACCACGGGCTCGCGGGCGAGCCAGCGACGTAGCCGCCGCCGTGGAACCAGACGAGCACCGGCAGGCCGGAGTCGGTGGCGGACGCCGGACCGGGCGACGGCGTGAACACGTCGACGTTGAGCGTCGCGTCGCCCGGCACCGAGGGTTCGGGGATCAGGGTGACGCCGGGGTCGCCGCGCTGCGCGGTCGGCCCGTGCTCGAGCGCGTCGCGGACGCCGTCCCAGGGCCGGGCGGGTTCGGGCGCGGCGAACCGGAGGTCGCCCACCGGCGCCTCGGCGAAGGGGATGCCGAGGAAGGCCGCCGAGGCGTGCGCGTCGTCGGGCGCTCCGCGCCATCGCCCGCGCACCACCCCGGCGCTCGTCGTCACGTCGACGGTGCATTCGGGCTCGGCCACGGCGTCTCCTCGGGTCAGGCGTCGGTCGGTGCGGGCGGCGGCTCGAGCAGGCGGAGCATCGCCGCGACGTGCTCGGCCATCTCGACGCTCGGATCCATGAGCCACTGCACCTGCAGTCCGTCGGCGGCCGCGAGCAGCAGCGTGGCCGCCCGGTCGGCCTCGAGGTCGGCGCGCACCGTGCCCTCGGCCTGCAGGCGACGGAGGTCGGCGGCGACGAGGTCGCGGAGGGTGCGCGTGCGCTCGGCGAAGAACGCGTGCGCCGGGTGCGCGGCATCCGTGGCCTCCGCCGACAGGCGGACGTACAGCTGGATCAGGCCGGGGACCTCGGCGTTCCGGCCGATGATCCGCCGGAAGCCCTCGAAGGTGGAGGTCGCTTCGATCTCCTCCCGCGCTCGGGCGAGGTCGAGTTCGTCGCGCTTGCGCAGCACCGCGGCGAACAGCTCCTCCTTGGAGCCGAAGTAGTGCAGCAGGCCCGCCTGGCTGAGGCCGACGGCGTCGGCGAGCTCGCGGACCGACGCCCGCCCGTAGCCGTGCAGGGCGATGACGTCGAGCGCCGCGGCGAGGATCTCCTCGCGCTTCGCGACGCCCTTCGTGTACGCCCCCCGCCGTGCCATGCCTCGATCCTAGGTTGCTCGGCACGAGCGGCTCGTCAAGGGGTTGGGGGCGGATGCCTCGCGGCGTAGCCTCGCGAACGGACGACCCCCATGCGGTCGTCGTGCCCGGACCGTGAGGAGGACGCATGCCGAAGACTGCCGGTGACCGCGCCGCGCGACGCGACGCCAAGCGCGCGGTGAAGGAGGCCGAACGAGCCGAGAAGCAGGCCCGCAAGCTCGCGAAGTCGCTGCCCGAACCCGCGCAGTCGCGGGTGAAGGCCGTGGCATCCGCGGAGAAGCGCCGCATCGGCGTCGTCAAGCACGATGCCGACCGGGTGCCGTACGCCGCCCGGCGGGCCGCGAAGCGGTCGTCGGCCCGGCTCGAGCGCGTCTCGGTCCGCTACGGCAGCGCCGGCGGGCGTGCCTCGTCGGCCGACGCGTCGCGCAAGGGCGGGCCGGCGAAGTCCATCGAGCGGCAGCGCAAGCAGGTGAAGCGCCCGTCGAGCATGGCGATCGTGAGCGGCTTCCGCACCCTGTTCGCGACGATCACGACGCCGACCGACAAGGAGCGAGCGCGCAAGACCGCCAAGGAGCGCGTGCGACGGATGGAGCGGAGGGGCTGACATGGCGATCCGGCTGAACGAACCTGCGCTGCGCCAGGCCCGTCGGCTCGTGCGTGACGGCGCGGTCGTCCGCGACGAGCGCGACGACTGGAGCGAGCACGCGCCGAGCGCGGACGACGAGAACCGGTACGTCGAGCGGGAGGGCTGGACCGAGTTCCGGCACTGGCACCTCGGCATCGACGACGACGAGAACGACGAGACGAAGGGGGCGTACTCGTTCCCCTACGGCGACTTCTCGAAGGTGCATCGATGCGCGGTGATCTCGCTCGAGAGCCGCGCCGGCCAGTACGACCACGACGAGATCCGCGACGCCGCGCGGAAGCTCCTCGAACTGATCGACGAGTCCCAGTGACCCGGCCCGGGCGACGTCCGCGCGTCACCGGATCGTAAGGAAGCACCTCGATCCGGCGCTGCGGGGGACGGGCAGGGTTGAGCCATGGGGACGGTGGGGGTCATCGGCGGCACCGGGCTCGCCGCGCTCGTCGACGGCGAGGTCCGCGAGCGGGCCACGCCGTTCGGGCCGGCGACCGTGACGATCGGCGGCCTCGGCGGTCGTGAGGTGGCGTTCCTCGCCCGGCACGGCGATGGCCACACCATCCCTCCGCACCGCATCAACGCGCGCGCGAACGCGTGGGCGCTCGCCGATCTCGGCGTGCGCGCCGTGGTCTCGACGGCGGCGGTCGGCTCGCTCCGCGCCGCCTTCCCGACGCAGTCGTGGGCGATCCCCGACCAGTTGCTCGACCGCACGTGGGGCCGCGCCGACACGTTCTACGACGGATCGCTCGTGCGGCACCTGCCGTTCGCCGAGCCGTTCTGCCCCGAACTGCGTCGCATCGCGATCAGGGCGGTGCCGGATGCCGCGGGGCGGGCCACCGTCGCCGTGATCCAGGGTCCGCGGTTCTCGACGCGAGCCGAGGCATCCGTGCTGCGCGACGCCGGCGCCGACCTCGTCAACATGACCCTCTGCCCCGAGGTCGCGCTCGCCGCCGAACTCGGCATGGGCACCGTGACGCTGTGCCTCGTGACCGACACCGACACCGGGCACGTCGACGGCGACCCCGACGCCGTCACCGCCGAGCTGGTGTTCCGCCGCCTCGCCGAGGCGCGCCCGCGCGTGCTCGCCGCGCTCGGGCGCATCGTCGGCGCGATCCCGACCGACTACATGCCGCGCGAACTCATCGACGCCGACGCGATCGCGCAGGTGCTCGCCCTCCCGGTGAGACCATGAAGGTCCTCGTCACCGGCGGCGCCGGATTCATCGGCGGCGAGGTCGTCCGGGCGGCGCTCGGGCGCGGCGACGCCGTGCGGGTGCTCGACTCGCTGCGCCCCGACGTGCATGCAGCACCCGCACCGCGCCCGGAGGGCGTCGAGCTCGTGCACGGCGACGTGCGCGATCCGGTCGTGCTCGACCGCGCGGTCGCCGGGGTCGAGGTCGTGTTCCACGAGGCGGCGAAGGTCGGGCTGGGCGTCGACCTGCAGGACGCGCCCGACTACGCGGCGACCAACGTGCACGGCACGGCCGAGGTCATCGCGGCGATGGCCCGCGCCGGCGCCGACCGGCTGGTCCTGGCGTCGTCGATGGTGGTCTACGGCGAGGGGGCCTACCGCGACGCCGAGGGGCGGCGCCGGCGGCCCGCCGCACGAACCGTCGCCGACCTGGACGCCGGCCGGTTCGAGCCGCGCGACCCCGCCACGGGGCATCCGCTCGTGCCCGACCTGGTCGACGAGGACGACGCGCTCGATCCGCGGAACGTCTACGCGCTCACGAAGCTCGCGCAGGAGCATCTCGTCGCGACGTGGGCGCGCTCGACGGGCGGACGGGCCGTCCTGCTGCGGTACCACAACGTCTACGGGCCGCGGATGCCGCGCGACACCCCCTATGCCGGTGTCGCCGCGATCTTCCGCTCGGCGCTCGCGCGCGGCGAGCCGCCGAGGGTCTTCGAGGACGGCGCGCAGCGCCGCGACTTCGTGCACGTGACGGATGTCGCCGCCGCCAACCTCGCGGCCGCGGACGCGCTCCCCGGCATGCCCGCGGGCACGGCGCGTCCCTTCAACGTCGGGTCGGGCGTCGTCACGACCGTCGGGGGACTCGCCGCCGGGCTCGCCCGCGCGATGGGCGGGCCCGAGCCCGTCGTCACGGGGGAGTATCGGCTCGGCGACGTCCGGCACATCACCGCGTCGTCGGCTCGCGCGCGGTCGGAGCTCGACTGGGCGCCGCGCGTGGCGCTCGCGGACGGGCTGGCGGAGTTCGCCGCCGCCGAGGTCGCCGGAACCGAGGGAGCCGCCCGATGACGGCCGGGCGCCACGCACCCGCACGCGTCGACCTCGTGCTTCCCTGCCTCGACGAGGAACGCGCGCTGCCGTGGGTGCTCGGCCGGCTCCCCGACGGCGTCCGCGCGATCGTCGTCGACAACGGATCGACGGACCGCTCGGCCGAGGTCGCCCGCGACCACGGCGCCACGGTGGTGCGCGAACCCCGGCGCGGATTCGGCGCGGCCGCGAACGCGGGACTCGAGGCGGCGACGGCGCCGTTCGTCGCGTTCTGCGACGCCGACGCCTCCCTCGACCCGGCAGAGCTGCCGCGCCTGCTGCTCCCGGTCGAGCGCGGCGACGCCGACCTCGTGCTCGGGCGTCGTCGACCGACGACCGGTTCGGCGTGGCCCGTGCACGCGAGGTTCGCCAACCGCGTGCTCGCCGCCCGCATGTCGCGTCGGACGGGCGTGCGGCTGCACGACCTCGGTCCCATGCGGGTCGCCGTCACCGCGCGACTCCAGGGGCTCGGCATCCGCGACCGGCGCAGCGGCTACCCGCTCGAGATGGTGCTGCGCGCCGCGGTGCACGGATGGCGCATCCGCGAGCTCGACGTGCCCTACCTCCCCCGCGAGGGCCGTTCGAAGGTGACCGGCACGGTCCGCGGCACCGTCACGGCGGTCGGCGACATGTCCCGCATCTTCCGGGAGGTCCACGCGTGACCGCCGTCGCCGTCATCGCGAAGGAGTGCCGGCCGGGTCGCGTGAAGACCCGGCTCACCCCGCCGTTCACGCCCGAGCAGGCGGCGGCACTCGCCGCAGCGGCCCTCGACGACACGCTGGATGTCGTCGGCGCGCTCGCCGTCGACCGGCGCGTGCTCTACTTCGACGGCGACGCCGTGCCCGCAGGCGCCGCGGGGTTCGACCTGCTCGCCCAGCCGCCCGGCGAGCTCGACGAGCGGCTCGCGCACCTGTTCGACGTGATGGACGAGCCGACGCTGCTCGTCGGCATGGACACGCCGCAGCTGACGCCGGCCCTCGTCGCGGCCGCGCTCGACCTCGACGACCGCCCGGCGGGTCGCGCGGTGAGCGGCGGGCCGCCCGCGGCGCCGATGCGCGAGGGACCCGATGGGTCGCCCACGCCCGACGCCTGGCTCGGCCCGGCCGCCGACGGCGGCTTCTGGGCGCTCGCGATGCGGAACCCCGACGGCGGGGTGATCCGCGGCGTGCCGATGTCGCGCGATGACACCGGACGGCGCCAGCTCGAACGGCTCGAGGCGGCCGGGCTGATCGTCGGGCTGCTCGGCGAGCTCACCGACGTCGACACGGCGAGCTCCGCGGCATCCGTCGCCCTGGCAGCCCCGGGCACGCGGTTCGCGAGGCTGCACCGCGAACTCGCGGGAGGACGGCCATGAGCGCGCCGCCGTTCGGCGGAGGTCGCGGCGAACCCTACGTGCGGCTGCTCGCCGGACAGGACATCGCGACCCTCTCGCTGCGCGGCGCCGACGGCGACACCCACCGGCTCGACGCCGGCAGCTGGGTGCGACCGGCCGGCGCCGCCGACCTGACCGTCCTCGACCGGGCCCGCGGGCCGCTCCTCGACGTCGGCTGCGGGCCCGGCCGCATGCTGCACGCCGCCGGCGCGCGCTCCCTGCCCGCGCTCGGTATCGACGTCGTACCGCACGCCGTGGCACGAGCGCGCCTCGCCGGCGGGCTCGCACTCCGGCGGTCGGTGTTCGACCGGCTTCCGCTCGAGGGTCGCTGGCGGAGCGTGCTGCTCATGGACGGCAACATCGGCATCGGCGGCGACCCGGCTGCGTTGCTGCGTCGATGCGCCGAGCTGCTCACGTGGGGTGGGGAGGTGCTCGTCGAGGTCGACGCCGAGCCCGACCTCTCCGTCGTCGGCCGCGTCACGCTCGTCGACGACGGCGGACGCGAGAGCTCGCCGTTCCCGTGGGCCCGCGTCGGTTGGTCGGCGGCCGTCGCCCTGGCCGCCGACGCAGGGCTCGCCGTCGCCGAGCACTGGGACGCCGCGGGCCGTCACTTCGTGCGCGCGGCGCGATCCGTGCGACGGACCGCCGTGCGCGAGACGCGCAGCGCGATCGCGGCGACGACCAGCAGCGCGGCCCAGATGACCGCGAGCGCGATGCCGTAGGAACCGACGAGGATCGTCGGGTTCGGGTTGCCGAGCATCGAGGCGACGAGCGCGGGCACCGTGATCGCGGTCAGGACGGCGCCGACGACCAGCGCCCCCTGCGCGACCGCGACCCCGCGATCACCTCGTCCCAGCCGGTCGCGCACCCGCGCGGCACCGAGGCCGAACGCGACGACGACCGGCGCGACCACGCCGTCGTGCAGCAGGATCGCCGCTCCCACCCACACCCCGATGCCGAGCCATCGCGACGGTGCGATCTCGGTGAGCACCAGGAATACGCCGAACGCGGCGAGCCCGAGCCCGATCGCGATGAGGATGCCGCGAGCCGCCCTCATACGGTCACCTCGATCCGGCGCAGCCACTTCGTCTGCATGACGCCGGGGCGTCCCGGGGCGATCACGCGCGCGGGGAATCCGTGGTCGACGTGCAGCGTGCCGCCGTTCAGCTCCAGCGCGACCAGGGTGAGCGGATCGCGCGCGTACTGCGGCGGCATCTCGGTGCGGGCGAACGCGCCGCGCTCCTGGAGACTCTCGAACCGGACGGGTTCGGTCGGCTCCGCGGCATCCGCCGCGGCCAGCAGGTCGACGAGCCGGACGCCGCGCCACCTCGCCGACTGGCTCCAGCCCTCGACGCACGCGATCGGCAGGACCGCCTCGGTCTGCGGCAGCGCACGCAGTTCGTCGAGCGTGAAGTCGCGCGAGCCCGACGGCGTCGCCACGGTGAGCACCCAGCCTGGCGCGACGGCGGTCTCGGTGACGCCCGCCTGCGCGGCCGTGCGGTTGATCGGCAGGCCCTGCGGTCCCACGCCCATCCGTCGCGGCGCGAGCACGTTGAGCGGTGCGAGCGCCGGCACCGCCTGGCCCGCGGTGAGGGCGACGGCGGATGCCGCGGCCGCACCGACCCCGGCGAGGAAGCCGCGACGCGACACGAACCGTCCCGCGGCATCCGGTCGGTCGCCCTCGGGCCGCCGCCAGACCTTTGCGATCACGGGCAGCTTCACGCCGAGGTGGATCGCGAGCGACCCGACGAGCACCCATGCGAGCGCGAAGTGCGTGGCGCGGAACGGGAAGGGGAACGCGTACCACTGCACGAGGTTCATCAGCCCGATCGTCACCTCGACCAGCGAGACGCCGACGAGCACCGCGATCGACGCGCGCTCCAGGACGTGCGCCACCGACCGCACGGGCGGCCAGGCGAACAGGCGCGGGTAGACGGTCCAGAGCTTGGCGAGCAGCAGCGGCACGGCCGCGGTGCCGGCGATCACGTGCACGCCCTGCGTCCACCGGTACAGCTCGACGGGCCGGGACGGCATCGGAAGCCACGGCAGCGGGTCCTGCAGCAGGTGGCTGTAGACGCCCGTGGCGAAGCAGACGAGGAACGCGGCGCCGAGCAACCGCCCCACGACGACCGCCGTGCGCGGCGACTTCACCCGAGGATCGGAGGCCGCGCCGTGCGCGGCGCCGGCGAGCGGCTCGAGTCGCTCGGCGATCCGGGCCGAGGCGCGTTCGGTGAAGCCGGCCATGGCTCCAGTCGACCACCGCGGCGCGACGGACGCGAGGGGCGGAGCTTACGGTTCGCGGACGCGCGTGCACGGGCTCGTTCCGCGGGTTCCGACTTCCGTAAGAAGTCCACCCCTGCCCGTCCGTGCACCCGCTCCGTAGGGTCGAAGGGTGCAGCTCGAACCGGAGGGTCCCGGCGCCGAGAGTGCGCGCGCGGCATCCGCTGCGCGACGGCGCACCCTGGTCGTCGTCGCGCCCTGGATCGGCCTCGTCGTCGCCCTCGCCCTCATCGCGCTCGCGATGATCGTGCCGCCGCTCCTCGGCCAGGACATGAACATCCGGTCGTTCCCGCCGCTGCACGCCGAGTGGATGCCGCGGCTCGGGCCGGGCACGCTGCCGGCCGTGCTCCTCGCGGTCGCCGCGGCCGTCTGGGGCGTGCCGCTCGCGCGGCGGCTCCGCTGGGGCGCGCTGCTCGGCGTCGTCTACGCCGCCGCCGTCGCGTGGATGGTCGCCCTCGCGACCGTCGACGGCTGGGACGGGATCGGGCGGATCCTCGAGCACCGGTACGAGTACCTCGGCACGGCGCGTGCGGTCACGGACTTCGGTGCGACCCTCCGCGACTACGTCGCGCACATCCCGCTCGACTCGGAGGACAACTGGCCGGTGCACATCGCCGGGCACCCGCCGGGCGCACTGCTGTTCTTCGTCGTGCTCGTCCGCCTCGGGCTCGGCGGCGGTCTCGCGGCCGGGTTCGCCGTGCTCATCGTGGGCGCGACGGCGGCACTCGCGGTGCTCACGCTCCTCCGCCGGTTCGGGGCGGAGGACACCGCCCGCCGCTCCGCGCCGTTCCTCGCGATGGGGCCCGCGGCGATCTGGTTCGCGGTGTCGGCCGACGGCATGTTCGCCGCCGTCGCCGCGTGGGGCCTGTGCGCGCTCGGGTTCGCGGCGACCGCGCGGGCCCGTGCGCAGGAGGCCGGCGACGGCCGGGCGGGTGTTCGCGGCACGGGCTCGACGGTGGTGTGGAGTGTGCTCGCCGGCCTGCTCCTGGGGTACTGCGTGATGATGTCGTACGGCCTGCCGATCCTCGGGATCCTGGCCCTCGCCGTGCTCGCGCTCGGCCGCGACTGGCGGCCGCTGCCGATCGCAGCGCTGGCCGCGCTCGGCGTCGTGCTCGTCTTCGCCGCGTCCGGCTTCGCCTGGTGGGAGGCGTTCCCCGTGCTCGTCGAGCGCTACTGGGACGGCGTCGCGAGCCGACGCCAGTTCACCTACTGGGTCTGGGGCAACCTCGCCGCGCTCTCGATCAGTGCCGGGCCGCTCCTGGGTGCGGCGATCGCGACGACGGCGGCGCGCGCGACCGGATGGCGGGCCGAGGCCCCCGCCGAGCGCGTCGTGATCGTGCTCGCGCTCGCCGCGGCGGCCACGATCGTCGCCGCCGACCTCTCGCAGATGAGCAAGGCCGAGGTCGAGCGCATCTGGCTGCCCTTCGTTCCGTGGCTCCTCGTCGGCACCGCCCTCCTCACCGAGCGCTGGCGTCG
Source organism: Agromyces sp. GXS1127 (assembly GCF_050565425.1). NCBI lineage: Bacteria > Bacillati > Actinomycetota > Actinomycetes > Micrococcales > Microbacteriaceae > Agromyces > Agromyces sp. GXS1127. The sequence goes on from NZ_JBOCIG010000010.1 coordinate 12,187, forward strand.
CGCCGGGTTCGCCGGCCAGCTCGCGTTCGCGCTCGTCGTGCAGCACCTGCTCGTCACGAGCTGGTGAGCACCGCCCCGCGTGCTCGTCAGCGGCGTTCCTCGGCGACCGCGTTGCCGCCGTCGACGGGGATGAGCTGGCCGGTCACGTACGACGCGCCGGGGCTGGCGAGCCACGCGATCGCCGACGCGACCTCGTCCGGCCGCCCGCTCCGGCCGACCGGCACGAGCAGGCCCTCCTCGGCCTCGCTCGGAAGCTGGCTCGCGGTCGCGATCCAGCCGGGCGCCACGGCGTTCGCGGTGATCCCGGACAGCGCCTCGTCGACGGCGAGCGCGCGGACGTACCCGAGCATGCCGGCCTTCGCGGTCGCGTACCCGACGTCGCCGCGCGAGGCCATGAGCGGCCCCGACACGCTGGATACGCAGACGACCCGCCCCCACCCGGTCTCGCGCATGCCCGGGAGCATCGCGCGGGTCAGCAGGAACGCCGTCGTGAGGTTCATGGCGAGGCCCGCATTCCAGTCGGCGAGCGTCATCGTCGCGTCGCCGTGCAGCATCTCCGGGTCGCCGGTCGCGATCATGCCGGCGTTGTTGACGACGATGGTGGGGCGGATGCCTCCTGCCGCGAGCTCCGCGGCGAGGTCGTCGACCTGCTCCTCGAGGTCGAGCCGGGCGATCATCGCGGTGGCGGTGATGCCGAGGCGCCGCAGCTCCTCGGCGCGCTCGTGCACGCGCTCGCTCGTCGCGGTGAGCACGACGCCCGCGCCCAGCTCGCCGAGCGCCCGCGCCGTCGCGAAGCCGATGCCCTCGGGGCTGCCGGCGCCGCTCACGATGGCGACGCGTCCGTCGAGGTTCCACGCGCTGGGAAGGTCCATGGCGTCATCCTAGGCACGCGGGCGACCGCGTCGGCAGGGGCGGGTCCGCGGACCGGCCGGCTCCGCGGACCCGCCCCTCCGCGGACCGGCCGAGTGCGGTCACGCGGTCAGGGCAGCGGAACGACGCACGCGGGTGCAGTCAGCTCGAGCGCGCCTCGGGCGGCGCCCGTCACCAGGTCGAGCTCGACGAGCGCATTCCCCTCCTGCGCCGCAACGACGACCGTGCGGTCGTCGAGGTGCGCGTGATGGCGCGGCCAGGCTGCGCCGATCGGGAGTTCCGCCGCGAGCCGCGGGTGCGCGGCATCCGTCGCCTCGAACACCGAGACGGTGTCGCGGCCCCGGACGAGCGCCGTGAAGAGGCGCCCCGACGGCGCGCGATCGAGGTGCGAAGGCTGCACGACCCGGCCGTCGGCCCCCGACCCGCCCTCGGCGGGCGGTGCCGCCGCCGGCTCGGTCCCGCTCGGCGCGACGTTCGCGGCGTCGAGCTCGAAGGTGTGCAGGCGCCCGTCGAGCTCCCCGACGACGTGCAGCAGTCCGCCGCCGACGAGGAGATGCCGCGGGCCGGTGCCGGGCGGCAGCTCCAACGTGCGCACGATGCGGAGCGTCGGCGCCGCGGCATCCGTCACCCGTTCGACGACGAGCTCGTGGATCGCGTCGCCGCCGAGATCGCTCACCAGGTACGTGCCCCACGGCGTCGCCGCGAGCTGGTGCGCGTGCGGGGCCTCCTGCCGGTCGGCCACCGGACCTGTGCGATGCGGCAGCGCGAGCGTGACCGGTCGGCCCAGCTCGCCCGAGGGCTCGAACGGCACGGCCGTCACCGACCCGCCGGTGTAGTTGGCCACGAGGAGCACGCCGTGGTCGGCCGCGACGACGACGTGGCACGGGTCCGCCTCGCCGTGCACGACCGACGCGATCGGCACGAGCGAGGCGTGCGCGCCGTCGGCATCCGCGCCGTCGACCTCGCCGAGGTCGAGCCGGAGGCTCACCACCGACCCCGCGGCATCCTCGCCCACGGCGAACCAGACGTCGCCCGCCACGGCGAGGAACGACGCGTTCGACGCGGCCGCCGAGGTCACCACGCGCCATCCGCCCTCGGCGTCGCGCTCGACGAGGTGCACCGCGGGCCCGGCGCCGTCGGGCGTGTAGCACCCGACGGCGAACCGGCGCGGGGCGGCGGTCATCGCGCGACCGGCGTGCGGTCGGCGACCTGCTCGGCGGCCACGGCGACCGGGCGGGCGACCGGCACCAGGCGGGTGAGCTGCGTCACGTGCTTGGGCTCGAGCTCGTCGAGCGTCGCGACCTCGAGCAGCTTCATCGTGCGCACGACCTCGTTCCGGAGGATCTCGATCGTCTTGTCCACGCCGCGGCGGCCGCCGGCCATCAGGCCGTAGAGGTAGGCACGACCGATGAGCGTGAAGCGCGCGCCGAGCGCGATGGAGGCCACGATGTCGGCGCCCGACATGATGCCCGTGTCGAGGTGCACCTCCAGGTCGCCGCCGACCTCGCGCACGACGTCGGGCAGCAGCAGGAACGGCACGGGCGCCCGGTCGAGCTGGCGGCCGCCGTGGTTCGAGAGCACGATGCCGTCGACGCCGCGGTCGGCGAGGAGCTTCGCGTCCTCCACGGTCTGCACGCCCTTGACGACGATCTTCCCCGGCCAGATGCCGCGGATCACGTCGAGGTCGTCGAACGAGATCGTGGGGTCCATGGCGGAGTCGAGCAGCTCGCCGACCGTGCCGCCGGTCGAGGAGAGCGAGGCGAACTCGAGCTTCGGCGTCGTGAGGAAGTTGATCCACCACTCCGGGCGCGGGATGGCGTTGATCACCGTGCCGAGCGTGAGCTGCGGCGGGATCGAGAAGCCGTTGCGCTTGTCGCGCAGGCGGGCGCCCGCGACGGGCGTGTCGACCGTGAAGAAGAGCGTGTCGAAGCCCGCGGCGGCGGCGCGCTCGGCGAGGCCGTACGAGATCTCGCGCTGCTTCATCACGTAGAGCTGGAACCAGTTGCGGCCGTTCGGGTTCGCGGCCTTCACGCCCTCGATCGAGGTCGTGCCGAGCGTCGACAGCGTGAAGGGGATGCCCGCGGCGCCGGCTGCGCCGGCGCCCGCCTCCTCGCCCTCCGTCTGCATCATGCGCGTGAAGCCGGTGGGCGCGATGCCGAACGGCAGGGCGCTCGGGCCGCCCAGCACCTCGCGGGAGGTGTCGACCTCGGGCACGTTCCGCAGGATCGACGGGTGGAACTCGATGTCGAGGAACGCCTGGCGAGCCCGCGCGAGCGAGATCTCGGCCTCGGCCGAGCCCTCGGTGTAGTCGAACGGCGCCTTCGGCGTGCGGCGCTTGGCGATCGCGCGCAGGTCGGCGATCGTGAGCGCCTGCTCGAGGCGTCGCTCGGTCGGGTTCAGGGTCGGCGTCTTGAACCTCATGAGCTCGGCGAGCTCGCGGGGGTTCGGCAACTGGCGCTGGACCATGTCGGTGCTCTCTTCCTAGGGGTGCGCGGGCGCGCCGGGCGCGCCGCGGTCGGGGTCGGTGGCGATGGTGGGGTCGTCGCCCGGGCGGTGCCCGGGGTCGGAGATCTCGGCGTAGTACCCCGAGATGTGGTCGTGGATGCGCGTGCGCGCGGCCGCGGCATCCGCCGCCCTGATCGCGTCGAGGACGCCGCGGTGCTCCGCGCGGAGCCGGGCGGACGTCGTCGCCCAGTCGGCGATGCGGTCGTGCCCCGCGAGCGCGTACTCCTCGATGCCGCTGCGCAGGCCCGCCATCGTCGCCGAGACGACCTGGTTGCCGGATGCCTCGGCGAGCGCCAGGTGGAAGGCCGCGTCGAGCGCCAGGAATTCGGCCGGGTCGAGGGCGGAATCGTCCATCGCGTCGAGCAGTCGCTCGGCGGCGCCGAGGTCGGGGGCGGATGCCGCGCCTCGCGCCGCCGCGGTGGCGAGGTCGCCCGCGACGTGGGCCTCGAGGACCAGCCGGGTGGCGACGATGTCGCGGACCGGGAAGCCGCTGGCGGCGACCTGCAGCCGCATGAGCGCGCTCATGCCGCCGCCGGGCGTGGCGATGATGATCGCGCCGGCGGTCGGACCGGAGCCCGCGTGGGTGCGGATGAGTCCGAGTACCTCGAGCACGCGCAGGGCCTCGCGGACGCTCGAGCGCCCGACGCCGAGGTCGGCCGCGAGCCGGCGCTCGCCCGGGAGGCGGTCGCCGGGTGCGAGCTCGCCGTCGAGGAGCTGCCGCTCGACGTGCTCGAGGACGGCCTGCCAGGCGCGCGGCTCGATCGAGCGAGCGGATGCCTCGTCGCCCATGTCGCCTCCCTCGCGCGTCCGGCGCAGCCGAAGCGGCGCGCCGATGTGGTCTGACCACAGCGTACCAGATGTGGTCAGACCACAGCCTGACGAGGGGCTGCCGCCGGGCCGACCGCTCGGTCGCATGAGGCGCAAGCCCCTCCTGTCGTGGGCGTCCCGACCGCAGACTGGAGCGGACGGCGCCGACGGCGCCGGGATGGAGGGCACGACGATGAGCGACATCAACACCCCCGGATCCGACTCCCGGGAGCACCCGCAGGAGCCTGCGGAGGGCCGAGGGACGGGCGACGCACGCGAGGAGCAGGAGCACGCCCAGCAGCCGGCGGAGGGCGCCCCCGACACGCCGCCCGACGACATGTCGTCGTACGACATCGAACCTCCGCCGGCCGAGGGCGCCGAGATCCCCGGCGTGCCCGATGCGAGCGACGCGCTCGAGGAGCGCGGAACGGACGAGCCCGGAGCGAACGCGACCGGCGTCGGCGCCTAGCACGTCGGACGCAGCGAGGCGCGGTCGGGCGCGCGGCCCGGGAGGACCGATGGTCCTTGCCGGGCCGCACACGTCTCGGGCAGTCTCGTGGCATGAGCGGATACGCCGACCCCGATCGACCCGAGCAGCGGCTGAGCGACGCGGAGCGCGACGAGGCCGTCGGACACCTGGCCTCGGCGCAGGCCGAGGGCAGGCTCACGCCCGCCGAGTTCGAGCAGCGCTCATCGGCCGCCCGCAGCGCGGTCACCTGGGCCGACCTCGCGCCCCTCTTCGCCGACCTGCCGCCGGTCGCGCCCGGATCGCCCGACCTCGCGCCGCCGCCACCGGGCCCCTCGCCCGCCTACGCCGGGCTGCCGTCGAGCACGACCACGGGGTGGGACGCCTCGGCGCCGCCGCCGTCGAGACGACGCTCGCGTGCCCTCGGCGGCCGGGTCGGCGACACGGTCATGGCGCTCTCGCCGTTCGTCGCGCTGCTGCTGTTCTTCGGGTTCGGCTTCTGGGTGCCGGGCGGCTTCGCCTGGTCGTGGCTCTGGTTCTTCCTCATCCCGATCACGGGCATCATCGTCTACGGCGGCGGGTCGGCCACCGAACGCGATCGCTGAGCCGATCAGCCCTTCTTCGGCCGGATCCGCACGCGGTTCTGACCCGAGGTCTCGTCGAGCTCGACGACGCCGCCCCGGGACTTCAGGAAGTCCGTGAAGGACGCGAAGCCAAGCCGCCGCTCCTGGAACGACGGATCCATGCGCAGCATCTGGTTCTTCACGGCGCCGCTCGGCTGCCACTCCTCGTCGGACTTCGACCGCAGCAGCTCGAGCGCCTTGAGCAGGAGCCGGCCGGGGTTGCGCGTGGTGCCCGCCGGGGCGTCATCCGCCTGGCCCGGTGCCATGAACTGCACGGCCGTCGTCGGGACGGACGGCCGCTCGGCGGCGGGCGCGTCTGCGCCGGGGGCGTCGCTCGAGGCGTCGGTCGCGTCCGACGCCTTCTTCGAGGTGGCGCGCCGCCGTCGCGTCGGCGTCGGCGCACCCCCGGCCTCGGCGGCGCCCTCACCCTCGCCTGATGCCTCCGCCGCGGCATCCGCGCCCGTCGACTTCTTGGATGCGGCACCCGCCGCCTGGCGACCGCGGGAGGCGGCCTGGGGCGCCGGGGCGTTCGCCTCGTCGTCGGCGACGGCGGCATCCGTCGTCAGCAGCGCGTCGTAGTCGGCGAACTCGTCGCACGACGCCGTGAGCGCGCGGCTCGTGCCGCCCGCGACGCCGATGCCGACCACGTAGCGGCCGAGGCGCTTGGCCTTCTGCGCGAGCGCCACGTAGTCGGAGTCGCCGGCGACGATCACGATGTGCGAGAGGTCGTCGATGCGGAACATGTCCTCGACGGCGTCGACAGCGAGGCGGATGTCGGCGCCGTTCTTGGTCGCCGACAGCGGGAAGAGCTGCACGAGGTCGACCGCGCGGTCGATGAGCTGGCCTCGGTAGCTCGCGTTCACGGGCGTCGACCAATCGGCGTAGGCGCGGGCGATCGCGATGGTGCCGAAGGTCGCCGCGAAGTCGAGCACGGCGTCGATGTCGACCGTCGCCTCCTTCAGGCGCTCGGCCGCCTTCGTGCCCGGCGAGACCGCCTTGTTGCGCGAGGTGTCCTTGCGGTACTGGCTGTCGCCGTGCAGCTGGTCGTACCGGGAGATGACGATGTTGTCGAAGTCGAAGTAGAGCGCGACCCGGGGTTCTGCCGAAGCGGGCATGAGGACCTTCCGTCGGTGTCCCTCGATCGTATGCCCGCGCGCCCGGGCGCCGACAGGGAGCGCGCTGCGTGCCGCGCGCTCAGGCGGCCGTGGCCACCGCGTTGTGCAGTTCGTCGGCGTCGACGCCGAACCGGCCGAAGCCGCCGCCGAGGTTCGTCATCAGCACGAAGCACACGCCGAGCGACGGCGTCACCCAGAACTCGGTGCCCGCCCAGCCGCCGTGCCCGAACGTGTCGGTCGTCAGCAGTCCCGGCGCGGAGTGCCGGAGGTTCCACGTGAAGCCCCAGTCCTGGCCGCGCGAGACCGGGTACGGCTCGAGCTTCGGCAGGTCCGCGGTGAGCGGGCGCAGCATCGCGGCAGCGGTCACGGGCGCGACCACCGCGCCGTCGTTGCGGAGCAGCGCGCTGCCGAGCGCGAGCAGGTCGCCCGCTCGGCCGATCAGCCCGGCACCCGGATGCCGCAGCGCGGCGAAGCGCGCGTAGTCGAGCCCCTGTTCGGCGGCGTCCACGGGGGCGTGCGGCGAGGCGGCGGCGTCGAAGGTGAGGCCGGAGGCATCCGCTCGCTCGGCGACCTCGGCGACCGCGCGCTCCCACGGCGCGCCGGAGGCGTCCTCGATCATCGCGGCGATGCCCTCGAACGCGATCGTCGAGTAGCGCGAGACCGTGCCCGCGGCGAAGTCCCGGCCGGGCGCGAGCAGCGACGGCCGGAGCCCGGCGGGCGTGTCGAGCGGCGGCTCGACGATGCCCGAGGTGTGGCTCGCGAGGTGGCGGAGCCGCACGACGTCGTCACGGCCGGCGCCGAAGCCGGGCAGCGCGCGCTCCAGCGGGGTGTCGGGGGTCAGCCGCCCCAGCTCGACGAGGCGCAACGCCGCGAGGCCGACGATCGGCTTCGTGATCGAGAAGAGCGGGTAGTGGTCGTCGACGGATGCCTCGCCGAACGCGTCGAGCGCGACGACGCCGTGGGCGTTCGCGACGCCGAGCACGGCGTTCGGCAGCGGTCCGTCGGCGACGTGACGGCGGACCCAGTCGAAGGCGTGGTCGAACTGCGGCATGGGGGCGGGTCCTCTCGTGGGCGCGGGGTGCGGGCTGGGTGCAGGCGCGGTGGGGCGAGCGAGCCGGTGCGGTCAGGTGCGCAGCACGACGTTGCGCGGTTCGTCGCCCCGCAGCATCCGCTCGATCTGGTCTCGGAGGAGCCGCGCCATGCGCGGCATCATCGCGGTCGTCGCGCCGCCGACGTGCGGCGAGATCAGCACGTTCGGCAGGGCGAAGAGCGGGTGGCCCTCCGGCAGGGGCTCGGGGTCGGTGACGTCGAGCGCGAAGCGCAGGCGGCCCGACGTCGCCTCCGCGAGGATCGCATCGGTGTCGGCGACCGCGCCGCGCGCGACGTTGACGACGAGCGCGCCGTCGGGAAGCGCAGCGAGGAAGGCCGCGTCGAGCAGTCCGGTCGTCGCGTCGGAGAGCGGCACGACCACGACGACGACCTCGGCGTCCGGCAGCAGCGCGGGCAGTTCGTCGACGCCGTGGATGCGGCCGCGCTCGTCGTCGCGGGCCCGGCTCGCGACGCGCGTGAGCTCGACTTCGAAGCCCGCGAGGCGGTCCTCGATCGCGCGGCCCACGCCGCCGTACCCGACGAGCAGCACGCGCCGGTCGGCGAGGCTCGCGTGCCGCGCCGGCGCCCAGCGCCCCTCGTCGGCGGCGCGCACGAAGTCGGGGAGGCCGCGCTGCGCGGCGATCGCGAGGCCGACCGCGAGCTCGGCGGTCGAGGTCTCGTGCACGGATGCCGCGTTCGCGAAGACGTGCCCCGCGGGCAGTGCGTCGGGCACGTCGTCGTAGCCGATCGACTGCGACTGCACGAGCCCGACGTCGAGCCCGTCGAGCACGCCCAGGCGGGCCGATGCGCCCATGTAGGGCGGCACCGCGATGCCGATGCGGCGGCCCGATGCCTCCGCGGGAGGCGGCCCCGCCATGTCCCACTCGAGGACGTCGACCCCGGCGGGCACGCCGCCCGCCGTCTGCTCGAGGGCGCGGCGCAGGGTCGCGCCGGGCACGGTGACGAGGAGGTTCCGCTGCTCGGTCATGCGTCGATCCTTCCAGACCTGATCTCGGACCCTCCGGCTCGCGCTGATCGGCTACGTCGCCGTTCGCCGCAGCCGACTCGCCTGGTGGGAGCAGCTCGTGGCGCTCGGGCTGCTCGTGCTCCTCGGCCTCGCGGTCGTGGGGCTCCAGCAGCTCGCGCACGGGCACTGACGCGTCGTCCCTCCCGGCTCAGCGCGCCGAGGGGTCGTAGCGGCGGGGAGCGAACGCCTGCGCGACGAGCGCCCGGAGCGACTCGAGGTCGCCCGCCGCGAAGCCCTGCGCGCGCGCCTGGACCAGCACGTTGCCGATCGCGGTCGCCTCGACCGGCCCGGCGAGCACCGGGATGCCGGCACGGTCGGCCGTGCGTCGGCACAGCAGCTCGTTGAGCGCGCCGCCCCCGACGACGTGGATCGTGTCGACGTCGACGCCCGACAGCAGCGACGCGGTCCGCACGGCGCCGGCGAACGCCTCGGCGAGGCTCTCGACGATCGACCGGGCGAACTCGGCCCGGGTCCGCGGCGCCGGCACGTCGTGCTCCGCGCACCACTCGGCGATGCGTCCCGGCAGGTCGCCGGGGGCCAGGAACCGCGGGTCGTTCGCGTCGAAGACCGCGACCTCGCCGGTGACGGATGCCGCGGCCGCGAGCAGTTCGGGCAGGTCGATCGCGTCGCCGTCCCGCTCCCACCAGCGCACCGACTCCGACAGCAGCCAGAGCCCCATCACGTTGTGCAGGAACCGCACACGCCCGTCGACGCCGCCCTCGTTGGTGAAGTTCGCCTCGCGCGAGGCATCCGTCGTCACGGGGTGCTCGAGCTCGACGCCGACGAGGCCCCAGGTGCCGCACGAGATGTACGCCGCCGACTCGGCCCGCATCGGCACCGCGACGACGGCGGAGGCGGTGTCGTGCGAGCCGACCGCCACGACCTCGATGCCCGCGGGCGCGCCGAGTTCGGCCGCGACGTCCGGCCGCAGCGGGCCGAGCGAGGCGCCCGGGTCGACGAGCGGGGCGAAGACGGATGCCGGGAGCCCGAGCCGCGCGATGAGCTCGTCGTCCCACTCGCCCGTCGCGACCTCGACCAGCCCCGTCGTGGAGGCGTTGGTGCGCTCGGCGACCCGGGCGCCCGTGAGCTGGAACCCGATGAGGTCGGGAACCAGCAGGAGCGAGTCGGCGAGGTCGAGCCATCCGCCCGCCTGTTCGGCGGCGAGCTGGTAGACGGTGTTGAACGGGAGGAACTGGAGTCCGTTGCGCCGGTAGAGCTCGGCGAACGACACGGTCGCGTGCACGGACCCGACCGCCGCCTCGTTCCGGTCGTCCCGGTAGTGGAACGGTTCGCCGAGGAGCCTGCCGCCCCGGAGCAGGCCGTAGTCGACCGCCCACGAGTCCACCCCGATCGAGGCGATCGCGGGCTCGCGGCGGAACGCGTCGGCGAGGCCGCGCGTGAGGTCGCGGTACAGGCCCGTGACGTCCCAGTGCAGGCCCGACGCCATGCGCACCGGGCCGTTCGGGAATCTCGCGACCTGGTCGAGGTCGAGCCGGCCGGCCGACTGGTCGACGTGCCCGACGATGACCCGTCCGCTCGTCGCGCCGAGGTCGACCGCGGCGACCGCGCCCGCCTTCGCGCCGGCACGGCTGCTCATCGTCGACCTCCCGCGTCGGCCGCCGACGTGCCACCCGCGGCGGCCCCGACCTCGCCGTGATCGCGCGAAGTGGCAACTCGACCGGCGTCGACGAGCGGAGGAACGGCGTTCATCGGAGGAACGCCGCCGCGACGCCCGAGTCGACCGGGATGTGCAGGCCCGTCGTGCGGCTGAGCTCCGGGCCGGTCAGCACGTACACCGCGTCGGCGACGTTCTCGGGCACGACCTCGCGCTTGAGGATCGTGCGGTTCGCGTAGAACTGGCCGAGGTCCTCCTCCTTCACGCCGTACGTCGCCGCGCGGTTCGCGCCCCAGCCGGCGGCGAAGATGCCCGACCCGCGCACGACGCCGTCGGGGTTGATGCCGTTGACGCGCACGCCGTGCTCGCCGAGCTCGACCGCGAGCAGGCGCACCTGGTGGGCCTGGTCGGCCTTGGTGGCCGAGTACGCGATGTTGTTGGGCCCGGCGAACACCGAGTTCTTCGACGAGATGTAGATCACGTCGCCGCCCATCCTCTGCTCGATCAGCGCCTTCGCGGCGGCCTTCGCGACGAGGAACGAGCCCTTCGCCATGACGTCGTGCTGCAGGTCCCAGTCCTTCTCGGTGGTCTCGAGCAGCGGCTTCGACAGCGACAGGCCCGCGTTGTTCACGACGAGGTCGACGCCGCCGAACGCGAGCACGGTCGCGTCGATCGCGGCCTGCACGCCCTCGGCGTCGGCGACGTTGGCGGCGACGCCGATCGCGACATCCGTGCCGCCGAGCTCGGCTGCGGCGGCCTGCGCCTTCTCGAGGTCGAGGTCGGCGACGACGACGCACGCGCCCTCGGCGGCGAGGCGGGTCGCGATGGCCTTGCCGATGCCGGATGCCGCGCCTGTCACGAACGCGATGCGGCCCTGGTGGGTCTTCGGCTTCGGCATCCGCTGGAGCTTCGCCTCCTCCAGCGCCCAGTACTCGATGCGGAACTTCTCGGCGTCGGAGATCGGGGTGTACGTCGAGAGCGCCTCGGCGCCCCGCATCACGTTGATCGCGTTGACGTAGAACTCGCCGGCCACGCGCGCGGTCTGCTTGTTGGCGCCGTAGCTGAACATGCCGACGCCCGGGACGAGCACGATGAGCGGGTCCGCGCCGCGGATCGCAGGGCTCTCGGATGTCGCGTGCGCGTCGTAGTACGCCTGGTACTCGGCGCGGTACTCGGCGTGCAGCTCCTGCAGGCGCGCGAGCTGCTCCTCGACGCTCGCCGTGGCGGGCAGGTCGAGGATCATCGGCTTGACCTTGGTGCGGAGGAAGTGGTCGGGGCAGCTCGTGCCGAGCGCCGCCAGTTCGGGCGCGCGCTCGGAGGCGAGGAAGTCGAGCACGACGTCGGAGTCGGTGAAGTGCCCGACCATGGGCTTGTCGGTCGAGGCGAGGCCGCGGATGGTGGGCGCGAGGGCCGCGGCGCGGGCGTGGCGCTCGGCCTCGGGCAGCGCCTCGAAGCCGGCGCGCACGCCGCCGAAGGGCTCCGGTGCCCCGTTCGCCTCGATGTACGCGGCGGCCGTGTCGATGATCCAGAGCGAATTCGCCTCGGCCTCGTCGGACGTGTCGCCCCACGCGGTGATGCCGTGGCCGCCGAGGATGCAGCCGATCGCGGCGGGATTCGCCGCCTTGATCTCGGCGATGTCGAGGCCGAGCTGGAAGCCCGGACGGCGCCACGGCACCCACACGACCTTGTCTCCGAAGATCTTCGCCGTCAGCTCCTCGCCGTCGGCCGCGGTCGCGATCGCGATGCCCGAGTCGGGGTGCAGGTGGTCGACGTGCGCGGCGTCGACGAGGCCGTGCATGGCGGTGTCGATCGACGGCGCCGCACCGCCCTTGCCGTGCAGGCAGTAGTCGAACGCGGCGACCATCTCGTCCTCGCGGTCCACGCCGGGGTAGGTGTTCACGAGCGCGCGCATGCGGTCGAGGCGCAGCACCGCGAGGCCGGCCTCCTTCAGCGTGCCGAGGTCGCCGCCCGAGCCCTTGACCCAGAGCAGCTCGACGGGCTCGCCCGTGACCGGGTCGGTCTCGGTGCCCTTGGCCGACGTGTTGCCGCCGGCGTAGTTCGTGTTCTTCGGGTCGGCGCCGAGGCGGTTCGACCGCGCGATGAGGTCGGCAGCAGCCTGGTTCGTCATGAGGTGATTCCTTCGGTGATGGAAGTGGTCAGAGGTGGTCGAGTAGGACGTGACGCGCCCGTATCGAGACCCGCCAGCCAGCCGAGCACCCGCTCGACCGTGACGGATGCCGCCGGCTCGCCGGGCCGGTTCAGGTGCCCGTGCTCCGTGCCGGGTTCGGTCATGACCTCGACGGCCACGCCGGCGGCGACGAGCGTCGCGGCGAACGCCTCGCCCGAGACGCGAAGCTCGTCGGCCTCGCCGTTCACCATGAGCACGGGCGGGAACCCGGCGAGGTCGGCGGGTGTCGCGAGCCCCGGCACGGCCGGCAGCGGGGCATCCTCGACCTGCCCGCCGAGGTACGTCTCGTACATCTCGCGCACACGCGCCGGCCCGAAGCGGTCGGCGACCGGGTTCGCGTCGAGCATCGCCCGCAACGCGGCATCCGGTGCCGGCTGGACGGCGAGCAGGGTCGGGTAGGCGAGGAACACGCCCGCGGGACGCGGCGTGCGTTCCGCCGACGGGGCGTCGGAACCCGGTGCGGCCTCCACAGCCGCGTTCGGGAACCGGTCCGCCCCGCCGGCGGAGTCCGGGGTCGCGGGGACGCCGAGCGTGCGCAGCACGGCCCCCGCGGTGAGGTTGGCGCCGGCGCTCGCCCCGCCGACGACGATGCGCGTCGGGTCGATGCCGAGCTCGTCGACGTGCACAGCCGTCCACGCCCAGGCGGCGAGCACGTCGTCGGAGCCGGCCGGGTAGACGTTCGCGCCGTCGGCGCCGACGAGGCGGTAGTCGATCGAGACGACCGTGACGCCGCGTGCGGCGAAGGCGCCAGCGACCCAGTCGGCCTCGGGCATGTCGAGGTCGCCCGCGACGAACCCGCCGCCGTGCGCCCAGACGAGCGCGGGCGTCGGGCGCGCGGCCGCGGCATCTGCCGGGTACACCCGGACGAGCCCGTCGGCCGCCGCGTACGGCGTCGGCTGCGTCATCCGTCTGCCTCTCTCGTCTCGTCGTCTGGTTCTGCTCGGTCGTCCCGGATCGAGAAGTCGCGGATGGCGATGGCTACTCGCCATCAGCGACTTCTCGATGCAGGGGGATCGGGATCTGGGGAAGCGCCTACGCGCCCCAACCCGCCTGCACGCCGCCGACGCGGTCGGCCGCGATCTGGGTCAGGTAGCCGGATGCCGCGAACGCCGCCATCGGGTCGGCGGGCAGGCCCCGCGACTCGCGCCACTCGGCGAGGGCCGGACGCACGTCGGTGTAGAAGGCGTCCATGAAGATGCGGTTCGCCTCGAGCACGTCGCCCGAGACCTGCGCGGCGCGCAGCGCGTCGGTGTCGACGAGCAGCGCGCGCGCGGTCATCTCCTGCACGTTCAGCACCGAGCGGATCTGGCCGGGGATCTTGTCCTCGACGTTGTGGCACTGGTCGAGCATGAACGCGACGTCCGGGTGGTTGAGGCCGCCGCCGCGCGCGACCTCGTAGACGATCCGGAACAGCTGGAACGGGTCGGCCGCGCCCACGATGAGGTCGTCGTCGGCGTAGAAGCGGCTGTTGAAGTCGAACGAGCCGAGCTTCCCGAGGCGCAGCAGCTGCATGACGATGAACTCGATGTTCGTGCCCGGCGCGTGGTGGCCGGTGTCGAGGCAGACCATCGCCTTGTCGCCGAGCGCGGCGACCTGGGCGTAGCTCGTGCCCCAGTCCGGAACGTCGGTGTGGTAGAACGCCGGCTCGAAGAACTTGTACTCGAGCACGAGTCGCTGCTCGTCGCCCAGGCGGTCGTAGATCGTCTGCAGCGACTCCTGCAGGCGGTCCTGGCGCCCGCGCAGGTCGGCCTGGCCGGGGTAGTTCGAACCCTCGGCGAGCCAGATCTTGAGGTCGCGGCTGCCGGTCGCGTGCATGATGTCGATGCACTCGAAGTGGTGGTCGATCGCCTTCTGCCGGACGGCGGCGTCCTCGTGGGTCAGGGCGCCGAACTTGTAGTCGTCGTCCTGGAAGGTGTTCGAGTTGATGGTGCCGAGCGAGACGCCGAGTCCCTCGGCGTGTGCGCGGAGGTCGTCGTACGACTCGACCTTGTCCCACGGGATGTGCAGCGCCACGGTCGGCGCGAGCGCGGTGTAGCGGTGCACCTGCGCGGCATCCGCGATCTTCTCGTACGGGTCGCGCGGGGTGCCCGGCGTCGCGAACACCTTGAAGCGGGTGCCGGAGTTGCCGAACGCCCAGCTCGGCAGTTCGATCGCCTGGAGCTCGAGCTGGTCGAGGACGGTCTGCGGAATGGTGCTCACGGTTCGCTGCTTTCTGTGCGGGTGGTGGCGGATGCCGCGGGGCCGGCGTCGGCCGCGGTGGTGGCGGATGCCGCGCCGGAGTCGAGCGCGGCGAGCTGGTCCTCGAGGTGGAACACCTCGGGAAGTCGAGGGGCGCCCTGGTCGGGGCGGGCGCCGTCGAGGGCGACGAAGAACTCGGCCATCTCGGCCTCCCACGGCGCGGTTCGGGGGTCGTTCGCGAGGGCGGCCTGGGCCGCGTCGTCGTCCTCGACCTCGTAGTAGCCGATGAGGAGGCCGTCCTCCCGGAGGAAGAGCGAGTAGTTTCGTCGGCCGGATGCCTCGATGGCGCGGAGCATGTCGGGCCAGACCGCGGCGTGCCGTTCGCGGTACTCGTCGAGGCGAGCGGGGTCGACCTGCAGCTGGAAGCAGACCCGCTGCGTGGTGCCAGTGCTCATCGTCGAGCTCTCCGTTCGTCGTGAATCGTTTCAAAGACTAGAACACGTTCGCGAGACGCGCAAGTGGAATACGCTTTCCCGCATGACCCCAGCCTACGCCTCGTAGACTCCGACGCGGAGGGGAGTCCGATGGCAGTCAGCGTGCGCGAGGTCGCGGCCGCGGCATCCGTCTCGGTCGGCACCGTCTCGAACGTGCTGAACCGGCCCGAGAAGGTCGCACCCGAGACGGTCGCGCGCGTGCTCGCGGCGATCGAGGAGCTCGGGTTCGTGCGCAACGACGCCGCCCGCCAGCTGCGAGCGGGCCGCAGCCGGTCGATCGGGCTCGTCGTGCTCGACGTGCGCAACCCCTTCTTCACCGACGTCGCACGCGGCGCCGAGGATCGCGCGGCCGAGGACGGCATGACGATCCTGCTCGGCAACAGCGACGACAACCCCGACCGCGAGCGCGCCTACCTCGACCTGTTCGAGGAGCAGCGCGTGCACGGCGTGCTCGTCTCGCCGCGCTCCGACGACCTGCCGCGCCTCGAACGCGCGCGTTCGCGGGGCGTCCCCGTGGTGCTCGTCGACCGCGAGGCGCCCGACCGGAGCTTCTCGTCGGTCGCCGTCGACGACGTCGTCGGCGGCGCGATGGCCGTGCGGCACCTCGTCGACTCCGGGCGCCGGCGGATCGCGTTCGTCGGCGGTCCGTCCTCGATCCGCCAGGTCGCCGACCGGCTCGAGGGCGCGCGCCGCGCCGCCGCCGAGACGCCGGGCGTGACGCTCGAGGTCGTCGCGACGTCGGGCACGACCGTGCTCGAGGGCCGTGCCGCGGGCGAGGCGATCCGCGACCGGGCGCCCGAGCACCGACCCGACGCGATCTTCTGTGCGAACGACCTGCTCGCGGTCGGCGTGCTGCAGGCGCTCATCATGCTCGGCGACCTGCGCGTGCCCGACGACATCGCGCTCATCGGCTACGACGACATCGACTTCGCCCAGGCCGCCGTCGTGCCGCTCTCGTCGATCCGCCAGCCCGCGTGGCTCATCGGCTACACCGCGGTCGACCTGCTCCTGCGCGAGGCGCGCGACGGCGCCGACTTCACGCCCGACCAGGTGCAGTTCCAGCCCGAGCTCGTCGTGCGCGAGTCGACCGGGCGCTGACGAGGTTCGGCCCTCCCGCGCCGAACGCGGGAGGGCCGAACGGTCAGCCGCGGTCGAGCCGCGTATCGACCGCGGCTCGACGGCGGATCAGCGGAACAGGTGCGCGCCCAAGTGGTCGCCCGCCTTCTCCGCCGCCTTCGGCGAGGCCTTCGCCGTGCCGTTCACCGACGACGTCGTCATCGCGTAGGTCAGCACGGCGTGCGCGATGGCGTCGGCCATGTCGGCGAGGCCCTCCTGGTTGACGTTGCTGATCACGCCCTCGTACTCGAGCGCGCCGCCGTAGGCGTCGTTCAGCGCCTCGTAGAGCTCGGCGTCGGCACCGTCGGCGACCGGGTCGAGGCTGTCGCACGCCTGGTGGTAGCACGGGTCGTACGACACCGGCTCGCCGTCGAACTCGGAGAGGCCGCCGTAGTCGAGGACCTGGTCGGCGGTCTTCGCGCCCTCGGCCCCGGTGAAGAGGCCGCCGGCGGGGATGCCCGCCGAGATGAACGCGTCGTAGTCCGAACGTCCGTCGAACGCCGTCGGCTCGGATTCCACGCCGATCGAAGCGAAGAAGTCCGAGAACAGGTGCTCGATGTCGTCGCTGCCGCTCGGACCCGTGATGCCGAACGCGTCGCCGTCGCCGTCGTACACGAAGTTGGCGTAGTTGGGCGAGCCGACCATGTCGAAGTTCAGGTACAGCTCGATCCGGTTGCGCTCCTGGCGGGGCAGCGAGTCGACGTAGTACTGCGACCCGATCAGGCCGGCCTCCTCGGCGCCCCACCACGCGAAGCGCACGGCGTTGCGCGGCTGGATGCCGAGCTCCGCCATCTGCAGCGCGGTCTCGAGGATCGCCGCGGAACCGGTGCCGTTGTCGTTGATGCCCGCACCGGCCGAGACCGAGTCGAGGTGAGCGCCGGCCATGACGACCCGGTCGGTGCGACCGGTCGGCGTCTGCGCGATGAGGTTCTGCGTCTCGACGTCGAGTTCGATGAGCGTCTCGGTCACGAGGTGCATGACGACCTCGCCGGAGGCGAGGAGCGTCGCGAGCTCGTCGCCGATCGCGAACGAGGTGCCGACGACGGGCAGGTCCTCGGAGAAGGCGTCGCCGAGCGTCGCGTTCAGGGTCTCCTGCCGGCCGTCCTGGCCCTCGTTGAAGATGATGACGCCGCTCGCGCCCGCGTCGGCGGCGTTCGCGGCCTTCACGGCGAAGTCGCACGACCCGCGCTGGACGAGCGCGATGTTGCCGGACGTGAATCCGTCGAAGTCGGATGCCTCGCAGCCGCTCGTCGACGTGTTCGCGCTGGATCCCGGCGGCAGCACGAGGTCGACCGCCTCGAGCGGCGCGGTGACGTCGCCGCTGCCCGAGTACTCGGCCGTCACGAAGTCCACGAACGGCACGTACACCTCGGGCTCGGGGGAGATGCGCGCCATGAACGGGTCGCTCAACTCGGTGAACGAGTTGAAGGTGAAGGTCTGCCGCTCGACGAGGTACCCCGCGTCGACGAGGAGGTCCTCGATGTAGTCGACCGAGGCGCCGTAGCCGGGCGTACCGCTCGCACGGGTGTCGCCGTTGGCGTCAGCGATGTCCTGGAGTGCGGACAGGTGGGACATGATGCCGTCGGCCGTGACGGCGTCGCGCAGGGTCTCGGTGTTCACGGGCACGGCGGCCTGTGCACTCGTTGCGGTCAGGGCGATCGCGGCGCTCGCCGCGATCGCCGTGAAGGCGGCATTCCGGGTTCGTCTCTTCACGGTCTCTCCCATGGGGGGTGGTCGGAACCGGCGGCACGGTGCCGTCCGGACATCCGGACGTTCCGGCGGGCGGACCCCGGACGAGACCGACCCTGACACCGCGGCGCGGCGCGGTCAAGGGGCGATCGGAGAGAACGGAGGATGCATGACGCCGTCGCGGTCGGCGCGCGCGATATCGTCGCGCGTCGCGCGATCGTTGCGTCAGCGGGCGGATGTCGCGGGGCGGACGACCTCGACGGGCCGGGTGAGCGGCACGGCGATCGCGGCCGTCGGCGCCTCCGCGTAGGCGAGCGCGAAGCGCGGCATCCGCCCGTCGATCGGGTGGCGCACGACGCGCAGCCCGCGTGCCACGATCAGCCAGCCGAGGCCGACGAGCGCGGCGACGCCCGCGGCCACCGCGGCGACGCCGAGCGCCCAGCGCGGACCCCACGCGTTCGCGACCGCACCCACGATCGGGGCTCCGATCGGCGTGCCGCCCGAGAGGATCGCCATGTACAGCGCCATGACCCGGCCGCGCAGCAGCGGGTCGGTCGTGGTCTGCACGTACCCGTTCGCGGTCGTCAGCATCGTCACGACCGTGAAGCCGATGAAGACGGTGGATGCCGCGAACAGCCAGTACGTCGGCATGACGGCGGACACCGCGGCCGCGATCCCGAAGAAGGCGACCGCGCCGATGATGACGCGGATGCGCGCACGCTCGCGCTTGGCGGCGAGCAGCGCGCCCGTGAGCGAGCCGATCGCGAGGATCGACGACAGCAGGCCGTACTCGCCGGCGCCGCGGCCGAACTCGACGGCCATCGTGGAGGAGAAGATCGGGAAGTTCATGCCGAACGCGCCGATGAGGAACACCATCACGAAGACGACGACGAGGTCGGGTCGGCCGGCCACGTAGCGGAAGCCCGCGACGAACGCGCCGCGCTCGCGGGGAGCCGGCGGCATCCGCCGCAGGTTCGAGCGCTTCAGCCTGGCGAGCGCGGCGAGGACCGCGACGAACGTGACCGCGTTGATGACGAAGACCCAGCCGGTGCCGACGAGCACGATGAGCACGCCCGCGAGGGCCGGGCCGATCATGCGCGCCGCGTTGAACGACGCCGAGTTGAGGGCGACCGCGTTCGACATGTTCGACGACGAGACGAGGTCGGCGACGAACGTCTGGCGGGCCGGGATGTCGACCGCGTTGACGATGCCGAGGAGGCCGGCGAAGACGTAGAGGTGCCAGAGTTCCGCGTGCCCGAGGATCAGCAGCAGGCCGAGCGCGAGGCCGAGCAGCATGAGCGCCGACTGGGTGAACATCAGGATCCTGCGGCGTTCGAAGCGGTCGGCGATGAGGCCGGTCACGGGCACGAGCAGCAGCTGCGGGGCGAACTGCAGGGCCATCGTGATGCCGACGGCGAGCGCGTCGTTGTCGGTGAGTTCGGTGAGCACGACCCAGCTCTGGGCGGTGGCCTGCATCCAGGCGCCGATGTTCGAGACGAGCGCGCCGATGAACCAGATGCGGTAGTCGACTGAGGCGAGGGAGCGGAACATGGATCTCACTGGTCGGTGAGCCTCCTGAGGATGTCGGTGGCGGCGGCGAGCGTGTCGCGCTCGTCGGGGGTGAGGGTGGCGAACCGCTTGGCGAGCCAGGCGTCGCGGCGGCGGCGGGTCTCGCGGACGATGGCCTCGCCCTCGTCGGTCGTGCGGAGCAGCACCTTGCGGCCGTCGTCGGGCGAGCCCTCGCGGACGAGCAGCCCCGATTCGACGAGGCAGTTCACCGTGCGGTTCATGGACGGGGGAGTGACCCGCTCGAGCTCGGCGAGCCGGCCCGGCGTGAGGGGGCCCTCGCTCGCCGTCCAGGCGAGGGCCGAGTACTGCGTCGCGCTGAGCTCGGTGTCGGCACGCTCCTGGCGGATGCGACGGGCGAGCCGCATCACGGCGAGGCGGAGCTCGGTGCTCTGCGCGCCGAGGGGTGCGCGGCGCGCACGAGCGGGAGTCGCGGGCGCCTGGGCGAGCGTGTCGGTCACATCGTTAGCATAACAAATTAGCCACGCTAATGATTCCGCCCGAGACCTCCTCGACCCACCGCGGAAACGGGGACGAAACCCCCGACTGGAACGCTCGGGACATGGGAAGCCTCTTCGACGGGTACGCGGCGACGCGGTCGCGGCGGCGGAGTCGCGCCAGGCCGTGGGACGAGATGTTCCCCGCCGACGCGGTGACCGTGCGCGAGCCGTACCGCGAGCTCTACCCCGCGCTCGCGCGCATGACCCAGGACGAGCTGCGCGGCCGCACGGACGCGCTGGCGAGCAGCTACCTCGCGCAGGGCGTCACGTTCGACTTCGCCGGCGAGGAGCGCCCGTTCCCCCTCGATGCGGTGCCGCGCGTCATCGCGGCGAGCGAGTGGAGCGTCGTCGAGGCCGGCGTCGCGCAGCGCGTGCGCGCGCTCGAGCGGTTCCTCGGCGACGTCTACGGCCGGCAGGAGGCCGTCCGCGACGGCGTGATCCCCGCGGCGCTCATCAGTTCGTCGACCCACTTCCACCGCCAGGCGGCGGGGATCGAGAGCGCGAACGGCGTGCGCATCCACGTCGCCGGCATCGACGTCATCCGCGACGAGATCGGCGACTGGCGGGTCCTCGAGGACAACGTCCGCGTGCCGAGCGGGGTGAGCTACGTCATCTCGAACCGCCGCGTCATGGCGCAGACCCTGCCAGAGCTCTTCACCTCGATGCGCGTGCGCCCGGTCGGCGACTACCCGAATCGCCTCCTCCAGGCGCTCCGCGCGAGCGCGCCCGAGGGCGTCGACGACCCGACGGTCGTCGTGCTCACGCCCGGCGTCTACAACTCGGCGTACTACGAGCACACGCTGCTCGCCCGGCTCATGGGCGTCGAGCTCGTCGAGGGCCGCGACCTGTTCTGCTCGGGCGGCCGGGTCTGGATGCGCACGACCGCCGGGCCGACCCGCGTCGACGTCATCTACCGGCGCGTCGACGACGAGTTCCTCGACCCGCAGCACTTCCGCCCCGACTCGGTGCTCGGTGCGCCCGGGCTCATGCTCGCGGCGCGGCTCGGCCACGTGACCATCGCGAACGCGGTCGGCAACGGCGTCGCCGACGACAAGCTCGTCTACACCTACGTGCCCGAGCTCATCAGGTACTACCTCGGCGAGGAGCCCATCCTCCCGAACGTCGACACCTGGCGGCTCGAGGAGCCCGACGCGCTCGCCGAGGTGCTCGATCGCCTCGACGAGCTCGTCGTGAAGCCCGTCGACGGGTCGGGCGGCAAGGGCCTGGTGGTCGGGCCGGATGCCTCGAAGTCGACGCTCGCGGAACTGCGCGGTCGACTGCTCAAGGACCCGCGCGGCTGGATCGCCCAGCCGGTCGTGCAGCTCTCCACGCTCCCGACGCTGGTCGAGGACGGCATGCGGCCCCGGCACGCGGACCTCCGCCCGTTCGCGGTGAACGACGGCGAGGACGTCTGGGTGCTGCCCGGCGGCCTCACACGCGTGGCCCTCCCCGAGGGGCAGCTCGTCGTGAACTCGAGCCAGGGCGGCGGGTCGAAGGACACGTGGGTGCTCGACGACTCGGTGACGACGGGGCCCGTCACGGGGCTCGTGCCGAGCCCGAGGCCCGAGGGGTTCGCCGCCGGGAACGGCGGAGGCGGCCGCGTCGGCACGATCGTCGCCGACCAGGCGACCGGGCTCGCCTCCGCGACATCCGCTTCACTGACCGCGACGGTGATCGCGAACGCCACGAGCCCGATCGTCGAGATCGAGCAGGCGGCGCATCACCGCGGCCACCGGCCGGAGTCGTCGCCGCAGGACGAGGACGCCCCGGTCCGCCAGCAGCAACAGCAACAGCAACAGGCCCGGTGGTCGAGTAGCACGCGAAGCGAGGGTATCGAGACCCCACCGCCGACGGGGACGGAGGCGACCCCATGCTGAGCCGCATCGCCGAGAGCCTGTTCTGGATCGGCCGCTACATCGAGCGGAGCGACGGCACCGCCCGCATCCTCGACGTGCATCTCCAACTCCTCCTCGAGGACCCGTGGATCGACGACGACTCCGCGTGCCGCGCGCTCATGGCCGTCATGGGCAGCGAGCCGAACGAGGACGTCGCGCTCGGCCCGCACGACGTGATCGCGCTGCTCGCGGTCGACCCGCACCATCCCGCCTCGATCGCCCACTCGGTGACGGCGGCCCGCGAGAACGCGCGCCGCGCGCGCGAGATCGTGTCGACCGAGCTGTGGGAGGCGCTGAACCACACCTATGCGCGGATGCCGCGGCACGTGGCATCCGACAAGACCCACGAGTTCTTCAGGTGGGTGCGCGACCGCGCAGCCCTCGCGATCGGCGTCGTGGACTCGGCGTCGAGTCGCGACGAGGCGTGGCATTTCTTCAACCTGGGCCGCTCGATCGAGCGTGCCGACATGACCGCCCGTCTGCTCGCGACACGCTCGCTCACCGAGGCGAGCGGCCCGAGCTGGACGACGATCCTGCGCAGCTGCGGCGGGTACGAGGCGTACCTCCGCAGCTACCGCGGCGTGCCGTCGACGCTCTCGGCGGCGGAGTTCCTGCTGCTCGATCGGCTGTTCCCGCGATCGATCATCTCGAGCGTCATCCGCGCCGAGGAATCGCTCCGCGAGATCGACCCGCGCGCGGGCCGCGTCGGGGTGACCGACCAGGCGCAGCGTCTGCTCGGGCAGATCCGCTCCGAGCTCGAGTACCGGCCGATCGGCGACATCCTGTTCGACCTCGCCGGGAACATGGAACGCGTCCAGGAGGTCGTCTCGGCGGCGAGCGACGCGATCCGGCAGCGCTACTTCCCGACGAGCGTCGTGCCCGTCTGGATCGGGGAGGTCTCGTGAGTCGGCTCCGCATCGTCCACCGCACCGGGTTCGCCTACGCCGAGGAGGCCACGGCGTCGTACAACGAGGCTCGGATGCTCCCGCACTCCGGCGGCGAGCAGTTCGTGCTGCACGCGAGCCTCGACATCCGACCCGGCGCGACCCAGCACGCCTACCTCGACTACTGGGGCACGCGCGTCTCGACGTTCGAGGTCCTGACGCCGCACCGCGAGCTCTCGGTCACCGCGACGAGCGTCGTCGAGGTGCGGCCGCTCCCCGGCCGCGGGCCGGAGCCGACCTGGGCGGAGCTCGCCGCGATCCGCGGGTCGCGCGTGCCCTTCACCGAGTACACGACGCAGACGGATGCCACGGAGCCGCCGTCCGAGGTGGCCGCGCTCGCCGCGGAGATCGCCGCGGAGGGGATGCCCGTCGGGGAGACCGCGCTCGAGATCTCCCGTGCCGTCGGCGATGCGGTCGAGTACGTCAGCGGAGTGACCGCGGTGAACTCGACCGCCCGCGAGGCGTGGGCCGAGCGGAAGGGCGTCTGCCAGGACATCGCGCACCTCGCGGTCGGCGCGCTGCGTTCGGTCGGCATCCCGGCCCGGTACGCGTCGGGTTACCTGCACCCCGACCGCGAGGCGCCCGTCGGCGTCACCGTCACGGGCGAGTCGCACGCCTGGGTGGAGTGGTTCGCGGGCACGTGGCGCGGCTACGACCCCACGAACCTCGCCGAGGTGGGCGAGCTGCACGTGCTCGTCGGGCGCGGGCGGGACTACGGCGACGTGGCCCCGCTCCGCGGGGTCTACGCGGGCCCCTCGTCGTCGGAGCTGTTCGTGTCGGTCGAGGTGACGCGCGAGGCGTGACCACACGGGGATGACAGGATGAGCGCATGCCGACGTTCACCGACCCCCAGGGCGTGCGCATCCACTACGAGGCGTGGCGCGTGCCCGAACCGGTCGCGGTCGTGCAGCTCGTGCACGGCGTCGGCGAGCACATCGGGCGCTACGGCGCGCTCGTCGAGGCGCTGAACTCGGCCGGCTACTCGGTCTGGGCCGACGACCACCGAGGCCACGGGCAGACCGGCTTCGAGCAGCACGGGGGCGACCTCGACCGGATGGGCAAGCTCGGTCCCGGTGGGCTGCGGGCCGCGATCCACGACGTGCACCTCTTCACCGCCGTCATCCGCGAGACCGAGGGCGACGAGGTGCCGCTCGTGCTCCTCGGCCATTCATGGGGCTCGCTCATGGCGCAGATCCTGCTGAACCGGCATCCGCACGACTGGGATGCCGTCGTGCTCACCGGGACCGCGTACCGGATGCCGCCCCACATGAACTCGGGCGACCTCAACCGGCGCCACC
Source organism: Agromyces sp. GXS1127 (assembly GCF_050565425.1). Taxonomy (NCBI): domain Bacteria; kingdom Bacillati; phylum Actinomycetota; class Actinomycetes; order Micrococcales; family Microbacteriaceae; genus Agromyces; species Agromyces sp. GXS1127. Next base: position 36,172 of record NZ_JBOCIG010000010.1, read on the forward strand.
GGCACCTCGGCACGACCGGCGTCGAGTGGCTCTCGCGCGACCCGGCCGTCGCCGAGGCCTTCGTCGCCGACCCGTACACGACCGCGGTGCCGCTGCAGCAGCTGTTCGGCCTCATCGAGGCGGCCCGACTGCTCGGCCGTCCGCGGCGCAACCTGGCCGAGGAGCTGCCGCTGCTCATCATGGTCGGCTCCGACGACTCGCTCGGCGGCGAGAAGAGCGCGCTCAAGCTCGCGAACGCCTACGCCGCGCGCAGCGGCCTCGCCGACGTGACGCTCACCGTCTACGAGGGTGCCCGCCACGAGATATTCAACGAGACGAACCAGGGGGAGGTCCGCGGCGACCTCGTCGCCTGGCTCGACGCGCGCTTCGCCGTCGACTGACCGGTCGCGGCCGGCGGCCGGGCGGGGCGGGCGGGCGGATGCCGCGTCAGCGCAGCGCCGGGACGTTGAAGCCGATGAGCCGCGGCTGGATGCGCCCGTCCACGAGCTCGAACCGCACCTCGGTGAGCGCGCCGTTGAGCACCTCCGGGAACAGGTCCCGATACCGGTCCGGGTCGATGCCGAACCACTCGCAGAGCAGCAGGCGGAGCAGCGTGCCGTGGAACACCACGAGCACGCGCCGACCCCGGCGGGACGCCGCAGAGCCGCCGACCGTCGCCTCGCCGACGCCGAACTCCTCCACGAGTTCCTGCAGCGCGGGCACGGCTCGAGCGATGCCGTCGACGCCGGCCTCGCCGCCCGGCAGGGGGCTGCGCGCCGGGTGTCGTCCGAACGCCGCCCAGGCCTCCGGCATCCGCTCGGCCAACTCGGCGGGAGACCGCCCCTCGCCGTCGCCGAAGTCGATCTCGACCAGGCGCGGGTCGGTGCGCAGCTCGACGCCGGCCGCGGCGGCGGCGGCTTCGGCGGTGAAGCGGGCGCGCGAGAGCGTCGACGACACCACCGCGGAGAGCCGGGCGCGCGACGCCCACTCGGCGAGCTGGTCGGCCTGCGCGAGCCCGTTCGCGGTGAGGTCGACGTCCGACCGACCGGCGTAGCGGTGCTCGCCGTGCCAGACGGTCTCGCCGTGGCGGGTCAGGTAGAGGGTCGTCATCGCGGCTCCCTTCGCGGTCGGCGCCGGCGTGCGGTCCAGCGCACCTGCAGGCGGATGCCTCGTGGCCGAGCCTACGCGCGCCCCGTCCGACGGCGACCCTTGACAGGCACGCAGCGACCCGGCAGGCTGTCCGACGTGAGAGCGCTCTCACGGCTCACTGCGTCGACGATGACCGAACAGCCAGGAGGAATCGATGAAGCTTCCGCACCACCCGAAGACCCTCGCCGGAGGAGCGGCGGTCGCCGTCGCGGCGATGCTGCTCTCGGCATCGCCCGCCCATGCCGCGAACGACGTGCTGTCACCCGAGGCGACCCTCTGGACCAACCCGGCGAGCACCACCGTCGAGGCCGCGGCCGCCCTCGACGGCGACGCTCGCGCCGACGCGCTGCTGCTCGGGTCGTTCCCGAGCGCCACGTGGATCAACGGCGGCACTCCGGTCGAGGCCAAGCAGGACGTCAAGCGCGTCGTCGCCGCGGCCCACGCCGCCGGCGAGGTGCCCGTCCTCGTGGCCTACAACATCCCCTTCCGAGACTGCGCCCAGTACTCCGCTGGCGGCGCGACGACCGTCGACGAGTACACCGCCTGGATCGACGGCTTCGCGAAGGGCATCGGCAACAAGGACGCCGTCGTCATCCTCGAGCCCGACGGGCTCGGCATCATCCCCTGGTACACCACGATCAACGGCGAGCTCGAGTGGTGCCGGCCCGCCGAGGCGGATGCCGCGACCGCCGCCGACGAGCGCTTCGCGATGCTGAACCACGCGGTCGACGCCTTCGCCGCGCTGCCGAACACGGCCGTCTACCTCGACGCCACGCACTCCGCCTGGCTCGGCGTCGGCGACATCAGCGACCGTCTGATCACGGCCGGCGTGGAACGGGCCGACGGGTTCTTCCTCAACGTCTCCAACTACGAGACGACCGAACGCCAGCAGAAGTTCGGCACCTGGATCTCCGAGTGCATCCACCTCGACCAGAACTCGTGGTGGCAGCGCGAGTGGTGCGGCAGCCAGTACTACCCCGCGAACCCGGCCGACTTCTCGACCTGGGAGCTGACGGATGCCGCCTACGACCAGGCGTACGCCGACACCGGGCTCGAGCGCGATCCCGAAGCGCAGGCGCACTTCGTGATCGACACGAGCCGGAACGGAATGGGTCCGTGGACGCCGACCGAGATCTACCCGGACCCGCAGGTCTGGTGCAACCCGCCGGACCGCGGCCTCGGCCTCCGGCCGACGACCGACACCGGGAACGAGCTCATCGACGCCTACCTGTGGGTGAAGGTTCCGGGCGAGTCCGACGGGGAGTGCCTGCGCGGCACGGCCGGGCCGGAAGACCCCGAGCGCGACATGGTCGACCCCGCGGCGGGCCGGTGGTTCGTCGAGATGGCCGACGAGCTGATCGCGAACGCGGTGCCGCCGGTCGCCCCGTAGCCGCTCGAGCCGGAGCCCCTCGAGGGGGCGGGAGCCGACGCACCCCACCCATCGCCTGCGCCGACTCCCGCTCGCCGGGCGAGGCCCGCCCCTCGGGACCCGCCCGCCCCGTGGCATCCGTAGTCTTGAACCCATGCACGGTGAGTACAAGGTCCCCGGCGGCAAGCTCGTGGTCGTCGACTTCGACGTGGTCGACGGCGCGATCCGCGACGCGCGCGTCGCCGGCGACTTCTTCCTCGAACCCGACGAGGCGCTCGACGACATCGACCGGGCGATCGAGGGCCTGCCCGCGGCATCCGATGCCAAGCAGATCGCCGCGGCGATCACGAAGGGGCTGCGCCCCGACGCGGTGATGCTGGGCTTCTCGGCCGAGGCCATCGCGGTCGCCGTGCGCCGGGCGATGACGGATGCCAGGACCTGGTCGGACTACGAATGGGAGATCGTGCACGACCCGGCCGTGCCGCCGCGGCTCCACCTGGCGCTCGACGAGGTGCTCGCGACGCGCGTCGGAGAGGGACGCCGCAAGCCGACGCTGCGGTTCTGGGAGTGGGAGGAGTCGGCCGTCGTGATCGGCTCGTTCCAGTCGGTGAGGAACGAGGTCGATCCGGATGGCGCGGCCCGCTACGGCTTCGACGTCGTGCGCCGCATCTCGGGCGGCGGCGCGATGATGATGGAGAAGGGCAACGTCGTCACGTACTCGCTGTACGTGCCGGCCGAGCTCGTGCAGGGCATGAGCTTCGCCGACTCCTACGCGTTCCTCGACGACTGGGTGCTGCACGGGCTCCGCTCGCTCGGCATCGAGGCGACCTACCAGCCGCTCAACGACATCGCGAGCCCGGCGGGCAAGATCGGCGGCGCCGCGCAGAAGCGGCTCGGCTCCGGGGGGGTGCTGCACCACGTGACGATGGCGTACGACCTCGACAACGCGAAGATGCTCGAGGTGCTGCGCATCGGCCGCGAGAAGATCAGCGACAAGGGCATCGCGTCGGCGGCGAAGCGCGTCGATCCGCTCCGGTCGCAGACGGGGCTGCCGCGTGCCGAGATCATCGAGCGGCTCAAGGAGACGTTCGCGGGGCTCTATGGGGCGACGCCCGGTTCGGTCACGGCCGACGAGCTCGCCGAGGCCGAGGAGCTCGTCGCCTCGAAGTTCGCGACGCCCGACTGGCTCAACCGCGTTCCCTGACGCCGGCATCCCGTGCGTTTCTCAGGAACGCCCGGCCCGTTCCGGGCGTTTCTCAGGACGACACGCCGCCGATCGCAGCGACACGCCGAGAAACTCCTGAGAACGGCAGCCCACCCGGGGCTGGGGACGGGCTGAACGTGAGGAGAGGTCAGGGCGTCTAGAATCGCCGGGTGGACTGGTGGGTCATCCTGATCATCGCCGTCGCGGTCATCGCGTTCGGCGTGTTCGCCGTGCGCAAGGGGTGGATCGACCTGTCCGACAAGACCAAGACCGGCAAGCCGAGCGGGTCCGCCGTCATGATGATCGGCGACGAGGTGTTCGCGCCGCGCAAGTACGAGGCGCAGGTCGAGGTCGATCGCCAGGCCCGGCTGCCCGTTCCCGCCCCGGTGCCGGGCGACGGCGACCAGGGCATCGCCTTCGCGGCGGCCGACGCCGCCGACGACGATCCCGACCGGTTCCGCGGCCGCATCCGCCTCGACGTCGACCGCTGACCACAGGCGCAGCCGGCACCAGGCGACGGATGCCGCGGCGCGGCCCTACGCGTCCGTGAGCGTCGCACCCCACTCGCGCGCCCGTTCGAGCTCGCCGTCGGCGAGGGGGCCCGAGTAGCCGTGCACGCCGAAGGTCGTCGGCGCGTCCGCGGGGCGGAACCCCTTCGCCACGAGCGCCTTCATCGCCTTCTTGGCGGCGGAGCCGGGCAGGCGCGGCTTCACCGTGCGCGTGTCGAACGTGGCGACGGCGACGGCCGACGTCGGCGGGGCGAGCTCGCCGATCCACTCCCGGATGCCCCGGGCGGGGATATCGGTCGCACCCTGCTGGCGGGCGTTGCTCCGGGTCGACGCGGTCGACATCGCGAACGCGTGCGTCGGGCCGCCGACCACCACGAGGTCGACGTCGGGGTCGATCGCGACCGGCGCCTCGACCGCGGTCACGACGTCGACCCGCTCGACGCCCGCGCTGCCGCGCAGGCCTTCGGCCGCCGCCTCGGCCAGGGCTCCCGTGTTGCCCCAGATCGTCTCGTACACCACCAACGCGCGCATGATCCCGCCCCCCACTCGCGTCCGGCCGAGCCTCCGACGTCGGCGGCCAGGCGATCAGCGTAGGCCGCGGTCCACGCGACGCCCGGGACCTTCGACCGCTGGCAGACTTGAGCGGTGTCCGCCGACGAACCCGATCGCGTCATCCACGCCGACAACCTCGACGTGCTGCGCTCGTTCCCGGACGGACGGTTCACGCTCGTCTACCTCGACCCGCCGTTCAACACGGGGCGCCCGCAGGCACGCCGGTCGCTCCGGCACGTTCGGCAGGACGTGGCGGATGCCGCGGGCCCCGAGCCATCCGGCACCGAACTCGGTGGGGGATCGCCCGACGAGCGCCGACCCGACGACGTGCCCGTCGCCGACGCATCCGGCACCGACACCGCGCTCGAGCCCGACCGCCGCCTGACCGTCACCGGCTTCGCCGGCAAGCGGTACGAGCGCATCCGCGGCGACCTGCTCCGCTACGACGATCGGTTCGACGACTACTGGGCGTTCCTCGAGCCCCGACTCGTCGAGGCGTGGCGCCTGCTCGCCGACGACGGCACGCTCTACCTCCACCTCGACTACCGCGAGGCGCACTACGCGAAGGTGCTCCTCGACGCGCTGTTCGGGCGCGAGTGCTTCCTGAACGAGCTGATCTGGGCGTACGACTACGGCGCGAAGTCGAAGCGGCGCTGGCCGACGAAGCACGACACGATCCTCGTGTACGTGAAGGACCCGGAGTCGTACTTCTTCGACTCCGAGGCGGTCGATCGCGAGCCGTACATGGCGCCGGGCCTGGTCACGCCCGAGAAGGCCGCACGCGGCAAGCTGCCGACGGATGTCTGGTGGCACACGATCGTCTCCCCGACGGGCCGCGAGAAGACCGGGTACCCGACCCAGAAGCCCGAGGGCGTGCTGCGTCGCATCGTGCAGGCGTCGAGCCGGCCCGGCGACTGGGTGCTCGACGCGTTCGCCGGCTCGGGGACCACGGGCGCGGTCGCCCGCTCGCTCGGCCGTCGGTTCGTGCTCGTCGACGAGCACGCCGACGCGATCGCGGTCATGCGCCGCCGGTTCGCGGATGCCGCCGGCATCCGCTTCGACCACTGAGGCGCCGCGACCGCTACGCCGACGCGCGCCGCACGAGCCGCGTCGGCATGATGTTGCGGTGCGGCACGTCCTCGCCCGCCAGCAGTCGCAGCAGCAGGTCGGCCATCATGTAGCCCATCTCCTCGGACGGCTGGTAGACCGTCGTGAGCGGGATCGCCGAGGAGGTCGCGGCTGGGCTGTCGTCGAAGCCGACCACGGCGACGTCGTCGGGCACGCGCCGGCCGCGCTCGCGCAGCACCGCGAGCGCGCCGGTGGCCATGAGGTCGCTCGCGACGAAGAGGCCGTCGAGGTCGGGCGTGCGATCGAGCAGGCGACGGGTCGCGGCGACCGCCCCGGCGACCGAGAAGTCCGCCGTCTCGATCGCGTCGGCGGGCAGCCCCGCCGTGTCCATCGCGCGCTGGTATCCCGCGAGGCGGTCCACTGCGGCGGGCATGTCGAGGCGACCCGTGATGGTGCCGATCCGGCGCCGGCCGATGGCGAGGAGCCGCTCGGTCGCGGTCATGCCGCCCTCGAGGTTGTCGACGTCGACGAAGATGTCGTCGTCGGCGATGTTCGGGGGGCGGCCGCCGAACACCATCGGCATCTCGTGGGCGGCCTCGTGCAGGGCGTGATCGCCCTCGTGGTGCGAGACGACGAGCGCGCCGTCGACGACGCCCGAGCGCAGGTAGCGCAGCGTCTTGCGGTTCGGGTCGCTGGTCGAGAGCAGCAGGTTCAGCAGGTACTCGCTGGAGTCCAGGCGTCGGGTGATGCCCTGGACGATCGCCGCGAAGTACGGATCGCCGAAGAACATCGTGGTGTCCTCGGGCACGACGAGGGCGATCGCACCCGACGTCCGGCTCGCCAGCGATCTCGCGGCGCGGTTGGGCACGTAGTTCAGCTTGGCGATCGCGGCGTTGACCGCCCGGGCGACTTCGGGGGAGACCTTGGGCGAGCCGTTCACGACACGGCTCACCGTCGCGCGCGAGACGTTCGCCTCGCGCGCGACCATCTCGAGGGTCGGCGCGGACGAGCGCGCCCCGGATCCGGTTGCCCCCTGCATGCCGGTCAGTCTATTTGCGGTGCTCATGCGGCGGTGGTCATGGACGTCGGTCCGGGGCGCGTTCGTCGGGTCGATCAGCGAGCGGATGCCGCGGGCACGGCGCGGTCGCGGATGACCCGCTGGTACGCGAGTCCGCTGTCCTTGATCGTGCGCTCCTGGGTGTCGTAGTCGACGCGCACGATGCCGAAGCGCTTGTCGTAGCCCCAGGCCCACTCGAAGTTGTCGAGGATCGACCAGTAGAAGTAGCCGTGCACGGGCGTGCCCTCGTCGATCGCGTCGAGGACCGAGGAGAGGTGCCCGAGCAGGAACTCGGTGCGCTCGACGTCGTGGACGGCGCCATCCGCGGCCACCTCGTCGTCGTACGCCGCACCGTTCTCGGTGACGAAGAGCCGCACGCCGGCCGGCTCCGCGTACTCGCGGTGCACCCGCCCGAGCAGCTCGCGGAGGCCGTCGGGCTGCACCTCCCAGCCCATGACCGTGCGAGGCAGCCCCTGCGAGTGGAAGTGCACGCCGTCGGCCGCCGGGAAGGGCGAGCGGGTGGGGCGGTCGGTCGGCGCCTGGCCCTCGAGCGGCTCCGCCGCCGGCCGGTCGCTGACGAGCTCGCCGTGGTAGTAGTTCACCCCGAGCGCGTCGATGGGCGTCGAGATGATCTCGAGGTCGCCCGGCTGCACGGCGTCGCGCAACCCGAGGTGCCCGACGTCGGCGAGGAGGTCGCCCGCGTAGTGTCCGCGGAAGATCGGGTCGAGGAATACCCGGTTGAACTGGCCGTCGATGCGGCGGGCGGCGTCGACGTCGCCGGGGCGCGACGGGTCGACGGGCTTCGCGACGGTGAGGTTCAGCGTGATGCCCAGCTCGAGCGACGCGTCGCGCTCGCGCAGCGCCTGCACCGCGAGGCCGTGGCCCAGCAACAGGTGGTGCGCCGCGCGCAGACCCGCCTCGACGTCCTGGCGGCCCGGCGCGTGCGCGCCGCCCGTGTAACTGAGGAAGGACGAGCACCACGGCTCGTTGAGCGTCGTCCACACCTTGACGCGGTCGCCGAGGGCGTCGTGCATCGTGAGCGCGTAGTCGCGGAAGCGGAACGCGGTGTCGCGGTTCGCCCAGCCGCCCTGCTCCTCGAGGGCCTGCGGGAGGTCCCAGTGGTAGAGCGTGAGCCACGGCAGGATGTCGGCTTCGAGCAGTTCGTCGACGAGGCGCGAGTAGAAGTCGACGCCCTTCGGGTTCACCGGGCCGCCGTCCGGGTGCACACGCGCCCACGACGTCGAGAACCGGTAGGTGTCGAGGCCGAGTTCGCGCATGAGCGCCACGTCGTCGCGGTAACGGTGGTAGTGGTCGCACGCGACATCCCCGTTGTCGGCGTCGATGACCGCGCCGGGCACCCGGCTGAACGCGTCCCAGATGGAGTCGGTCCGCCCGTCCTCGTGGGCGGCGCCCTCGATCTGGTAGGCGGCGGCGGCCGCGCCGAGGAGGAAGCCCTCGGGGAAGCGGCGCACGGCCGACGGTGCGGCCGAGGCCGCGGCATCCGTCGTCGTGGTGGTGATGGACTGGATGGTGGTCATCCCTTGACGGCTCCTTGCATGATTCCTGAGACGAGCTGCTTGCCGGCGACGACGAACAGCAGGAGGAGGGGAATGGTCGACAGCAGCACGCCCGCGAGCACGATCGAGTAGTCCACGAAGTAGTTGGACTGCAGGAGCGAGAGGGCGACGGGCAGCGTCGGGTCGCTGCGGTCGAGCACGATGAACGGCCAGAAGAAGTTGTTCCAGGCCGTGACGAAGGTGAAGAGGCCGAGCATCGCCGCGGCGGGGCGGGCGGCGACGACGCCGACGGTCCAGAACGTGCGGATCATCGACGCGCCGTCGACGCGGGCGGCCTCGATGAGCTCGTCGGGCACCGCCTGGCGCAGGTACTGCGTCATCCAGAACACGCCGAACGCGCTGGTGATCGCCGGGACGATGATCGCGCCGATCTGCCCGGTCCAGCCGAGGTCGGCGAACAGGATGTAGAGCGGCACGACGCCGAGCTGGGTGGGCACGGCCATCGTCGCGACGACGAAGACGAGCAGCGCCTTGGACCCGCGGAAGCGGAGCTTCGAGAACGCCCAGCCCGCGAGGGTCGAGGTGACGACGACGGATGCCGCGATGAGCGCCGAGCTGTAGATCGAGTTCCACAGGGCCGGCCAGAAGTTGACGGCGGGGTCGTTGAGGACCGCGCCGGCGTTGGCGAGGAAGTTGCCGCCGGGCCACCACGAGAAGTCCGGCGAGTTGATCGTGCTGGCATCGCCCGAGCCGATGAGGAACGACCAGTAGAAGGGGAACAGCGAGGCGATCAGCACGACGCCGAGGCCGGCGTAGACCCAGAATCCGGCGCGCCGGCCCTTGATGCGCTTCGTGCGGTTCCGTCGTCGCTGCGGCGTCTCGGGGATGCTGGACTCGACGATGGACAGCGCCGCGGGGGAGTTCAGGGAGCTCATGCGCGGACTCCCTTCTTCTTGCGCCCGGAGTTCGGGTTGCGGCTGCCCTCGCCGCGCACGAGCGAGCGGGTCACCGCGAGGTTGATGAGGCCGATGAGCACGATGATGAGGAACAGGATCCACGCGAGCGCTGCCGCCCTGCCGAAGTTCCACTCGCCCCAGCCGATGTTGTAGAGGAACAGCGTGATCGTGAGCCACTGCTGGGCGGGGCCGCCTTCGCCGGTGTTGTCGAACATGCGCGGCTCGTCGAAGATCTGCAGGCCACCGATGGTCGAGGTGATGATCACGAAGATCAGCGTCGCCTTGAGCGAGGGAAGCGTGATGCTGAGGAACTGGCGGAAGGCGCCCGCACCGTCGACCGTGGCGGCCTCGTAGTAGTCGCGCGGGATCGCCTGCATCGCGGCGAGCAGGATGAGGGTGTTGTAGCCGGTCCAGCGGAAGTTCACCATCGTGGCGATGGCGACGTGGCTCCAGAACGGGTCCTTGTGCCACGGCACGGCCGGAAGGCCGAGGTCCGTGAGGATGCCGTTCACCAGGCCGTGGTTGTCGCCGAACATGTTGCTGAAGATGAGCGCGACGGCGACCGGGGCGATCACGAAGGGCACGAGCACGCTCATGCGCCAGAACGTCTTGGCCCTGATGTTGCGGTCGAGCATGGCCGCGATGAACACGGCGGCGACCAGCTGCGGCACGCTCGAGAGCAGGAAGATGCTGAACGTGTTGCGCAGGGCCGTCCAGAACTGCGGGTTCTGGAGGATCCACACGTACTGGTCGAAGCCGATGAACTCGCCCGAGTTGCGGACCAGGTCCCAGTCCATCAGCGAGATGACCGCCGTGTAGCCGATCGGGAAGAGCCCCACGATCGCGAACATGATGAAGAACGGCGAGATGTAGAGGTACGGCGAGAGCTTCAGGTCCCACCGGCTGAGGTTCTGGCGGAACGACAGCACGCGCACGGGGCGGGCGGGCGGTTCGGCCGGTTCGGTCGGGGGCGCCGACACCGTCGGGCGCGTCTGCGTCGAGGTCACGATGGCTCCGGTTCAGGGGGAGGCGGATGCGGGCGGGCCGGGGTGTGCGGGCCGGACGGCCGGCCCGCACACCCGTGCCGGGCCTAGAAGGCCTGGACCTCGGCGACCCAGGTGTCCCACGAGGACTGCTCGTCCTCGGCACCGTCGAACACGCGGTTCACGGCGTTCTGGAGCGCGTCGTGGTACTTGAAGTAGTCGGCGTCCTTGTACGGGGCGACGGTCACGGCGGCGGCGCGGTTCGAGAGGATCTCACCGCTCGGCGCGTCGTTGAAGTACTCGTTGGTCGCGCTCGCGAGCTCGTCGCTCTCGAGGGCCTCGAGCTGGCTCGGGAAGGTGCCGGCGTTGGCGAAGGCCTTCATCTGCGTCTCGGGGCTGGTCAGCCAGTCCGCGAGCTCGAGGGCGGCCTCGACGTTGTCACCGTCGGCGGGGACCGTCAGGTACGAGCCGCCCCAGTTGCCGCCGCCGTTCGGGAAGACGTCGGCGATGTCCCAGCCGGTGACGTCGGCCGCGTTGCCCGAGATCACGCCGAGCATCCAGCCCGGGCACAGCATCGTGGCGAACTCGCCGTTCGCCATCGAGGCGAACCAGTCGTCGGACCACTGGCCGGAGTAGGCCGAGTTCGGGATGGCGCGCTCGGTGACGAGCTTGTAGGCGTTCTCGATGTCGGGGTTCTCGGTGGCGATGACCGTGCCGTCGGCCTCGGAGTAGGTGTACTCCATCTGGTTGACGATGCCCTGCAGCACCGAGTTCGCCGAGTCGATCATGGGCTTGCCGGTGGCCTCGCGGTACTGGTCGGCCACGTCGAGGAAGTGCTCCCAGTCGCCGTCGAAGAGCTCGGCGACCGACTCGCGGTCGCTGGGCAGCCCGGCGGCCTCGAACAGGTCGGCGCGGTAGCAGATGCCCTGCGGGCCGATGTCGGTGCCGAAGCCCACCAGGCGGCCGTCGGCGTCGGTGGCGGCGGCCTCCTTCCAGTCGAGCCAGCGGCCCTTGACGCTGTCGGGCGCCTCGGCCAGGAGGTCGGAGTACTGCATCGCCTCGGCGAACCAGTCGATCTCGACCGCCTCGATGTCGGCCAGGCCGCCCTTGCCGAGCTTCTGGAAGTAGTTGGCGCGGGCGTCGCCGGACTCGGCCGCGCGGTTGTGGACGATGGTCACGTTCGGGTGCTCGTCCATGTACTCCTGGAGGAGCTCGTCGGTGTAGCCGAAGTCGTTGAACGTCGCGACGGTCAGCTCGATCGGGCCGTCCTCAGCGGCGGTGTCGTCGCCGGCAGCGCAGCCGGTGGCGATGAGGGCGAACGATGCGGCGCCTGCGATGGCGGCGATCGCCTTGGTGCGTCGTGAAAGCATCACGGTCACTCCCTTGTGTGCGTGGAATCGGATTGCGGGTCGTCGTGCGAGCACGCTTCACCGATGGTGAGAGCGCTCTCACGATGCGGTTCCCGATGCTAGGGATGCGACCGTGGTCCTGTCAAGAGAGCGCTCTCACATTTCTCGGATCGCGCCCGATCGTGACCGTCCCGTGACCGACGCGGGGGAGGCCGGCGCCGCGCAGCCGCTCCCGAGCCCGCCACGGCGGATGCACCGCTCGCACGCAGGGCCCTCCCGGCATCCTCCGAGCCGCCGCGGTTAGCGTGACGGAGTGCCTCGCCTCCTCGCCTCCCGCCGCCGCGCCCTCGTGGCCCTCGTCGGCGTGGCTGTCCTGGGCGCGACGTGCCTGGCCGGCTGCGCCGGCATCCCTCCGATGCCGCCCCAGGTCGCCGGCGCCGACTCCGCCTCGCCCACCCGCAGCGGCACGCCCTCCGATGACGCGCCCGACGACGCCGATACCGATGATCCGGGCTCGGAGGTCGCCGACTCGGGCTCCGAGGCGGAACTCGTCGCGGACGTGACGAGCGACCCCGACGTGCTCGCCCAACTCGACTACGCTCTCGAGTACTGGTCGGACTACAACGTGGAGGGGTGGGGCGTGCTCGAGGGCAACGACTGCGTGAACTTCACCAGCCAGATGCTGATCGCACGCGGCTGGGCGCAGACCGACGAGTGGTACCACGGCGGCGACCCCTACTCGTCGAGCGCGTCGTGGCGCAGCTCGACCGCGATGCACGACTGGCTCGCGGCGCACCCCGAGCTCGCCACCCCGATCGACGACGACGACCGCGACCGCGTGCAGCTCGGCGACATCGTGCAGTTCGACTGGGACCGCTCGGGCGACCGCGACCACACCGGCATCGTCACGCGCATCGAGCGCGGCGACGACGGCGAGGTCCGCATCGCCTTCGCCGGGCACACGAAGGACAGCGACTACCGCGACGTCGACGTCGCCATCACCGAGGAGCACCCCGGCGCGGCGGTCTACTACTGGAGCCTCGCCGACTGATGCCCGCCGGTTCGAGCGCATCGCCGCGCGTCCGTCGCAACCGCCTGATCGCCGCCGTCACCGGCATGGTGCTCGTGGCGGCCGCCGTCGTCTGGGCGATCGTGGCGTTCACGCCGTCGTCCGGTTCCGCGAGCCCCACCGCCGCGCCCGCGCCTTCGTCCTCGCCGACCGCGACGCCGCGACCGGCTCCGACGGCCACCTCGACCCCCACGCCGGTCGAGACCTTCGACATGACGGCGCATTCGATCGACGACCCGGACAGCATCTGGGTCGTGGTCGACAAGCTGCGCCCGTTGGACCCGGTCGACCACGAGCCGTCCGACCTCGTCGTCGTGCCCGTCCCGCACACCTGGGAGCCGCTCATGCGCGCTGAGGCGGCGGACGCCGTGGTGAAGATGTTCCGCGCGGCCTCCGACGAGGCCGGACTCGCGCTCGCCTCGAACAGCGCCTACCGCTCCTACGAGGCGCAGGAGCGCGTGTACGACAACGACGACGAGCTCACCGCGCGGCCGGGGTACAGCGAGCACCAGACCGGGCTCACGATCGACATCGGGCCGGAATCGGGCCACTGCTCGCTCGCCGTGTGCTTCGCCGACACGCCGGAGGGGCAGTGGCTGCGCGACAACGCGTACCGCTTCGGATTCCTGCTGCGCTATCCGGCCGACAAGGTCGAGGTGACCGGCTACCAGTTCGAGCCGTGGCACTTCCGCTACATCGGCACCGACCTCTCGAACGAGATGCGCGAGACGGGCGTGACCACGCTCGAGGAGTTCTTCGGCCTTCCGGCGGCGCCGAACTATGCCTGAGCCCGCCGCGGATGCCTCGGGGCCGGGCGCACCCGGCCCCGCGACGTCGGGCGCGCCCGTGTCCGGTGCCGCGGCCGGCGGCCCGGCGGGGTCCGGTGCGACCCAGCGGATGCCGCGGCGCGAGCCCGCACGTCGGCGACCCGGTCTCCAACTCGGCCTGCTGATCGTCAACCAGCTGCTCGCGGGGATCGGCGTCGCGACCGGGATGGCGCTCGCCGCCATCCTCGTCGCCGACCTGACGGGGGTCACGGCACTGGGCGGCCTGTCCCAGTCGGCGAGCGTGCTCGGCGCCGCGATCGCGGCGATCCCGCTCGCCCGGCTCGCGGTGCGCTCGGGCCGGCACGTGGCGCTGGCGACCGGCTACGCGTCGTCGGCGATCGGCGCGGTGCTCATCGTGGTCGCCGCGTCCACCGGGCTGGTCCCGGCGGTGTTCCTCGGGCTCGCCGCGTTCGGGGCAGGCACGGCCGCGGGGCTGCAGGCACGGTTCGCCGCGACCGAGGTCGCGGCGCCGGGCTTCGAGGCGCGCTCGATGTCGCTGGTGCTCTGGGCGACCACGATCGGATCGGTCGCCGGACCGCTGCTCTCGTCGACCGGCGACGAAATCGGTCGAGCCGCGGGGCTGCCGGCGCTCGTCGGGCCCTTCGTGCTCTCCGGCGCGGTCTTCGCCGTCGCGACCCTCATCGCGGGCGCGGTGCTGCGCCTGCCCCGGGCCGGCCGGCTGGTCGCGGACGCCACGGCCGACGGGTCGACCGAGCGCGTCGGGTCGTGGGCGGCGTTCCGTTCCGCCTTCCGCGACGCGCGCGGCCGGCTCGCCATCCTCGCGATCGTGTGCGCCCATACCGTCATGGTCGGCGTGATGGTGATGACGCCGGTCCACATGACCGGGCACGGCGTGCCCATCGCGATGGTCGGGGTCGTCATCAGCATCCACATCCTCGGCATGTACGCCGCGAGCCCGCTCATGGGGTGGCTCGTCGACCGCATCGGCGCCCCGCGCGTGATCGCGATCGGCGGCGCCATCCTGCTCGTCGCCACGCTCATCGGCATCTTCGCCCCCGCCGACTCGATGGTGCTCATCCCGCTGGCGCTCGGGCTCCTCGGGCTCGGGTGGTCGGCGGCGCTCATCGGCGGGTCGACGCTGCTGACGACCACGGTCGCCCCGGCGTCGCGCGTCGCGCTCCAGGGCGCGACGGATGCCGCGATGAACGTCGCGGCGGCCGCGTCCGCCGCCCTGTCCGGCCTCGTGCTCGGCCTCGCGGGCTTCGCCGGGGTCAACCTCGTCGCGATCGTGGTGCTGGTGCCGCTCGTGCTCGCGGGTGCGGCGATGGCGCGGCAGGCGCGACGCAGCCGCACGGCGTAGCGACCGGCGGTCCGTCGCGCGCCGTCGCGCGCACCGCCGGGCGTGAGCGCGCTCTCACGCTCCTCCCAGTGGGCGCGAGGGATCCTCACAAGAACGCATGATGGGCTGGGGCGTCCCCCGAAATGCCGACACGGAACCCCCACGCCTCGTGCCCAAGAACCTCTTCCTGCCTGCCCTCCGTCGATCCACCTACCGTTCTCCGGAACCCGACGCCGCACGCGACTTCGACCTGACGCAGCCTCCCGGCAGCGCCGACCCCGTCGGACGTCGCACCTCGGCGCCCGCCCTGCCCGAGGACGTGCCGTTCGCGGCGACCGACCCGGAGCAGGTGGAGGGCTCAAAGCCCGAGGCGTCCCGGTCGACGTTCACCCCGGCGACGCCCCACGACTCGACCGTGCCCGTTCCGGCCGAGCCGATCCGGGGCGAGCCGGCCGCCGCCCCTGCCGCGGCCGGTTCGGACGCCGCCGCCCGCACCGGCGGCGTCCGCACCCTCGGCGACGGCGCCCGGCTCCCGCGGCATCGTGCCGACCGGCGCGGCAACCGCCGTCCGTCGAGCGGCCGTCGGCCGTTGCTCGTGGCGTGCGCGGCGTTCCTCCTGGGCGGCGCCGTCGTCGGCGGAGCACTCGTCGACGGCGCCGAGCAGCAGGCGGTCGCCGACGCGTCGGCGAGGGACGCCGCGATCGAGGAGCTCGAGGCATCCGCCGCCGACCGCGACGTCGTGATCGCACCCGTGCCCGACGACCGCCCGGTGGTGACCACCGAGCTCTCGGCGGGCGAGGCGCCGTTCACCGGAGGCACGCAGGTGACCGTCGAGGGCCGCAACCTCGACGAGGTGGCCGAGGTCACCGTCGCCGGCACCCCGGCGGAGATCGTCGAGTCCGACGCCACGGCGATCACCTTCGCCGTGCCGGCGGTCGACGACGGCGTGCGCGGGGACGCCGAGGTGGTCCTCGCGGACGGCGACGGTTCCGAGGTCGACGTCGAGGTGCCCGTGGCCTCCGCCCCCGCGTCGATGACCACCTCGATCCAGGGCATCGTCGAGGCATCCGCCCCGCTCGAGGCCGACGAGGTCGACCGCACCCCGCTCGCGATCACCTACACCGACGATCCCGGCATCGAGGCGCAGGTCTCGTACGTGCTCGCGCACTGGTCGAGCTACAACACCGCGGAGTACGCGGTGCTGAGCGGCGTGGACTGCGCGAACTTCGCGAGCCAGTCGCTGATCGCCCGCGGCTGGACGATGGACGCCGCCTGGAACTACGACCGCGGCACCGGGCGGATGACGAGCGCGTGGTCGAGCTCAACCGCGCTCCGCGACTACCTCCGCACCCGGACCGATGTCGCCACCGAGCTCACCGACGCGCAGCGGGGCGAGGTGAAGGTCGGCGACATCGCCCAGTTCGACTGGGACGGCTCCGGCGATCGCGACCACACCGCCGTCGTGACCCGCGTCGAGCACACGGACGACGGCACGAGGGTGTGGGTCGGCGGGCACACCAAGGACGCGGATTACTGGGACGTGGACGTCGCGCTCGCCACCGGCGGCGGCTCGGTCTCGTATTTCTCCCTCGGCTGAGGCCGCGCGGTCGCAGGTTCCCAGCGAACTGTCAACCGGGTGACCGGAATCCCCAAGCTGGCGAAGTATCATCCAGATCGCATGCGCCGTCGCCGCCGGCACCCGCCCCGTCGCACGTCGCGGGCAGGGGGAGCGCCATGGGGGTCCGGATCGCACTCGACGCCGTCCTGTCGGCGCCATCGATCGTCGACGCCATGCGGGCCTCCGACGACCTGGCCTTCGAGGCCGGTCGCGACCCGGGCGCCCGGACCGTGCGGATCCTCGACGGCGTGCTCCGCGAGGGCGACGAGCTCGCCGCGATCGCGGCGACGCACGCGCTGGCCGGGATGCTCGACCACGAGGCCGCACGCGTCCTGGCCGGGCTGCTCTCCGACGACCGCGCGTTCCTCCGGGAGCACGCGGCGTGGGCGCTCGGCTCCGGCCTGCCGCGCTACGAGGCCGTCGGCCGGCTGCTCGGCATGGTCGTCGAGGGCGGGTTCGGCGGCATGCTCGCGCAGCGCACGCTCGAGCAGTGGTCGGGCTTCGCGCCGACCGAGATCGCGATCGGCGTCGAGGGCGCGCTGCTCGGGATCGACGACGCGTCGGCGCGCGCGCGTCTCGTCGAGACCCTCGGCCTCGTCCGGGACCCGGTCGCGACGGGTCCCCTGCTCCGGATCGGCTCGGACGGCGGCGAGACCTCCGACGCGAGGATCGCCGCCGTGTCGGCGCTCGGCGAGCGGCCCTCGGCCCGGCGGGTCGCTTCCGCGCTCGAGTCGCTCGCGCTCGGCGACGACCTCCTCGCCGAGGTCGCCCGACTGGCCCTCGTCGACCTCCGTCCGCCCCGACGACGGCAGCGGGGGACGCCGGGGCTGACCGTCGCCCAGCTCTTCCTCCACGCCGACATCGACCCAGGGCTCCGCGCGGCCGGCGCGGGCGACAACGGCGGCGTCGCGACACTGCTCGTGCGGCTCGGCGACGCGCTGGCCGGCGCGCCGGCCGCCGGGGTCGACCGCGTCCTCACGCTCTCGCGCGGGTCGGTGGGCCAGGCGCTCGACGACCTCCGGGCCGTCGAGGCGTCGCACGGCTCGGGCCACGAGTACGGACGGGTGCCCCTGCTGCACGACCCCGTGCCGTCCCCCGAGGCCTGGCCGCTGCGGGTGGCCGCGCGACGCGGCATCCGTCGCGTCCTCCGGGCGGCCGGCGGGGTCGACCTGCTGCACCTCCGGATGGCGGAGGTGGGCAGCCTCGCTGCCGCCGACGTCGCCCGCGAACTCGGCACGCCGTACGTCTTCTCGCTGGCCCCCGACCCGCATGCCGTCATCGAGTCGCTCGACCGGGCCGGTCGGCTCACCAGGGACGCGTTCGGCGGGGTCGACCGCCGGGAGCACTTCTGGTTCCGCGCCCGCCTCGTCCAGCGCCTCGCCGCCAACGCCGCGCACACCGTCCTGTTCCCACGTCCGCGACTCGAGGAGGACCTGCGCCGGCTCGTCGGCATCGACACGGAGGCCGACCCGGACCGGCGGACGGTCGTGCCGGAGGGCGTCGACGCCGAGGCGATCGACCGGGCGCTCGCCGAGGCGACGGCGCACCGCCGCGGGGACGGCACCGTGCCAGCCCTCGACGAGCTGCGCCGGCATGTGGCCGGGCTCGCCGCGGAGCGTCGCGGCCTGCCGCTCATCGTCAGCGTGGGCCGGTTGCACCGCGTCAAGGGCATGGCGACGCTCGTCGAGGCCTGGGCGGCCGGGCCGCTCGCGGAGCGGGCGAACCTGCTCGTCGTCGGCGGCGATCTCGACGCACCGTCGGACGACGAGCGCGAGCAGCTCGATCGCATCGACGCCGCCGTGCCACCCGCGGACCGCGCGCGGCGCGGACTCATCCTGCCGGGTCACCGGCCGAACGACGTCGTGGCACGGTGGCTCGCCGCCGCCCGCGTCGGCATGCCCGACCTCGTCGCCCCCGGCGGGGTCTACGCCTGCGCGAGCCTGAAGGAGGAGTTCGGCATCGCGCTCCTCGAGGCGATGGCGGCGGGCCTGTTCGTCGTCGCGCCCGACGGCGGCGGGCCGGCCACCTACATCGAGGACGGAGCGACCGGGATCCTCGCCGCCACCTCGGACGCCGACCGGCTCGCCGCCGCGATCGAGCGGGCGCTGGACGGCGCGACCGGCAGCGAGCACGACCCGGCGGGCGACGTCCGGGCGGAGCGCGCGCGGCGGATGGTGCATGAGCGGTTCACCGTGCAGCGCATGGCGGAGGCGCTCGGCGGCGTGTACCGCGCGGCCGCGCTCGACGAGGCCGACCTGCTGGCGCGCGCGGAGGGGAGCCGATGACCCTCCTCGTCGTGAGCCCGGACTACGCCTCGCACCTGCTGCCCCTGGCCACGCTCGCGACCGCGTGGCGGGATCGGGGCGAGCGCGTCGTCGTCGCCACCGGCCCGGCGACGGCGGCCATCGTCGAGGGCTTCGGCTTCGAGCGGCGGGACCTCCGCCTCGGGCGCGGCTCCAACCCCGGCGTGATCGCCGCCGGCGAGCAGCCGCCCGACGAGGGCGCATCGCTGCGCGGCTTCTTCCGCGCCACCGCCGAAGGCGCGCTTCCGACGCTCGCCTACCAGGCGGCCGAACGGCTGACCGACCTGATGTGGGATCCCCTCGGCCGAGCCCTGGCCACGCAGCGCATCGTCGCCGACCTCGCGCCGGACGAGGTCATCGTCGACCACCTCGCCTTCAGCGCGCGCATCGGGCTCCAGGCCGCGGGGACGCCCCACGGCGACGTCGTGCTCGGCCACCCGACCGCGCTGCCCGTCGGCGACGAGGTCTACGGGGTCCCGCCGGCGTGGCCCGCGGCGTTCCGGCCCGACCCGGCGGGGCTCGACGAGCTGCGCGCCACCTGCCTCGAGGTGGCACGACGCTTCACGGACGCGTGGAACCGGACCGCGGCCGAGCTCGACCCGGCTCACCGTCCCGTCTCCGACGCGTTCGCCGAGCACGGGCCGCTGGTGCTGTACAATCACCCGTCCGAGCTGGTCGACGACGCGCGGCGTCGGCGGCTTCCCCCGCACCGGTTCCTGGGCTCCGCCCGCCGCGACGAACCGCAGGACCCCGAGGTGGAGGCGTGGCTCGCGGACGGACGCCCCTTCGTGTACGTCAGCTTCGGCAGCTTCCTCTCCGTCCGCGACGACGTCCTCGCACGCGTCGCGGCCGCACTGCGGTGCAGGGGCCTCCGGGCCGCCGTCGCCACGGGATCGACGGATCCGGCGCGGCTGGGGCCCGTCCCCGGCGACTGGCTCGTGCGCGGGTACCTGCCGCAGGTCCGGCTGCTCGCGGATGCCTCGGCGGCCGTCACGCACGGCGGCAACAACTCGGTCACCGAGGCGATCGGCGCGGGCGTCCCGCTCCTCGTGCTGCCCTTCTCGACCGACCAGTTCGCGGGCGCGGCATCCATCGAGCGCGCCGGCTTCGGGGTCGCACGCGATCCCAACGCGGCATCCGTCGACGACCTCGCGGCCGCGCTCGACCGCGTGCTCGACCTCGACCCCGGCGCGCGGGCACGGCTCGACGCGGCGGCCGCGCAGCAGGCCGCCCGGCCCGGGCCGGAGATCGCATACGAGTCGCTCGCCGAGAGCGAGGAGTCGGCCGCCTGACGCGCCGGGTCAGCCCGCCGCGGCGAGCGCCGCGTCGACGATCCGCTTCGCCTCGGCCTGCACCTCGGCGAGGTGCTCCGGCCCCTCGAACGACTCGGCGTAGATCTTGTAGACGTCCTCCGTGCCGCTCGGCCGGGCCGCGAACCACGCGTGCTCGGTCGCGACCTTGACGCCGCCGATCGCGGCGCCGTTGCCGGGCGCCGCGGAGAGCTTCGCCACGATCGGCTCGCCCGCGAGCTCGGTGGCCGAGATGGCCTCGCCGTCGAGCCTGCCGAGCGCCGACTTCTGCGCAGCGGATGCCGCGGCATCCGTTCGCTGGTAGGCCGGAGCGCCGAAGCGCTGCACGAGCTCGGCGTACAGCTCGCTCGGCGACTTGCCCGTGACCGCGCGGATCTCGGAGGCCAGCAGGCAGAGCAGGATGCCGTCCTTGTCGGTCGTCCAGACCGTGCCGTCCGCGCGGAGGAACGACGCGCCCGCGCTCTCCTCGCCGCCGAACGCGACCGAGCCGTCGATCAGGCCGGGGACGAACCACTTGAAGCCGACCGGGACCTCCCACAGGCGGCGGCCGAGCGACTCGGCGACGCGGTCGATCATCGAGCTCGACACGAGGGTCTTGCCGATCGCGGCATCCGCCGGCCAGTCGGGCCGGTGCGTGAACAGGTACTCGATGGCGACCGCGAGGTAGTGGTTGGGGTTCATCAGGCCGCCGTCGGGCGTGACGATGCCGTGGCGGTCGGCGTCGGCGTCGTTGCCCGTGAGGATGTCGTAGCCCTCGCGGTTCGCGAGCACCGAGGCCATCGCGTTCGGGCTCGACGGATCCATGCGGATCTTGCCGTCCCAGTCGAGCGTCATGAACGACCAGCGCGTGTCGACCTTCTCGTTCACGACGGTGAGGTCGATGCCGTAGCGGTCGCGGATCGCGCCCCAGTAGCCGACCGACGCGCCGCCGAGCGGGTCGGCGCCGATCCTGATGCCGCTCGCCTTGATGGCATCGAAGTCGATGATGCTCGCGAGGTCCTCCACGTACCGGCCGCGGAAGTCGTAGGTCTCGACCGCGCTCGGCTCGGCCTGGTTCACGTCGCGGCAGCCGTCGGCGATGAGCTCGTTGGCGCGGTTCGCGATCCAGTTCGTGGCGTCGGAGTCGGCGGGGCCGCCGTGCGGCGGGTTGTACTTGAAGCCGCCGTCCTGCGGCGGGTTGTGGCTCGGCGTGATGACGATGCCGTCGGCCTCGCCCTCGGCGCGGCGCTCGGGGTCGTTGTTCCAGCTGAGGATGGCGTGGCTGAGCGCCGGCGTCGGCACGTAGTCGTCGAACTCGTCGGCGAGCACGCGTACGCCGTTCGCGACGAGCACGTCGAGGGCGGTCGTCTGCGCGGGGCCGCTCAGCGCGTGGGTGTCGGCGCCGATGAAGAGCGGCCCGGTGATGCCCTGACCCGCCCGGTACTCGACGATCGCCTGGGTGATCGCGAGGATGTGGTCCTCGTTGAACGCGGTGTCGAGGCTCGACCCCCGGTGGCCCGAGGTGCCGAACACGACGCGCTGCTCGGGGATCGAGGCATCCGGATGCAGGTCGTAGTACGCCCTGAGCAGGGCCTCGACGTCGATCAGGTCGGATTCGGTCGCCGGGGTTCCTGCTCGCTCGTGCATGTCCCCATCCTGCCGCTCGCATCCCGCCCGCGACACCCCCGCCCACCCCTCCCTTGATGCTTTTCTCAGGAGTTCTGCGCCGATCCGGGCCGTTTCTCAGGAGGACACGCCGCGGAATTCGGCGACACGCCGAAGATCTCCTGAGAACGGCATGGCACCGCCCGTCAGGCGAGGGCGCCGACGGCGGTCGCGAGCGAGTGGATGGCGAGGCCCGCCAGGGCGCCCACGACCGTGCCGTTGATGCGGATGTACTGCAGGTCGCGCCCGACCTGGAGCTCGAGCTTCTCGGTCGTCTCGGTCGGATCCCACCGCTCGACGGTCTCGGTGATCACGCCCGCGATCTCGTGGCGATACCGTCCGACGACGTAGGCCGCGGCATCCGTCACCCACACGTCGACCTTCGCGGCGAGCTCCTCGTCGGTCGCGAGTCGCGCGCCCACCTCCATGAGCGCCGAGCGCAGCCCGGCGCGCAGCTCGCTCGCCGGATCCTCGAGCGACGCCGCGAGCGAGACCTTCACCGAGTCCCACACCTCGCCCGCGAACTCGCGCAGCCGCGGGCTGTCGACGAGGTCGAGCTTCAGCCGCTCGACGCGTTCGATCGTCGCGGGGTCGTGCTGCAGGTCGTCCGCGACGTCGGCGAGCCAGCCGTCGATGGCGATGCGAAGCGGATGCCGCGGCTCCTCGCGCACGGACCGGGCGAATGCGAGCACCTCGCGGTAGGCGCGGTCGTCGACGAGCCCGCCGACGAAGCCGGGCACCCACCGCGGCAGCCGGGTCGAGACCATGCTCCCGAACGCCTCGGGGTGGGCGGCGAGCCACGACTCGGCCCGCTCGAGCACCGCGTCGACCGCCGCGCGCTGCTGGTCCGCGGCGACGAGCCGCGCCCCCACCCGGCCGATCGCCGGACCCCATTCGGGTTCGAGCAGGTGCCGCCGGGCGAGCTGCTCGATCACGTCGGCCACGTCGTCGTCGCCGAGCAGGGCGATCACGCCGCGTCCGGCGACGGATGCCTCGGCGGTGACCCGCTCGGCGTTCGCGGGTTCGCGCAGCCACTCGCCGAGCCGGCGCGCGACGCCCAGCGACCGCAGCTTGCCGGTCACGACGGCGTCCGAGAGGAACTCCTCCTCGACGAACGCGCCGAGCGTGGCGCCGATCTCGTCCTTCCGCCGCGGGATGATCGCCGTGTGCGGGATCGGCAGCCCGAGCGGGTGCCGGAACAGGGCCGTGACCGCGAACCAGTCCGCGATCGCCCCCACCATGGCGCCCTCGGCGGCGGCGCGCACGAACCCCATCCACGGCACCGTCTCCTGCAGCGGGAACGCGACCGCGAACACCGCCGCGGCCACGAGCAGCAGGCCGAGGGCGATCCGCTTCATCCGCCGCAGCGCGATGCGCCGCTCCTCGTCGGTCGGCATCGCGCGGCGCGCGGCCGCGGCATCCGTCGTCGTCATTCGCCCACCCATCCCTTTCTCAGGAGTGTTCGCCGCGAACCGCACCGTTCTCAGGACGCCACGCCGCTGCCTGCAGCGACCCGCCGGACAACTCCTGAGAAAAGTAGACCGCCCTAGGCTGAGGGCATGACGGATGCCGCGCTGCCACGCCCCGACGAGACGTACTCGTACCTGGGGCCGGCCGGCACGTTCACGGAGGCCGCGCTCAAGCAGGTGCCCGAGGCGGCGGGCAAGCACTGGCGGAGCGTCAACAACGTGGGGGAGGCGCTCGCCGACGTCGTCGAGGGGCGCTCGACCGCGGCGATGATCGCGATCGAGAACTCGGTCGACGGCGGCGTGTCGGCCACGCAGGACGCGCTCGCGACCGTCGCGGGCCTCCGCATCATCGGCGAGTACCTCGTGCCCGTGAACTTCGTGCTCGTCGCCCGGCCCGGCACCCGGCTCGACGAGGTGCGCGTCGTCAACGCCCACCCGGTCGCCTACGCGCAGTCCCGCGGCTGGCTCGAGCGGGAGCTGCCCGACCACGCCCACCTGCCGGCGACGAGCAACGTGCAGGCCGCGGCATCCCTCTTCGAGAACGGCCTGGCGGATGCCGCGGTCGCGCCGCCCGGCATCGTCGACCACCTCGACGTCGAGGTGCTGGCCGAGGCGATCGGCGACAACCCGAACGCGATGACGCGGTTCGTGCTCGTCAGCCGGTCGCGGCGCATCCCCGCGAGCACGGGGGCCGACAAGACGAGCGTCATCGTCGAGCTGCCCGACGACGAGCCGGGCTCCCTGCTGGCGATGCTCGAGCAGTTCTCGACCCGCGGCGTGAACATGTCGCTCCTGCAGTCGCGCCCGATCGGCGACGAGATGGGCCGCTACCGGTTCGTCATCGACCTCGACGGGCACGTCGAGGACGAGCGCGTGTACGACTCGCTCCTCGGCCTCCGCCGCTTCAGCCCGAAGGTCATCTTCCTCGGCTCGTACCCGCGCGCCGACCGGCGCGAGGTCGAGTACCACTCCAAGTACGACGACGAGATCTTCATCGAGGCGCGCGACTGGCTGCGCGGCATCCTGAGCGGCGAGCCCGAGGAGGACCGAGCGCCATGACCGAGCCGGCGCCGGAGCCGCGGTTCGATCCGCGGTTCGACCCGCGGTTCCAGCGCGGCTGGCAGGGGCGATCGACGGATGCCGCGGGCTCGCCGGGCGACGATGCTCCGACGGTCGGCGCGGCAGGTCCGGTTCCGGCGCGCGGCGGGCCGGCTCCCACGGCCCCGACCCGATCCGACGCGGCGTGGATGACGCGGCCGGTCGAGCCGACTCGTCCGGCGCAGCCGGCCGGTCGGAACGCCGTCTCACGTCCCGGTCCCGCCGATGCCGATGCCGACGCCGCCGACGCTGACCCGGACGCCGCCGCGGGCGCCGATCCGGACGCCCGGCCCGGCGCCGAGGGCGAGGCCGAACGCATCGTGCGCATCGCCTTCGCCATCGCCTGGGCGGTGGTCGGGCTCGCGCTGCTCGCCGGCCTCTGGGCGGTCTGGACGATCGCGGGCCAGGACCCGTTCGCCCCGACGCGGCAGGATCCGGACGAGGCTGCGCAGCGCGCGTTCGCGTACCTGGCCGGGCCGTCGCTGCTCGGCACCGCCGTGCTCGGCGTCGTGCTCCTCATCACGGTCGACGGGATCCGGCGGGCCGGGAGGGCGTCGACCCGGTCGACGCGCGGAGGAGGCGCGAGGTGATGAGCGACGTGCGCCGCGCGGTGCTCTCGCCGCACGTCCTCGCCCTCGTCGTGCTCGCGACGGCCGGGTTCGTGGTCCTCTCGGTCGGGACGTCGTGGATCGTGGAGGCGGACTCCGGCTTCGTGTTCGACGGCGCCGACCCCGAGGAGCAGCGCCGGTTCTACCTGATGTCCGTCCTTCCGCACCTGCTGGCCGGCGCCTGCGTGTCGGCGATCGTGGGCGGGCTCGTGGGCCTGCCGCTGCTCGTCGGCGCCCGGCTCACGGCGCTGCGACGGGCCGAAGCGCGGGCCGAGGCGCGGGCCGCAGGTCCGGCCGGTCGCGAGCCCGGGACGTCCTGAACCCGACTACCGGTCGGTGCGGTCCGTCCCCGTGCCCGTTCCGGCTGCGCCGGCCTCCGCCGCGGCGATCTCGGCGGTCGACAGCTCTCCCGTGACGGGCTGGGTCGCCGCGGCCTCCTCGGCGGCGGCCTCCGCCGCCTCGAGCTCCGCCTCGTCGAGCTCGGCCTCGAGCCCCTCGTCGGACGGCGGTTCGTCGGAGATCGGCTCCTCGTCGCCGCGCGCCGCCGCCGGTCCGCCGGCCGTTCCACCGCCGGATCCGACCCGGATCACGAGCGCCTTCGGGTCGATCGCGAAGCGCGCGGCCGTGATCTCGCCCATCTCCTCGCCGTCGATCTCGAACTCCTGCGGTTCGCCGTCGATCACGACGTCGACCGTGCCCCCGCTCGAGTAGACGACCTCGCGACGCTTGTTGCCGCCCGTCAGGTCGATGAGCTGGCGCCCGAGCGCCGACCTGCGGAGCACGCGGTTCTCCCACACGACCTTGCGCCACACCAGCATCCAGCCCCAGAAGTTGCGCGGCTGCAGGCGCACGACGTCGAGCCGGCCGTCGTCGACCTCGGCGTCGGGGATCAGCTCGATGTTGCCGGGCAGGTAGCCGAGGTTGGCGATGAGGATGCTCGACACCCGCGAGCGGTGCGTGCGCCCGTCGTCCATCCGGTGCGCGACCCGGAACGGCTCCGAGTTCGGGATGGCGCGCAGGCCCGCGTCGACGTAGGCGAGCCATCCGACCCGCTTCTTGAGGTCCGGATCGGTGTTGGCGATCATCGCCGCGTCGAGCCCGATGCCGCTCATCACGAGCGAGACCTCCGTCTCGGTCGTGCCGTCGGGCCGGCGGACCCGCGCCCGGAGCACGTCGACCGCGCGGTCGCGACCGGCGAACGCGAGCCGCACCGCGCCGGGGATGTCGTTGACCGGGATGCCGAGGTTCCGCGCGAAGAGGTTGCCCGTGCCGAGCGGCACGAGGCCGACCGGCGTCTTCGCGCCCTCGAGCCCCTCGGCGACCGCGCGCACGGTCCCGTCGCCGCCAGCGGCGACGACCAGGTCGACCCCGGCCTCGCGCGCCTCGCGCGCCTGCCCGGTGCCCGGGTCGTCCTCGGTGGTCTCGATCCACAGCGTCGGCCCGAAGCCGTGCTCTCGCTCGACGGCCTCGACAGCGGTGCGCAGGTGCTCGATCCCCTGCTTCACCGGATTGAAGATCACCGCTGCGCGCTTGTCGCCGCCCGCGGCATCCGTCGTCTGTTCGCCCCCGCCCATGGATCGAATCTAGGGCATCCGACCGGAAGGCGACCCCAGCGCCCCCGCTCCCGCCCGCGGGTCGCCCCGGAAGCCCCGGCTAGACTTGCTCGGGTGATCGACCCCGTGCTGCTCCGCGAGAACCCAGACCTGGTCAAGCGCTCGCAGGAGGCGCGCGGCGAGTCTCCCGCCCTCGTCGACGACGCCGTGGCCGCCGACGGTGCGCGCCGTGCCGCCATCACCGCGTTCGAGACGCTGCGAGCCGAGCAGAACGCGTTCGGCAAGCAGGTCGCGAAGGCCCCCAAGGAGGAGAAGGCCGCACTCGTCGCGCAGGCCCAGGAGCTCGCCGCCAAGGTCAAGCAGGCCAACGCCGACGCGTCGGCCGCCGAGGAGGCGTTCGCCGCCGCCGTGCAGCGCATCGGCAACGTCGTCGTCGAGGGCGTGCCCGCGGGTGGCGAGGAGGACTTCGAGATCCTCCGCGAGGTCGGCGAGATCCCCGCGTTCGGCTTCGAGCCGCGCGACCACCTCGAGATCGGCGAGCTGCTCGACGGCATCGACATGGCCCGCGGCGCGAAGGTGTCGGGCGCGCGCTTCCACTTCCTCAAGGGCGTCGGCGCGCGACTCCAGCTCGCGATCATGAACATGGGCCTCGACACGGCGATCGCCAACGGCTTCACGCCGCTCATCACGCCGACGCTCGTGCGGCCCGAGATCATGCAGGGCACGGGCTTCCTCGGCGCCCACGCCGAGGAGGTCTACCACCTGCCGGCCGACGACCTCTACCTCACGGGCACGAGCGAGGTCGCGCTCGCCGGCTACCACTCCGACGAGATCCTCGACCTGTCGGCCGGGCCGATCCGCTACGCGGGCTGGTCGACCTGCTACCGCCGCGAGGCCGGCAGCCACGGCAAGGACACGCGCGGCATCATCCGCGTGCACCAGTTCGACAAGCTCGAGATGTTCTCGTACGTCGACCCCGCCGACGCCGAGGAGGAGCACGAGCGGCTCCTCGCCTGGCAGGAGGAGATGCTCCAGGCGCTCGGCCTCGCCTACCGCGTGATCGACGTCGCCGCGGGCGACCTCGGCTCGAGCGCGGCGCGCAAGTTCGACGTCGAGGCGTGGGTGCCCACGCAGCAGGCGTACCGCGAACTCACGTCGACGTCGAACTGCACCACGTTCCAGGCCCGCCGCCTCGACATCCGCCACCGTACCGAGAGCGGGAGGACGGCGCCGGTCGCCACGTTGAACGGCACGCTCGCCACGACGCGCTGGATCGTCGCGATCCTCGAGACGCACCAGCAGGAGGACGGCTCGGTGGTCGTGCCCGAACGCCTGCGCGGCTACCTCGGCGGCCTCGAGGTGCTCCGCCCCGTCACGCGATGACCGTCGCGCCCGACGACCGCTGGTTCGTCGCCCTCGACGTCGACGGCACGATCATGCACGAGGACGAGTCGATCGATCCCGCGGTCGTCGAGGCCGTGGCATCCGCCGCCGATCGCGGCCACCTCGTGACGCTCGCCACCGGGCGATCGTGGTCCACGACCCGGCCGGTGCTCGAGCACCTCGGGCTCGAGCCCGACTACGTGGTCACCGCGAACGGCGCGATCACGATGCGCCGCGACCCGTCGTCGCCCGACGGCTGGACGCAGGCTCACGTCGAGACCTTCGACCCGACCGACGTGCTGCTGCGCATCCGCGACGAGCTCCCCGAGGGCCGGTTCCTCGTCGAGCTCGCCGACGGCTACCGGCTCTACACGCGGGGCATGTCCGACTGGAACCTCGAGCGTGCGCGCGAGGTCGAGTTCGAGGGCCTGTTCGGCCAGCCGGCGACGCGCGTGGTCGCCACGTCGGTCGACCACGACCTCGACGAGTTCTTCGACCTCGTCGAGCGGATGGGCCTGCACCACGTCAGCTACGCGATCGGGTGGACCGCGTGGCTCGACATCGCGCCCGACGGCGTGAACAAGGCCACGGCGCTCGAACGGGTGCGCGGATGGCTCGGGGTGCCGCTGCGTCGGGTGATCGCCGTCGGCGACGGGCGCAACGACATCGAGATGTTCCACTGGGCCGGCGCCGCCGGCCGTGCCGTCGCCATGGGCCAGGCGCCCGCCGAGGTCGCCGCGGCCGCCCGCGAGCGCACGGGCCCGATCGAGGAGGCGGGCCTCGCGCCCGTGCTCGACTCGCTGCCCTGAGCCGGCCGCCGCGGCCTGCTGGGCGACATCCGACGCTCCGCGTCACGCGACCCGCAGGACGTCGTTCCCGCGCTGAGCCGGCCGATCGTGGTTAGGATCGCCCTCGGGGGCATGCGTGAGCGATCTGGTGGACGCACCGCAGGACGACGCGCCGACGGCTGACGACGGCGCGCCCCACGAGCACGTCCCGCTCGTCGAGGTCCTCCCGCCGCCGGCGCCGGCCGGCCCGCGGCTCCCGCCGGTCCTCACCGAGGCGCCGGTGCCGCCGGCGCACCACGGCCGGCTCCCTCGGCGTACCGCCGGGCGCGCGATCGCGAAGGGCGTCGGTTCCGCGGTCGCGGTGCTGCTCGTGGCCTCCGGTGCGATCGCGGCGTATGCGGTCACCGACCTCGTCGCCCCCGTCGCGGCGAAGCCGAGCGTCCGGTTCGAGAGCGAGCGGGTCCTCGAGAGCGTGCCCGACATCGGCGCGATGGAGGGCGGCCTGAACTTCCTGCTCGTCGGCAGCGACAAGCGGCCGGCGGACGGGTCGTTCGGCGACCCGATGGTCGATTCCGCCGAGCTGAACGACGTCACGATGCTGCTCCACATCGCCGAGGACCACTCGCATGTCGAGGTCGTGAGCTTCCCGCGCGACCTGCTGGTCGACGTCCCCGCGTGCGAGGACCCGGAGGACCCGGGCACCATGCTGTACGAGGGATACGACGTGCGCCTCAACACCGTGCTCGGACACGGCGGGCTCTCGTGCGTCGGGCGGACCATCGAACAGCTCGTCGGCATCACGATCCCGGTCGGCGGCATCGTCGAGTTCAAGGGCGTCGCGGCGCTCGCCGAGGCCGTCGGGGGCGTGGAGGTCTGCCTCGTCGACCCGATCGACGATCCCTACTCGGGGTTGAAGCTCGACGCCGGTCGCCACGAGATCACCGGCGCGACCGCGCTCGCGTTCCTCCGGACCCGGCACGCCGTCGGCGACGGCAGCGACCTCGGACGGATCTCCGCGCAGCAGACGTTCCTCGCGTCGCTCGCCCGCACGCTCCAGGCCGACGGGACGCTGAGCAACCCGCTCCGGCTGTACTCGATCGCGCAGGCCGTGCTGAAGAACATGACGCTGTCGTCGGGCCTGCAGGACGCCTGGCGACTCGTCTCGATCGCGCGCACGCTGCAGGCGGTCGATCTCTCGAAGATCGCGTTCATCCAGTACCCGACGGCGTACACGCCCGACTTCTCGGCGGTCGTGCCGACGGAATCCGCTGACGCGCTCGCCCTCGCGCTGCGGGCCGACGAGCCCGTCGTCTTCGATCCGGATGCCACGGGCGACGCCTCGTTCGGCACGGTCGAGGCCGGCGGCGGCACCGAGGAGGACGTACCGGATGCCGCGACCGCGCCGCCGTCCGACGCGACGGTGCCGCCCGCCTCCCCGCCGCCCGGCGCGGGGGAGGTGCTGCCGCCGGACGTGACCGGACAGACGGCCGCGGACGTGCGGTGCACGACGGCCAACGGCGGCTGACCCGTCGCCCTGGCGGCCGCCGCGGCCCGTCGGTTCAGGAGTCGCCCAGACTCGCCTGCGAGGCTCGCTGAAACACTCGTCGGCTAGAATCGGCCCGTTCGCGAGAGCGGTGCCGCCGTCGGCGGTGTCATCGCGCGAGCTGGAGGGCTGTCCGAGCGGCCGATGGAGCTGGTCTTGAAAACCAGTGGGCAGCAATGCCTCGTGGGTTCGAATCCCACGCCCTCCGCCAGTGCCGCCCCCGCACGCAGCCGCCAGGAGAGAGGAGATCACCGGAGTGAAGGATCACGAGCCGCGCACCCCCGCGCGACGCGATGATGCGTCTCCGGCGATCGCCCGTCACGGTCGCCTGCGTTCGAACGGCGTCTGGGCCACCGTGACCAAGATCGCGGCATCCACCCTGGCCGTCGTGCTCGCATCGGGCACCGCGGTCGCCGCCTACGCCGCATTCGACCTCGCGGCGACGGCGAAGCCGACCGTGTCGCTCGGCAACGAGTCGGTCCTCGAGGGCGTGCCCGACGTCGGCGCGATCGAGGGCGGCGTCAACCTGCTCGTCATCGGCAGCGACAGTCGACAGGGCCAGGGCGACGGCTTCGGCGACCCCGACGAGGAGACGGCGGTCCTCAACGACGTCAACCTGCTGCTCCACATCTCCGAGGACCACTCGCACGTCGAGGTGGTCAGCTTCCCGCGCGACATGCTCGTCGACATCCCGGCCGGCTGCACCGACCCCGAGACGAACGAGGAGCTCTGGGAGCAGTACGACGTCAAGATCAACACCGTGCTCGACTACGGCGGCATGCCGTGCGTGGTGAAGACGATCGAGAACCTCACCGGGGTCTCCGCGATCCCGTTCGCCGGCATCGTGCAGTTCATGGGCGCCGCGGCGATCTCGGAGGCGGTCGGCGGCGTCGAGGTCTGCGTCGCGGAGCCCATCGAGGACGTGCACACCGACCTCTACCTCGAGGCGGGGACGCACGAGCTGAAGGGCCTCCAGGCGCTGCAGTTCCTCCGCACCCGGTACGGCGTGGGCGACGGGTCCGACCTGGGCCGGATCTCGAACCAGCAGGTGTTCATGTCCGCACTGGCCCGGGAGCTGCAGTCGGCGGGCACGCTCGGCGACCCCCTGAAGCTCTACTCGATCGCGAAGGCCGCGCTGGACAACATGCAGCTCTCGTCGACTCTCGTCGACCCCACGATGATGGTGTCGATCGCGATGGCGGCGAAGGACGTCGACCTGTCGAAGATCGCGTTCGTGCAGTACCCCACCGCGTACGAGGAGGGCTACGGCGCGGTCGTGCCCACCGAGTCGGCCGAGGCCGTCAACCTGGCGTTGCAGCAGGACCTGCCGATGACGCTCGACCCGACCGCCCTCGAGGACAACTCCTTCGCCTCGGCGACCGATCCGAACGCGACGCCGACCGAGGAGCCGGTCGCCGAGGAGCCGACGGAGGAACCGGCGACCGACGCGCCCACCGAGACGACGGCTCCCGAGCCCACGGAGCAGGCGCTCCCGAGCGACGTCACCGGCCAGACGGCCGCGGAGACCCGCTGCTCGGCCGGCCGCACGCTGGCCGACCAGTAGGCCCGGTCGCGGTGCCCGCACCCGACGAATCGTCTTTTCGGCGGGATGCCGGTTATGATGGCAGT
Organism: Agromyces sp. GXS1127; assembly: GCF_050565425.1. Taxonomy (NCBI): domain Bacteria; kingdom Bacillati; phylum Actinomycetota; class Actinomycetes; order Micrococcales; family Microbacteriaceae; genus Agromyces; species Agromyces sp. GXS1127. Next base: position 68,006 of record NZ_JBOCIG010000010.1, read on the forward strand.
CGCGTTCGCCTTCGGGGGTCCGCGAGGAGACGTCGCATAGTCCGGTCGAGTGCACCACCCTGCTAAGGTGGAGTCCCCGTAAGGGGACCGCGGGTTCAAATCCCGCCGTCTCCGCTCCATATCGGCTCCGATCAGCGGGCTGTGCCCGCTCGTTAGCACGAATGCGGTCGACTCGCCTCCCCTTGGAGCACGCAGCCGCGCCGTGTCACGGTGGCCGCATGCGGTTGCTTCACGACGACTCCATCTCGCTGCTCACCCGGGGGTACGGATTCGGGGCGCACCTCTGGCGCCGGGCCCGTCCCGGTGCCCGTGCCGTTCCGTTCCGGCTCCTCGGCCGCGAGGCGCTGCTCGTTCGCGGTGCCGAGGCGGTCGGGCTCTTCTACGACCCGGACCTCGTGGCGCGGCACGGTGCGATGCCCTCGCTCGTGCAGGAGACGTTGTTCGGCCACGGTTCGGTGCACAGCCTCGACGGCGCAGAGCACCGGCACCGGAAGCAGACGTTCGTCCGGGCCCTCTACGACGACGAGGAGGTGCGGCGCCTGTCGCCGCTGCTGGAGACCGAGTGGCAGGAGGAGCTCGACGCGTGGCTCGACGGCGGCGGGCGGTCGGCGTACGACGCCGCGGTCGGTGCTCTGGGGCGGGCGATCATGCGCTGGGCGGGCCTGCCCGGGACGCCGGCGGCGAAGACCCGCTGGGCGGCGCGCCAGGCGCAGATCGTCGACGGGTTCGGCGTGCCGTACTCGCCCGAGTACCTGCTGGCGGCCGCGAACCGACGGTGGTCCGACCGGCACGCCCGACGGCTCATCGAGGCGGTCCGCGCCGGCGGGCTCGCGTCCGAGCCCGGCACGGCGCTCGACGCGTGGGCGTGGCACCGGGACCGCGGGGGCGACCTGCTGCCCGCCGAGCTCGCCGGGGTCGAGCTGCAGAACAGCTTCCGGCCGATGATCGCGGTCGCCCGGTTCGTCGCGTTCGCCGCGAAGGAGCTGCACGACCGCCCGGAATGGCGCGAGCGCATCGCCGCGGAGACCTCCGTGCGCGGCCGCCTGACCGAGGGACCCGTGGCGACGGCGTTCGCACAGGAGATCCGGCGCACCGCGCCGTTCGTCCCGATCCTCCCCGGCTGGGCGAAGGCCGACATCGAGCACGACGGCGAGCACCTGTCCGCGGGCGGGCGGCTCGTGCTCGACATCCTCGGCACCGACACCGACGATCGGTCATGGGTGCGCGCGGCGGAGTTCGAGCCCGAGCGCTTCCTCGGCGTCGACGACTCCGAGTCGCTGGAGGCGTTCATCCCCCACGGCGGGGGCGAGGTCGCGACCGGCCACCGCTGCCCCGGCGAGAAGCTGGCCGTCGCGGGCCTCGCGACGGCGGTGGCCGTCCTGAGCGATCCGCGCCTCACCATCCTCGACCGCGGTCTCCGGGTGAACCGCCGACGACTGCCGACGAAGCCCGCCTCGGGGGGAGTGGTCCGTCCGAGGACGGGATGCCCGGTGCACCACGGCTGAGGGTGCGCTGAGGGGCCGCAGCGCACGACCGCCGCGCTGCGGCGCACGAACGCGAACGGCTCGCGCAGCCGCATGACGAACGGAGACGCCCGTGCCGGCCGCCTCCGCGATGCGCCGGTAGCGTCGGAGGCCTGCACGACCCCAGGAGCCCCATGTCCCAGCCGTCCGGCCGCCTGCCCACGATCCGCACCCTCGCCGCCGAGACCGCCGCCGTCCCGCCGCCGCCCGGGTTCGCCGCGCAGGCGAACGCCGACGCCGCGTTCGTCGGGGCGGGACGCACCGACCCGGTCGGCTTCTGGGAGCGCGAGGCCGGACGTCTCGACTGGGCGACCCCGTGGCGCACGGCGCACGAGTGGCGACCGACGGATGCCGCGGGGCGGACGATCCCGCAGGCGACCTGGTTCGCGGGCGGGCGCCTCAACGCCGCGGTGAACTGCATCGACCGGCACGTCGCCGCGGGGCGCGGCGGGAAGGCGGCGTTCCACTTCGAGGGCGAGCGCGGCGACCGCCGGACGGTGACGTACGGCGAGCTCGAGCGCGAGGTGGCGCGTGCGGCGAACGCCCTCGCCGCGCTCGGCGTGGGGCAGGGCGACCGGGTGGTGCTCTACCTCCCCGTGCTCGTGGAGACCGTGGTCGCGACGCTCGCGGTCGCGCGGCTCGGCGCGGTCCACTCGCTCGTGTTCGGCGGGTTCTCGGCCGAGGCGCTGCGGTTCCGCGTCGCCGACACGGGCGCGAAGGTGGTCGTCACGAGCGACGGGCAGTTCCGGCGCGGCGAGGCCGTCGCCGTGAAGCCCGCGGTCGACGAGGCGGTCGAGGGACTCGACCACGTCGAGCACGTGCTCGTCGTGCGGCGGACGGGCGACGAGACGCCCGACCTCCCCTGGACCCCCGGACGCGACGTCTGGTGGCACGACGCGGTCGACGCGGCATCCGCTCATCACGAGGCGGAGGCGTTCGACGCCGAGACGCCGCTGTTCATCATCTACACGTCGGGCACGACCGGGCGGCCGAAGGGCCTCGTGCACACCACCGGCGGCTACCTCACGCACGTCGCGAGCACGTTCCACAGCGTGTTCGACGCGAAGCCCGACGACGTCTACTGGTGCACGGCCGACCTCGCGTGGGTGACGGCGCACAGCTACGTGCTCTACGGGCCGCTCGCCAACGGCGTCACGAGCGTCATCTACGAGGGCGCGCCGAACACGCCCCACCCGGGCCGCCACTTCGAGATCATCGAGCGCTACGGCGTGACGACCTACTACACGGCGCCGACGCTGATCCGGTCCTTCATGGGCTGGTTCCCCGACGGCGTGCCGGCGACGTACGACCGGTCGAGCATCCGCCTGCTGGGGTCCGTCGGCGAGGCGATCAACCCCGCGGCGTGGGAGTGGTTCCGGCGGGAGGTCGGCGGCGGCGTCGCGCCGATCGTCGACACGTGGTGGCAGTCGGAGACGGGCGGCGCGATCATGGCGCCCCTCCCCGGCCTGTCGCACCTCAAGCCGGGCTCCGCGCTCCGGGCGCTGCCGGGCCTCACCACGCGGGTGGTCGACGAGCACGGCGACGACGTCGCGCGCGGCGAGGGCGGCTACCTCGTGATCGACGGCACCTGGCCGGGCATGGCGCGCACCGTCTGGGGCGATCCCGAGCGCTACCGCGACTCGTACTGGGCGCGGTTCGCCGACCGCGGCTACTTCTTCTCGGGCGACGGGGCGCGGCTCGACGTCGACGGCGACGTCTGGCTGCTCGGCCGGGTCGACGACGTGATCAACGTCTCCGGTCACCGGCTCTCGACGATCGAGATCGAGTCCGCCCTGGTCGCGCACCCGCAGGTGACCGAGGCGGGCGTCGTCGGCGTGAGCGACGAGCGCACCGGCGAGGCGATCGCCGCCTTCGTGATCAGCGACGGCGTGGTCGGGCGCGGCGATCGGGGGTCGGATGCCGCGGAGCGGGCGTCGGCGCTCCGAGCCCACGTCGCGGCGGCGATCGGGCCGGTCGCGAAGCCCCGCGACATCCACTTCGTCCCGGACCTGCCGAAGACCCGATCGGGCAAGATCATGCGGCGCCTGCTCGTCGACCTGGCCGAGGGGCGGCCGTTGGGGGACACGACGTCGTTGCAGGATTCCACGGTGCCCACGCGGATCGGCGCGCTGATCGGGGACTGAGCACGCCCGTGCGTTCCCGCTCCACCGGTGGGCGGAGGTCGGTGCGGGGGACTATGCTCCATCTGTTCGAACCGAAAACAGGGGGAGTTGCAGTATGCGACGTTTCACCATGCCCGCCGCGCTGGTCTTCGCCGGTGCGCTCGCGCTCACGGGCTGCGCATCCGGCGACGGCGGCGACACCGCCGCGTCGGGCGAGGACAGCTGCGCGACGATCGCCGCGGACGTCCGCGACATCTCGAACGGCGTCCAGAACAACATCGCGGCGCCGTCCTCGCTCGAGGGGCTCCAGGACTACCTGGGCGACGCGTCCGAGCGGACCGACGCGCTGATCGAGGAGGCCGGCGACGACGATGCGCTCATCGACGCGCTCGGCGGCTTCCAGACGGCGCTCAACGAGGTGTCGACCTACGCCGACGGCCTCGAGGAGGTGCCCTCCGAGGAGGACCCGTCCGTCATGACCGTCGAGCAGGACCCGGAGGAGCTCGCCGCGCAGCAGACGGCGGTCCAGGAGGCGTCGAGCGAGGTCGCCGCGTCCTGCGACGCGGACTCCGACTCCGAGTAGGAACGGCTCCGACACGACCGGCGGCCGGGTGCGCGACGCGATCGCGCCCCGGCCGTCGTCGTCCCGAGCGCGTCGTGACCGCGGCGCGGGAAGCGGGCGACCGTCACCCGACCACGTCGAGCGGGGTCGCGTCAACCGACGCCGTCCGGAACGCTCCGCCCCCTACGATGGCCGGAGGCACACCGTTGGGGGACGAATGCACAGCTGGCCCGGCTCCACCTACCCGCTCGGCGCGACGTTCGACGGGAACGGCACGAACTTCGCGCTCTTCAGCGAGGTCGCCGAGCAGGTCGAGCTGTGCCTGTTCGACGACCGGCGGCGTGAGCAGCGCGTCGAGCTGGTCGACGTCGACGCGTTCATCTGGCATGCGTACCTGCCGCAGGTGCAGCCCGGCCAGCGCTACGGCTACCGGGTGCACGGGCCGAACGACCCGGCCCGCGGCCTGCGGTGCAACCCGAACAAGCTGCTGCTGGACCCCTACGCGAAGGCGGTCGACGGCGAGCTGAACTGGAACCAGTCGCTGTTCGGCTACCCGTTCGGCGAACCCGACGGGCGCAACGACCAGAACTCCGCCAAGAGCATGATGCTCGGGGTCGTCACGAACCCGTTCTTCGACTGGACCGGCGACCGGCATCCGAGGACGCCCTACGCCGCCTCGTTCATCTACGAGGCGCACGTGAAGGGCCTCACGAGGACGCTGCCCGGGGTGCCGGAGGAGATCCGCGGCACGTACGCCGGCATCGGCCACCCGGTCGTCATCGAGCACCTGCGGAAGCTCGGCGTGACCGCGATCGAGCTCATGCCCGTCCACCAGTTCGTGAACGACGGCACCCTGCAGGACAAGGGCCTGTCGAACTACTGGGGCTACAACACCATCGCCTTCTTCGCGCCGCACAACGCGTACGCGTCGACCGGGCAGCGCGGCGAGCAGGTGCAGGAGTTCAAGGCCATGGTCAAGGCCCTGCACGCCGCCGGGATCGAGGTGATCCTCGACGTCGTCTACAACCACACCGCCGAGGGCAACCACCTGGGGCCGACGCTCTCGATGCGGGGCATCGACAACGCCGCGTACTACCGCCTCGTCGACGGCGACCAGCGGTACTACATGGACTACACGGGCACGGGCAACTCGCTGAACGTCGGCAACCCGCACGCGCTGCAGCTCATCATGGACTCGCTGCGCTACTGGGTGCTCGAGATGCACGTCGACGGGTTCCGCTTCGACCTCGCCTCGACGCTCGCGCGCGAGTTCTACGAGGTCGACAAGCTGTCGACCTTCTTCGAGCTCGTGCAGCAGGACCCGGTGGTCTCGCAGGTCAAGCTCATCGCCGAGCCGTGGGACGTCGGGCCGGGCGGCTACCAGGTCGGCAACTTCCCGCCGCAGTGGACCGAGTGGAACGGAAAGTACCGCGACACGGTCCGCGACTTCTGGCGCGGCGAGCCCGCGACGCTCGGCGAGTTCGCGTCGCGGTTCACGGGCTCCGCAGACCTGTACGAGCACTCGGGGCGGCGGCCCGTGGCATCCATCAACTTCGTCACCGCGCACGACGGGTTCACGCTGCGCGACCTCGTCTCGTACAACGAGAAGCACAACGAGGCGAACGGCGAGGACGGCAACGACGGCGAATCGCACAACCGCTCGTACAACCTCGGCGTCGAGGGCCCGACCGACGACCCCGAGGTCCTGACGCTGCGTGCGCGCCAGCAGCGCAACTTCATCGCGACGCTGCTGCTCTCGCAGGGCGTGCCGATGCTCTCGCACGGCGACGAGCTCGGGCGCACCCAGCAGGGCAACAACAACGTCTACGCGCAGGACGGCCCACTCAGCTGGGTCGACTGGGAGCACGCCGACCAGCCGCTCATCGAGTTCACCGCGGCCGTCGCGAAGCTCCGCGCCGAGCATCCGACCTTCCGGCGCAGCCGGTTCTTCGACGGACGGCCGATCCGGCAGCCGGAGGGCGGGCCGGTCCCCGACATCGTGTGGCTCCGTCCCGACGGGTCGATCATGGCGCCGGAGGACTGGGACGCGGGCTTCGGCAAGGCCATCGGCGTCTTCCTCAACGGCGAGGGCATCCGCGAGCGCGACCGCCGGGGCGAGCGCATCGTCGACCGCCACTTCATCGTGCTCTTCAACGCGCACGACGACACCGTCGAGTTCACGATCCCCGACCACGCGCTCTCGCCGGAGTGGGAGGTGCTCATCGACACCGCCGGCCGTCGCGCCGACAGCGATCCCATCGCGCCCGGCGGCGTGATCCCGCTCGAGCAGCGCTCGCTGGTGGTGCTCTGCCAGCACGACCCGACGCCCGAGGAGGTCGACCACTCGGTCGCGGCGTCGCTGTCGGCGATGGTCGCCGCGGCGAAGGAGGAGGCGCCCGCCCCGAAGGCGGAGGCGGGCGCGTGACGACGGATGCCGCGGGCCGGGCGGGGCACGCCGGCGCCTCCCCGGCGCCACGACCGCAGGGGCCTGCCGCACGCGAACCGCGTTCGACGTACCGGCTCCAGGTGCGGCCGTCGTTCGACCTGCACGACGCGGCATCCGTCGTCGACTACCTGGACGCGCTCGGCACCGACTGGCTCTACCTGTCGCCGATCCTGCCGTCGCGCGCCGGCTCCGACCACGGGTACGACGTCGTCGCGCACGACCGCGTCGATCCGGCCCGCGGCGGGGACGCCGGCCTTGCCGCGGTCGCGGACGCCGCGCATCGCGCGGGACGCGGCATCCTCGTCGACATCGTGCCGAACCATGTCGGGGTCGCGGACGCCGCGCAGAACGCCTGGTGGTGGAGCCTGCTGGAGCTCGGCCCCGAGTCGCCGCACGCCGAGGCGTTCGACGTCGACTGGGCGCTGACGGGCGGGAAGGTGCGCCTGCCCGTGCTCGGCGGCACCGTCGAGGAGGCGGCCGAGGCCGGCGACCTGCGCGTCGAGCACGGAGAGTTGCGCTACTTCGACCACCGGTTCCCGCTCGCTCCGGGATCGGCCGGCGACGGCGCCGACGTGCTCGCGGTCCACGCGCGTCAGCACTACGAGCTCGTGAACTGGCAGCGCGCGGACACCGAGCTCAACTACCGGCGCTTCTTCGCGGTCAACGAGCTCGCCGGCATCCGCGTCGAGCTGCCCGAGGTGTTCGACGCGACGCACGCGGCGATCGTCGGCTGGGTCCGCGACGGCCTGGCCGACGGCCTCAGGATCGACCACCCGGACGGGCTGGCCGCGCCCGGCGCGTACCTCGAACGGCTTGCGGTGGCCACCGACGGAGCGTACCTCCTCGTCGAGAAGATCCTCGAGGGCGACGAGCCGCTGCCGCCGCACTGGCGCGCCGACGGCACGACCGGGTACGACGCGCTGGCCGACGTCGACCGGGTCCTGATCGATGCCGAGGGCGAGTCGGCGCTCGACGCGCTCGACGCGCGCCTGCGGGCCGAGACCGGCGTCGACGGGCCGACCGGGTGGCACGCGCTGATCCACGGCACCAAGCGCGGCATCGCCGACGGCATCCTCCGCAGCGAGGTGCTCCGCCTGGAGCGGATGCTGGCCGAGCCGCGGCCGGCCGACGCCGCCGACGCGCTCGCCGAACTGCTCGCCTGCGTCCCGGTGTATCGGTCCTACCTCCCGGCGGGCCTGGCGCGCCTCGCGGAGGCGGCCCGGCTCGCGCGCGAGCACCGGCCCGACCTCGCCGCGACGTTCGACGCGCTGCTGCCGGTGCTCTCCGACCCGTCGCACCCGGTCGCCGTCCGATTCCAGCAGACGAGCGGCATGGTCATGGCCAAGGGCGTCGAGGACACCGCGTTCTACCGCTTCACGCGGCTCGGCTCGCTCACGGAGGTCGGCGGCGACCCGTCGGAGTTCGCGATCCCCGTCGAGCGGTTCCACGAGCGGCAGATCCGGCGGCACGCGTCGTGGCCCCACTCCATGACGACGCTGTCGACGCACGACACCAAGCGCGGCGAGGACGTGCGGGCCCGTCTCGACGTCCTCGCCGAGATCCCCGAGCGCTGGTCGATCGAGCTCGACGGCCTGCGTGCGACGGCGGGTTCGACCGGCGACGGGCCGTTCGACGCGCTGCTCTGGCAGGCGATCCTGGGCGCCTCGCCCCTCGAGCGGGAGCGCGCGCACGCCTACGCCGAGAAGGCCGCCCGCGAGGCATCCGTCTCGACGCACTGGGCCGCGCCCGACGCGACGTTCGAGCGCCGCATGCACGAGGTCGTCGACCGCGCGTACGACGTCCCCGCCGTGCGCGAGCGCCTCGACGCGTTCGCGGCGTGGCTCGCACCGGCGGGCTGGTCGAACTCGCTCTCGGCGAAGCTGCTGCAGCTGACCGTGCCCGGCGTGCCCGACGTCTACCAGGGTTCCGAGCTGTGGGAGACGAGCCTCGTCGACCCCGACAACCGTCGGCCCGTCGACTTCGGGCTGCGCCGACGCATGCTCGCGGACCTCGACGACGCCGCGCGCCGCGGCGAGCTGCCGGCGACGGACGCCACGGGCGCCGCCAAGCTCCTCGTCACCTCGCGGGCGCTCCGCGCCCGCCGCGACCATCCGGAGTGGTTCACGCGGTACCGGCCGCTCGAGGTCGTCGGCGACGCGGCCCGGCACGCGATCGCGTTCGACCGCGGCGGTGCCGTCACCGTGGCCACCCGGCTGTCCGTCGGCCTGGCCGCCCGGGTCGGCGCCGAGCCCGCGGCGGCCGCTCCGCCGGGTGCCTGGGGCGACAGCGCCGTGCTCACCGCGGGCGGGCCGGTCGTCGACCTGCTCACGGGCCGGCCGTGGGGCGGCGGGGCGATCATGCTCAGCGAGCTCCTCGCGGCCTATCCGGTCGCGCTGCTCGTGCCCGCGGCATCCGCCCCCGACCTGCCGGGCGCACGCCGACCCGACGACGAGCAGGCCGGCGCATGATCCCCGAGCTCTGGGCCCCGGATCCCACCCGGGTCGCGCTGCGCCGCCCCGGCCGCCCCGACCTGCCGATGGTCCGCGACGACCGCGACCGGTGGCACGCCGACGTCGAGCTCGCGCCCGGCGACGAGTACGGCTTCGTGCTCGACGACGACCACCGGGCCCTGCCCGACCCGCGTTCGCTGCGGCAGCCCCAGGGGGTGCACGAGCTGAGCGCGGCATTCGACCTCGGCGCGCACGAGTGGGCGGATGCCGCGTGGACCGGCCGGCAGCTGGCGGGCGGCAGCGTGTACGAGCTGCACGTCGGAACGTGGACCCCCGACGGCACGCTCGACTCGGCGATCGAGCGCCTCGACCACCTCGTCGAGCTGGGCATCGACTTCGTCGAGCTGCTGCCCGTCAATGCGTTCAACGGCACGCACAACTGGGGGTACGACGGCGTGCTCTGGTACGCGGTGCACGAGGCGTACGGCGGGCCGGCCGCCTACCAGCGGTTCGTCGACGCGTGCCACGCGCGCGGGCTCGCGGTGATCCAGGACGTCGTCTACAATCACCTCGGGCCGAGCGGCAACGTCCTGCCGCGCTTCGGGCCGTACCTGCGCACGGCCGAGCGCACCACGTGGGGCGACTCCGTGAACCTCGACGAGCCCGAGGTGCGCCGCTACATCGTCGAGAACGCGATGATGTGGCTGCGCGACTTCCACGTCGACGGGCTCCGACTCGACGCGGTGCACGCGCTGCGCGACCGATCCGACCGCCACGTCCTCCGCGAACTCGCCGAGCACGCCGACGCGCTCTCGGCGCACCTCGGCCGGCCGCTGACGCTCGTCGCGGAATCCGACCTGAACGATCCGACGCTCATCATGCCGCGCGAAGCGGGCGGGTACGGCCTCACGGCGCAGTGGAGCGACGATCACCACCACGCCATGCACGTCGCCCTCACGGGCGAGACCGCCGGGTACTACGCCGACTTCGCCCCGCTCGACGCGCTCGTGAAGACGATGACCCGCGGCTTCTTCCACGACGGCACGTACTCGTCGTTCCGAGGTCGCGACCACGGCCGCCCGCTCGAGCCGACCGTGCCGACCTGGCGGCTCGTGACCTTCACGCAGGACCACGACCAGGTCGGCAATCGCGCCGCCGGCGACCGGCTCTCGCCCGCCCTCGGCGAGCGTCGCCTCGCGCTCGCCGCGGTGCTGAACCTCACGACGCCGTTCACGCCGATGCTCTTCATGGGCGAGGAGTGGGGTGCGGCCACGCCGTGGCAGTTCTTCACGTCGCACCCCGAGCCCGAGCTCGGCCGGGCGACCGCGGAGGGGCGCATCGCCGAGTTCGCCCGCATGGGCTGGGACGAGTCGCTCGTGCCCGATCCGCAGGACCCGTCGACGTTCGAGCGGTCGAAGCTCGACTGGTCGGAGCCCGCCGACTCGGGCGGTGCGCACGCCCGGCTCCTCGACCTGCACCGCCGGCTGCTCGCGCTCCGTCGCGCACGCCCCGAGCTCACCGATCCGGCGTTCGAGCACACGACGGCCTGGGCGGATGATGCGGCCGGCCGGTTCCGGATGGACCGGGGCGCGCCCGACGCCCGCGAACGCGTCGTCGTGCTCGCGAACCTCGGGGCGGCACCGTGGTCCGTCGAGCTCGACGGGCCGTCGGAGCTGCTGCTCGCCACCGACCCGGCGGTCGCGGCCGGCGGTGCGCCCGATCGCATGCTCGCGCTGCCGGCCGAGACGGCCGCGATCCTCGCCGTCGTGCGCGGCGCTGCGTGACGGGCTCGCGGTCCGCGGCGACCATCGGCTCGTAGGCTGGGCGCGTGACGATCCCGCAGCACCGCTCCGACCTCGTCCGCCAGGCGGTCGATCGCTTCGCCGAGCTCGAGCGCGCACTCGACTCCCTCCACGGGGTCGCCCTTCCCGCGCGCACCGCGCCCATGACGGATGCCGCGGCCCCCGAGCCGCGCGACCGGGACGCGCTCGACGTGGTCAACCACCTGCACGCCTGGCACGTGCTGCTCCTCGACTGGATCACCGCCGACGCTGCGGGCGAGGTACCCGCGTTCCCGGCCGACGGCTACACGTGGCGCGACCTCGACCGGCTCAATCGCGACCTGCGCGACCGCTATCGCGGCGAGGCCGACGCCGCCGTTGCGCGCGAGCGGCTGCGCGCCAGCCACGCCTCCGCGCTCGCCCGGCTCGACGCGATGACCGACGCCGAGATCTTCAGCGAGGGCAGGGCGTGGCTCCGCGGTGCGACGCTCGCCGAGCCCGCGCACGAGTGCCTCGGCGGCCACTACGCCTGGGCACTCGGCGTGCTCCGTTGAGCGGCCGGTTCAGGACCGGCCGGGCAGGTTCAGCTCGTCGGGGTCGACGTCCACGTCGCCCGCGTCGTCGGGACCGCCGGTGCCCGGCACCGCGCGCACCTGCGACTCGTCGATGTCGGCGGCCACGCGGTCGGGCATCGGGTCCTGCTGCTTCTCGATCGTCTCGGTCTCGCTGCCGGGCGAGGTGCGGGTGTCGTCGGTGTCGGTGTTCGCGCCGGGGATGTCGTCGTCCGGACGCGGGAGGTCGTGGGGTCGCTCCGGCGCCGGCGGACCGTTCTCGCCCTCACCGGCCGCGAATCGGGAGAGGATGTCCTCGTTGTCGCTCATGGCGTCACGCTACGTCGCGCGGCTCCACCCGGCACGGGGTTGACGCCGGCGTCAGCCCGCCTTCTTCGTCGTGCGACGCTTCGCCGCAGGCTTCTCGTCGGCCGAGTCGGCCTTGGAGGCCTTCGATGACGCGGCCTTCGCCGCGGGCTTCTTCCCGCTCGCCTTCGTCTTCGACGAGGACGAGGACGACCTCGCGGACGATGCCGGCTTCGACGACGTCGACGCCTCGCCGTCCGCCCCGCCGCCGCGCTTCGCGGCGATCGACTGCCGCAGGGCCTCCATGAGGTCGATGACCTCGCCGCCCTCCTCCTCGGGCTGCTCGCCGAACGTCGCCGCGGTGTCGAGCGCGTCGCCCTGCTCGAGCTTCGCCTGGATGAGCGTGCGGAGCTCCTGCTGGTACTCGTCGACGAACTGCTCGGGCTCGAAGTCGTTGGAGAGGCTCTCGATGAGCTGCTTGGAGAGGTCGAGCTCCTTCGAGGTGATCTTCGCCGGCTCGTCGAGCGCGGGGAAGTTCGCCTGCCGCACCTCGTCGCTCCAGAGGAGGGTCTGGACCATGAGCACGTCGCCGAACACGCGCAGCGCGGCGAGTCGCGTCTTCTGGCGCAGCGCCATCCGGACGACCGCGGTGCGGTCGGTCGACTCGAGGGCCTCGCGCAGCAGCACGTACGCCTTGTTCGACGCCGAATCGGGCTCGAGGTAGTAGCTGCGGTCGAACATGATCGGGTCGATCTGCTCGGTCGGCACGAACTCGACGACCTCGATCTCGCGGCTGCGCTCCGCGGGCAGCGACTTCAGATCCTGGTCGGTGATGACGACCGTGCGCTCGCCGTCGTCGTAGGCCTTGTCGATGTGCTGGTAGGGCACGACCTCGCCGTCGATCTCGCACACGCGCTGGTAGCGGATGCGCCCGCCGTCGGCGTCGTGCACCTGGTGCAGGGACACGTCGTGGTCCTCGGTGGCGCTGTACAGCTTGACGGGCACGTTGACGAGGCCGAACGTGACCGCCCCCTTCCACACGGCTCGCATGCCCCCCAGTACACACCCGACCGGATGCGAGCGGTAGCCCTTGCGCCCCGGGCCCGATCGGGCGACGGATGCCGCGGCCCCGCACCGGGGGACGGATCAGCCGCCGGTCGGCCCGTCCGAACCCGCCGGATACTCCTCCAGCGGGACCCGACCGTCGCGCCAGGCCGCCAGGACCGGCTCGACGATCCGCCAGGACTCCTCGGCGATGTCGCCGCGCACGGACAGCGTCGGATCGTCGGTGAGGATGCCCTTCAGGACCTCCCCGTACGGCAGCAGCGCGCCGGGGACCTGCTGCGCGACGAGCGTCGTCTGCTCGAGCGCGAACGGGTCGCCCCCGCCGTTCATGGTCAGGCCGAGCTCGACCTGTCCCGAGCTCAGGTCGAGCTCGAGCCAGTCGGCACGGGGACGGCCCTCGAGGCCCTCGATCGGCGGCACGGGCCGGAACACCGCCCGCACGACCTTGCGGGCGCGTCCCAGCGCCTTGCCCGACCGGAGCAGGAACGGCACGCCGCGCCAGCGGTCGGTGCCCACTTCGACGACGACCTCGGCGAGCGTCTCCGTCCCGCGCCGGGGATCGACGCCCGGCTCGTCCGCGTAGGCGGGCAGTGCGCGGCCGTCGACGGATCCCGCCGTGTACCTGGCCCGGCGGCTGGAGGCGATCGGGTCGTCGCCGCGCACCGACGTCCGGCGGAGCACCTCGGCCATCGCGTCGCGCAGCCCGACCTCGTCGACGCTCGAGATCGGTTCCATGGCGACGAGCGCGAGCACCGCGAGCAGGTGGCTCTGGATCATGTCGACCAGCGCGCCGGCGCCGTCGTAGTAGCCGGCGCGGTCCTCGAGCGCGAGGGTCTCGTCGTAGACGAGGTCGATCCGCTCGATCGCCGTGCCGTTCCAGACCGGCTCGAGCAGGCGGTTCGCGAAGCGCATCCCGAGGAGGTTGAGCACCGTCGCGCGCCCGAGGAAGTGGTCGATGCGGTAGATCCGGCGCTCGGGCACGATGCGCGTGAGCAGGGCGTTCAGCGCCCGCGCCCCGCCGAGGTCGCCGCCGAACGGCTTCTCGAGCGCGAGGCGCATGCCATCCGGGGTGTCGAGGGCCTCGAGCACGGCGCAGACGCGGGCGGTCACCGACGGCGGCAGCGCGAAGTAGACGACGGGCACGAAGCGGCACTCGGCGAGCAGTCGCGAGAGCTCGGCCGGCTCCGTGGCATCCGCCCGCAGGTAGCGCGTCGTGTCGAGCAGGCGCGCCCGCCGGGGTTCCGGCACCCCGTCGAGCGCCGTCTCGACGCGTGCGCGCCATGTCGGCGCGTCGAGATCGCCGAGGCCCGCCCCGATGACCTCGATCTCGAGGTCGGCGGAGGCGAGCAGCGTGCCGAGACCCGGGAGGAGCAGCCGTCCCGTCAGGTCGCCGTCCGCTCCGAGGACGAGGAGCGTGGCGGGTGCGGCGGTCATGTCGGGCTCCCTCGGTCGTCGGAACGGCGGGCGCACCCCACGCTATGGCGGTGCGCGGCGATCCGCTCGAACGGCGGCCGGGGTTGACACGTGGGCCATGGCGTCGCCCGGTCCACCGGGCGATGCGCAACCCCCGCCCGGTCAACGGCACGTCGGGCTCGGAGCGGGCAGGATGGGGGCATGGCGCAGGGCCCAGCGCAGACGGTGGACGTCGACGGTCGTCGGCTCCGGTTGACGAGCCTCGACAAGGTCATGTACCCGGAGACCGGCATGACCAAGGGCGAGATGATCGCGTACTACGCCGAGATCGCGCCCGTGCTGCTGCCGCACGTGGCGGGCCGGCCGGTCACGCGCAAGCGCTGGGTCGATGGCGTCGGCACCCCGAGCCATCCGGGTCAGGCGTTCTTCGAGAAGAACCTCGAGCACGCGCCGGACTGGCTGCGGCGCGGCGTGCAGCACCACTCCGACGGCGACAAGGCCTATCCCGTCGCCGACAGTCGCGCGAGCCTCGTCTGGCTGGCCCAGATGGGCGCCATCGAGCTGCACGTGCCGCAGTGGCGGTTCGACGCGTCGGGCGAGCCCGCGAATCCCGACCGCATGGTGTTCGACCTCGATCCGGGGGAGGGCGCGGGCCTCGCGGAATGCGCCGAGGTCGCCCGGATGGTCCGCGGCATCCTCGGCCCCATGGGACTCGATCCCGTGCCGGTGACGAGCGGCAGCAAGGGCATCCACCTGTACGCGGCCCTCGACGGCGCCCAGACCTCCGACCAGGTGTCGGCGGTCGCACACGAGCTCGCCCGGGCGCTCGAGGCCGACCACCCCGACCTGATCGTGTCGAGCATGAAGAAGGCGCTGCGCGGCGGCAAGGTGCTCATCGACTGGAGCCAGAACAACGGCAAGAAGACGACCATCGCCCCGTACTCGCTCCGCGGGCGCTTCCGCCCCACCGTCGCCGCGCCGCGAACCTGGGAGGAGCTGGAGGATCCCGGCCTCCGGCACGTCGAGGCCGATGAGGTCGTGGCGCTCGTGGCCGAGCGCGGCGATCCCATGCTCGCGGTGACCGGAGCGAGCGCCGACGGCCCGTTGAGCACCTACCTGTCGATGCGCAGCGCCGGGTCGACGCCCGAGCCCATGCCCGACTCGGCGTGGGGCGTCGCGAACGACGGCGATCCCCGGTTCGTCATCCAGGAGCACCACGCCCGTCGGCTCCACCACGACCTGCGGCTCGAGCGTGACGGCGTCCTGAAGAGCTGGGCCGTGCCCAAGGGCGTGCCGGATGACACGGGCACGAACCACCTCGCCGTGCAGACCGAGGACCACCCGATGCAGTACCTCGTCTTCGAGGGCACGATCCCGGAGGGCCAGTACGGCGCCGGGTCGATGACGGTCTGGGACACGGGAACCTACGAGACCGAGAAGTGGCGCGACGACGAGGTCATCTTCACGCTGCACGGCCGGGTCGGCGGGCCGCTCGGGCGTGTCCGGCTCGCGCTCATCCGCACGCAGGGCGACGGGGAGAAGAGCCAGTGGCTGCTGCATCGGATGAAGGAGCAGCGCGGCGGGTCGGCCCAGGAGCCGGGGGCGGATGCCGCGTCGGCGGCGGGCACGGCCGCGCCGCGCCCGACGCGCTCGCGACGTGGGGCGTCCTCGTCCGCGTCCTCCGCGCGGACCGCCGACCCGGTCGTGCCGCGCGCACGCTCGAGCGCGATCTCGCGCGAGCCCGTGCCCAAGCCGATGCTCGCCGTCCCGGGCGCCGCGGGGCTCGTGACGGGCGACGACTGGGCGATCGAGTGGAAGTGGGACGGGATCCGGGTGATCGCGCGCGTCGAGGACGGCGCCGTACGGCTCGTGAGCCGCAACGGCATCGACCAGACCGCCACCTACCCGGAGCTCGCGGCGCTCGCGTCCGCGCTCCGCGCGGACGCCGTCGTCGACGGCGAGATCGTCGCGCTCGACGAGGATGGGCGACCCGACTTCGGGCTGCTGCAACGCCGCATGAACCTCGGCCGGCCCCGCGAGATCGCCGCCGCCGCGGCATCAGTCCCGGTCGGGCTCCACCTGTTCGACGTGCTCGAGGTCGCGGGCACGCCCACGCTCGACGAGCCCTACCTGCGACGGCGCGAGCGGTTGGAGCGACTCGTGCGGCCGCAGGGGGACGGGTCGCCGGTGGACGTTCCGCCGATCGTCGCGCTCGCCCCGGATGCCGCGCTCGATGAGGCCCGCCGCCTCGGCCTCGAGGGCATCGTCGCGAAGCGGCGGGCATCGCGCTACCGGCCGGGCATCCGCAGCGACGAGTGGGTCAAGGTCAAGCTCTCGCGCACCCAGGAGGTCGTCATCGGCGGCTACCGCCGCGGCGAGGGCACGCGGACGGGCCGCATCCGCTCGCTCCTCGTCGGCGTGCCGACCGCCGACGGCCTGCGCTACGCCGGCCGGGTGGGCTCGGGCCTTCGGGAACGTGAGGCCGAGCGGCTGCGGGGAATGCTCGACGAGCGGGTGGGGGACACGTCGCCGTTCCTCGAGGTGCCGGCGACGGACGCCGCGGACGCCGTCTGGGTCCGCCCCGAGCTCGTCGGGGAGATCGAGTTCGGCGAGTGGACGCGGACCGGGGTGGCGAGGCACCCCCGTTGGCGTGGCCTGCGGCCCGACAAGGCGCCGTCAGAGGTGCGCCGGGAGCCCGACGGTCGAATGGGGGACACGGCCCCGGGATCCGCGTGATTCCGCGAATCCCCGCATTCCCTTGTCACCCGATCGGGGGTAATCTGCAGGCGTGGGAACCCTCTACTACGGCGACGCCGGAACCCCGATCGACATCGACGATCGCGCGCTCGCACACCTGAAGATCGCGATCACGACGAAGCTCCGCCGGAACGAGAGCTTCATGCTCTCGTGGCGCCATGTCGACACCCCAACGCCGGGGCGGAGCTCGCTCTGGCTCCACCCCGCGATCCCGCTCCGGTTCGTCTTCGAGGCCCCGATCGCGCCGCAACTCGACCGCGAGTGGATCGAGGACCTCATGCGCGGCGCGAACTCCGGCGGCGGCATCGTGCTCGACCTCGAGCGCGCCGCCGGCGCGCCGCCGAGCGGCCCCGAGCCGGCGCGAGCCGCCTGACCCGTCGGGCCGCTCCGACGGTTCCGGTCGCGGGCACGGCGACCGGGTCTTGCGCGCCGTCCGAGGGGATCAGCGACGCCGGAACTCGCCCGCGGCCGGGCAGTCGAACGGGTCGCGGGCCGCGAGGCCGACCCGGTTGAGGTACCGGATCACGATCGCGTAGGAGTCGACGAGCGTCGTCTCGGTGTACGGGATGCCCAGCGACCGGCAGTGCTCGCGCACGATCTCGCGCGCGCGACCGAGGTGCGGGCGCGGCATGCTCGGGAAGAGGTGGTGCTCGACCTGGTGGTTGAGGCCGCCCATGAGCGCGCCCGTCCACCGCCCGGTGATGTTCCGGCTCGTGAGCACCTGCTTGCTGAGGAAGTCCAGCTTCGCGTCGGCCGGGACGATCGGCATGCCCTTGTGGTTGGGCGCGAACGAGGCGCCCATGTACACGCCGAACACGGCCAGCTGCACCCCGAGGAACGCGAAGGCCAGGCCGAGCGGCAGGAACCAGAAGACGACCGCGAGGTAGGCGCCGAGCCGGAGGGCGATGACCGTGAGCTCGAGGACCCGACCGGGCACGGGGCGCCGCTCGAACAGCGAGCGGATCGAGGTGACGTGCAGGTTGAGGCCCTCTAGCAGGAGCAGCGGGAAGAACAGCCAGCCCTGGCGGCGCGCGATCCAGCGGAGGGGTCCACGCTGCCGCGCCGCGTCCTCCTCGACGAACGAGATCGTGTCGAACTCGATGTCGGGGTCCTTGCCGACCTTGTTGGGGTTCGCGTGGTGGCGCGTGTGCTTCGTCATCCACCACTGGTAGCTGATCCCGACCACGCCCGTGGCGACGAGCCGCCCCACGCGGTCGTTCGCGCGGCCCGAGGCGAGCACCGCGCGGTGCGACGCCTCGTGGGCGAAGAAGGCGAACTGGGTGAAGATGATGCCGAGCGCCCCGGCGATGAGCAGCTGGAACCACGAGTCGCCGAGCAGCACGAAGCCGGTCACCGCGCCGCCGAGTGCGAGCGCCAGCCCGCCGACGAGCAGCGCGTAGAAGACCGGCGTGCGGCGGAGCAACCCGCTCTCCTTGATCACCTGCGACAGCGCGGTGTAGCTCTGGGTGACGGGCGGCCGATCGCCGCGCGCCGTGGTCGAACGGATGGCACCGACCCGCGGTGCTGAGATGGGAGAACTGATGATCCGGCCCGTCGTCGTCGACTTCCCAGCCGGTGTGATGCGGGCGTCCACCCGCGGATATGGCAAGCGTACGTGCGCGTATGTGCCGCCGGACGTACGTGCGGGGGATCCCCAGCAGACGCACGGGCGGCGCGCGGGTCAGGCGGTGTCGTCGACCAGCAGCTGGAGCAGGGCGCGTTCCCGGCCGCCGCGCAGGTCGACCAGTCGGCCGTGCTCGTACGCCTCCACCACGCGCGGGTCGACGTAGCTCGCCTTGGCGATCGCGGGCGTGTTGCCGAGCACCTCGCTCGCCCTGACGATCGCCTCGCGGACCGCCGCGTTGCGCGCCCGGGCCGTGCCGGCCGTGCCGAGCTGCGCCAACCGGTCGGCGGCGGCGATCGTGCCGCGGAGGGTCCGGAAGTCCTTCGCCGTGAAGTCGCCGCCGGTGCGCGCGCGGATGTCCTCGTTGACGTCGATCGGGCCGAGCGGACGCATGCGCCGCCCCTCGGTGAACGCGTAGAGCCGTGCGGCGGGCGAGCGTCCCGACATCCCCTCGACGAACGCGGCGAGCGCCGCGTCCTCCAGCATGAGGTCCTGCGCGATGCCGCCCTTCGCCCGGAACCTGAGCCGCACCGCGTCGGCGCCCTCCAGACGCGCGTTGCGCACCAGGAGCGTCGTCAGCCCGCGGCTGCGCGCCTGCGCGAGCGACTCCTCGGAACCGATCCGGATGGCGCCGAGGTCGAGCGTGCGGAACGCGGCGGCCAGCACGCGCTCGCGTCGCAGTTCCTCGAGCGCGAGGTCCCGGCGGACGCCGCGGCGCGCCCCGGGCAGGACCCCGGCGAGCGCCGTCATCCGCTCGAACTTCTCGGCGTCCTGGCGCTCGCGCCAGACCGGGTGGTACAGGTACTGCCGGCGGCCGGCCGCGTCGACCCCGACCGCCAGGATGTGCGCGTTCGGCGCCTCCGCGATCCACACGTCCGTCCACGCCGGCGGGATCGCGAGGTCCGCGATCCGGTTCCGCTCCGCGCGGTCGGCGAGCGTGCCGTCCCCATGGCGGTACGTGAATCCGCGGCCGCTGCGGCGGCGCAGGATGCCAGGCGACGCGTACGGTTCGACGCGTCGCAGCCGCGGCATCCGTCGCCTCTCAGTGGTTGCGCAGGGCGCTGATGAGCTGGCCCTTCCGCATGTCGCTGTAGCCGCTCAGGCCGAGCTCCTTGGCCCGCTTCTTGAGCTCGGGGACGGTCCAGTCGTCGTAGCTGCCCGACTCGCCGCCCTTCCGGCCGACGGAGCTCCGGCCGCGCGCGGCCGCCGCGTTGGAGATGCGGGCCGCCTTCTCCTTGGAGGCGCCGTCCTCGCGCAGCTCCTCGTACATCTCGGGATCCTTCAGCGAGTTCTGCCCGCGTCGGTTGCCTGGCATGTGCGGTTCCCCTTCCGTGTTCGGGCCGCCCGTCAGAGCGGCTTGCCTCCCGTGACGGGCAGGATCGCGCCGGACGTGTACGACGCGTCGTCGGACGCGAGGTAGACGTAGGCGCCCGCGAGCTCGGCCGGCTGCCCGGCGCGCCCCAGCGGAGTGTCCTGCCCGAACTTCGGCAGCTTGTCCGGCCATCCCGTCGACGGGATGAGCGGAGTCCAGATCGGGCCCGGCGCCACCGAGTTGACCCGGATGCCGCGCGGCCCGAGCTCCTCGGCCAACGCCCTCGTGAAGGCGACGAGCGCCGCCTTGGTCATCGCGTAGTCGACGAGCCGGGACGACGGATCGAACCCCTGGATGGAGGAGGTCGTGATGATCGACGAGCCGGCATCCATCCTCGGCACCGCCGCGCGGGCGAGGAAGACGCTCGAGTACAGGTTGACGCGCATGACCGCGTCGAAGTCGTCGGTCGGCACCTCGTCGATGCCGCCTCGATCGCGCTGATGCGCGGCGTTCAGCACGAGCAGGTCGATGCCGCCGAAGGCGTCATGGGTGCGATCGACGAGGTCGGCGCAGTGCTGCTCGTCGAGGAGGTCGCCCGGCAGGAGCTCGGCGCGCCGTTCCGCGTCGCGGATCCAGTACGCCGTCTCGTCGGCGTCGTCCTGCTCGTCGGGCAGGTAGGCGATCGCGACGTCCGCACCCTCCCGGGCGAACGCGATCGCGACCGCGCGGCCGATGCCGGAGTCGCCGCCCGTGATGAGGGCCCTCCGGCCGGCCAGCCGGCCCGAGCCGCGGTAGCTGTACTCGCCGTGGTCGGGCTGCGGGGTCATCCTCGGGGTCAGGCCGGGCGGCGGCTGCTCCTGCACCGGGAACGGCTCCGCGGTGTGCTTGGTGGTCGGATCGACCAGATGGTCTCGCACGTGGACCTCCTCGTTCGAATGTCCGTCAGGTCACGCTACGCGCGGGCGCCGGCGCGGCCGAGGGGTTGACGGGAGCCGGTCGACCGGTGATGGGACCGACGGCCCGTCCCGGCGCGGGACGCGCTCGCTACCCTCGTCGACATGGGCACGATGTACTACGGGAGCCAGGCCACCCCGATCGGCATCGAGGACCGGGCGCTGGCGCACCTGCAGGTGGCGATCGTCACCAAGCTCCGACGCGGCGAGTCGTTCACGGTCTCCTGGCAGCATCCCCTGGACCAACCCGACGGGCGGAGCACGCTGTGGCTGCACCCGAACATCCCGCTGCGGTTCGTCTTCGAGGACCCGGATCCCCCGGAGCTGAGCCGGTCCTACCTCGAGGAGCTCATGCGGAGCGCGAACTCCACGGGCGGGATCCAGCTCGTCCCCGAGCAGATCGGCGCTGAGGCGGGCGCCGCCACCGGCGGGCCCGCCCCACTGCGCGACTAGGGGCGCAGGTCGGGGTCCTGGCCGACGACGCCGTCGCTGCCGAGCGGGTCGGCACCGCCGGCGGCCGTGCCGCCGTGCACCTCGCCGCGCCACGCGCCGGTCGGCACCTCGCGTGATTCGATGAACTCCTTGAACTTCCGGAGGTCGTGCTCGACCTGCCGGTCGTCGAAGCCGAGCGCGGCGCCGGCCTCCTCGACGAAGCCCTCGGGCTCCCACTCGAGCGTGACGTCGACGCGCGTGCGGTCGGCGGCGAGCTCGCGGAACTGGACGCGACCGCGGTGGTGCACCTCGGCCGTCGTGCTGTGCCATGCGACGTGGTCGTCGGGCACCTGGTCCGAGATGTCCGCGTCGAACTCGCGGGTCGCTCCGCCCACCGACGCCACCCAGTGGGTGGTGGAGTCGTCGATCTGGCGCACCGACTCCACGCCGCTCATGAAGTTCGGGAACGACTCGAACTGGGTCCACTGGTCGTAGGCCACGCGGATCGGGACGTCCACCTCGATGTCTGCGGTCACGGTCGTGCTCATGGTGATCTCCCTCCTTCTGGACGCGCAGTACTGCACGTCGGCGGCCACCGTAGGCAGGCCCGGCCCCAGGGGGCGAGGGGGTTGCCGCATGGGAGGGCGGCTGTTACCGCGGGAGGCGTCCGGCGCGACGCTCACTCGAAGTCGAACGGCTCGTTCTCCTCGGGCTCGGGCACGTTCTGGAGGCCCGTGGTGCTGTTCGCCGACAGCAGCATCTGCTCGATCCAGAGTCGGTTGAGCTTGGGCGGCCGGTTGCCGCTGAACACGAACTGCAGCGGGACCGACTCGTGCAGCCAGAGGGTCGTGCGGCCGCTGCCGTGCTCCATGCCGTGCTCCCACGTCATGGCGAAGCTCTCCGAGCGCCGAAGCTTGTTGATGATCGCCACCCGCAGGTGGGCCAGGGTCCGGTCCTCGATCTCGATCTCGCGGTTCGACGAGTTGTAGATGAGCTTGCCCATGTCCCGCACTCTAGTCGTCAGGAGGCGGGCTCGGGCACCGTGGAGCCGCGGCGACTCCGACGCGGTGGGCGGACTGCGGCAGGCCGAGCTGTCAAGCCTCTCGCGAGCGGGACGTCGACCGTCTGGAATGGCGCGATGCGCGCAGTCACCTGGCACTCGGCCCGACACGTCCGCGTCGACGACGTCGACGACCCCCGCATCCTCGAGCCGACCGACGCGATCGTCCGGATCACGTCGACCGCGATCTGCGGCTCGGACCTGCACCTGCTCGACGTCTTCGGCCCGGTCATGCATCGCGGCGACATCCTCGGTCACGAGGCCATGGGCATCGTCGAGGAGGTCGGTCGCGACGTCGAGCGCATCGCGGTCGGCGACCGGGTCGTCGTGCCCTTCGTCATCGCCTGCGGCCACTGCGAGATGTGCCGTTCGGGTCTCACCACGCAGTGCCGGACCACCCGGAACGACGACCGGGGCACCGGTGCCGCGCTCTACGGCTACACCGAGCTGTACGGCCGGATCCCGGGCGGCCAGGCCGAGGCGTTGCGGGTCCTGCGCGCCGACGCCAACCTCCAGGTCGTCGGGCGCGACCTTCCCGACGAACGGTACCTGTTCCTGTCGGACGTCGCTCCGACCGCCTGGCAGGCGGTCGAGTACGCCGGGGTGGGACCGGATCAGGTCCTCGCCGTCCTCGGCCTCGGGCCGATCGGGCAGATGGCCGTGCGCATCGCGCGGCACCGCGGCATCCGCGTCATCGCGGTCGACCCCGTCGAGGAGCGCCGCCTGATGGCCGAGCGGCACGGAGCCGAGGTGCACGACCTCGAGGGCCACGATGCGGCCGTCGACGCGTTGCGCGACGCGACCGGCGACGAGGGGCCGGACGCCGTCATCGACGCGGTCGGACTCGAGGCCCACGGTCATCCGGCGGTCGCCCTCGCGCAGAACGTGATCGGCTCGCTGCCGTCGTTCGCGGCCGAGCCGATGCTCCGGGTCGCCGGCCTCGACCGCCTCGGTGCGCTGCATCTCGCGATCGACGCCGTCCGGCGCGGCGGCACGCTCTCGGTGGCGGGCGTCTACGGCGGCAACGCCGACCCGATGCCCATGCTCACGATCTTCGACAAGCAGCTCACCATGCGCTTCGGGCAGGCCAACGTGCACCGGTGGCTGCCCGAGCTGATGCCCCTCGCCGAGGCCGACGACGATCCGCTCGGCCTGGAGGACTTCGCCACCCACCGGGCCCCGCTCGAGGAGGCACCCGCCATGTACGAGCTCTTCAAGACCAAGTCGGAGGGATGCATCAAGGTGCTGCTGCGTCCCTGACGGCGGCATCGCCCGTCACCCGTTCGGGGGTCGTTGCTGCTCCCGTGCGGCACTGGTGTCAAGCCCCTTCTGGAGGCGTTCGGCCCGGTCGTACGGTGTGCACGTCCGGTCGAGATCCGACGGGGGAACGGGGTTGCAGATGCGATTCGGTCAGGGAGTCCGGGCAGGCGCGATGCTCGCCGCGGCCGGGCTGATGCTCACGGGCTGCGCCGTCGGCACCGGCGGACAGGCCGACGACACCGATGCCGAGTACGATCCGGGCGCCGAGCTGTCCGGTTCGCTCACGGTGATGGGCTTCTCCGGCGTCGACGAGGTCGCCACCTCGCGCATGGACTTCGCGGAGGCGGAGCTCGGAGACGTGGAAGTCGAGCTGATCGAGGGCGACCTCGACATCCAGCAGTTCCTCAGCGCGGTGGCCACGGGCGACCCGCCCTCGATCCTGTACGCGGATCGCGACCAGATCGGATCCCTCGCCGCGCGCGGCGCGTTGATCCCGCTCGACGACTGCATCGACGGCGAGGGCATCGAGACGGGTGACTTCGTCGAGTCGGCGATCGAGCAGGTGACGCTCGACGGCACGGTCTACGGCATCCCCGAGTTCAACACCGTGCAGCTCACGATGGCCAACGCCGACCTGCTCGACGAGGCCGGCGTCTCGATCGACGACGTGAACGGTTCCGACCGCGAGGCGATGACGGATGCCGCAGCCGCGATGGTCCGCCAGGACGGCGGCAGTGTCGACGTCATCGGCGTCGACTCGAAGCTGCCCGAGTTCCTGCCGCTCTGGGTCGCCGCCGCCGGCGGTTCGATCCTCAGCGAGGACGGCCGGACGGCCCAGCTGGACTCGGCGGAGGCCGTCGAGTCGCTCGAGTGGGCGGTCGGCGTCTACGAGGAGCAGGGCGGCTTCCCCGCCATCAAGGCGGCACGCGACTCCGCCGACTTCTTCGGCGAGGGCAACCAGTTCGCGACCGGCACGCTCGGCGCGATGCCGATGGAGCAGTGGTACCTCAACGTGCTGAACGACGTGTCCCCCGACGCGCCGATGGCCTTCGACACCGTGCGGACGACCGAGGGCGAGCCCATCGCGTTCTCCGGCGGCTCCGCCTGGGCCATCCCCTCCGGCAGCGACAACCCGGAGGCGGCGTGCCGCTGGGCCCGCGCCATGACCTCGGTCGACGCGTGGCGTGCCGCCGCGGAGGCGCGCCTCGCCCTCCGCGAGGAGGAGGGCAAGCCCTTCACCGGCATCCTCACGGGCAACGCGGTCGCCGACGAGGAGATCCGGGGCATGACGACGGATGGCGGCGAGCCGTGGAACTCGGGCGTCTCGGCGATGTACGAGGCGAACGAGAACACGGTCTCGCTGCCGGCCAACCCGGCCGACGCCGAGTTCGACGACGCGATGCAGGAGGCCGTGAACCGCGTCCTCAATGGACAGGCCGAGCCGGCCGAGGCGCTCGCCGAAGCGCAGGAGACCGCGCAGGCGGCGCTGGACGAGGCCTGGGCGGAACTGGACGGCGGGAACTGATGTCGACCGCGACGCGGCCCGAGGTCGGCTCCGCACCGGAGCCCGGCCGCGGGCCGTCGTCGCGGCGCCCGATCCGGCCGCCCGAGCACTCGGCCGGGGCGACCGACCGGCGGCGCAGCCGTCGGCGCGCCTCGCGGCGGAACTTCGGCTCGGCCCTGCTCTTCCTCAGCCCGTGGATCGTCGGCTTCCTCGTCTTCACGGCTTGGCCGATGATCTACAGCGCGTACCTGTCGCTCACCGACTACGACGTCATCAACGATCCGGAGTTCATCGGCCTCGAGAACTACGCGAGGCTCGCGGCCGACGACGACCTGCTGCTCGCGCTCGGCAACACGCTGTTCTTCACGGTGCTGCAGGTGCCGCTGTACGTGCTGGTGTCGCTCGCGCTCGCGCTCCTGCTCGACCGGGCCGGGCGCGCCTCCGGTTTCTTCCGCACCATCTACTTCCTGCCGAAGATGACGCCGCCGGTCGCGGTCGGCGTCCTGTTCCTGCTGCTCTTCAACGGGCAGAACGGGCTCGTGAACTCGGTCCTCGGCATGTTCGGCATCGACGGACCCGCGTGGACCACGGACCCGGCGTGGGTGAAGCCCGGGCTGGTGTTCATGTCGCTGTGGACGGTCGGCGCCTCCGTGCTGATCCTCCTCGCCGCCCTGCGCAACGTGCCGCGCGAGCTCTACGAGTCGGCGCAGCTCGACGGCGCGGGGTTCTGGCGCCAGGCCCGCAACGTCACGTTGCCGATGATCAGTCCCGCGCTCTTCTTCATCGTGGTGGTCAACACGATCGCGGCGCTCCAGACCTTCGACGAGGCGTACACGGCGTTCTTCGGGTCCGGCAACACGACGTACAGCAACGACGCCGCGCTCTTCTACGTCATCTACCTCTTCCAGCAGGCCTTCCAGTTCCTCAACATGGGATACGCCTCGGCGATGGCCTGGCTGCTGTTCGTCATCATCATGGCGGTCACCGCGGTGCAGCTCATCGTGTCCCGCCGACTCGTGCACTACGAGGGGGAACGGTGAGCACCGACATCCGCGTCGCCGCAGCCGAGTCCGGCGCCGTCCGCGACGACCGGGCCACGCGCTCGGTGCCCCGCCACCGATCGGGCCGCGGGCGCACGCGCCGGCGGGCGGGCACGGTGCTCGCCTGGGTGGCGCTGAGCCTCATCGGCATCGTCTTCGTCTACCCCTTCGTGTGGCTCGTGAGCGCGTCGTTCAAGCCGCGGGGCGAGGTGTTCGACAACCTGCTGATCCCGCAGACCTTCACGCTCGACAACTACGTGCAGGTCTGGCAGGAGGCGCCGCTCGCGCTCTGGCTGCTCAACACGGCGATCGTCACGGTGCTCGCCGCGGTGACGGTGACGCTCTCGAGCGCGATGGTGGCGTGGGGCTTCGCGTACTTCCGGTTCCGCGGGCGCGGGGCGCTGTTCGGCCTGGTGCTCGCGACGATGATGCTCCCCGGGGCCGTCACGATGATCCCGGTGTTCCTCATCTGGAACTCGCTCGGGCAGGTCGGCACGCTCACCCCGCTCTGGGCGGGCAACCTCTTCGGAAGCGCGTTCTACATCTTCCTGCTGCGGCAGTTCTTCCTCGGGCTGCCGCGCGACCTGTTCGACGCCGCGCGCGTCGACGGGGCGAGCCAATGGGGCGTGTTCTGGCGCATCGCGCTGCCGCTCACCGGACCGGCGCTCGCGGTGGTGCTCGTCTTCGAGGTCCAGGCCGTCTGGACCGACCTGATGAAGGCCCTGATCTACCTTCGCGATTCGGACACCTTCACGATCCCGCGAGGGCTCAAGTCGCTCGTCGACGCCTACGGGTTCGGCGGCGAGTGGCACTGGGAGATCATCGTCACCGCGAGCGTGATCACCACGGTGCCGCTCATCATCGTGTTCTTCCTCGCCCAGCGGCGCATCATCGAAGGCGTCGCGTCGACCGGCATCAAGGGATGACGGAGCGACGGACCCGCCGCCGCGTCATCCTTCGACCGACGTCGTGTGATGGGGCATGCCGACGGCCGCGACGCGCCCGGGCGGAGGCGCCCGATTGGCGTGTGGGCGCGACGTGGGATAAAGTAACGGGGTTGCCTGATGAGCCGAGAGGTTCCGGGCGACATCCCATGCGCCCGTAGCTCAATGGATAGAGCATCTGACTACGGATCAGAAGGTTGGGGGTTCGAGTCCCTCCGGGCGCGCAGGGAGGAAGCGGTTCGCACGAGCGGGCCGCTTCCGTCGTCTCCGGGTGCTTCCGCCGTGTCCCGCCGCTTCCGCCGCCGGCCCGCCCTCGTCCGACGGGCGCCTCGCTGCGGCATCCGCTCGCCCTTGCCCGGAGTCGGCGTGCATGCCACGATCCCCAGTGGGGGAAGGGGCGACGCATGGCCAAGCGGTACCCGGACATCAGCGACCACGGCCTGATCGGCGACCTGCAGACGGCGGCGCTCGTCTCGACGGACGGCACGATCGACTGGTTCTGCTGTCCGCGGTTCGACGCGCCGAGCGTGTTCGGCTCGCTGGTCGACGCCGACCGGGGCGGGTACTTCCGGGTGCGCCCGGTCGGCATGGAGTACGTCACCCGGCAGCTCTACCTGCCGGACACCGCCATCCTCATCACCCGGTTCCTCACCGATGCCGGCGTCGGCGAGGTGATCGACTTCATGCCGGTGGCGGAGGGGCCGGCGACCGACCGCCACGTGATCGTGCGGATGGTCCGCGTCGTCCGAGGGGAGATGACGTTCGAGGGCGAGATCCAGCCGCGCTTCGACTACGGACGGGCGCCGCACCGACTGGTCCCGGCGGGCGTCGGCGCGAAGTTCGTCTCCGACGACCTCACCCTCACGCTCCACCGGGTCGGCGACCCGATCCTCCACGGCGACGAGCGCGCCGGGCGGGTCGAGGTCGTCGGCGACGGCATCCGGGTGACGATCACGCTGCGGGCCGGCGAGCTCACCGGCGTGATGCTCGAGTCCGGCGACGTCGAACCCCGTCAGGTCGGCGAGGACGAACTCGTCGAGACCTTCCTCGAGGCGCGGCGCTTCTGGCGCGAATGGAACGACCGCTCGACCTACACAGGGCGCTGGCGCGAGATGGTCTCGCGGTCGGCCATCACCCTGAAGCTCATGACCTACGCGCCGACGGGCGCCCTCGTCGCGGCGCCCACGACCGGCCTGCCCGAGCAGGTCGGCGGCGAACGCAATTGGGACTACCGGTACACCTGGATCCGCGACGCGTCCTTCTCGGTGTACGCGCTCGTGAGCCTCGGGTACAGCCGGGAGGCCGAGGCCTTCGTCTCCTGGCTGCTCGACCGCATCCACGAGAGCGTCGGCACCGATTCCGGCCCGCTGAAGATCATGTACCGCGTCGACGGCTCCTCCGACCTGGCCGAGACGGTCCTCGATCACCTCTCCGGCTACCGGAGGTCGGCCCCGGTCCGCGTCGGCAACGGCGCCGCCGACCAGCTGCAGCTCGACATCTACGGCGAGGCGATGGACTCGATCCACCTCGCCGACACCCACGGCGTCGAGCTGCCCCACGCCGGCTGGATGAAGGTCCGCGAGATGCTCGACTGGCTCTGCGACCACTGGGACACGCCCGAGGAGGGCATCTGGGAGACCCGCGGCGGCCCGCAGCGGTTCACCTACGGCCGCTTCATGTCGTGGGTGGCGCTCGACCGCGGCATCCGGCTCGCCCGGGCCCACGGTCGCCCTGCGTCGCTCACGCGGTGGACCCACGAGCGCGACCGGATCTACGAGCGCATCATGGAGGCCGGATTCGACCCGGAGCTGCGGGCCTTCGTCCAGCACGAGGGCAGCGACGTGCTCGACGCGTCGCTGCTGCGGATGCCGCTCATGGGGTTCGTCACGCCGCGCGACCCGCTCTGGATGTCGACGCTCGACGCGATCGACGACCAGCTCGTCTCCGACAGCCTCGTGTACCGGTACGACCCGGCCGCGAGCCCCGACGGCCTGACCGGCGGCGAGGGCACGTTCACGCTGTGCTCGTTCTGGTACGTCGACGCGCTCGCGCGCTCGGGGCGTCTCGACGAGGCGCGGCTCGTGTTCGAGAAGATGCTGACCTACGCCAACCACCTCGGGCTCTACGCCGAGGAGATCGGCCTCACCGGCGAGCAGCTCGGCAACTTCCCGCAGGCGTTCAGCCACCTCGCCCTGATCGACGCGGCCGTGAACCTCGACTACCAGCTCGACCACGGGTCGGGCGACGTCGGACCGGTGCTCCGGCGCGGACGCCGGATCGACTGAGCGGGGCCGAGGCGATGGGCCGGATGTCGCGGGGGCCGCGCCGGCGTCTGTGAATCCGCCATGCATCCCGGGCCTTCGATCCATCCGCCCCTCGATCGGAGGCGAGCCGCCGGTTAGGCTCGGACCAGTCAGATTCCCGCGATCGAGAGTTCGGCTATGAGGGGTGCGCGAGCCGTTGCGACCGGCCAGGCGCCGGTCGCCCGTCACGCTGCCCTCATCTCCGCGATGGTCGCCATCGCCGCAGCCGTCGCCGTCTCGGCCGGGAGCCGGCTGGTGCACCTCGTGCCGCACGCGCACTCCGGTGCCGCGCACGGGCCGCAGCACGTCGTCGTCGACGTGCTCTGCCTCGTCGTCGCCGTGCTGGTCGCCGCGCTGCTGCTCACCGCGCTCACCGTGGCGTCCGTGCCGGCACGGCGACGGAGCGCGCGCTCGCGCTGCCCCGTGCCCTGGGGCGGCCCGCTCGTCGGGGCGTTCGCGAACGCCTCCGTATGGACGACCATCGCCGCGCTCGCCGTGGGCAGCGCCGCTGACGCGTTCGCGGGCGTTCCGGGCGGGCACGTGGCGGCGTGCGCGGTGCTCGCCGGCGGGCTCGGCGGAGTGACGGGCGCGGTGCACCGCCGCGCGCACCACCAGGGCGTCTACCGGTCGTTCAACGTGGTGGCGATGCTGCTCGCCGCCGGATGCCTCGCGAGCATGAGCCTCACCGACACGGGCGAGTGGTGGGCCCGCAACTTCAGCACGCTCGGGACCTCGGACGACGTGGCGGCCGTCTGGTTCAACGCCGGGCTCGTGCTCTCGGGCGGGGCGATGGCGGCGATGGCCGGGCGCCTCGTCCGCGGTCTCGCACGTGCGCAGTACCGGGCGCGCCGCGGCGCGCTGGTCGTCGTGCGGGGACTGGTCGGCGTCATCGGGTTCGCGCTCGCCGGCGTCGGGCTCGTCCCCATCGACGCCGACGAGACGTTGCACAACGTGTTCGCGAGCGCCGCGGGTCTCGCCTTCTTCGGCCTTGCCGCGGGTGCGCCGTGGCTCGTGCGACGCCTGCCGCGGCGGCTCATCGCGACCTCGGCGGCGGCGATCGTCGTCGAGGTCTCCGTGTGGGCGGTCTACGACGGCCTCGGCTGGGCGTCGCTCACGGTGTTCGAGGTGGTCGCCTTCGCACTCGTCTTCGTGTGGCTGATCGCGCTCGTGGTCACGACGCACCCCGAGCGTGTCGACGCGGCGGCCGGCGCGGCCGTGCGCATCGCCGCCCCCGCCGCCCCGCTCGTGGCCGCCGAGGCCGCGGCGCGCGGACACCTCGTCGTCCGCGGCGGGCGCGTGCGGGCGCCGACCGTCTCGAGGTTCGCATTCAGCGGCGCGCCGCCGCCGGGAATGCACCCGGGCCTCGCACGTTCCACCTGATGAACCCGCGGGCCGAGCGGTCCGCGCTGAGAGGAGATCCCGTGACCGACGACGATGTCGAGATCGTCCGCGACGACGAGACGACGCGCTATCGACTGCTGCTCGGGGGGAGCCAGGCGGGCTTCGCGAAGTTCCGCGCAAGCCCCGGGCGGATCATCTTCACCCACACCGTGATCGACCCGGCCTTCGAGGGACGTGGCCTCGGGTCGATGCTGGCGCGGTTCGTCGTGGAGGACGCCGTCCGCCGCGGCGAACGGATCGTGCCGCGATGCCCGTTCATCGCCGCGTGGCTGCGGAAGCATCCCGGCTACGAGGACTCCGTCGACTGGCCCGAGGGTCGCGTCACGACCGCCTGACCGACGACCGGCCGACGCGCGGCCTCCGCCGTACCCCCCGCTCTGGGGCACTGCCGACGCCGCCGCGAAACGATACGATTCCTCAAAACCCGAGTCGGGGCCCGACCCGACAGATCGCTGCACCGCGGCGGATGCGACCGGATGTCCCAGCATGGTCGCTCGGGAGGTGCTCGCCGAGCTCAGTTCGGGTCGCTCGGCGGGGAGGGCCTCCTGTGAGGCCGCGGTGGGGCGGGAGGTAGGGTTCCCGTCCCACCGTCATTTCCCGGCCCGGTCAGTCTTCGAGGTGCCGGCTCGGTGGCGGCGTGGGTCCCTGCGCCTCGCGGAGTCGATCGCAGAGGCTGATGAGCTGCCGCAGCTCGTCGTCGTCGAGCGTCCCGCCGACGCGATCCGTGATCGCCTCCATGTGGTGGAGGGCGGCTCGCCGGAACTCGTCGAAGCCCTTCGCGGTGAGTTCGACGATGGTGCCCCGACCGTCGAGCGGGTCGTCGGTCTTGAGCACCCAGCCGCGCGCGGCCAGGCGGTCCACGAGCCGGCTCACGCTGGGCTGCGAGATGAGGAGGTGGCGGTTGAGGTCCTTGAGGCGGAGCCGGCGCCCGGGTGCCCGCGAGATGTTGAACAGGACGTCGTACTCGTTGAGGGACATCACCTCGGAGGGGAACACGGCCGACAACCGGCGCATGATCGAGACCTGGGCGCGGAAGAGCGCCTCCCATGCCGCCACGGCCATCGCGCGATCAGCCAACTGCGCCCCCTTCGTCGGATCGGCGGCGCACACGGACGCCGATGAGACCAAGGATAGGGATGCGCGCACCGTCGCGCAGACCCCCTTCGCGGGGTGGCGCCGGTCGGCGGGTCGGGCCGGCCCCGGCACGGTTGAGGGCCGGTCGTAGAGGCTGACGACCGGCCCTCTCCCTTGCACCAAGAGTGTCCTGCAATCACATTCCGCACCGGCCGCCACAGCAAACAACCGGTGCTCTCCGAATATATAACGGATCGGTAACGGGCGCTAGTGGAATGTGCCCCGAATGCGGGGGAGTTTCCTGAGGGATCCTCGCGAGATCAGAACACGTCGGGGCTCGGCGTCGACGCCTGGCGGATGGAGACGTCGGCGTGCCGGTCGAACCGGTACCCGACGCCGCGGACAGTGCGGACGATGTCCTGGTAGTGCGCGAGCTTCGAGCGGAGCCTGCGGATGTGCACGTCGATCGTGCGCTCGTTCGGGATCTCGTCGTCGCCGGCCCACAGGCCGTCGATCAGCTCGTGCCGGTCGATCGTGCGGCCCTCGCGGAGCACGAGGTACTGCAGCAGCTCGAACTCCTTGTACGTGAGCCCGGCGGGCTCGCCGTCGAGCAGCACGCGCTTGCGCGAGATGTCGATGATCACGCCGTCGGGGTGCCGGTCGGCGTCGTCGCTGAGGCCCTGCGACTCGCGCTGGCGGGCGAGTGCGGCCGGGTCCTGCAGCGCGAGCCGGACGACGTCGACGTCGCGGCCGCCGGCCCCTTCCGGCGCGAGGGCCACGGCCGCGTAGGTCTCGGCCGACGGAGCGAGCTCGGCGGTCAGCGTGCGGAGGGCCTCGACGATGCGGTGCAGGCTCGTGCCGTCGGCCGCGGCCTTGAGCTCGTCGATGCCGACGTAGAGGACGAAGCCGCGAGCCTCGGTGCCCTCGGGCACGGCACGGACGCGGGGCGCCGCGGGCGCGGCCGGAGCGGCGACCGGCGTCGGTGCGGGCGCCGGCGCCGCCGTGGCCGTCGCGGGCCGTGCGGCCGCCGGCTGGGGCCGGTACGCGGCGGGGTGCGTCGGGCGGGCGACGGGGTGCGCCTGGCGGACGACGGGGTGGGCGGTGCGGACGGAGGGTGCGAGAGCGAGAGACATGGCGGATCCTTGTGCGGAAGATGCGTCGACGGCCCGTCATCGGGGTCGGAGCGAATGGCCCGAGTGGGCCGGGAAGAACCCGATCACGCGTCTCGGGTTCGACGGAGCCCGTTCCGATCGGGGTGGGATCGGTCGCGTGCTCGGCGGGGGTTCGCTGGTCAGCGGCACATTCGACAACACATGGACGCACGCGCCGGCATCATCGTGCCGGCAGTCCGCTGAGCCTCGAGGGCGGTCAGGGAGCGTGCGGTGTCAGTCATGGGCGAAAGTCAAACCCAGGCGCCCGGATGTGTCAAACCGTGACCGCCCGATGACCGTGCGTGACGTCGCACGCGGTGCGCGAGGCGCGCGTGCGATGGGGGAGGTCCGACTGCGACCTCACGAGCTGCGAAAGATCCTTCGATTCGAAGCGAATTCCTCGAATCTTGCCAGATCGATCGCGCACCGGCGTGTCTCACAATGCAGATCCTGCGAGGTGAGGGGTTCGTAACACGAATCGGTCGCCGACGCCATGCCATGACGCGGGCGCCCGAAGAGCGGGTCAGACCGTGCCGTAGAGGCGATCGCCGGCGTCGCCCAGGCCGGGCACGATGTACCCGTGCTCGTTGAGTCGCTCGTCGACCGCGCCGAGCACGACCGTGACGTCGCGGCCCGCCATGGCCTGCTCGACGGCCTCCAAACCCTCGGGCGCCGCGAGGATGCAGATGGCCGTGACATCCGTCGCTCCGCGCTTCAGGAGGAAGTCGATCGCCGCGATCAGCGAGCCGCCGGTTGCGAGCATCGGGTCGAGCACGAAGCACTGCCGCCCCGAGAGGTCGTCGGGCAGGCGCTCGGCGTACGTCGTCGGTTCGAGCGTCTCCTCGTTCCGCGCCATGCCGAGGAACCCGACCTCGGCCGACGGCAGCAGCTTGACCATGCCCTCGAGCATGCCGAGCCCGGCCCGCAGGATGGGCACGATGAGCGGCTTCGGGTCGGCGATGCGCACCCCCGTCGTCGGGGCCACCGGCGTCACGATGTCGACCGGCTCCACGCGCACCTCCCGCGTGCCCTCGTAGGCGAGGAGCGTCATCAGCTCCTCGACGAGCGAGCGGAACACCGGGGACGGCGTCGTCTCGTCGCGGAGCACCGTGAGCTTGTGGGTGACGAGCGGGTGGTCGGCAACGTGGACTCGCATAGGCTCGAGTCTAGTTGCGGGGGTTCCGCCGATGAGAAGGGGCGAACGGATGCCGGTGCAGCGCCCTGAGCACGTCGACTGGATGCGGCTGGCCCTCGCCGAGGCATCCGCCGCGCTCGTCACGGGCGACGTGCCCGTCGGCGCCGTCGTGGTCCGCGACGGCGAGCTCGTGGCGACCGGGCGCAACGAGCGGGAGCTGCACGAGGATCCGACCGCGCACGCGGAACTCCTCGCCATCCGCGAGGCGGCCCGGGTGACCGGCGACCGACACCTCACCGACTGCACGCTCGTCGTCACGCTCGAGCCGTGCGTGATGTGCGCCGGGGCGATCCTCGCCGCGCGCGTGCCGACCGTCGTGTTCGGCGCGTGGGACGAGAAGGCCGGAGCCGCCGGTTCCGTCTACGACGTGCTGCGCGACCGGCGCCTGAACCACCGGGTCGAGGTGTACGCGGGGGTCGAGGCCGATGCCGCGGCGCGCCTGCTGCGCGACTTCTTCGAGGACCCGCTGCGCCGCCCCGGCCCGGCCTGAACTGGGGGCCCCGGCCCAGCGCGCGGGCCTCGGGGTCAGCTCGCCCGCGGCAGCTCGCCCCGACGCGCGATGCCCCCGACGAAGTCGCCGAGGATCGCGGCCGACGCCGCCTCGGCGGCCGGCCCGCAGGCCGCCTGCAGCTCGCGCATGCGGTCGACCGTGAGCCCGTACTCCGGCAGCTCGTCGCCCCACGCGGCGAGCCAGTCGGCATGGATCTCCGGCGTCACCTCGGGATGGAACTGCACCGCGAGCAGCCAGTCGCCCCGCCGGAACGCCTGGTTGGCGTACTGCGGCGATCCGGCGAGCCGCTCGACGTCGTCGGGCAGGTCGAACGTGTCGCCGTGCCACTGGACGAAGCGCACCCCCGCTGCGTGCCGGACGGGCGACGCCTCGCCCGCGTCGGTGAGCTCGACGCCGAGCCAGCCGACCTCCTTCCGCGGTCCGCGGTAGACGTCGGCGCCGAGCGCCGCCGCGAGCAGTTGGGCGCCCAGGCAGACGCCGAAGATCGGCGCCTCGGCGGCGATGCGGGCGCGCAGCAGGTCGATCTCGTCGGCGAGGTACGGGTAGCGGTCGGCCTGGTAGACGCCCTCGTCGCCGCCGAGCACCACGACGAGGTCGGGCGCCAGGGGGTCGATCGCGGTGACGTCCTCCGACGGGGCGTCGAGGAACCGGATCTCGTAGCCGTGCGCCTCGAGCGTCGGGCCGAGGTTGCCGAGCCCGATGGTGGAGTCGTGGCGGAGGACCAGCGCGACGGGTCGGCCGGCGGCGCCGGCGGCATCCGTCATTCGAGGCCCTTGATGACGATGGCGTCGGTCGGCGGCGCGGCGAGGTTGGGGTCGACGTAGATGTCGGGCTCGACGTAGATGACGCGGGCCGCGGGGACGGCGTGCCGCACGCGCTCCTCGATGACGTTGATCGCGGTCGAGACCTCGGCGAGCGTCTCGCCGCCGTGGAAGCCGAGCTTGGCCGCGACGAGCAGCTCGTCGGGGCCGAGGTACAGGGTCTTCATGTGGATGATGCGCTCGGCCTCGGGACCGGCCACGATCGCCTGTTCGATCTTCTTCACGTCGGCCTCGTTGGCGCCCTCGCCGACGAGGAGGCTCTTCGTCTCGATGCCGAGGATGATCGCCACGACGATGAGGAGCGTGCCGATCATGAGCGTGCCGATCGCGTCGAACAGGGTGTTGCCCGTGACGATCGTCAGGCCGACGCCGAAGAGCGCGAACACGAGGCCGAGGAGCGCCGCGACATCCTCGAGCAGCACGACGGGCAGCTCGGGCGCCTTCGCCCGGCGGACGAACTGCACCCACGTCTGCTTGCCGCGCACCAGGTTCGACTCCTTCACCGCGGTCCGCAGCGAGAACGACTCGAGGATGATCGCGATGACGAGGACGACGATCGGCAGCCACGGCACCTCGAGCTCGTGCGGGTGCTGGATCTTCTCGACGCCCTCGTAGATCGAGAACACGCCGCCGACCGAGAACAGGATGATGGACACGACGAACGCGTAGACGTACCGCTCGCGGCCGTAGCCGAACGGATGCTCGCGGTCGGCCTCGCGCTTGGCCTGGCGGCCGCCGAAGAAGAGCAGCAGCTGGTTGCCGGCGTCGGCCACGGAGTGCACGGCCTCCGCGAGCATCGATGCCGATCCCGAGAAGAACCACGCGATGAACTTCGTCACGGCGATGCCCGTGTTCGCGAGGAATGCCGCCAGGATCGCCTTCGTGCCGCCGGATGCGCTCATGCGCCAATCCTAGGATGGCCCCCATGGCCCCTTCGCAACCCGTTGACCTGCCCGCGATCGCCTTCCTCGGCGCCGGATCGATGGCTCGCGCGGTCCTCGCGGGACTGCTGCAGCCCGGCGTGCGGGTGGCGGGCATCACGGCCACGAACCGCAGTGCGGCGCGTGCGGCCGAGTTCGATGCCGAGCCGCGCGTGACCGCGCACGCGACCGAGACGGATGCCGCGGCGAATCGCCGCGCGGTCGCCGGCGCGAAGCTCGTGGTCGTCGCCGTGAAGCCGGCCATGGTGCCCGACCTGCTCGACGAGATCGCCGACGCGCTCGAGCCGGACGCCGTCGTGGTGAGCGTCGCCGCAGGCGTGACCGTCGCGACCTTCGAGGCGCACCTCCCCGCGCACGTGTCGGTCGTGCGGACGATGCCGAACACGCCTGCGGTCGTCGGTCGGGCCGTGACGGGCGTCTCGGCGGGCACGCGGTCGAGCGTGACCGACCTCGCGCTCGTCCAGTCGCTCTTCGAGACCGTCGGCGAGGTGCTGGTCGTGCCCGAGTCGCAGCTCGATGCCCTCTCGACGGTCTCGGGCTCCGGGCCCGCGTACGTGTTCCTCCTCATCGAGGCGCTCGAGCGGGCCGCCGTCGCCAAGGGCTTCACGCCCGAGCAGGCCGCCGTGATGGTGCGGGGCACGTTCCGCGGCGCGAGCGAGCTGCTCGCGGCATCCGACGACGACCCGGCCGAGCTGCGCCGACGCGTCACGAGCCCGAAGGGCACGACCGAGCGCGCCGTCGCGGTCCTCCAGGACGCCGACCTGCCCGACCTGTTCGCCCGCGCGACTGACGCCGCCCTCGCCCGCGCCCGCGAACTCGCCGCCGGCTGACGCGCTAGCGCCGCTCGAGGAGGACCATGACCTCGAAGTGCGTGGTCTGCGGGAACATGTCGAACACGCGCGCCTTCACCGGGCGCAGCGACGGCATCGCGGCGAGGTCCTTCGCGAGCGACGCGACGTTGCACGACGAATAGAGGACGTGTGCGGCGTCCGACCGCTCGAGCCAGCCGGCGAGCTCGGCGCCGATGCCGCGCCGGGGCGGGTTGACCACGACGAGGTCGGGGGCGGATGTCGCGGCGAGCGCGAACTCGGTGGCGTCGCCGGCGGCGAAGCGCACGCGCGAGAGCGCGGCATCCGTTCGGCTCAGCTCGGCGCTCGCGACCGCCTCGACGCTCGTCTCGATGCCCGTGACCTCGGTCCGACCCGCGGCGCCCGCGAGGTGCAGCGCGAACCCGCCGACGCCCGAGTACAGGTCCCAGGCGTCCTCAGGCGCCAGGTCGCCGATCCACTCGCGCGCCTCCGCGTACAGCGCCTCGGCGATCGCGGTGTTCGTCTGGAAGAAGCTCTGCGGCCGCAGGTGCATCGTGACGTCGTTGAGCCGCATCGGCAGCGTGCCGGCGGCGGTGAGCACGACCTCGTCGGACCCCTCCAGCACCGCCTTGTGCTCGGGCAGCAGGTTGGCCGTGACGACGCGGGCCTGCGGCAGCTCCGCGAGGAGCGTCGGCAGGTGCTTGCGCATCCGTCCGAGCGGCTCGGTCGACCGCAGCACGAACCGCACCATGAGCTCGCCGTCCGGCGACTCGGTCACGATGAGGTGCTTGAGCTCGCCGCGCCGGGCGGCGACGTCGTACGGGGTGATCCGGGCGAGGGTGATGAACCGCGCGAGCACCGGGAACGCCGCCCGGTGCCCGGGCGAGCAGATGCCGCACGCCTGCAGGTCGACGCCGTGGCCGTCGCCGTCGAGGATCCCGATCGTCGGCGCGTCCACCGTGCCGCCGACGACCATCTTCGCCTTGTTGCGGTAGTCGCGCTCTCCGGAGGCGACGGGCGGCAGCCACTCCGGCACGTCGAACGGTGCGAGGAGCTCCTCGGCGTGCGCCTGCTTGTCGTCGAGCTGCGACGGGTAGGGGCGGCCCATGAGCGCGCACGACCGGCAGCGCCCCGCGTCGAAGTACGCGCAGTCCACCAGACAAGGCTACGCGGATGCCGCGGGGCGGGTGCCGCGGCTCCGGCCCGCTGGTCCCCGCCGGGCCTCAGCCGTCGGTCGTGAGCTCGCGGCGACCCATCGCCGCGACCGCGAGCCCGATCGTCGCCGCCGCGATGCCGAGCATCCACAACCCGCCGGTCCAGTCGACCTCGCCGCCGACCGGGAGCGGCGAGTGCGAGAACGGGGAGAGGCCGTGCAGCCAGTCCGGCAGGCCGAGGAGCTCGCCGAAGATGCCGAAGAAGGCCCCGGCCGCGAGCAGTGCCCATGCGACCGGGATCGTGAGCCGGGGCGCGAGGACGAAGACGAGCAGCGCGAGGCCGAGGAACACGAGCGCCGCGGGTGCCTGCGCGAGTGCCGACTGGAGCGAGTCGGCGGCCGCGGCGGCGGGGTCGTCCGCGGCGAGCGAGCCGAGCA
Organism: Agromyces sp. GXS1127; assembly: GCF_050565425.1. Classification (NCBI taxonomy): domain Bacteria; kingdom Bacillati; phylum Actinomycetota; class Actinomycetes; order Micrococcales; family Microbacteriaceae; genus Agromyces; species Agromyces sp. GXS1127. The sequence continues at coordinate 106,909 of NZ_JBOCIG010000010.1, forward strand.
GCGCCCCGCCGGCGGCCAGCACGAGGACCACGAGGATCGCGAGCGTCCCGACCAGCGCGTACCCGGCGAGCCAGCCGCGCCGCGGCACGGGCGCCGCGAGCACGGGCTCGGCCGTGCCGTGCGCCTCTTCCAGTCGGGCGCGCATGACGGACTGCAGCGCGGCGGCGGCGGCGAGGATGCCGACCATCGAGAAGAAGGTCACGGTGAAGGCCTCCTCGAGCGACGCGTCGTCGCCGGCGACCTGGCGCAGCGTGTCCGCGATCGCGGGCGCGTCCGAACCGATCTCCCCGATCAGGGGCGTGAGGGTCGTGGCGAGGGCACCGGCGACGACCGCCCCGACGGCCCATGAGGCCACGGCGCCGGCGTTCAGCCGCCACGCCAGGCCGACCTGGCCGCCGAGCAGCGGACCGGCGGCCGCACGGCCCGCCCGGCCGGGCAGGACGCTCGCCCCGCTGTCGCGCACGGACTGGAACACGAAGACCAGCGCGATGAGCACCGTGGCGAGCCCGAGGGACAGCAGCAGCGGCGCCGGGTCGTTCGCGTCGAACGGCTCCGTGCGCTGCGCCCAGCCGATCGGCGAGAGCAGGCTCGGCCAGGCGGCGGTCCGGGTGAGGCCGTCCTCGGATGCCTCGCCGAGCGCATCGCCGAGACCGCGCACCAGGTACGCCCCGAGCACCAGGGCGACGGAGAGCGCGTTGGCGCTGCGCGAGGTGCGGAACAGCTGCGCCGCGACGAGTCCGACCCCGAGGAAGGCCACGCCGGTCGCCCCGACGGCGAGGCCCGTGACCGCCGAGCCCGCGGCATCCAGCCCGCTCGCCATGAACGCCAGGGTCACGGCGATCGCGAGCACGAGGTTCGCCAGCACGCCGTGGACGACCGTCGCGACGGTCGGCAGCGCGCGCGCGGCGGGCGTCGCGGCGACGAGTTCGGCGCGACCCTGCTCCTCGTCGGCGCGCGTGTGCCGGACCGCGAGGAACGTGCTCATGAGCCCGGCCATCAGCGCGAGGAACGTCAGGATCAGGAACACCGCGAACTCGCCCTCGCCCGCGCCGTTCGGGGTGCCGCGGAAGATGAGGATCGCCGGCGCGAGGATCGTCAGGCGGAGGATCGACTCGCGCTCCGCGACGTCGCCGAAGGTGCTGCCGACCGCGGTGGTCGCCATGAGCGCGAGGCCGGCCGTGCCGGCGATCCAGAGCGCCAGTTGGAACCGGTCGCGCCGCGCCCGGTGCGCGACCAGCACGACGAGCAGGCGGGCGGGGCTCATGCGGATGCCGCCGCGCTCGCGAGCGCGGGGTCGTCCCCGTAGTGGCGGAGGAACAGCTCCTCGAGCGACGGCGGCGCGACCGTCAGGCCCTGCACGCCCAGCCGGCCGAGCTCGGGCAGGAGCGCGGCGACCCGGTCGCTGTCGGCCGTGAAGCGGACGCGACCGGCGTCCACGACCACGTCGTGCGCGCCGTCGAGCGCGGCGACGGCCGCCTCCTGGCCCGGCACGTGGACGAACGCGACCGACGATCGGGTGAGATGGCGGAGCTCCGCGAGCGTGCCCGCCTCGACGCGCCGCCCGGCGCGGATGATGCTCACCCGATCGCAGAGGGCCTCGACCTCCGAGAGGATGTGGCTCGAGAGCAGCACCGTCGCGCCCTCGGCGGCGACCCGTGCGACCTCGCGGTTGAAGACCTGTTCCATGAGCGGGTCGAGTCCGCTCGTCGGCTCGTCCATGATGTACAGCTCGGCGGGCGTGGCGAAGGCGGCGACCAGCGCGACCTTCTGGCGGTTGCCCTTGGAGTACGCGCGGCCCTTCTTGCGCGGGTCGAGCTGGAACGCCTCGACGAGCCGCGCCTTCCGCTCGGCGTACGCGGTCCGGTCGGCGGTCCCGCCGCGCAACCGAGACAGCAGGTCGATCGCCTCGCCGCCCGAGAGGTTCGGCCAGAGGCTGACGTCGCCGGGCACGTACGCGACGCGTCGGTGCAGCTCGGCGGCATCCCGCCACGGGTCGCGATCGAAGAGGCGGGCGTCGCCTCCGCTCGCGCGGGCGAGCCCGAGCAGGATGCGGATCGTGGTGGACTTGCCCGCCCCGTTGGGGCCGAGGAACCCGTGGATCTCGCCGGCCGCGACCTCGAGGTCGAGCCCGTCGAGGGCGACGGTCCGGCCGAAGCGCTTCTCGAGCCCGCGGATGTCGATGACGGTGGTCATGGGCGCGATCGTACGCGCGCCGGGAGGCGCAGCACCAGAGCCGGGCGACCCGCACCGCGGCGCGCGGTGCCGGCGCCGGACGACCCGAGATCGCGGGTACGCTCAGCGGCATGGAGCCGCTCGACATCGTCGCCCTCGCCGGCGAGGTGATCGCGTGGGTCGCGCTGTCCGCGGGGGGCGTGCTGCTGCTCGCCTTCGCCTTCGCGCGCATGGCCGACGGGGCATGGGATGCCACGGAGGTCGCGATCGTCGAGCGCGACGACGAGACCGTGGTGCGCTGGTTCGCGGGCGGCGAGTTCCACGAGCGGCCGCTCGAACCGGGGGAGGAGCCCAAGCCCGATTCGGAGGACGGCGAGCCGCTGGCGTGGGTGCGCCGACGCAACCCTGATCGGCTGCGGTTCGAGGCGAGCTCGCACGTCCCCCGCGTGCTCGGCACGCTCGCGGTGATCCTCGTCGGGCTCGGCATCGTCGCGACCGTCGCGTCGACCGTCGCGGGCGTCGTCGCCTGAGCACGGATGGCGCGGCTCGCGCCCCGCGGCTTCCGCTATTCGAGCGCCGCGAACTTCTCGATGTCGGACTCGGTGCCGGAGACGATGATCAGGTCGTGGTTCGACACCACCGTCTTCTCGGTCGCGTACGTGAACGGCTTGCCCGGGCTCTTCACGCCGACCACGGTGACGTTGTGCCGCGACCGGACGCCGGATTCGGTGAGGTTCTTGCCGCGGATCGGCTTCGGCGGGTACATCTTCACGAGGGCGAAGTCGTCGTCGAACTCGATGAAGTCGAGCATGCGCCCCGACACGAGGTGCGCCGTGCGCTCGCCGGCCTCCCGCTCGGGGTAGATGACGTGGTTCGCGCCGATGCGCTCGAGGATCTTGCCGTGCGAGCTCGAGATCGCCTTCGCCCAGATCTGCGGGATCTTCAGGTCGACGAGGTTCGCGGTGATGAGCACGGATGCCTCGACCGAGGAGCCGACGGCGCAGACCGCGATCGAGAACTCCTGCGCGCCGATCTGCTTGAGGGCGTCGAGCGACTTGGCGTCGGCGACGACGGCGTGCGTGACGCGCTCGGCCCACTTCTGCACGAGGCCCTCGTCGGCGTCGACCGCGAGGACCTCGCGGCCGAGGCGGTCGAGCTGGCCGGCGGTGGCCGCTCCGAACCGGCCGAGTCCGATGACGAGCACTGGAGCGTCGTGCTTGATGCGATCAACCAACGATGGGCCTCTCTTCCGGTCGTCTGAACAACTGGCGCTTCTGCGCCGCCGCGAGCGCGGCAGCGAGCGTGACCGTGCCGACACGGCCCATGAACATGGTCAGTGCCATGACGTACTTGCCCTCGGGCGGGAGCGATTCGGTCAGCCCGGTCGAGAGCCCGCAGGTGGCGAACGCCGAGATCACGTCGAAGAGCACGAAGTCGAGCGCCGACTTGGTGATCTGCGTGATGATGACGGTCGAGACCGCCACGATCGTCGCGCCCCAGAGCACGACGCTGACGGCCAGGCGCAGGATGTCGCGGGGGATGCGCCGGCCGAAGGCCTCCATCGCGGGCGCGCCGCGCGCCTCCGCGTAGGCGGCGAGGAACAGCACCGCGAGCGTCGTCACCTTGATGCCGCCGGCGGTCGACGCGGAGCCGCCGCCGACGAACATGAGCATGTCGGTCACGAGCAGGCTCGACCCGTAGAGGTCGGCCATGTCGATCGTGGCGAAGCCGCCCGACCTCGTCATCGTCGACATGAAGAACGCCTCGTAGAAGGTCTTCACGAAGCCGAACGAGCCGTAGGTCTTCGGGTTGTTGTACTCGAGCACGAGGAAGGTGACGGCGCCGGCGATCCAGAGCACGATCGTGGTGGTGAGCGTGAGCTTCACGTGCACGCTCCAGCGGCGCGGGGAGCGCCAGGTGCGCAGGAGCGTGAAGATGACCGGGAAGCCGAGGCTGCCGAGGAACACGGCCAGCATCATGAGCGACTGGAACCAGTAGTCGTCGAAGAACTCGACGGGCCCCATGGGATTCGGGTTGAAGCCCGTGTTCGTGAACGCGCTCACGGCGTAGTAGGCCGAGTACCAGAGGCTCAGGCCGAAGTCGTACCCCTTGGCGAGCATGCTCGGCATCATGCCGAGCATGACCGCGGCCTCGATCGCGAGCGTGCTCACCGCGACGGTGACCAGCAGGCCGCCCACCTCGCCGAGCCGCACCGCCTGGCGCTCGGACACCGGTCCGGCGTGCACGCGGGACGGGTTGGTGTCGCTCGCGGCCATGAGCTTCGCGCGGAGGCCGAGCCGCCGCGAGACCACGAGGCCGAGGATCGACGCGAGCGTGAGCACGCCCATGCCGCCGACGTTCATGCCGATGAAGATGATCGTGTTGCCGAACGGCGACCAGTGCGTGGCCATGTCGACCGTGGTGAGGCCGGTCACGCAGATCGTGGAGACGGCGGTGAAGAACGCGTCGTGGAGCGGGGTGCCGCCGGTGCCCGCCCCCGCACGCGCGAGCGGCAGCGAGAGCAGGGCCGTGGTGATGAGGATGAGGGTCGCGAACACGAGGATCGCGAACCGCGAGGGGGAACTCTTGACGAGGGTGTCGAAGGCGTCGCGAACGCCACCGATCCATGAGCGACGGGACGAGCCCCGACGACCCACGGTGTGCGAGGCCATCAGCCCTCCTCCGCTCGACGCGTGAGTCATGGTACTCCCAGCCCCCGGCGCGACTGGCTACCCTTGCACCATGGCGGACATCTTCGACGTGGTGGCGGATCCGACCCGACGCGACATCCTCGGGGTGCTCCTCGACCGCGAGACGTCGCAGCCCGACTCGGGCGGCGAGATCAGCGTCGGCGAGATCGTCACGGCGCTCGGCGTGAGCCAGCCGACCGTGTCGAAGCACCTGAAGGTCCTGCGCGAGTCCGGACTCGTCGGCGTCCGCGAGGAGGGCCAGCACCGGTACTACCACCTCGACCGCGCGCCGCTGGAGCGGCTCGAGGACTGGCTCATCCCCTTCGTGACGACGGATGCCGCTGCCGACGCGGCCACGCTCGCCGGCGCCGACGCGGGGGGCGAGGGGCTCAACGACGACCAGCGCGCGTTCGCCTCGGCGCTCGGCAAGCGGTTCGCCGAGACCGCGCACCAGGTCACCGCCGTCGTCGGCGCGAAGCGCCGTCGCTAGGCGAGGCCGGCGCACGGCCCGGGTCAGCGCAGGCGCTTGACCATCTCGAGCTCGAGCCCGCCGGCCTCGAGTTCGTACGGCCGGCTGTGCCCCGTGTAGGTGAAGCCTCGGCGCTCGTAGTACCGCCGCGCCCGGGGGTTGTCCTCGTGCACCTCGAGCCGGAGGGTGTCGGCGCGCGCGCTCGCCCACCGCTCGATCTCAGCGAGCAGGGCGTCGGCCACCGCGTTGCCGCCGCCCCGGCGGTCGGGCGTGACGTAGACCCCGACGAGCAGCGGGCCGGTCGCGGCATCCGGCACGTAGCAGCCCATGGTGCCCACCCAGCGGTCGCCCTCGATCGCGACGATCACGGTCTGCACCGCGGACTCGCCGCGCTTCGCGCGGACGCGCCACTCGGCCTCGTCGTATCCGCTCGCGCGGTCGAACGTGTCGCCGAACGCGATCGGGGTGTCCCGGAGCATCTCGAGGCGGAGGTCGCGCACGTCGCGCCAGTCGTCCTCGCGGGTGGTCCGGATCACGAGCTCGGGTCGGGTCATGACCTGAAAGCTAGCGGATGTCGCGGGGCCGCCGATCGGGCGGGCCGCGCCCCGCGGCCGAATGGGCTAGACTACCGCGGGGCGTTTCCGCCCACGGCTGCGGCACACGCGGCCGACCCGGATCTTTGTGAGGTTTTCGTGGGTTCCGTCATCAAGAAGCGTCGCAAGCGCATGGCGAAGAAGAAGCACCGCAAGCTGCTTCGCAAGACTCGCCACCAGCGTCGCAACAAGAAGTAGTCGCTCCGCGACCACGGCATGAGCGTCAGGCCTCCGGCCTGGCGCTTTTCGCTGTCCTCCGCGGACGTATCCTGACGGGGTGAACCCGACGCTCCGCGACATCCGCCTCACCCTCATCGGCAAGCCCGGATGCCACCTGTGCGACGACGCGCGCGAGGTCGTGACGTGCGTGCGCGAGGAGCTCGCCGCGACGCCCGGCTCGCCGCGGACGACGCTCGAGGAGCGCTCGATCCTCGACGACGAGGCGCTGCGCGCCCGCTACGCCGAGGAGATCCCCGTGCTGCTCATCGACGACGAGGTGCACGGCTACTGGCGGCTCGATCCGGTGCGCCTGAAGACGGCGCTGCTGGCGCGCGGCTGAGCCGGCCCCCGCCCTGTTAGCCTGCGGCATCCGATCGTTCAAGGGGGTGCCGATCGGGGTCGACCCGCGTTGACTGGGCGGATGACGACGGACTCGCACGCGCGCCGCGCCGCACTCCCGACCGATCTCGACCCGCACGCCGACGTGGTCGTGGTCGGGGCCGGGATCACCGGCCTGTCGACCGCGATCATGCTGCTCGACGCCGGTCGGTCGGTGACCGTCATCGAGCAGGACGTGCCCGGCGCGCTCGCGAGCGGCCGGAACACCGGCAAGGCGAGCCTCCTGCAGGGCGCACGGCTCTCGACGATCCGGCGGAACCATCCCGCGCGCCTCGTGCGCGCCTACGTCGACGCGAACCGCGCGGGGCAGCAGTGGCTGCGCCGCGCATGCGAGCGCGCGGATGTCCCGTTCCGGACGACGACGGCGTACAGCTACGCCCAGACGGCCGACGGGCTCGTTTCCGTGGCGGCCGAGGCGGATGCGGCCCGCGAGGCCGGGCTCCCCGTGCGACGGCCGGCGGAGCCGGACGAGGATGTGCCGTTTCCGTTCGCCGGGGCCGTGGCGCTCGACGGGCAGCTCGCGCTGCACCCGCCGGAGCTCATGCGCGGACTGGCGGCGCTCGTGGAGGCGGCGGGCGGGCGGCTGGTGTCCGGCGTGCGCGCGCTCGGCGTGCGCGCCTCCGATCCCGTGGTCGTGCGGACGAGCGCCGGCGAGTTCACGGCGAACCAGGTCGTGATCGCGACCGGCGCGCCCATGCTCGACCGCGGGCTGTACTGGGCGAAGACGAGCGGGTTCCGCTCGATGCTCGCCGCGTTCGACCTCCCGGCGGGCGGGCAGGACGGGCCCGACGGGCTCTACCTGTCCGTCGACGACCCGTCGCGCAGCATCCGGACGCACCGGCATGCCGACGGGAGCCACCTCATCGTCGGCGGCGGCGACCACCGGACGGGCCGCGAGGACGCCACCGACGTGCTCCGCGCCGAGCTCGTCGGCTGGGCGCGCGCGTGGTGGCCCGATCTCGACGCGCCGGAGGTGTGGGCCGCGCAGGACTACGAGTCGCACAACACGGTGCCCTTCGTCGGGCGGATGCCGCGCGGCCGCGGACGGGTCTGGTTCGCGACCGGCTACGCGAAGTGGGGCCTCACGAACGGCACGGCGGCGGGCATCCGCATCGCGCACGAGATCCTCGGCGCGCGGCGGCCCGACTGGGCCCGCATCATCGGCAGCCGGATGACGGTGCCGGCCGATCTCGTCCGCGGTGCGGTGGAGGGCGCCCGCGTCGGTGCGGCCGCCGTTCAGGGCTGGGTCGGCGCGCTGCGCGCGCCCGAGCCGGGTGCGCGCGTGCCGGATGGCGCGGCGGCGCGTTCGGCCGCGCCGGCGGCCGCGGCGGTCGCGGGCGTTCCCGCCGCCACGGTGGGCGCGGGCGCGTCGGCCGGCGCCCTCCCCGGTTCCGTCGTGCCCGACGCGGCCACGCCGCCCGAGGGCGTCGGCGTCGTGATGCGGCGCGGGCTGCGTCCGACCGGCGTGTCGACCGTCGGGGGCGAGACCTGCGCGGTCTCGGCGGTCTGCCCGCACCTCGGCGGCATCCTGAACTGGAACGACGCCGAGGCGACCTGGGACTGCCCGTTGCACGCCTCCCGGTTCGACCATCGCGGTCGACGCATCGAGGGTCCGGCCGTCTCCGACCTGGCGCGCCTGGACTGACTCAGTCGTCCGACGCGTCGGGCCGGTGGATCCCGCCGCGGCGGCCGACCTCGGGGGTGCCCAGCCACGTCGCGCGCGTCTCGCGTTCCGCGGCCTCGCGGCGCGCGAACCACCCCGCGATCGGCACGTCGGTCGAGGAGTGCGCGACGATCGACAGGACGATCGCGACGACCACGACGTGGAACATGAGGTCGGCCTCGGGCGCGCCGCTCTGCAGCACGAGGAGACCGTAGAGCACCGAGGCGAACCCCTTCGGCCCGAACCAGGCGGCGGTCGCGCGCTCCTCCCACGGCAGGCCGCTGCCGATGAGCGACAGTTCCACCGCGGCGGGCCGCGCGAACACCATGAGCAGCACGCCGAACAGGTACGCCGTCCACGGAACCGACGCGAGCAGCTCGGGGGAGATGAGGGCGCCGAACATCAGGATGGCGAGGAGCTTCATGAGCTCGGAGAACTGCCCGCCGAACTCGGCGAACGCGTCGCGCATCTCGGGCGCCGCGGTCGCGATCGTCATGCCGGCGGCGTAGGCGGCGAGGTAGAGGTTCGCGTGCGTGACCGTGCAGGTGCCGAGCACGATGAGCGCGACGGCGACCGGCGTGAGCGACGCGTACAGCGGCGTGCGCGAGAAGACCCTGCGGCGTACGAGCCACGCGACCACGAGCGGGACGACGATGCCCACCGCGATGCCCAGCGCGAGCTCCTCGGCGAGGACGAGCGGCTCGACCTCGGGCCCGCCGACCGTCGCGATGAGGATCAGCACCACGGGCAGCGCCAGGCCGTCGTTCAGGCCCGACTCGACGCCGAGCAGGTGCCGCACGCGGTGCGGGATCTCGCCGCGGCCGACGATCGCGCTCGCGAAGACCGGGTCGGTCGGGGCCAGCACCGCGGCGACGAGCGCCGCCTCGAGCCAGGTGAAGCCGAGCAGCCACACGCCGAGCAGGGTCGTGATGACGAACGTGATCGGCATGCCCAGCAGCAGCGCCCGGCCGGGCAGCCGCCAGGCCGCGCGCAACTGCTGGAGCGCGACCTCCTGCCCGTCGGTGAAGAGCACGACGAACAGGGCGAGCGACGACACGGTCGTGACCGTGGGGTCGGTCGGCTCGAGCACGATGACGTCGAGCATGCCGCTGCCGAGGAAGAACCCCGCGACGAGGAACAGCACCGTCGTCGAGAGCACCGTCCGGTGCGCCAACCCCGAGATGAGGATCGCGGCGAGCAGCACGAGGGCGAACGACAGCAGCAGGGCATCCACACCGAGGAGTCTGCCGCGTCGGACCCCGGTGGTCGAGCAGCGCGCGGTTCGAGACCTACGGCAGCAGGCGCGTCGGGCCGCGGAACAGGTACGTCGTCTCGCGGATCGAGTGCTCGTCGAGCATGAGCATCAGCAGGCGCGCGAGGCCCATGCCGAACCCGCCGTGCGGCGGCACGCCGTAGCGGAAGAAGTCGAGGTAGAACCCGAGCTCCTCGGGGTCGAGACCCTTCTCCTTCGCCTGCTCGACGAGCACGTCGATGCGGTGCTCGCGCTGCGCGCCCGTCGAGATCTCGACGCCGTTGTAGATGAGGTCGTACGAGTTCGTGATGCTCGGGTCGCCCTCGCGGCGCATGTGGTAGAACGGCCGGATGCTCGACGCGTAGTCCGTGAGGAACACGAAGTCGTGGCCGTACTCCTCCTTCACGTACGCGGAGATCTGGCGCTCGCCCTCGGGGTCCATGTCGGCGTCGGCACGCGGCACGACGTAGCCGCGCGAGGCGACGATCTCCTTCGCCTCGGCGAGCGGGATGCGCGGGAACGGCGTGGTCGGCACCGTCACCTCGACGCCGAAGAGCTCGCGGATCTCGTCGCCGTGCTTGGCGACGACGGCCGTGAAGCCCGCGACGAGGAGCTCCTCGTGCATCCGCATGACGTCCTCGTGCGAGTCGACCCAGCTCATCTCGGCGTCGATCGACGTGAACTCGGTCGCGTGGCGCGACGTGAACGAGGGGTCGGCGCGGAACGCCGGGCCGACCTCGAACACGCGGCCGAGACCCGCCGGCTGTGCCATCTGCTTGAAGAACTGGGGGCTCTGCGCGAGGTACGCCTTGCCCTCGAAGTAGCCGAGTTCGAACAGCTCGGCGCGCGACTCGGATGCCGACGCCATGAGCTTCGGGGTCTGGATCTCGACCCAGTCCCGCTCCACCCAGTAGGTGCGGAGCGCATGCAGGAAGGTCGTCTGCACGCGGAAGATGAGGTTCTGCTTCGGGTGGCGGAGGTCGAGGAAGCGCCAGTCCATGCGCTTGTCGAGGCTCGAGTCGGCCGCGATCGGCGTCTCCTCGGCCTCGGTCACGACGTCGAGCGACTCGATCTTCACCTCGAGGCCGCCGAGCTTGACGCGCTCGTCGTGCTTCAGCTGTCCGGTGACGGTGATGAACGTGCCGTGGCCGAGCGCCGAGATCTGCTCGGTGAGCGCGAACGCCTCGGCCGCCCCGACGCTGACGCCCTCGGGGTCGAGCTCGCGCACGGCCGGGTTCACGAGCTGCACCGCGCCCGACTCGTCGCGCAGGATGATGAACTGCACCTTCTTCTGATCGCGGACCGTCTCGACCCAGCCGGCGACGGTGACCGGGCCGTCGGGAAGGGCGGCGAGCTGCTTGACGAGGGTGCGCGTGTTCACGACAGGCCATCCTACCGGCCGCGGATTCCGCCTCCGGCGGTCGAGTAGCCGCGCAGCGGCGTATCGAGACCGCGCGTGTTCTCGAAACGCGTCTTCGGTGCTACTCGACCACCGCAGGCGGCGCTCGGCGGATTCCGAGGGAACCGCTTCGTAGACTGGAGGGCGTGCCGGCCGAGCAGATCCATCTCGTGCGCCACGGCGAGGTCTTCAACCCGCAGGGCGTGCTCTACGGCCGTCTCCCCGGATTCGGGTTGAGCGACCTCGGCCGCGCGATGGCGGAGGCAGCGGCGGTCGACCTCGTCGCCCGCAAGCGACCCGTGGCATCCCTCGTCTCGTCGCCCCTGCAGCGCACGCAGCAGTCCGCCGAGCCGATCGCGAAGGCCTTCCACCTCGAGCCGACGATCGACGACCGCATCATCGAGCCGACCAACCGGTTCGAGGGCAAGCGGATGTCGGGTCGCGACTCCGCGCTCCGCGACGTGCGCAACTGGGCCTTCCTGGTCAACCCATGGGAGCCGAGCTGGGGCGAGCCGTTCCGCTCGATCGCCGACCGCATGCTCGAGGCGATGACGCAGGCCGCCGATTCCGTCGACGACGGCGACGTCGTGATGGTCAGCCACCAGCTGCCGATCTGGATGGTGCACCGGCGCGTCGCCGGGAAGTCGCTCGCGCACGACCCGCGCCGCCGCCGCTGCGCGCTCTCGAGCATCACGACGTTCGAGCGTCGCGGCCGCCGCTTCGTCGAGGTGGGATACCGCGACCCGGCCGCCGGGCTCCAGTCGCAGGCCACGGACGTGGGGGCGGTGTGATGGATCTCGATGCGCGCGCTTCGCGTGCTCCTCGATCGCCGAGGCGCGGGATGCTCGCCGCCGCGCTCGCCGTGGCATCCGTCGTCGCGCTGGCCGGCTGCTCGAGCGACCCGCTCGCCGAGCAGTACCGCGAGGGGAGCGGCAAGGGCTACATCGCCGGCGACGGCACGATCTCGGAGTTCCCGGCCGACCAGCGCGGCGAGCCCGTCGAGTTCGCGGGCACGAGCATCGAGGGCGACGCGATCGACTCGGCCGACCTGCTCGGCGAGGTGACGGTCGTCAACTTCTGGTACGCCGGCTGCGCACCGTGCCGGGCCGAGGCGCCCATGCTCCAGCAGGTGTTCGAGGAGTTCGACGGGAACGGGGCCGCGTTCGTCGGTGTGAACGTCCGCGACCAGGCCGCGACCGCGGCATCCTTCGAGGAGAGCTTCGGCATCACCTACCCGTCGATCGTCGACGCGAACGACGGCGCCGTGCAGTACGCGTTCGCAGGCGACGTGCCGCCGGCGGCCGTGCCGACGACGCTCGTGCTCGACGCCGAGGGCCGGGTGGCGGCGCGCATCCTCGGGCAGCTGAAGGACGCGTCGATCCTCGAGACCATCGTCGGCGACCTCGTCGACGAGGCCGCGACGGCGTAGCGGCGCGGGCACGACATGGACCTCGGGGAGATCGTCTTCAGCGGGCAGCTGCTCGCTGCGCTGCCCATCGCGCTCGCCGCGGGGCTCGTGTCGTTCCTGTCGCCGTGCGTGCTGCCCCTCGTCCCCGGCTACCTCGGCTACCTCGGGGGGTTCGCCGACGCGAGCGCCGAGGCCGACGAGCAGCGCCGGGCGCGACGTCGGCTGCTCGTCGGCGTGCTCCTCTTCATCGCGGGCTTCACGCTCGTGTTCCTCATCTTCACGACCGCGTTCGGCGTGCTCGGGGCGTGGCTCGCGCGCTGGTCCGACCTCATCATCCGCGTGCTCGGCGTGGTCCTCATCGTCATGGGACTGGTCTTCATCGGGCAGTTCACGTTCCTGCAGCGCACGTTCAAGCCGTCGTGGCGGCCGGCCACCGGGCTCGCGGGCGCGCCGCTGCTCGGCATCGTGTTCGGCCTCGGCTGGACGCCGTGCATCGGCCCGACGCTCGCGGTCGTGCTCGCGCTGAGCGCCGACTCGGCCTCGGCCGGTCGCGGCGCGCTGCTCGGGCTCGCGTACTGCATCGGCCTCGGCATCCCGTTCGTGCTCGTCGCCCTCGGCTTCGGCTGGGCGGCGAACGCGCTCGCGTTCGTGCGGCGGCACATCCGCGCCGTGAACCTCATCGGCGGCGGCCTGCTCGTCGTCATCGGCCTGCTCATGGTGTCGGGCCTCTGGACCATCTGGATGTACGAGTTGCAGGCGGTGATCAGTGGTTTCGTCCCGGCGATCTGAGGCTGAGCGAGCGGATGCCGCGTCTGCGCGCGACACGGGCGTCGACCCGTTGCGCCCGGCCGACTACGACGACGGCACGGCGGGAACGGCCGGCACGGAGGGCGTCGGCGGCGCGTCCGCCGCGGGGTCGCCCGGCCCGGAGTCATCCGTCACCGCACCGAAGCTCGGCCCGCTCGAATGGCTTCGCTTCGCGTGGCGCCAGCTCACGAGCATGCGCACCGCGCTGTTGCTGTTGCTGCTGCTCGCCATCGCCGCCGTGCCCGGCTCGCTCGTGCCGCAGCGCTCCAGCGACCCGAACGGCGTCGTGCAGTACTTCGCCGACAACCCCGACCTCGCGCCGGTGCTCGACTCGTTCCAGATGTTCGACGTCTACACGTCGGTCTGGTTCTCGGCGATCTACCTGCTGCTGTTCGTCTCGCTCATCGGCTGCATCATCCCGCGGACGAAGCACCACCTCGAGGCGCTCCGCGCCCGCCCGCCGAGGACGCCCGTGCGGCTGGCGCGGCTGTCGGCGTACACGGAGCGCGAGCTCGAACGCGACGCCGACGCCGACGCGCACGCGGATGCCGACGCGGCCGCCGAGGCCGCGATCGCCGGCGCGGCCGCCGACCTCAGGAAGGCCGGCTACCGCGTCGAGCGCTACGACCAGCGCGGCACGCCCTCGGTCTCGGCCGAGCGCGGCTACCTCCGCGAGACGGGCAACCTGGTCTTCCACACCGCACTCCTCGGCGTGCTCGTCGCGGTCGCGATCGGCGGCGGGTTCGGCTTCAACGGCCAGCGCGTCATCGTCGAGGGCCAGTCGTTCGTGAACACGCTGGCGGCCTACGACTCGTTCAACCCCGGTCGCTTCTTCGACGACGGCCGGCTCACGCCGTACCGCCTGACGCTCGACGAGCTCGATGCCGTCTACGAGACCGAGAACGCCGACGCGCTCGGCCAGCCCATCGACTTCACGGCGCACGTCACGATCGACGGGCCCGACGGATCGTCCGATCGCGACGTGAAGGTGAACGAGCCGCTCTACGAGTACGGCACCGACGTGTACCTGCTCGGCAACGGCTACGCGCCGACCATCACGGTGCGCGATCCCGACGGCGAGGTCGTCTTCACCGACTCGGTCCCGTTCCTCCCGCAGGACGCGAACCTCACCTCGATCGGCGTCATCAAGGTGCCGGACGGCCTCGACGAGCAGATCGGGATGGTCGGCTTCTTCTACCCGACGCAGTCGACGCTCTCGACGGGCGCGTACACGTCGACCTATCCCGACCTCGTCTACCCGGTGCTGACGCTGAACGTCTACTCGGGCGACCTCGGCATCGACGACGGCACGCCCCGCTCGGTGTACCAGCTCGACACGAGCGGCATGGAGCAGCTCACGGGCGGGCAGACGGGCGTCGACTCGGTCGAGCTCATGCCCGGCGAGTCGACGGAGCTGCCGAACGGGCTCGGCACCGTCGAGTTCGAGACGGCGTCGCCGGATGCCGCCGGCGACGACTTCTCCCAGAGCGTGCCGCGCTTCGCCTCGTTCGACGTGCACCACGACCCCTCGCAGATCTGGGTGCTCGTGTTCGCGCTGCTGATCCTCGGCGGCCTGCTGCTCTCGCTCTTCGTGCCGCGCCGCCGCATGTGGGTGAAGGCGGTGACGCGGCCGGACGGACGGGTCGTGCTCGAGTACGCGGGCCTCGCGCGCGGCGACGACCCCGGGCTCGAGCGCGCGGTCGAGGAGTTCGCCGACCGTCACGCCGGCCCGGCCGCCGCTGCGCCTGATGACCCGCGCAGACCCGAGAATCCTTCGACGTAAGGTGGAACAGTGACGCTCGACGAGATCTCCATCATCGCCGTGTACTCGGCGATGGCCGTGTACGCGATCGCGTTCATCGCGTACGCGATCGACCTGGCCCGTCGTTCGGCCGCGTCGGCGCAGGCGACGGATGCCGCGGCCGCGGCGGTCCCGGAGAACGCCGCCGCCGCTGACGCCGCGTCCGTGCGCGAGCCCGTGCTGCACGGTGCGTCCGCGCCGGCTCCCGCCGCCGCCGGCTCCGCCGGCGGCACCACCGCGGCACCGCCGCGCGTCGGCAGGGGAGCGGTCGGGCGCGCCGGACGGAACGGCGCGGGCGCCGCGCCATCCGTCGACTACGGCCGCTCGCCGTCGCTGCGCGTCGCCGTCGCGATGACCGTGATCGCCTGGGCGCTGCACCTCGCCGCGACCGTGCTGCGCGGCTTCGCCGCGGGCCGCGTGCCGTGGGCGAACATGTACGAGTTCGCGCTCACGGGCACGCTCGTCATCACCTCGGTCTTCCTGCTGGTGCTGCTCATCGCGAAGACCGACCTGCGGTTCCTCGGCACGTTCGTGACCGGGCTGGTGCTCGTGCTGCTCGGGGTCGCGACGGTGAACTTCTACGTGAGCGTGGTGCCGCTGCCGCCTGCGCTCCAGTCGGTCTGGCTCGTGATCCACGTGTTCGTCGCGACCTCGGCCGTCGGGTTCTTCGCCCTCGGGTTCGCGCTGTCGGTCGTGCAGCTCATGCAGTCGCGCCGTGAGGCGGTCGCCGCCACCGCCGACTCGCTGAAGAAGTCCTTCCTCGCGACCCTGCCCGACTCGACGGCGCTCGAGAACCTCGCGTATCGCGTGAACATCGTGGGCTTCATCCTCTGGACCTTCACGCTCATGGCGGGTGCCATCTGGGCCGAGAAGGCCTGGGGCCGCTATTGGGGCTGGGACACCAAGGAGGTCTGGACCTTCATCATCTGGGTGGTCTACGCCGGATACATCCACGCTCGTGCGACGCGCGGATGGCGCGGCTCGCGCTCGGCCTGGCTCGCGATCATCGGCTTCTCGGCCGTCCTCTTCAACTTCACCGTCGTGAACCTCTTCTTCAAGGGCCTGCACGCGTACTCGGGGCTGTGACCCGCGCACCCGTCGCGACGACCTCGAGGGCTCCCGCCGGCTTCGGCCGCGGGGGCCCTCGGTCGTTCCCGGGCTCCATCGGCAGCTGAGCGGATGCCGCGGGCCGCCTGCCGACCCGCCGCGCGCTGAGCGGGCGTCGGACCGCCCTGAGACGCGCGACACGCCCGGGATGCAGGCCCGATTTGCCCGGGGGTTCGGCGGCACGTAGATTCTTCTTCGTTGCCACGGCAGCCGGGAGCGAGAAGCGAACGGGGCAGGCAGCGAATCCCAGCCAAACAGCCTCGTAGGCGCCTCGTGCGACTCGGTTGCTTCAAGCCTGGGAACACCGATCACCACCAGAACGCCCAGCGTCTCGGAAGGCGGTGGTGGTACAGTAGGGAAGTTGCCCTGGTGGGGCTGGCTCGGTTTCGGGTTGGTCTGTCGGGTGCGTCCGTTCCTTGAGAACTCAACAGCGTGCACTATGTTCAATGCCAATTTTTTGAACCCCGTGTTCTCCTG
>NZ_JBOCIG010000011.1:0-42281 GCF_050565425.1 Agromyces sp. GXS1127
GAACCCGGAAGCTAAGACTCGCAGCGCCGATGGTACTGCAGGGGCGACCCTGTGGGAGAGTAGGACACCGCCGGACAACCATTCCAGAAGAGCCGCCCAGAGATGGGCGGCTCTTCTGCGTTCACCGGCCGTGTCGCGCACGGCGAGAGTGCAAGCGATTTCGTCACCCGATCGGGGCGCATCGACCCTGCGGCGCCCCGTCCTCATGCGGCCCTGGTCCGCGGATCCAGGCACCGAGTGTAAGCGCTTGCATTAAGGTCCTTCCCGCTGGTACGTTCGCTCCCAATGTCAGTGGCACGTCGTCGTGCCGGAATCGGGAGTCAAGGATGACGCAACGGGCGCGTGCTCGGACATGGGTGGCATCGGGGATCACGGGCGCCGTCGCGGCATCCGTTCTCGCGGTCGTTCCCCTCGCGGCGGCGGCCGAGGAGGGCGACACGTTCGCGCTCGTCGGTTCGCTGCAGAGCGAACTCGGCTGTTCGGAGGACTGGCAGCCGGCCTGCGAGGCGACGCACCTGCTGCCGACCGACACCCCGGACCTGTACGCCGCCGAGTTCACGGTTCCCGCGGGCTCGTACGAGTACAAGGTGGCCGCGAACGACACGTGGGACGCGAGCTGGGGCCTGAACGGCGGCGGCGACAACATCCCGCTGACCGTCGCGGGCGACACCGACGTGCGCGTCGTGTTCGACGACGCCCAGAAGCGCGTCGGCCTCGAGCTGCTGAGCACCGCCGGCGGCTACGACGAGCAGGCGGATGCCGCACTCGTGGCCGCACCCGTTCGTCAGCCGGGCAGCACCGAGAACTTCTACTTCGTCATGACCGACCGCTTCGCCAACGGCGACGCGTCGAACGACACCGCGGGCATCGCCGGCGACCGTCTCGACCACGGCTTCGACCCCACCGACAAGGGCTTCTACCACGGCGGCGACATCCAGGGCATCCGCGACAACCTCGACTACATCGCGGGCCTCGGCACCAGCGCGATCTGGTTCACGCCGAGCTTCAAGAACAAGCCGGTGCAGGGCGAGGGCGCGAACGCGTCGGCCGGCTACCACGGCTACTGGATCACCGACTTCACCCAGATCGACCCCCACCTCGGCACGAACGCCGAGCTCGAGGCGCTGATCGCCGAGGCGCACGCCAAGGGCATCAAGGTCTACTTCGACATCATCACCAACCACACGGCCGACGTGATCTCGTACGAGGAGGGCCAGTACTCGTACATCGACAAGGCCACCTCGCCCTACCGTGACGCGGCCGGGAACGTGTTCGACCCGAGCACGGTCGCGGGAAGCCCCGACTTCCCCGACCTCGACCCGGCGACGAGCTTCCCGTACACGCCGACGATCGCGGCCGAGGAGGCGGACGTCAAGGTCCCGGCGTGGCTCAACGACCCGACCGTCTACCACAACCGCGGCGACTCGACCTGGACCGGCGAGTCGGTCACCTTCGGCGACTTCGTCGGCCTCGACGACCTCATGACCGAGGACCCGACCGTCGTGAACGGCTTCGTGCAGGTCTACCAGGACTGGGTCGACCTCGGCATCGACGGCTTCCGCATCGACACCGCCAAGCACGTGAACTTCGAGTTCTGGGAGAAGTGGTCGACCGAGGTCCTCGACTACGCCCACGCCACCGGTAAGCCCGACTTCTTCATGTTCGGCGAGGTCTACGACGCCGACCCGGTGAAGCTCTCGCCGTACGTGCGCAAGACCGACATGAACTCGGTGCTCGACTTCACCTTCCAGTCGCAGGCCGTCTCGTTCGCCGCCGGCAACTCGGCGAAGAACCTGCAGTCGCTGTTCGCGGGTGACGACTGGTACACGACGCCGGACTCCTCGGCGACGGCGCTGCCGACCTTCCTCGGCAACCACGACATGGGCCGCATCGGCTACTTCCTCGCGAACTCCGGCGACACCGCGCTGCAGCGAGACGAGCTCGCGCACGAGCTCATGTACCTCACGCGCGGCCAGCCGGTCGTCTACTACGGCGACGAGCAGGGCTTCGCCGGCACGGGCGGCGACAAGGACGCCCGGCAGACGCTCTTCGCGAGCCAGGTCGATGAGTACGTGAACCAGCCGCTCGTCACGGGCGAGAACGCCGGCAGCGTCGACCGCTACGGCACCGACGCGCCGCTCTACACGCACATCGCGGCCCTCGCCGAGCTGCGCGAGGCGCACCCGGCGCTCGAGCAGGGCGCGCAGATCGAGCGCTACGTCGCCGACGGCGCGGGCGTGTACGCGTTCAGCCGCGTCGACCGTGACGAGAAGGTCGAGTACCTGGTCGCGGTGAACAACGCGACCGAGGCGAAGGCCGTCGACGTGCCCACGCTGACGGCGGATGGCGCGTTCGAGGTGCTGTACGGCGGTGGCGACGCCGTCACCGCGAACGGCGAGGGCGTGGCATCCGTCACCGTGCCGGCGCTCGGCGCCGTGGTGCTGAAGGCCGACCGGCAGGTGACCGCCCCCGAGGCGGCATCCGCCATCACGGTCGATATGCCCGCAGCGGGCGCCGGCGTCACCGGCATCACGCCGGTCTCGGCCGACGTCGACGACGCCACCTGGCAGGAGACGAGCTTCGCCTGGCGCGTCGCCGGCTCCGCCGACTGGACGTCGCTCGGCACCGCCGAGGACACCACGCCGCGCGTGTTCCACGACACGACCGGGCTCGCCCCGGGCACGCTCGTCGAGTACCGCGCGATCTCGACGGATGCCGCGGGGCAGCGTGCCGCGGCATCCACCTACGCCTCGATCGGCAACGCGGTGAACCTCGTCGTCGAGGAGCAGCCGGAGACCGAGATCGACCTCGTGACGATTCCCGGCAGCCACAACTCGGAGATGGGCTGCGCGGGCGACTGGGCACCCGGCTGCGAGGCGGCGAAGCTCACCGAGCGCGCCGACGGGATCTACGAGGGCACGTTCGACATCCCCGCCGGCACCTGGGAGTACAAGGTCGCGATCAACGGGAGCTGGGACCTCAACTACGGCGCGAACGGCGCCGAGGGCGGCGCGAACGTGACGTACACGACCGCCGGCGGCCCCGTCACCTTCTACTGGGACCCGCGCACCAAGGTGTTCTCGTCGACCGCCGAAGGTCCGATCGTGACCCTTCCGGGCAACCTGCAGTCCGAGCTCGGATGCCCCGGCGACTGGCAGCCCGACTGCATGGCGACGTTCGCCCAGGACGGCGACAAGGACGGCGTGTACGAGTTCTCGACCGACGGCCTGCCGGCCGGCGCGTACGAGGTGAAGGTCGCGCACGGCCGTTCGTGGGATGAGAACTACGGCGCCGACGGCGTCCGCAACGGCGGCAACATCTCGTTCGTCGTCGCGAAGGACGGCGAGTTCGTCACCTTCCGGTACACGCTCGAGACCCACGTGCTCGAGGTCGTCGTCGCCGACCCGCCGCTCGCCGGCACCGGTCAGCAGCGGGCCTACTGGCTCGATGCCGAGACGCTCGCCTGGCCGGCGTCGCTCCTCGGCGGTGCGAACGCGGCCGATCTCGCGTACACGCTCGAGTTCGCGGGGACCGGCGGGCTCGGCAGCGCCGACGGCGCCGTGACCGGCGCAGACGAGTCGGTCGAGCTCGCCGTCGACACCGCCGGCATCGGCGAGGCGCTCACGGCGAAGTTCCCGCACCTCGCGAGCTACGTCGCCCTGCGTCCCGTCGGCCTGGACCGGGCTGCGGTGGCCGAGCTCGTCACCGGTGAGCTGCAGGTCGCGCAGCGGCAGGGCGACGCCCTGACCGCGATGACCGGCGTGCAGCTACCGGGCGTGCTCGACGACCTCTACGCCGAGGGCGTGGCATCCGCTGCGCTCGGTGCCTCGTTCGACGACGGCGCGCCCACCCTGACGGTGTGGGCCCCGACCGCGAAGTCGGTCTCCGCGCAGGTCTGGGACGCGGGCTCGACGGGCGACCCGCAGGTGCTGCCCGCGACGTTCGACGCGGCATCCGGTGCCTGGTCGGTGGCCGACGGCGTCGACGCCGGCGACGAGTACCGCTGGCTCGTCGAGGTCTACGCAACCTCGACCGGGCAGGTCGAGCTGAACTCGGTGACCGACCCGTACTCGGTCGCGCTCACCGTGAACTCGGCACGCACCGTCGTCGTCGACCTGGACGACGAGTCGCTCGCGCCCGAGCTGTGGGCCGAGACGCCCGCACCCGTCGTCGACCGACAGGTCGACCGGGCGATCACCGAGCTGCACGTGCGCGACTTCTCGATCACCGATGAGACGGTGCCCGAGGCGGAGCGCGGCACCTACCGGGCCTTCACGCGCGACAGCGCGGGCACCGCGCAGCTGCGCGAGCTCGCCGCGGCCGGCATCAACACGGTGCACCTGCTGCCCACCTTCGACATCGCGACGATCGAGGAGCGCCGCGACCAGCAGGCGACCCCCGACTGCGACCTCGAGTCGTTCGGTCCGGCGTCGGCGGAGCAGCAGGCCTGCATCGAGGGGATCCGCGACCTCGACGGATTCAACTGGGGCTACGACCCGTACCACTTCCAGGCGCCCGAGGGCTCCTATGCGGTCGACCCCGAGGGCGGCGCTCGCGTCGCCGAGTTCCGCGAGATGGTCGGTGCGCTGCACGCCACGGGTCTCCAGGTCGTGCTCGACGAGGTCTACAACCACACGGCGCAGTCGGGCCAGGGGGAGAAGTCGGTGCTCGACAGGGTCGTGCCCGGGTACTACCACCGCCTGAACGCCACCGGCGGCGTCGAGACCTCGACGTGCTGCCAGAACGTCGCGACCGAGCACGCCGTCGCCGAGAAGCTCATGGTCGACTCGACCGTGCTCTGGGTCACGGAGTACAAGGTCGACGGCTTCCGGTTCGACCTGATGGGCCACCACTCGAAGGACAACCTGCTGGCGGTGCGCGCCGCGCTCGACGAGCTCACGCTCGCCGAGGACGGCGTCGACGGCTCGGCGGTGTTCCTCTACGGGGAGGGCTGGAACTTCGGCGAGGTCGCGGACAACGCCAGGTTCGTGCAGGCCACGCAGGGTCAGCTCGGCGGCACCGGCATCGCGACGTTCAACGACCGGCTGCGCGACGGCGTGCACGGCGGCAGCCCGGTCGCGGGCGACTCGAAGTACGAGCAGGGCTTCGGCACCGGCCTCGCGGGCGAGCCGAACGGCCTGCCGACGCGGTCCGCCGATCAGGTTCGGAACCTGGGCCAGCAGACCGACCTCGTGAAGATCGGCCTCGCGGGCAACCTGCGCGACTTCGAGTTCACCGGGTACGACGGCGTGGTGAAGACCGGCGCCGAGGTCGACTACAACGGCGCGCCCGCCGGGTACGCCGACGAGCCCGACGAGGTCATCAACTACGTCGATGCGCACGACAACGAGACGCTCTTCGACCTCGGGGTGCTGAAGCTCCCGCAGGAGACGTCGATGGCCGACCGGATCCGCATGAACACGCTGTCGCTCGCGACCGTGACGTTCTCGCAGAGCCCGTCGTTCTGGCACGCCGGCACCGAGCTGCTCCGCTCGAAGTCGCTCGACCGCAACAGCTACAACTCGGGCGACTGGTTCAACCGGATCGACTGGACCGGCCAGGAGTCGACCTTCGGGTCGGGCCTGCCGATGCAGGCCGACAACGAGGACCACTGGCCGGTCATGGCGGAGCTGCTGGCCGACCCGGCGCTGAAGCCGACCGCCGAGGACATCGCCGCGGCCGAGGCGTCCGCGCTCGACCTCCTGCGCGTGCGCTCGAGCGTCGACCTGCTGCAGCTGGGCTCGGCCGAGCTCATCGAGCAGAAGGTGTCGTTCCCGAACAGTGGGGCGGATGCCACGGACGGCCTCATCGTGATGCTCATCGACGACCTGGTCGGCGAGGACGTCGACCAGGCACTCGAGGGTGCGCTCGTCGTGTTCAATGCCTCGGGCGAGCCGATCACCGAGGCGATCGACGGGCTCGCCGGCCGTGACTTCACGCTCGCCAAGCCGCTGCAGACCGGTGTCGACGAGGTGGTCAAGGAGACGAAGTGGAAGGCGAAGACCGGGACGCTGACGATCCCGGCGCGCACGGCCGCCGTGCTCGTCGACGACCAGAAGGTCACGGGCCCCGGCGCCGGGAAGGGCAAGCCCCGCGCGACCTCCGGGTCGACCGCCGCCACGACGCCGGATGCCGCGGCTCCCGCCGACGGCGCCGAGCGCACCGCGGCGGCCACCGCGCCGATCGTTCGCCTCAGCGCCGGCTCGGTTCAGGCGGGCTCGACGCTCGGGGTGGCGGGCTCCGGCTTCGAGCCGGGCGAACTCGTGCAGGTCTGGCTGCACTCGACTCCGCAGCTCCTCCAGGCGCAGTCGGCCGGAGCCGACGGGACGGTCGCGTTCGACGTGGCCGTCCCCGAGGGCACCGAGCTCGAGGGGCACCACGTCCGGCTCGTCGGCGTGGCATCCGGTGTCGAGGTGGCGACCCCGCTCACTGTGGTGGGCGCGCTGGGGCTCACGGGCACGCAGGCCGTGCTCGTCGGGCTGCTCGCGCTGGCTGCCCTGGCGGCCGCGGTGATCATCACCGCACCCCGCCTGCGGCGCCCAGGGGCCGTCGTCGCTCGCGGCGACTCGGGCATCGACTGAGCTCGTTCGGGCGGAGTCGGTGTGCGCTGCTCCGCTCGAACTCCGCGGCCCGCAGCCCCGAAATCGGGACTGCGGGCCGTGCGCGGTGTCCGGCGGGTTCCCCCGCCGCCGGACACCGCCTCACACCTGCGGAGGCGGTCACGCCGGGAAGGACGCGCCGCACTCCTCGTAGCTGCCGAAGATCAGGCCGCCGAAGGTGTCGAAGAAGTGGTCGACGCCCTTGCCGTTCGACATCAGCCACTCGTTCGGGTTGCTCGCGCCGATGAGGCCGTCCTGGCCCACGGCCCCCTTGCCCATGATCGAGACGACCTCGGGCCCGCCGCCCGCGGTGTACAGCTCGAAGATGCACTCCGCCTGCTCGGACGTGATCACGCCGTTCTCGACGTCTCCCGCGAGGGCGTCCGGAATGTACAGCGTGAACCAGGCCTTCGAGTGCGAGACGCCGGCATTGCCCTGGGCCGAACGGTTGGGGATGTAGCAGTCGTGCGCGTACGCGGCCATGCCGCTGCCGAGCGTGATCGCGGCGGCCAGGCCGATGCCGGCGCCGATGTTGGTCATGGTCCTCGAGATCATGGTCACTCCACTTCGATTCGGGTTGGAACGGCCGTCGACCGTCCGCCGCATCCGAGGATGCACCCGATCGACGCTGATGGACTCAGGGTCCTCCCCGAGTTCGCCGGCCCGACACCCCCAGAATCGGGGGCATTCCTCAGCTTCCCTGGTTCATCCGATCCGACTGTTGATCAGGCGGTTTCGCCGGCGAGCACGCCGTGGCAGCGCTCGAGCCGTGCGATCCACCACGCCGTGCGGTCGCCGTCGGCGGCGTACCGGTCGAGCAGCTCGGAGTGGGGCTCGACGCGCCGGACCTCGATCGCGCCGCCGCTCGGCCGCAGCGGTTCCCCCGCGACATCCGCCGCGAGCAGCGAGGCCGTGCCGAGGCCGCAGTCGTACACGAGCACGGGAACGGCGGCGGCCAGGTGCGCCCCCATCGCGAGCCCGACGCTCGTGTCGAGCGCGCTGGAGACGACGATGGGCAGGCCGGCACGCTCGACGATGTCCAGGGCGCGACGGATGCCGCCGAGCGGCGCGGCCTTCACGACGAGGAGGTCGGCGGCGCCGGCCGCGGCGACCGCGAGCGGGTCGCCGGCGCGGCGCACGCTCTCGTCGGCCGCGATCGGGATGCCCATGTACTTCGTGCGCGTGCGGATCTCGGCGAGCTCGCCGACACTCGCGCACGGCTGCTCGACGTACTCGAGGTCGAAGGGCGCGAGCGCGTGGATCGCGTGCTCGGCCTCGTCGATGTTCCACCCGCCGTTCGCGTCGACGCGGATGCGCCCCTCGGGGCCCATCGCCGCCCGCACGGCGCGCACGCGCGCGACATCCTGCTCGAGGGGCCGGTCGGATGCCGCGACCTTGACCTTCGCGGTGCGGCACCCCGGGAACCGCTCGAGCACGGCCGGCACCTCGTCGGCGTCGACGGCGGGCACGGTCGCGTTCACCGGGATACGGTCGCGGTGCGCGGCCGGGGTCGGATTCCAGCCGAAGTCGATCGCGGCGGCGAGCCAGGTGGCGGCCTCGTCGTCGTCGTACTCCGCGAAGGGCGAGAACTCGGTCCATCCTTCCGGGCCCTCGAGCAGCAGCGCCTCGCGAACGTCGATGCCCCGGAATCGAGTGACGAGCGGGAGCGCGACGACGCGTGCGGTCGCGAGCAGGTCGTGCAGGGGCGGCAGGGCGACGGCGCTCATGCGACGAGTCTGCCACCCGGTCGGCCGGAAGTAGGCTGGACGCCATGGCAGTCGAGGTGTCGGAGCTGTTCGATCCGAGCGAGTGGACGGATGCCGCGGCATCCGTCACCGGCGGAGCCGGTTTCACCGACCTCACCTATCACCACTCGATCGACGGCCGCATCGCGCGCATCGCGTTCGACCGGCCGGAGGTGCGCAACGCGTTCCGCCCGCACTCGGTCGATGAGCTGTACCGCGCGCTCGAGGACGCCCGCACGAACCCGCGCATCGGCGTGGTGCTGCTCACCGGCAACGGGCCGAGCCCGAAGGACGGCGGCTGGGCGTTCTGCTCCGGCGGCGACCAGCGCATCCGCGGCCGTGACGGCTACCAGTACTCGGCCGCCGAGGGCGAGGTCGTCCGCGATCCCGCGGCCGCGGCATCCACCGGGCGCCTGCACATCCTCGAGGTGCAGCGGCTCATCCGGTTCATGCCGAAGGTCGTCATCGCGGTCGTGCCGGGCTGGGCGGCCGGCGGCGGCCACTCGCTGCACGTCGTCTGCGACCTCACGATCGCCAGCCGCGAGCACGGGCGGTTCAAACAGACGGATGCCGACGTCGGCAGCTTCGACGCCGGATACGGGTCGGCGTACATGGCCCGCCAGGTCGGGCAGAAGTTCGCGCGCGAGGTGTTCTTCCTCGCCGAGGAGTACTCGGCCGACCGTGCGTACGAGATGGGCGCCGTGAACCGGGTCGTGCCGCACGCCGACCTCGAGCGCGAGGCGATCGCGATGGCGCGCACGATCCTCACGAAGTCGCCGACGGCGATCCGCATGCTGAAGTTCGCGTTCAACGCGGTCGATGACGGGCTCGTCGGCCAGCAGGTGTTCGCGGGGGAGGCGACCCGGCTCGCGTACGGCACCGACGAGGCGGTCGAGGGACGCGACTCGTTCCTCGAGAAGCGCGACGCCGACTGGGGTGCGTTCCCGTGGCACTACTGAGCGGGGGGTCGGGCGACCTGCACTGGCCGGGCGGCCCCGGTGCCTCGGCGGTGCGCAACCGCATCTCCCGGTTACACGGGTCGCGATGAAACCCCTCATCCGGGTTCCGGCCGGTGATGTGCCGCGGTTGGTGGCGCAGCTGCGCGAGGCGGTGCTCCTCGATGGGCTCGCCGTGCTGCCGATCCACGGGGAGGTCGAACCGACGGATCCGATCGAGACGCTCGTCGACGACGAGGTCGCCGTGGTCGTCGAGACCAGCGGATCGACCGACCGGCCGAAGCGCGTGGCGCTCTCGGGTGCCGCGCTCCGCGCGAGCGCAGGGGCGACCTCGGCGTGGTTCGGCGGCGTGCACGGACAGTGGTTGCTCGCGCTCCCGGGGACGTACATCGCGGGGATCCAGGTGCTCGTGCGCTCGCTCGTCGCCGGCACCGAACCGGCGGTCATGCCCGCGGGCGGGTTCACGCCGGAGGCGTTCGTCGCGGCGGCCCGCACCCTCGACCCGGACCGGCCGTGGTTCACCTCGCTCGTGCCCGTGCAGCTCGCGCGCCTCGTCGAGGCGGCAGATGCCGACCGCTCGGTTCGCGCGGCGCTGGGCTCGTTCGAGGCGATCCTGCTCGGCGGCCAGGCCGCCCCGACGGGTCTCGTCGAGCGTTCCGCCGCCCTCGGCGCGTGCGTGCATCGCACCTACGGGGCCAGCGAGACCGCGGGCGGATGCGTCTACGACGGCACCCCGCTGCCCGGCGTCGACGTGCGCATCGTCGACGGCGAGGTTCAGCTGGCCGGACGGATGCTCGCCGAGGGCTACCTCGACGACCCCGAACGCACGGCGCGCGCCTTCGCCCTCGACGCCGACGGGCGTCGCTGGTACCGCACCGGCGACCTCGGCTCGATCCGCGACGACGGCCGGCTGCGCATCACCGGTCGCGCCGACGACGTGATGAACTCGGGGGGCGTCAAGGTCGTGCTCGGAGAGGTCGAGCGCGCGGTGCACGGCGTCGACGGATTCGCCGACGCCGTCGTGGTGGCGGTACCCGATGCCGAGTGGGGCGAGCGGGCCGCGGTCGTCGGCGCCGGTGCGGGCGCGCCTGCGCCGGGCGCGCTCGACGCGCTGCGTGCGGCGACGGATGCCGCGGGGCTGCCGCCCGCCGGCCGACCCGTGCGCGTCGTGGTGGTCGACGAGCTGCCGCGACTCGCCTCGGGCAAGCCCGACCGGGTCGCGGCATCCGCCCTCGCCCGAGCCGCCGTCGGCGGCGCGGCCGGCGGAGCCGGTGCATAGGCGCGCGGAATAGCATGTCGGGGTGGCACGCCCGAAGACCCAGCGCACGCAGTCAGCCGAGTCCGCTCGACCCGACCAGGCCGCCAAGCCGTCGAAGTCCCGCACGAACGGGCGCTCCGGCAACCCGGCGAAGGTCGCCGCGGGAGCCCCCCGCGCGCAGCGCGGGCCGGCGACGTTCCGCGACTGGGTGGGCGGCGCGCGCCTGCGCACCCTTCCGCTCGCGATCGCGCCGGTCGCGCTCGGCACGGGCGCCGCGGTCGTGCTGCTCGGCTACCTCGACGAGCCGTTCCATCCGTGGCGCGCGGTCCTCGCGCTCGTCGTCGCGCTCGCGCTGCAGGTCGGCGTGAACTTCGCGAACGACTACTCCGACGGCGTGCGCGGTACCGACGAGCACCGGGTCGGCCCGGCGCGGCTGGTCGGCTCGGGCGCCGCGTCACCGAAGCGGGTGCTCGCGGTCGCGCTCGCGTTCTTCGGCGTCGCGGCGGTCGCCGGCCTCGCGCTCGTCGTGATCACGCAGCAGTGGTGGCTGCTCGCGGTCGGCGCCGCCGCGATCGTCGCGGCCTGGTTCTACACGGGCGGCAGGCGGCCCTACGGGTACTTCGGTCTCGGCGAGCTGTTCGTCTTCGTGTTCTTCGGGCTCGTCGCGACGGCCGGATCGACCTACGTGCAGGCGCTCGACGTCAACCTCGAGTCGTGGACGGGCGGCGTCGGCGTCGGCCTCATCGCGTGCGCCGTGCTCATGGCGAACAACCTCCGCGACGTCGAGCAGGACCGCCTCGCGCGCAAGCGCACCCTCGCCGTACTCGTCGGCCCGCTCGTCGGACGCATCCTGTTCGCGGTCTTCATGCTCGTGCCGTTCGGCATCACCGTCGTCTGGGCGCTGCTCTACCCGCCGGCCTGGCTCGTGCTGTTCGCGCTGCTCGCCGCGATCCCGGCGTGCGTCATCGTCGGCTGGGCGCGCACGCCGCGCGAGCTCATCATCGGCCTGCAGCTCGCGAGCCTGACGGCCCTCGCCTACGGCATCGGCATGGGGCTCGCGTTCGCGTACTAGTGACGGATGCCGCGGGGCGGCGTGCGCTCGAACCGGTGACGGATGCCGCGGGGCGGCGTGCGCTCGAACCGGTGACGGATGCCGCGGGGCGGCGTGCGCTCGAACCGGTGACGGATGCCGCGGGGCGGCGTGCGCTCGAACCGGTGACGGATGCCGCGGGGCGGCGTGCGCTCGAACCGGTGACGGATGCCGCGGGGCGGCGTGCGCTCGAACCGGTGACGGATGCCGCGGGGCTGCACGTCGCCCCCTCGGCGATCGACGCCGCCGGCGCGCCTACTCGGCCCGGCGCTGCTCCGCCTCGTCGACCGCGGCGTCCTCGGCCTCGTCGTCGGCCATGACGACCGGCTGCTCGCGGTGGCGCGCGGCGTAGAGGTCCTGCGCGAGCGCCTCGCGCTGCTTGCGGAGGAAGATGAGCGACGCGCTGAACCCGAAGAGCGCGGCGACGAGCACGGCGATCCACGGCGTGACGCCCGCGACCAGGAGCACGACGAGCGGTGCGGCGAAGAGGAGCACGCGCAGCAGCGTGTAGCGGAGCCAGACGGGGAGGGCGTTCACCCGATCAGTGTAGGCGGCGCCGTCTGGGTGCTCGCTCCCAGCCGAACGTGATGCGACACGCCTAGAATCGGTGCATGGTCCGCCTCTGGTTGATCGCCGGTGTCGCCGCCGTGGTCTTCACGATCTACGCGGCGGTGGACTGCGCGCTCTTCGATCGCACCCGCATCCGTGGTCTTCCGCGCGGCTGGTGGATCGTGGTGATCCTGCTCGTGCCCGTCATCGGTGCGGCGCTGTGGTTCATCGTGGGTCGCGGCCGCGCCATCCGCGTCGGCCGGACGAACCCGCACAGCAACGCGCCCGACGACGACCCCGACTTCCTCCGACGGCTGCGCGCCGATGCCGAGCACGAGGAGCGCATCCGCCGCCTCGAGCAGGAGCTCGAGCAGCTCGACCAGGAGCTCGGCGGCGACGAGTCGGGTCCGCGTCCCGACGACGCGCTCGGCACCGACCGCCGTCGCAAGGACGGCACCGACGGCCCCGGCGATGCCGGACCCTCGGGTCTGCCGAATGGCTGAGGCCGCCCGCACGGTCGCGAGTCCCGCCACCGCAGCCGCCCTCGCGCTGCTCTCCGAATTCGTGCGCGCGGGCGTGACCGACGTGGTCGTCGCGCCCGGGTCGCGGTCGCAGGCGCTCGCGCTCGCCGCGGCGGAGCTCGAACGCGTCGGCGGCATCCGCCTGCACGTGCGCATCGACGAGCGCGGTGCCGGGTTCCTGGCACTCGGGCTGGCCGTCGAGACCGGCCGGCCGGCCGTCGTCGTCACGACCTCGGGCACCGCCGTCGCCAACCTGCACCCCGCGGTGCTCGAGGCGCACCACGCGGGCGTGCCGCTCATCGTCGCGACCGCCGACCGCCCGGCCGAGCTCCGCGGCATCCGCTCGAACCAGACCACGGTGCAGCCCGGCATCTTCGCCGGGGCGGTGCGCCTCGAGCGCGACGTCGCGCCGCCCGCGGGGCGGGCGGGTGAGGCGGATGCCGCGGCGCACCTCGCACGCGAGGCCGTCCGCGCCGCGCTCGGCGTCGACGGCGACGGCGTGCTCGTGCCGCATCCCGGGCCCGGCCCGGTGCACCTGAACCTGCAGTACCGGGAGCCGCTCTCGTCGGCCGAGTCGCTCGACGCGGCGCCGTCGGTGCGAGCGGAGGCCGCGGCATCCGTGGTCTCGATCGCCGCGGCCGCGCGGGGCGCGGGCCGGTCGGGCAGGTCTGAGTTCGGCGCCGCGCGCGTCGCGCACGGACCGCGCACCGTGGTGATCGCGGGCGCCGGCGCGGGACCGGAGGCCGAGGGGGTCGCCCGTGCGGGCGGGTGGCCGCTGCTCGCCGAGGTGACGAGCGGGGCGCGGTTCGGGCCGAACCTCGTGGTCGCGTATCGCGAGCTGCTGCGCGAGCCGGGGTTCGGCGATCAGGTCGAGCGGGCGATCGTGTTCGGGCATCCGACGCTGTCGCGCGAGGTGCCGGGGCTCGTGCAGCGCGACGGCGTCGAGACGATCGCGGTGGCGCCCTGGGGCATCGAGTGGTTCGACCCGGGACACGCGGTCGACCGGTTCGAGCGCGCCGTGACCGTCGAGCCGCACGAGCCGACGGCCGACGAGCGCGCGTGGACCGGGCGGTGGGTGCGGGCCAGCCGGATCCTGCTCGATCGGCGGGACGAGGCGGCGGGCGCGGGCGCGGTCGGCGACGGCGCCGGCGTCGGCGACGGAGGCGTCGGCCGCGCCGGCGGGCTGCGCGACGGCGTGGACGAGACCGGGCACGTGAGCGACTACGCCGCGCAGCGGGCGTACCTGAAGGATCAGCTCGCGCGCATCCGGCAGCCGATCGATCGGCGCATGCTCGTCGAGTCGCTGTGGGCGGCGACCTGGCCGCACGACCGGCTCGTGCTCGGCGCCTCGCGGTTGATCCGCGATGCCGACCGCAACGTGCCGGGGCGGCGCATCCCCGTGCACGCCAATCGCGGGCTCGCGGGCATCGACGGGACGGTGGCGACCGCGATCGGCATCGCGGTCGCGAGCCAGTCCCCGCCGCCGGGCACGACCGCGGCGGGCGCGGCGGAGCCGGGCTCCGTGGCGAGGGAGGACGAGGCGACCGCATCGGTTGGCACGGCGCCATCGGTCCATCGCTCCGCGAGTGGCACCACGCGCGCGCTGATCGGCGACCTCACGCTCCTGCACGACGCCGGCTCGCTGCTCATCGGCGCCGGCGAGACCCGCCCGCGCGTGCTGGTGATCGTCGGCAACGACGGCGGCGGCACGATCTTCGATGCGCTCGAGGTCGCGACATCCGCCCCGGCCGATGCCTTCGACCGCGTGCAGTACACGCCGCAGTCGGTCGACTTCGCGGCGCTCGCGACCGCGTACGGCTGGGAGTACCGTCGCGCCGCGACGCGCGGCGAGCTCGACGAGGCCCTCGGCACGGCGGTCACGGGCCCGACGCTCCTCGAGGTCCGCCTCCCACGCTGACCCGGCCCAGTACTGTCCTCGGGAACGGATCGGCCGTTCCGCTCGTTTCTCAGGAATACACGCCGGGCGAACCGCGAACCGCGGCCCGCGGCGTGTCGTTCCTGAGAAAGGTAAGGGTGCCTGGGAGCAGGAGGGACGGCGACCCCTTGCCGTGGCATCCGCTCGGCCCCGATGATGGGGGAGCGCCGCGGCGGACGCGGCCGCGAAGGGAGCGCCGTGGGGCTGGAGAAGTACTGGGCGAGCGACCCGATGGACGTGCTGCGCGTGCGGCAGGACTTCGTGCTCGCCGACGTCGACACGGGCAGTACGCCGGGGTTCGAGGGGAAGAAGAAGGAGGCGGAGAAGTCGCTCGACGTCGGCGCCGGCATCTTCGCCGAACTGCAGGAGCAGCTGTTCGCCGGCCATCAGATGGGCGACGACCCGCGCCGCATCCTGCTGGTGCTGCAGGCGATGGACACCGCGGGCAAGGGCGGCATCGTCAAGCACGTGATGAGCGCG
Source organism: Agromyces sp. GXS1127 (assembly GCF_050565425.1). Lineage (NCBI taxonomy): Bacteria > Bacillati > Actinomycetota > Actinomycetes > Micrococcales > Microbacteriaceae > Agromyces > Agromyces sp. GXS1127. Next base: position 15,135 of record NZ_JBOCIG010000011.1, read on the forward strand.
GTCGACCCGCAGGGCGTGCAGCTGGCGACCTTCAAGAAGCCCACCGAGGAGGAGCTGGCGCACGACTTCCTGTGGCGCATCCGCAAGGAGGTTCCGGAGGCCGGAATGGTCGGCGTGTTCGACCGGTCGCACTACGAGGACGTGCTCATCGCACGCGTCCGCGAGCTCGCCCCGCCGGAGGAGATCGAGCGGCGGTACGACGCGATCAACGAGTTCGAGGCCGAGCTCGCGGCATCCGGCACCGTCATCATCAAGGTCATGCTGCACATCTCGATGGACGAGCAGCGGGACCGCCTCCTCAAGCGGCTCGAGCGGCGCGACAAGCACTGGAAGTTCAACCCGGGCGACATCGACGAGCGGATGCTCGCGCCGAAGTACCGCGAGGCGTACCAGACGGTGTTCGACCGGACGACGACGCCCCACGCGCCCTGGTACGTCGTGCCCGCCGACCACAAGTGGTACGCGCGGCTCGCGGTGCAGCACCTGCTGATCGACGCGCTCGAAGGGATGAAGCTCGACTGGCCGGTCGCCGACTACGACATCGAGCAGCAGAAGGCGCGGCTCGCGGCGGGCTGAGCGGGCGCGCGGCGGCGGGCCGGCGGGCCCGCGGCGGCGGGCCGGCGGGCGCGCGGCGGCGGGCGGACGTCGCCGCGACCCGCGCCTACGGCACCGGAGGCGACGGCGGCGGGGCGCCGAACGCCTCGACGATCGGCCGGAACTTCATGTCGGTCTCGGCGAGTTCGTCGGCCGGTACCGAATCGTGGACGATGCCGCAGCCGGCATACGCGCGCACCGTTCCATCCGTCGACACCTGCGCGCAGCGCAGCGCGATCGCCCACTCGCCGTCGCCGTCGGCGTCGACCCAGCCGACCGGCCCGGCGTACCGGCCCCGGTCGAAGCCCTCGAGCTCGGCGATCGCCGCGAGCGCGACGCCGCGCGGCGTGCCCGCGACCGCGGCGGTCGGATGTACCGCGCGCACGAGGTCGAGCGCACTCGAGCCGTCGCCGAGCGTGCCCTTGAGGTCGGTCGCGAGGTGCCAGAGGTTCGGCAGCTGCAGCGTGAACGGCTCCGGGCTCGCGTCGAGCCGCGCGGTGTGCGGCGCGAGCGTCGCGACCGCGCTCTCGACCGCGAGCGCGTGCTCGGCGAGGTCCTTGGGCGAGGCCGCGAGGCGCGCGGCCTGGTCCCGATCGGATGCCGCGTCCGCTCCGCGCGAGGCGGTGCCGGCGAGCACGCGTGCCGAGACCGTTCCGTGGTCGACGCGCACGAGCGTCTCCGGGCTGGCGCCGATGAGCCCGTCGACGGCGAACACCCACGTGTCGGGGTAGTCGTCGGCGAGCTTCGCGAGCGCGGCGCGCAGGCCGGCGTCCTCATGGAGGGTGCCGACGACCTCGCGTGCGAGGACGACCTTCTCGAAGCGCCCGCGGTCGATGCGGCGGACCGCCTCGGCGACGGCTTCGGTGTATGCCTCGGGAGGCATGGCGCCGGGCGTGAACCGCACGCGCGGCACGTCGCGCTTCGGCGCGGGCGCGGGCAGCTCGACCGGGGCGGGCGGCGCAGCGGATGCCTCGTCGACGAGTTCGATCCGGGTGACCCATGCCCGTCCGTCGCGGCGGCCGAGCACGATCTCGGGCACGACGAGCACGCTCGTCGCCGCCGACTCGTCCGCGAAGGCGATCGCGCCGAAGGCGACGAGCCCGCTGCCGGGGAGGCCGACGCGATCGTCGACGTCCGCGGCGGCCGTCACCCGTCGCCACTCGCGCGCCGCATCGGCGACCCGATCGGGCCCGTGCGTCTCGATGCGCAGCACTTCGCCGAGGCCGATGATGCCCTCCGCTCGGCGCATCCACAGCAGCGGATGCCGCGGGTCGAGCCGGGGCACGAGTGGCGCGGTCTCGTCGACCGCGACGGTGCGGACGCGCAAGCTCGTGTCGGCGGCGGGAGGCGCCGCGGCATCCGTTCGCGTCACCGGACCAGCCTACGCCGGAGGGTGCCGGGGCGATTCACGCACGTGTGTCGGGGCGGCCGCCCGCGGGCCGCGCCTCGCGGTCGGACGCGGACGGCCAGGTTCGCGGCCTCAGGCCGGGACCACGTCGACGCCGTGCCAGAAGGCGACGTGCTCGCGGATCTCCGCGGCGGCGTCGGACGGGGTGTTGTAGGTCCAGGCGGCGTTCGGGTTGCGCTGGCCGTCGACCTCGACGTGGAAGTAGTTCGCGGTGCCCTTCCAGTGGCACACGGTGCGGTTGTCGCTCGCGACGAAGAACTCGGGGCGGATCGCCTCACGCGGGAAGTAGTGGTTGCCCTCCACCACGACCGTGTCGTCGGACTCCGCGATGACCGTGCCGTTCCAGATCGCCTTCATGCCCAGCTGTTCCTTCCTACGAGCGTCTCGAGCTTCAGCTCCGAGCGGATGGCGCATCCGCGCCGTCCACCACGATTCAACGCCGTCCGGCGGCAGTTCCATCCCGATGCATGGAAACTCTCAGGTTCCCGGTCCGCCGGTGGCGCGGCCGCCGGCCACACCTCACCGGGGCCGCCCAGCCGCCCGACCGTAGACTCGGGGCATGACGCGCGCAGACCTCGGCAAGGACCCCCGTGACGTCTCGGCGATGTTCGACCGGGTCGCGGCGCGCTACGACCGCACCAATGCGGTGCTCTCGGTCGGCAACGCCGCGCTGTGGCGCGTCGCCACGACGAAGGCGGTCGCGCCGAAGCCGGGCGAGCGCATCCTGGATGTCGCGGCGGGCACCGGCACCTCCAGCGCGAGCCTCGCGAAGTCGGGTGCGAGCGTCGTCGCCGCCGACTTCTCGCCGGGCATGATCGAGGTCGGGCGCCGCCGCCAGGCGCACGTGGCGAACCTCGTGTTCGTCGAGGCCGACGCGATGCGGCTGCCGTTCGGCGACGCCGAGTTCGACGCCGTGACGATCTCGTTCGGCCTGCGCAACGTGAAGGAGCCGAGGGTCGCGCTGGCCGAGTTCCTGCGGGTGACGAAGCCCGGCGGGCGCCTCGTGGTGTGCGAGTTCTCGCACCCTCCGGCGGGCGTCGTGCGCGCGGGCTACGACCTCTACCAGAAGGTCGTCATGCCGCCGCTCGTGAAGCTGTCGAGCTCGAACGACGACGCCTACGACTACCTCAACGAGTCGATCAACGCGTGGCCCGACCAGCCGACGCTCGCCGGCTGGATCCGCGAGGCCGGGTGGGCGGATGTCGCGTGGCGCAACCTCACGGCGGGCATCGTCGCGTTGCACCGCGCGCGGAAGCCGCTCGAGGCCGTCGACGCCTGAGCGCTCGGGGCCCGCGCCGCGCGCCGCGCGCCGCGCGCCGACGCGGCCGGCCGGCCGAAGCCGCCCGGCCGCGCGCAGCGGCGTCACGCCGTGATCAGGTCCCGCCGCCGGAAGAGCGCGAGGGACGCCGCGCCCAGCGCCGCCGCGATCCCCGTGAGGACCATGATCGCCACGCCAGACAGCTCCTCGCCCGGGTACTCGCCGATGTGCTCGAACGGCGAGAGGTCGACCGCCCAGTCGGGCGCGTCGAGCAGCGGGCCGAAGAAGCCGAGCAGGAACGCGTACCCGAACACGAACCACGTGAGCGCCACGAGTCGCGGCACCGCGCCGTAGAGCGCGGCCGCGATCGCGAGCGTCACCCACACGGCGGGGGCGTGGGCGACGTGCCCGAGGAACACGTCGCCGAAGAGCTCGCCCTCGCCCGTGCTGACGGCCGCGCCGATCGCGGTGCCGAGTCCGGCCGAGACGAGCAGCAGCACCACGCCGAGCGCGGTCGCCGCGAGCCACGACCCGAGCCAGCCGGGTCGGCCGACGGATGCCGCGAGCACGGCCTCCGTGCGACCGTCGGTCTCCTCCGACTTGACCGACTGCATCGCGAGGATGGCGTAGATCGTCGACGTCAGCGCGAACAGCAGCCCCATCATGCCGAGGTAGCCGGTGAGGAGGTCCTCCTCGCCGCCGAACAGCACGAGCAGCTCGGGCGGCGCGTCGGCGAAGCCCTCGAGCATCGCCTGCGTGAAGGCGCCGTAGACGATGCCGCCCGCGAACAGCGACGCCGTCCATCCGATGAGGCTCGCCCGCTGCAGCCGCACGGCAAGAGCGAACGGGCTCGAGAGCCACGCGGGTGCCGAGGCGTGCCCGCGGCGCGGGGCGACGAGCCCGGCGGCGAGGTCGCGGCGCGCGGCGAGCGCGTATCCGAGTGCGGCGAAGAGCGCGAAGCATCCGATCGAGATCGCGAGCGCCCACCAGGCGTCGTCGATGAACGGCGCTGCCTGCTGCGACCAGCCGATCGGGCTGAGCCAGGTCAGCCAGCCCAGGTCGCCCCCCTGCGCGGTCGACATGTCGCCGAGCCCGCGGACGAGGAACGCCGCGCCGAGGACGGCGCCCGCGATCCCCGAGGCGGTGCGCGGGAACGAGGTCAGCTGCACGGTCGTGGCCGTGATGCCCGCGAACGCGAGGCCCGCGGCACCGACGCTCGCGCCGAACACCGCCGACCCGGCCGGGTCGAACCCGAGTCCGATGAGCAGCAGCGTCATGAGCATCGCGACGACCACGTTCATGAGCGCGGCCATGACGAGGGCGGCCGTGAGCGGCGCGTGGCGCCCGATCACGTTCGCGCGCACGAGCTCGGCGCGCCCCGACTGCTCCTCGAGCCGGGTGTGCCGCACCACGGTGAGGATGCTCATGAGCGCCGCGCCGATGATGAGGTACAGCCCGTACGTGCTGGTGAGGAACACGGCGAGCGTCGGCTCGGCGTCGCCGAATCCCGGGCCCATGAGCAGGGCCGCGGCCGGGTTCGACGAGAACGCGCTGAACGCCTCGAGGTCGGCGGCCGTCGGGAAGACGAGCTGCAGCGCGTTGGCGAAGTAGGCGAGCAGAGCGGTGAGGCCCAGCGTCCAGGACGGGAGCCGGATCCGGTCGCGCCGCAGCATGAAGCGGAGCAGTCGGCCGGTGCCGGTGAGCGTGCCGCGGTCGGCGACCGGTCGCGGCTCCCGGGCCGTGGGACGGATGCCTCGCGCTCGCCGTGTGCTCGGCGCCCCGGTGTCGCCGCTGCCGAGCCGGCCCGTCGTGGTCGCGCCGTCGGTCACGGTCGCGAGTCGGTCGGTGGTCATCGTGCCACCTCCATCGAGGATGCCGCGGCCGCGCCGCCGGCGGCCGTGCCGGCCGTGCCCGCGGCATCCGTGCCGGCCGCGCCGGCGGCGTCGTCGTCGATCCGGTCGCCGTAGTGCCGCAGCAGGAGCTGCTCGAGCGTCGGCGGCGTGGCCGTGAGGCCGGTCACGCCGAGCGCGGCGAGCTCTCGGACGACCGCGGGCATCGCCTCGCCGTCGACCTCGAACACGACCTGCCCGCCCTCGCTCCGCAGCTCGTGCACGCCGGGCAGCGCGGCGATCGCATCGGCCGGCCGGTCGACGATCGCCGACACGCTCGTGCGGGTCAGGTGCCGGAGGTCGCGGAGGCTGCCGGTCTCGACGATGCGTCCCTGCCGGACGATCGAGATGCGGTCCGCGAGGACCTCGACCTGGGCGAGGATGTGGCTCGAGAGCAGCACGGTCCGACCGGCATCCTTCGCCTCTCGGATGCAGGCCTGGAACACCGCCTCCATGAGCGGGTCGAGCCCCGACGTGGGCTCGTCGAGGAGCAGCAGCTCGACGTCGCTCGCGAGCGCCGCGATGAGGGCGACCTTCTGGCGGTTGCCCTTGGAGTAGGTGCGGCCCTTCTTGCGCGGGTCGAGGTCGAACCGGTCGCAGAGCTCGTCGCGCCGCTTCCGGTCGACGCCGCCGCGCAGGCGGCCGAGGAGGTCGATGGCCTCGCCGCCGGTGAGGTTCGGCCAGAGCTCGACGTCGCCGGGCACGTACGCGAGGCGACGGTGCAGTTCGACGGCGTCGGCCCAGGGGTCGCCGCCGAGCAGTTCGGCCTCGCCGCCGTCGGAGCGGAGGAGCCCGAGGAGGATGCGGATGGTGGTCGACTTGCCCGCGCCGTTCGGCCCGAGGAAGCCGTGCACCTCGCCGCGGGCGACCTCGAGGTCGAGGCCGTCGAGCGCGGTGACCGAGCCGAAGCGCTTGCGCAGCCCGGCGGTGCGGATGGCGGGACCGGCCTGGTCGGCGCGGTCGATGTGCTGGATGAGGGTGGACATGATGGTCTGCTTTCCGATCGATGGATGGCGCGGTGCGGTGGATGGAGCCGGTGCGCGGTGCACGAGTGCGCGGTGCGCGACTGCGGTGCGACACGCGCGGGTGCGGTGCGAACGGCGTCGCGCGAGGCGCACGGATGCGGGGGTGCGTGATGGGCGCGAGGCGAACGGTCGCGATGGACCGGGTCGTGTCAGGCGACGGTGCCCGCTGCCCGCTCCGGGGGGTCGGGGATGTAGAGGAGGTAGGTCTCGAGGAGCGTGCGGTCCATGAGGAAGCCCTCGGTGTAGATCTCGAGCGCGGGCAGGGTGAGCCGGCTCAGCGCCCGGTCCCAGAACTCGCCGGTCTCGATCGCCTTCGGGTCGGGGTTCATCGACAGCTCGATGAGCAGGGTGCCGAGCGTCGCGCCCAGCAGGAACCGCACGCGCGCCTCCTCGTCGCGACTCGGCACGATGCTGCCGGCCTCGACGCCCGCGGCGACGTACGCCAGTGCGTCGGCCACCATGTGCTCGATGAACTCGCGCGCGTGCTCGCCCCCGGCCTGGATGCTGCGCAGGGTGTACGCGATCATCGGCCGGTAGGCCTCCATGCGGGCGAGCTGGCCGATGAACGCACCGGGTGCGCCCTGGCCGCCGAGCACCTCGGTCTTGCTCTCGCGGACGACGGCGAACACGTGCTCGTCGCACGCCTCGCGCAGCCCGCCCTTCGAGCCGAAGAGCTTCACGATCATGGCCGCGCTGACGCCGGCGTCGTTCGCGATGGCGCGAAGGCCGACGTCGAATCCGTCGCTCGCGAAGCGGAGGATCGCCGCGTCCCGCACCCTCGCCCGGGAGGTGAGGTCGGCGGTGTCCTGCGACAGCGGTGAACGCATGTTCACTATGGTAAACACGCGTTCACCACCTCGTCAAGGGTCGACGACGGCGTCGCTGCGCGCCGGAGCGCCCCGGAGCCGCACTCGACGCCATGGACACTCGGGCCCGGCGCGTTCGACGAGCTCGCAGCATCCGCTCGGCTGCCTCTCGGTAGGCTGGGGCTCGTGAATCCGAGCCACACGGTCCGTCGCGCCTCCTCGCTCGCGGCCAACCTCGGCCTCAGCGAGCGGGTGTTCGCCTCCGCGGCCGATCGCGCCATGGCCCGGGCCATCGACGACGGGCTCGAGCGCGTCGAGTCGGGGCTCGCCGAGCAGGTCCGCTTCGCGGACACGGTGGCGGATGTCACGAGCCGCTACCTGCTCGAGGCGGGCGGCAAGCGCGTGCGACCCATGCTGACGCTGCTCACCGCGCAGCTCGGCGACGGCACCGTCGACGACGTGATCACGGCGGCGATGGCGATCGAGATCACGCACCTGGGCTCGCTGTACCACGACGACGTCATGGACGAATCCGAGCGCCGTCGGGGCGTGCCGAGCGCGCAGACGGTGTGGGGCAACTCGGTCGCGATCCTCACCGGCGACCTGCTGTTCGCCCGGGCGAGCCAGCTCATGGCGAAGCTCGGGGAGCGCGCCATCCGCATGCAGGCCGACACGTTCGAGCGCCTCGTGCTCGGCCAGCTGAACGAGACCGTCGGGCCCGACCCCGACGAGGATCCGATCGAGCACTACATCCAGGTGCTCGCCGACAAGACCGGTTCGCTCATCGCGGCGGCCGCGCAGTCGGGCATCATCTTCGGCAACGCCGACCCGGCGCTCGAGGCGCCCATCATCGAGTTCGGCGAGAAGATCGGCGTCGCGTTCCAGCTCATCGACGACGTGATCGACCTGTCGCCGCAGCCGGAGGAGACCGGCAAGGTTCCGGGCACCGACCTGCGCGCGGGCGTCGTGACGCTGCCGCTGCTGCGGCTCGAAGAGCTGGCGAAGACGGATGCCTCGTCGGCCGACCTGCTCGACCGGATCCGTCGCGACGTGCTCCCCGCACCGGCCGACGAGGCGGGCGACCCGTTCGACACCAACACGCTCGCGGCCCGCATCGTGCCGTCGCGGGCCACCGTCGACGCGATCGTCGACGAGCTGCGCGAGCACGAGGCGACGCGCGCGACGCTCGCCGAGGCGCACCGCTGGGCGCGCGAGGCCGTCGCGGCGCTCGCGCCGGTGCCCGAGGGCAGCGTGAAGAAGGCGCTGACGCGCTTCGCCGACACCATCGTGGAGCGCTCGAGTTGAGCCCGGCTCCTTCATCGACGACAGGAGGTCACCGCCGGTGACGAGGAACAAGTTGCGACTGGCCATCGTCGGCGCCGGCCCCGCCGGCATCTACGCCGCCGACATCCTGCTGAAGTCGGAGCGGAACTTCGACGTCTCGATCGACCTGTTCGATCATCTCCCTGCGCCGTACGGGCTCGTCCGCTACGGCGTCGCCCCCGACCATCCGCGCATCAAGGGCATCATCACGGCGCTCCGCGAGGTGCTCGACCGCGGCGACATCCGCATCTTCGGCAACGTGCGCTTCGGCGAGGACGTCACGCTCGCCGACCTGAAGAAGCACTACAACGCGGTGATCTTCGCCACGGGTGCCGTGAAGGACGCCGACCTCAACATCCCGGGCATCGACCTCGAGGGCTCGTACGGCGCGGCCGACTTCGTGAGCTGGTACGACGGGCACCCCGACTACCCGCGCGAGTGGCCGCTCGAGGCGGAGTCGGTCGGCGTGATCGGCAACGGCAACGTCGCGCTCGACGCGGCCCGCATGCTCGCGAAGCACGCGGAGGACCTGCTGCCGACCGAGATCCCGGCGAACGTCTACGAGGGGCTGAAGTCGTCGCCCGTGACCGACGTGCACGTGTTCGGCCGGCGCGGCCCGACTTCGGTGAAGTTCACGCCGCTCGAGCTGCGCGAGCTCGGCGAGCTGCGCGACGTCGACATGATCGTCTACGACGAGGACTTCGACTACGACGACGCCGCGCGCGCGGCCGTCGCCGGCAACAAGCAGGTCTTCGTGATCGACAAGGTGCTCCAGCAGTGGCGCCAGCGCGAAACCGGACAGGCCTCACGTCGCCTGCACCTGCACTTCTTCGCCAAGCCGCTCGAGGTCGTCGACGACGGCAGCGGGCGGGTGGGCGCGCTGCGCTACGAGCGCACCGCGCCCGACGGCGAGGGCGGCGTCGTCGGCACCGGCGAGATCCGCGAGATCCCGATCCAGGCGCTGTACCGGGCCGTCGGCTACTTCGGCTCGCCGCTGCCCCACATTCCGTTCGACAAGAAGTTCGGCGTCATCCCCAACCACGAGGGCCAGGTGCTGATCCGCGACAAGGAGACCGGACAGTCGCGCCAGATGTACGGCGTGTACGCGACCGGCTGGATCAAGCGCGGCCCGGTCGGCCTCATCGGCCACACGAAGTCCGACGCCATGGAGACCATCAAGCACCTCATCAACGACCTCGGCAACTGGTGGCGGCCCGAGTCGCCGTCGGAGGAGTCCGTCGTCGAGATGCTCGAGGCCCGCGGCATCCAGTGGACCGACCTCGACGGATGGCACCGCCTCGACGAGCACGAGCAAGCCCTCGGCTCCGCCGAGGAGCGCCCGCGCATCAAGGTCGTGCCGCGCGACGAGATGGTGGGCATCTCCCGCGGCGAGGTGTAGTCGAGCTCGGCGGGGCCAGGCGTGCGTTACGAGCCGCCCATCGGGTCGGGCGCGAAGACCGCTATCGAGACGCGGTGAGGCGCCGCGGGAGATGGACCGCGCGACTCGCCCGCGCGACCGCGCGTCATGCCGCCTGGTCGAGCTCGAGCCGGGCGGCGCGTCGCCCGGGCCGCGGGCGTTGCCCGGGGTCGAGATGCGGCGGTGGTGTGAACCAGACGAGTCCGTCGCCGTCGACGAACACCCGCCACCCGTCGTGGTGGACGCACCAGTGATGGAACGCGCAGAGCAGTACTCCGTTGGCGAGGTCGGTCGGGCCGTCGTCGGCGTCCCACCAGGCGAGGTGGTGGGCCTGGGTGTGGGCGGGTGGTCTCGAGCAATCGGGGTGCGCGCACCCGGCGTCGCGTTCGGCGAGGGCGATGCGTTGCGCCTTGGTGAAGAGCCGTCGGCTGCGCCCGAGGTCGAGGACTTCGCTCGCGCCGCCGAGCACCATCGGGATGATGCCGGCGCTCGCTGCCCACCCGCGCACGGTCGCGGGGGAGATGGGCTGGTCGATCCCGTCGATCGTCGCGTAACCGATCTCGGATTCGAGGAACTCGAGGTCGATCCGCGCGACGATCGACGCGTTCACGAGCGCGGGCGGCGCGTCGACCGCTGAGCCCGCCAGGCGTACGAGGTCGGCGAGCGCGTCTGCCGCCATCTGCTCGACGGTGCGGTCGTCGATCATGGCTCGGTCGGCCGCATCGGGCAGTTCGTCGGACGCCGGGGCGCCGACGGCCACAGATGCGGCGACGGTGCCGGCGCCTGCGATGCGCGCCGCGGACCGCGCCGCGGTCTCGCGTGCCGCAAGGCGGCTCTTCGCATCGCGGGCGGCGTGGAGGTCGGCGGAGACGAGCGCGTCGATCGCGGTTCTGATCGGCGAGCCCGTCGCCGCGTCGAAGCGGGCGTGGAGATTGGTGAAGCCGTGCCGGTCCTGCCAGATGCGCAGCGATCGCCCGCGCCACTGTGCCTCTTCTCTCGCCTGCACTCCGTGGGGATCGAATCGGGCGCGCAGCAGCTTCGTGTACCGGCCGAGCTGGTCGATGCCGGCGGCGGCGACGCGGTCGAGCAGCGTGAGCTCGGCATCGGCGAGTGCGTCGGGGTCGGCTCCGATCCGCACCGAGTCGAGGAACCCGATGATGCGGTTCGCGGCCTCGACGGTGATGCGACCGTCGGCGATCGCCGACGCGACGTGCGCGTAGCGCGGCGCACGCACCCGGTCGCCGAACGTGGCGGGCGCGGTCGTCGCCGACGCGACGGCGACGAGTTTCGCCGCTTCGGACGTGGTCGATCCCGTGGTCGCGGCGATGAAGCGTTCTGGCGTCGAGAACCCGTGGCGACCGGCGAGCCCATCGTGTCGGGAGTCGCCGGCCGAGCGTCGGGCGACCACCGAAGAGCACTGCAGTTTGAGGACCTCGACGGCGCGCTCGACCTGCGAGAGCGCCTTCAGCACGGCGACGAGCCGATCGTCGTCGAGCGCCTCGGCGGCGACGTGCCTCGCGTCGGAGTCGGAGCCAGGGATCGCGTCGGAGCCAGGGCTCGCGCCGGAGTCGGAGCCTGCGCCGGAATCGGAGCCCGCGCCAGAACCATCGCCTGCGCCAGCACCGCCCTCACCGCCCGACCCCGCGGAAGGCCCGCCCGTACACGCCCACGCGACGGCGAGCGAACGAATCGCATCGCCGATCGACGCGAGCGGACCGTCGCCCGACAAGACGGCCCGAGCCGACGCGGGCACGACCGAGCCACGCGTGGCCGCGGCGCGCACACGGGTCAGTGATGACTCGTTGACGACCGAGTCGCGCGTGGCCGCGGCATCCGCCCGGCTGTTCGCTCGTCCATCGGTCATGGGTCGATCCTTGCAGCACCCACCGACATTGAGAATCGAAGTTATGTACGATTCCGTCGCGATGCAGATCACAGCCAGAAACGGAGAATCACTACGGATTCAGCCCCGTGCATCCAGACGCAGCGCGTCTTGGCGTGTCGCGACATCCGTGCCTAGACTCTCGAACATCAGTTCGAGTCGAGGAGGTCGTCATGCTCGCGCTGAGTGACGCCGAACCCGTCACGGTCTGGCTCGACGATGCCGACCGGCCGGCCAGGCTCGTCTTCCGAGGCGTGCGATATCGGGTGATCGACACGCCGACAGCGCTCGCCCGGAACCCCGAATGGCCGTCGGGTATCAGTCATCCGCCGGTAGGGATGCTCCCACCGGGTTGGCGTGTCACGGGTCGAACCGAGTCGCACGACGTGCTCGTCTTCGACCTGCGCCTCGCACCCGCCGGCTGGGTCGCCGAAGCGACGTATGCGTGAGGTCGGATCGGCGGGGCGAGCCCACTCGCTTCAGGGAGAACCGCCTGCAGGAGGGATCGAGAGGGACGACCCCGTCGGCGATGTCGCCGACGGGATCGCTGCGTGACGCCACCAACTGGATGCCTGAACGCTCACCGCGCTGCACGTGACGACCCGAGCGGATGCGGCGCCTTCGTGTACACGTGCGCCGACGCGACCGCGAGCCACGTCCACGCCGCGACGACCGCCAGCCACAGCAGCCCCACGCCGGCCGCGCTCGTCGACAGCGCCGCTCCGCCGAAGAACCCGGCGAGGACGACGACGCCGAGCACGATCCCGAGCGCCGCGCGCTTCGGGGCCCGGACGCGCCGGCTCCACCCGGCATACGCGAACGCCGCCGCTGCGACGGCCGCGAACCCGACGGCCCCGAACACCAGGTGCAGGATGCCGCTGAGGCTGGCCGTGCCATCCGCTTCGCCCGCGGGGAAGCCGCCCATCGGGTCGGGTGCGAAGACCGCGCTGAGCACGAGCGCCCCGCCGTACACCGACGTGAGCACGCCGAGCGCGAGGCCGCGCCCATTTCGGATGGCTCGGATCATCCCGAGCGCGGCGACGATCGTCATGACGCCCGCGATTGCGAGGTTCGCGCGCTGCAGCCATCCCCACTCGCCGAGCATCAGGAGCGAGAGCGCGTGCCGGCCGAGGTCGAACCCGGGCCGCGTGAGCGCGAGCGCGAGGCCGACGACGAGGTAGAACGGGCCCGCGACCACGCCCCAGCCGAGCATGCTGCGGGTGATCGCGGCCGACCGGTCGAAGGTGGTCGGGGTGTCGGAGGTCGAGGTGCTCATGATCTGCCTTTCGTGTCGAGACGGATGTCGCCTTCATCTCGTACGTCGAACGGCACGGGCGGAAATCGACATCGGGCCGGAACTCGTCCCAACCGACGGCCGGACCCGCTCGATTCGTAGACACCTCTCCGTTCTACGATGGGGGAGCATCGCCGACGAGGGGGAGATCCGATGGCAACGACCGTGACGCCCGAGACCTACATCCGCGCGGAGGTGGACGGCCGCTTCGCGGTGTTCCAGCAGCGCGCCGGCGGGAAGGTGAACGAGTTCTACCTGATCTCGCGGCCGGTGCCGACCGACGAGCAGCCAGTCGTGCGGATGAACCGCGACACGCTCTACGGCGGCGGCGTGATCGACACCGCCGAGGGAGCCAGGGTCTTCGTGCCCGAGGTCACCGACGGACGCTACGTCTCGCTGATGGTGATCGACAACGATCACTACACCGTCGATGTCTTCCACGAGCCGGGGTGGCACGAGATCGACTCGCCCACCAGGTACTGCGTCGCCGTGCCGCGCGTCGAACTGCACGACATGCGCGATGAGGAGGAGATCGCGCACGTCGTCGAGGTGCTGCACCGCTTCGAGATCGACGCGGCGAGTGCGGAGGACTTCGTGCCGGCCGACTGGGACTACGACTCGATGTTCGCGCTCCGGGCCCAATACGAGCAGGAGTTCCGCACCTACACCCAGTACCCGTCGGGATGGATGGGCCGCCGCGGCGAGGTCGACGAGGCGACCCGCCACCTCGCCGTCGCCGGCGCGTGGGGCCTGTTCCCCGAGAACGAGGCCGTCTACATCAACTACACCGGTCCGGTCGACGCGACGAAGGCCTACACCGCCACCTACTCGGTGCCGCCGTGCGACGCGTTCTGGTCGATCGCCGTCTACGGTGACGACGCGTTCTTCCACTCGGACAACGCGACGCTCAGCCCGGCGACGACGCAGCTCAACGACGATGGCACGTTCACCGTCTACTTCAGTTCGGAGGAGATCGTCGGCGACAAGCCGAACCGGCTCGACATCACCGAGGGCTGGAACTTCCTGTTCCGCATCTACCGGCCGGCGGAGAGCGTGCTCGCCCGTGAGTACACGCTGCCCGACGTGGTCGAGTTCGGCGGCTGACCCGATCGATCGCTGAGGGGTTCGGGCAGCAGGCCTACGACTGCCGCCCGACCGGCGGCTCACCGACGAACTCGTGCGCCTCGCGCGCCAGCTCCGACCAGAGTTCGCGGTCGCTGACGCGCACCCAGGTTCGGCTGTCGCCGCCCCGCGTTGAGTGGAACGGCTCCGCGATGCCGCGCTGCTGCAAGTCGGACGACCGCGCCGCCGGCAGGTCGACCACGAGCTGCCCGCCGTCGAGGAACGCGAACAGCCTGCCCTTCACGAGCAGCCCGTCGGGCGTGGCATCCACGTCGTAGTCGGCGTCTTGGAGCAGTTCGTTCGCCACGGCGTCGTAGGTCGCCTGCACGTCATCCATGTCATCCCCCTGTCGGCGCGGTCGCTGCCTTCGCGAGGGAGCCTACGCCGCGCGCGCGGCGCGCGCCGCGCTACGCTGCACTCCATGCCCCTCGCCCCCGTCGCCCTCGTCGTCGGGGCCGCCCTCCTCGGCGCCGTGCTCGGCTGGTGGCCGCTCGCCGCCTGGGCCGACCGCAACATCCGTCGCGATCCAACCGAGCGGATGCCGCTGCGCGCCCTGCGCGCCTGGTCGGCGGGCACGACCGCCCTGCTGTTCGGACTGCTCGCCTGGCGCTACGGCCTCGACCCCGTGCTGCCGGCCCTCCTCGCGCTCGCCGCCGCCGGCGTCGCCCTCTCGATCGTCGACCTCACCGAGAAGCGCCTCCCGAACGCTATGGTCTTCCCGACCCTGCTCGCGGTCGCGGTGCTGCTCGTCCCCGCATCCGCCCTCACGGGGGAGTGGCTCGCGCTCGCTTGGGCGGCCGCCGGCTCCGCCGGCATGTTCCTCTTCTACTTCGTGCTCGCGTTGATCTCGCCGAAGGCGATGGGCATGGGCGACGTGAAGTTCGCGCTGCCGCTCGGGTTGGCGCTCGGATGGTTCGGTTGGGTGATGTGGGCCGCGGGGCTGATGGGCGCGTTCCTCGTCGGCGGAATCGTGGCGATCGTGGCGCTGGCGCTGCGGCGGGTGACGTTGCGCGGATCGATTCCATTCGGACCGTCGATGCTGGCCGGAGCCGTGCTGGCGCTGCTGATTCTCGTGCGCTGAGGATCGCTCGATCGCGGACGGTTTCCCTCTGTCCCCTGACGTGACGCGCCGTGTCCCCCGAAAAGCGGACTGTAGCACTCGGATGGCAGACATTGCGTTACGCGAAGGTCACGTTTGTACCCCTGCCTGTCCCCAATCAGAGGGTGCCCCGAAGTGGGGCATAGCGGCCGATTCGTTTGTATCGATACCTTCGTCGGGCCGCTTGCGACCGTGGGCGGCACCCCCAAAGATTCTGATCGACCCGAAGGGTGTCACTCATGCTCAAGCTCTACACGAAGGCTCAGGCTCGCCTCGCGCAGCTCCGCACCGACGAGGATGGCAACGCGGCCGAGTACGGTCTTATCCTCGCGCTCGTCGCCCTCGGTATCATTACGGCTCTCGGGTTCCTTGGCGCTGCGATTGCGGGCGTCTTCGACGACGTGACGACCGGGCTCGGCGGCGCGACTGGATAGCAGCTGCTGAAGTGCTCTGGGTGCGCGACCGCTACCGCGGTCGCGCACCCAAGTATCGATGGGAGAGCGAGTGCGGATGCGTGACAGGCGCAGGTCCGATGGACGCAACGAGCGGGGTGCTTCGGCGGTCGAGTTCGCGCTGGTGCTCCTCCCGCTTATCTTGATCCTGCTCGGAATCATCGAGTTCGGTTACATCTTCAATCAGCAACTCACCGTCACAAATGCTGCCCGCGAAGGTTCACGGGTGCTGGCGATCACACGCGACACCGGCGACGCAGTGAGCGCCGCGACGAATGCCGCATCGACCCTGGTTGGTACGCCCGTTATCACAACACCCACCGTCTGCCCGGAGACTGGGCCCGGCGACGCCACCGTCGTGGTTACGCTTGCGCTCGACACGATCACCGGCCTCGAGACTTGGGTGCCCGGCCTCGAGGCCATCAGCCTCACTGGAAGAGGAGTGACACCATGCGGAGGTTGATTCGTGGACTGCGCGCCGAGCGGGGCGCGACCGCGACCGTCGTCGCCTTTGCAATAATCCCGCTCCTCGGTGCTGGCGCGATCGCGATCGACGTCGGAGCGCTTTATGCCGAGCGTGCTCAGTTGCAGAACGGCGTCGACGCTGCGGCACTGGCCGTTGCTGCCTCCTGCGCTCGAGATGAGTCCGCCTGCGGGGCTGGGTCCACAGTGCTCGCCCAGCAGTACGTTGACGACAACGCGGCGATCTTCCGCGAGCCAGCTGCTGATGCTCCGAGCATCAGCACGTCGGACAACACGGTCACCGTGACCGCGAATACCGGGGTCGACCACATGCTCGCTCAGCTGATCGTCGGCGACGACGCCAGCAACGTATTCGCTTCTGGCTCCGCGGAGTGGGGCACCCCGATTGCCGGCGGGGTGCTCCCTGTCGGGTTCGGTAGCTGCGAGTTTGAGGGCGCTGAGCCCGGCGAGATGCTCGCAATCGAGCTCGGGGTTAAGGCACGCGCCGATTGTCCGAACGTCACGGACAATCCCGGCGGATTCGGGTGGTTGGATGCCGCGGACTGCTTCGTCCACTTCGACCTCAGTGATGGGGAACTCTGGCATCTGGGCGAGAGCGGAATGGGTGGCGGTTCGTCAGGATGCAATCCGAAGGACGACTTCACGCCGCTCCTCGACAGCGTCATCCTGATCCCAATCTTCGATTCGTTCAAGTACGTCAAGAAGAGCTGCACTGAGGCTCCGATCGCCACGCCCACGAAGGAGTGCTACCGCATTGCCAAGTTCGCGGCCTTTCGCCTGACCGGAGGCAAGCTCACATCATTCACGCATATCGACAAGTCTGCGCCGGCGTGCAAGGCCGGATGCCTGCAGGGCGAGTTTGTGAAGTATGTGGCCATTGACGACAGTTTCGAGCTCGGGGACGGCGACTCCAGCAGCCTCAGCGTCGTGCGAATGATCCTGACCGACAACGAGCGAACTGCCCTGATCGGCTGAACGCCAAGCACCCTACAGAAAGCAGCACATGAAGACCCGAATCATCGGTGCGATCCTTGCCATCGTGCTCGCCGTCGCGGGAGGTGTCGCGATCTACCTGTACGTCGCTGGCGCAGATGCGCGGGCGTCCCGCGGAGCGGAGCTTGTCGAGGCCTACGTCGTGACTGAGCCAGTCCCGCAGGGGACGCCGAGTGAGACAGTGCGAGAGTCGCTCGCGGTCGATGAACTGCCACGAAATGCGGTGCCGGAAGATGCAGTGACCGACCTGGGCGACCTGGACGGGCTCGTCACATCGGCCGACTTGCTGCCGGGCGATGTGCTGCGGCAGGCGCGATTCGTCGATCCCGCCGATGCGGTTGCCGGCGGCGTTGCTGTTCCTGAGGGCATGCAGCTCATGTCGTTCACGCTCCCCGCCGACCGGGTCGTAGGTGGCCAAGTCGCTCCCGGTGACAAGATTGGCCTCGTCGGCACGATCGACCCTGACGAGGTTGGAGATCAGGAAGACGTAGTCAACCCGATCTCGAGCTTCGCGTTCCACGGCGTCCTCGTTACGAGAGTGCAGGGCGTGGTAGGCGTTGACCCGGAGACAGGCGAGGAGACAGACCAGAGTTCGGACTCGGCGATCATGCTGACGATTGCACTCTCTGCGCACGACATCGAACGCTGGGTGTGGTTCACCGAAGGTGAGGCCGCCGACTATGCCCAGATGTGGCTCACATTGGAGAACGAGGCGACCGACAACAGTGGCACCTCCCCGGTCGATGGAAACGCCGCATTCCAGTGACGCGGTATCTGCTGGTCAGTCGCAGCGCGGAGTATGAGACTCGACTCCGCCGGCTTCTTCGCGGCCGCCTCCAGACCGTGCCCGGCGAGTACCTGACCTTTGGCGTCGAGTCAGCGATGCGCCGGCTCGCCTCGGCACCACGAATCGCGCTGCTCGGGCCGCTCCTGAGCTTCGAAGAGACCAAGCACCTGAGCGAGAAGCTCGCCGCACGGTGGCCGGGCATCGGGGTCATCGTGGTGCGCGAGCAACGCTCCGACCTCGAAGATTGGGTCGACGGCATGGAGATTCACGCGGTCCTCAGCCCGGAGGCGTCCGATGCGACGACCGAGGCCCTGCTCGCGCGGCTCGACGGCTGGCTCGTGTCCTCGGGGCGACTGCAGCCGGTAACCGAGGCGGAGCAGGCAGTCGAAGCCGAGCAGGCTGACATCGCCGGGGTGTTCGCGCTGCTCGGCCCGGAGATTCGTCGAGCCGACTTCGAGCCGAGCACGCCCTACGCCAACACATCTAGTGGTAACGAGGATCTGGATGCAGCGCACGGCGTGGCCGCGATCGATGTCGAATCAGAGTTGGCGGCCGCGCCTGAGCCCGAGCCCGAGCCCGCTGAGTCGGAGTGGGTCCTGCCTCCGATGGCCGAGAACGTGCGAAGCGAGGTCATCGTCGTTGCGGCGCCAAAGGGCGGTCAGGGGAAAACCACGACGGCGATCAACCTCGCTGCGGGGCTCGCCGAAGTTGAGCCGAACTCTGTCGTACTCGTCGACGCCGATGTGCAGTTCGGCGACATCGCAAACGCGCTCGATTTGCATCCGCAGTACTCCCTCGCGGACGTCGTGCGAACGGGAGCTGACGAAGTCGGACTCAAGGCGCTTCTGACTCACCACGATGATGACTTCTTCGTCATCGCCGCGCCGCCCTCGCCCGAGCTCGCCGACGCGATCGCCACTGACGCCCTTGGTGCACTTCTCGATCGCCTGGCGAGAATGTTCCGGTATGTGATCGTCGACACAACACCCGGCCTACCAGACCACACGCTGACGGCGCTCGAGCACGCCACCGACGGCGTATTCGTCTCGAACATGACCGTTCCGAGCCTTCGTGCACTGCGTAAGGAATTCGAGTTGCTCCTCGCGCTCAGCCTCGTGCCGAACAACCGGCATGTCGTAGTCAACTTCGTGGAGAAGAACACGGGGCTTGTCACCAAGGACGTCCAGGCAATCATCGGCACACCGATCGACGTGCTGGTGCCGCGCTCCACTGCGGTCGTGCTGGCGTCCAACGAGGGCGCTCCGCTCATTCACCACGACGTTCGCGACCCGGCCGCCAAGGCGTTCCGCGCGGTCGTGCAACGCATCGATCCCTCAGCTGTCCCCACTCGCCGACGCATCCACAGGAAAGCGAGGACCCAATGAGTCTGAGTGATCGCCTCGAGCGTGCACGCGGTGCACATCGAGCAGCCGCAGGCATATCTGCCAATCCCCTCACCCTCGATGACGGTTCGATCTCTGAGTCTGCCGCAAGCGATGTGGTCCCCACGTCCGATGGTGCCGAAGAGATTTCCGACATGCCAGCCGATGTGCATGCTGAGGAGCACACCAGTACCTGGAACGCTCTCGCCGGCCCGGTCGAGCCAGACGGGCCGACGGACGCGCTGGTCGAGCTGAAGGAGCGAGCGGCGGAGGAGCTCTTCCGCCGGATCGGCGCCCGATTGAATGATCCGTCGCTGACCGAGGAACGGCTTCATGCGCTCGCGCGCGAGGAGCTCGGTCGGATTGTCGAGTCCGAGCAGGTCGCACTGACCAGCGGCGAACGCAACCGTCTCATCACCGAAATCGGTGCGGACGTGCTCGGGTTCGGTCCTCTGGAGCCGCTTCTCGACGACGCTGCCGTGACAGAGATCATGGTCAATCGCTTCAACCAGATCTTCGTCGAGCGGGCGGGTCGCCTGTACGAATCGCGAAGCCGATTCACGAGCGAGGCTCAACTCCGGCGCGTCATTGAGCGTATCGTGTCGCGTGTCGGCCGCCGCATCGACGAGTCCTCGCCTCTGGTCGACGCGCGGCTCGCGGATGGCTCCCGCGTCAACGCGATCATCCCGCCATTGGCGGTCGACGGTTCGTCGCTGACGATCAGGAAGTTCTCGCGCACACCCTTCGGCGTCGATGACCTCGTCGGGTTCGACACGCTGACTCGCGAAATGGCGACCCTTCTCGACGCGTCCGTGCGTGCCAAGCTCAATATCCTCGTCTCCGGCGGAACGGGCACCGGCAAGACGACGCTGCTGAACGTGCTCTCTGCCTTCATCCCTGGGGACGAGCGCATTATCACCATCGAGGACGCCGTCGAGCTCCAACTGCAACAAGAGCATGTGGTCCGACTCGAGTCTCGCCCGGCGAACATCGAGGGCCGGGGCGAGATAACTATCCGCGACCTCGTCCGCAACTCGCTTCGCATGCGACCCGACCGGATCGTCATCGGTGAGGTTCGTGGTGGTGAGAGCCTCGACATGCTCCAGGCGATGAACACCGGTCATGAGGGTTCGATCTCGACGATTCACGCCAACTCGCCGCGCGACGCCCTTGCGCGGCTTGAGACGCTTGTTCTCATGGCAGGAATGGATCTGCCTCTCCGGGCTATCCGTGAGCAGATCTCCTCGGCGATCGACATCATCGTTCAAATCACACGGCTCCGCGATGGAACCCGACGTGTGACGAGCATCACCGAGGTTCAGGGAATGGAGGGCGATGTCATTACCCTCCAGGATGCCTTCGCGTTCGACTATGCCGCTGGTGTCGATGAGGAGGGTCGATTCAGGGGCCACGCGGTCTCTACAGGCGTGAGGCCGCGATTCGTCGACCACTTCAATGATCTTGGGATCGAGGTGCCCGCGAGCATCTTCCGCTACGAACCTCGCGACCGCGCCATATTGGGAGAGGTTGGATGAACGCCCTGCTGATCGCGGGCGTTCTGCTCGGCCTGATTGCGCTACTCGCGTTGGTGTTCCTCGTCATCGTGCCACCGGCGCGGCGCGTTGCGGTCCAGCGCAGGCTTGCGCCCGGCGAGGAGTATGTGTCTCCGCTGACCAAGGCGACGGACAAGACGGTTGAGACGATCGAGGCCGTCATGTCGCGACGTGACCGAACCCTTTTCGGAGAAGAGCGTCTCGAACTCGCCGGCATCCGGATGACGCCCTCTGCGTTTGTCCTCGTCGTCTTTTCCATGGCATCGGTCCTCGCCCTGCTGGGTGTCATTGTTGGGTTCGGCAGTTGGGCTGCGGTGTTCTGGGGTGTCGTTTTCGCTCTGCTCGCTCCGCTCATCGCGCACTTGTACCTGACCGTTCGAACGGCGGGCCGCCGCGCGAAGTTTGCGGATCAACTCGATGACACACTGACACTGGTGTCCGGTAACCTCCGGGCCGGCCATGGCCTCACTCAAGCGATCGACTCGGTTGCACGGTACGCCGACCCGCCTACGTCCGAGGAGTTCTCACGGATCGTGAATGAGGTGCGAATCGGACGTGATCTTGATGTCGCGCTCGCGAACACGGCCGCGCGCATGGAATCAGCGGACTTCGATTGGGCGGCGCAGGCGATAGCCGTGAACCGTGAGACCGGTGGAAATCTCGCCGAGACGCTCCAGCGAACCGCCGCGACCATCCGGGAACGCAATCAGATTCGACGACAGGTCAAGGCTCTAAGTGCAGAGGGCCGGCTCTCGGCGATCATCCTCATCGCGCTGCCGATCGTTGTCTTCGCGTTCGTGGTTGTGGTGCGCCCTGAGTATCTTGCGCCATTCTTCGAGACGTTGCTCGGGTGGCTTGCATTGGCAGTCGCCGTACTGCTCATGATCGTCGGCACCGTATGGATGGTCTTCGCCGTCCGCGTGAAGTTCTGAGGCAACGCGATGACACTACTTCCCATCCTCGCCATCACTGCGGTCTCGCTCGGCATCGGCGTACTCGTCTACCTCATTGTTCGCGCGATACCCGTCAAGTCAGATGTTGTAGCGGTGGTGGCACCCACAACCGAGGCCGAGCTCCAGCGCGTCGAACGCAGGACGTTCGCCGAGACGCTGCGGGCAGTCATGCCTGCCGGTTATGTCGGCTGGGTCCAGCGGAAGATCATCCACGCCGGGATGGCCGGCCGATGGTCTGTCGGAGGCTTTCTGGTGATCCGCGTGGTTGTCACCGCTCTCGCGTTTCTCATCGGGTTGATGAGCTTTCTCGCAGCACCCAACATGGTCGGAAAGATCATCGGGCTGCTTTTCGCGGTGCTGTTCTTCTTGCTGCCGGAAGTCATCCTGACGAGCCGCGCCGACGACCGACAGAAGGCCATCCTGCTTGCGCTCCCTGACACGCTCGACCAGATGACTATCGCGGTCGAGGCCGGTTTGGGATTCGAGGGAGCGATGGCCAGAGCGGCTCAGGGTGGCCGCGGTCCGCTCGCGGAGGAACTCATCCGGACTCTCCAAGACATGTCGATCGGGCGTTCACGCACGGACGCATATTCCGCTCTCCTGGCGCGCACGGATTGCGACGACCTCAAGCGGTTCATCCGTGCGGTACAGCAGGCCGATCGCTACGGTATTGCGATCGCGGACGTCCTTCGCGTGCAGGCTGGCGAGATGCGGATCCGGCGACGCCAGCGCGCCGAAGAATCAGCCATGAAGGTGCCGATCAAGGTCGTCTTCCCCCTCGTGTTCGCGATCCTCCCGGTCCTGTTCATCGTTCTGCTGTTCCCGGCGGTCCTAGGTCTCATCAAGGCCTTCTCCTGACCAGTCCACTTCGTTCCGTAGGCTGGCCCCGAGGGGGTCCGCATGGGGGATGCAGCCGAGTGGCGGCCCGACGTGCTCGGGCCCGGGTTCGAGCAGCTCGACCTGCCGCTCGAGGCTGACGACGAAGGCGAGGTTGTCGCGACGCTCGTGCGGCACGCCGTCGACACGAGCGGCGAGCGCGCGGCATCCGCTCGGCGCCGGTGGCGCTGGCCGTGGGAACGCGACACCGAGCTGCCGCGGCGGCCGGCGGCATCCGGGTGCGATGTGCTGTTCGTGCACGGGTGGAGCGACTACTTCTTCAATCGGGAGCTGGCGCGGTTCTGGAGCGATGCGGGGGCGCGGTTCTACGCGCTCGACCTGCGGAAGTACGGGCGGAGCCTGCGGGAGTGGCAGACGCCCGGGTACATGACCGACCTTGCCGTGTACGACGAGGACATCGAGGCCGCGCTCGGCGTCATCGCGCGCGAGGGCGGGCCGGAGGCATCCGCTCGGCCGTTGATTCTCGTCGGGCACTCGACGGGCGGGCTGACGCTCAGCCTGTGGGCGGCGCGCAACCCCGGGCGGGCCGCGGCGCTCGTGCTGAACAGTCCGTGGCTGGAGTTCCAGCTGAGCGGGATCGGGCGGCAGGCGATCCAGCCGGTCATCGGGTTCCGCGCGCGGCTCGACCCCATGGGGCCGCTGCCGAACGTCGACCTCGGGTTCTACACGCGGTCGGTCGCGAAGGAGCTCGACGGGGAGTGGGAGTACGACCACGCGTGGCGGCCCGACCGCGGGTTCCGCACGCATCCGGCCTGGCTGACCGCGATCCTCGCCGGGCACGCGACCGTCGCCGCCGGCATCGACGTGGGAGCGCCCGTGCTGACCCTCATCTCCGGGCGGTCGGTGCTGCAGGCGACGTGGGATGACGCGATGCTCACGTCGGACATCGTGCTCGTCGTCGACGAGATCGCGCGCCAGTCGCTGAAGCTCGGGCCGAACGTCACGGTCGCGCGCATCGACGGGGCGCTGCACGACGTGTTCCTGTCGCGGGAGCCGGCGCGGGCGGCCGCGTACGCGGCGGTGACGCGGTGGCTGGAGGGGTACGGGCCTCGGTCATGAATGAGGCAGACCCGCTGTCACGCTGACGGAGTAATAACGCTTGGCGATATTAGCGCGGCGCGTTACTATTGGTGGTGTGATCCGTTCGTTCGCAGATGACGCGACCCGGAAGGTGTTCGACCGCGAGCGAGTGGCGAGGTTCGGCCACGATCTGCAGCGGATGGCACATCGGAAACTCCTCCTGATCGAGGCAGCCGATGAACTGAATGACCTCCGCGTGCCACCGGGAAATCGCCTTGAGGCGCTCCGCGGAGATCGTGCCGGACAACACAGCATACGAGTGAACGACCAATACCGGATCTGCTTCCGTTGGACCTCGACGGGAGCCGAGGACGTCGAGATCGTCGACTACCACTGAGGAGGTGATGTGATGACGACCGCACACGACCCCATCCACCCAGGAGAGATCCTGCTCGAGGAGTTCCTCGAGCCGCTCGGGATCAGCCAGTACCGTCTCGCGCTCACCGTCGGAGTTCCGCCGCGTCGGATCAACGAGATCGTCCACGGCAAGCGGGCCATCACGCCCGACACAGCGCTGAGGCTCTCGCGCGCGCTCGGGACGAGCGAACGGTTCTGGCTCAACCTTCAGAATCGATACGACCTCGACGTCGAGCGAGCGGCGCATCAGAGCGAACTGGACGCGATCACGCCGCTCGTCGCCAGCGCGTGAAGACGCCGTAGCGCGACATCCGCTCGCCCTCGAACCGGGAAGCGCGCGTCAGCGGAAGTTGACGAACTGGAGGTCGACGTCGAGGTCGGCGGCCTTCAGCAGGCGGATGGTCTCCTGCAGGTCGTCGCGGCTCTTCGACGAGACGCGGAGCTCGTCGCCCTGGATCTGCGACTTGACCGTCTTCGGCGCCTCGTCGCGGATGAGCTTGCCGATCTTCTTCGCGTGCTCCTGGTCGATGCCGTTCTTCAGGGCGATCTCGATGCGGAACTCCTTGCCCGACGGGTAGGGCTCGCCCGAGTCGAGCGATTTCAGCGAGATGCCGCGCTTGATGAACTTCGACTGCACCACGTCGAGCACCGCCTTGACGCGCTCGTCGGTCGAGGCCTTCAGCAGGATCTTCTCGCCCGACCACTCGACCGACGCCCCCACGCCCTTGAAGTCGTAGCGCTGCTCGACCTCCTTCCGGGCCTGGTTGACGGCGTTCTCCGCCTCCATCTTGTCGACCTTGCTCACGATGTCGAACGTCGAATCAGCCATGCGGGCCAGTCTAGCGAGGGGGTGAGCGGATGCCACGGCTCGCGCCGGCGTCGCCAGTCGCGCCCAGCTCGGCGCCGCGCGCGGCGGTGCGTCAGCGCTCCGGCGGGACCGCCGTGGAGGAGCGGACGCGCAGCTCGAACGGCAGGGGAGTCGCGGCCGGCGGCGCGGCATCCGGACCGGGTTCGAGCTGTTCCATGAGGATCTCGACCGCCTGCTCGCCCTGGCCGCGCGGGAACTGCGCCACCGTCGAGAGGCCGAAGAAGTCGGACAGGTCGTAGTCGTCGATGCCGATGATCGAGACGTCGCGCGGCACGACCATGCCGAGGTCGCGCGCGGCGAGGATCGAGCCGATCGCCATCTCGTCGGACGCCGCGAAGATCGCCGTCGGGCGGTCGTGCGGCACGCCGAGCAGCTGCTTCGCGGCGTGGTAGCCGCCCTGGATCGTGAAGTCGGCGGGCGCGAAGATGCGCGGATCGGGCTCGACGCCCGCGTCGCGCAGCGCGGCCTCGTAGCCGAGGCGGCGGTTCGTGGGCAGGTGGAAGTCGAGGTCGAACTCGAGGTCGCCGCCGATGTGGGCGATGCGCCGGTGCCCGAGCGCGATGAGGTGCTCGGTCGCGAGCCGGGCGACCGCGGCGTCGTCGATCGTGAGCGTGCGGACGCCCGGGATCGGACCGCCGACGCCGACGAGCGGCTTGCGCAGGTCGTGCAGGCGTTGCACCTCGTGCTCGGTCAGCTCGAGCGACACGGCGACGACGGCGTCGACCCGCTGCCGCAGCAGGAAGTGCTCGAACACGCTCGACCGTTCGCGGCCGTCGCCCGACAGGTTGTACAACGTGACGTCGTAGCCGTGCCGGAGCAGCGCCTGCTGCGCGCCCTCGAGCACCGAGGAGAAGAACCAGCGGTTGAGGAACGGGATCACGACGCCGACGTTGCGCGTGCGACCGGACGCCAGGCTCGACGCGTTCGACGACACCACGTAGCCCAGCTGAGCCGCGGCATCCACGACCTTGGCCTTGGAGGCGGGGGAGACGTGGCCGCGGCCGCTCAGGGCGCGCGAGACCGTCGCGGTGGAGACCCCCGCGAGCTTGGCCACCTCATCGATGCCGACCATGGAACCCTCGTTCGACGCCGTCCGCCTGGGCGCGGAGCGGGCCTGCCGATCCTATCGCCGCGCGGAGTGGCGAATGCGCGAACCCCTCGGCGTGCGGTAGAAAGGGGCGGGTCCGGGGCGGGCCTTCTGGGGGCCGGCTTGCCCACACCCACCGTTACCCGAAGGGATCACCGCCGTGAAGTGGGTCAAGCGCATCGCCATCGGGCTGGTCGTCGGATTCGCCCTGTTCTACACGATCACCAGGCCCGAGGATGCCGCGAACGCCGTCCAGGGCGCGTTCGCCGCCGTCTGGGGCGCCGTCGAGGCCGTCGGCACCTTCTTCACGTCGCTCGCTTCCTGACGGAGCACCCGTGAGCACCGACGCCCGCAGCATCTTCGACCCCCACGTCGAGCGGTTCCTCATCGCCGACGAGGGCGAGGTCGTGGTGGACGAGGTCGCCAAGCACTGGGCGGCGATCGTCAAGCCGGTGCTCGGGCTCGTGGCATCCGTGCCCCTGCTGCTGCTCATGTTCGTCGTGCCGTCGCAGGCGTGGTGGCTGCCCGCGGTGCTCGCCATCGGACTCGCCTGCTGGTGCCTGTGGCGCATCCTGCAGGCGCAGATGGACCGGTTCGTCATCACGAACATGCGCGTGTTCCGGGTGCACGGCATCCTGACGCAGAACATCGCGACGATGCCGCTCGCGCGAATCCTCGACATCTCGGTGCACCGGCCGGTCGTGGGGCGCATCTTCGGCTTCGGGCACTTCGTGTTCGAGTCGGCCGCGCAGAACCAGGGCCTGAACGAGATCCGGTACGTCGGCGCACCGAACGAGCGCGACCTGACGATCCAGCGCGTCATCGCGCGGGCGGGCCTCCGCGGTCCGTTGAACCGGGCGACGGGCGCGCCCATGGGTGGCTCGCCGGGCGCCTCGGCTGGCGCCTCGGCCGCCGGCGCGGCGTCCGGTTCGGCGCCGCGCGTCGGTTCCGGCGGTTCCGGCGGCTCCGCGAGCAGCGACCGGCCCGACGGCCTCGGGCCCAACGACACCGTCCCGATCCAGCGACTCTGAGGCGCGCGGCCGCGCCATCCGCCTCGATTTCTCCCATCGGCCGACCGCGGGTATCCTTGTGTGGCCCCCGGTCATGTGAAGAACGTGGTCGGGCGTTCGGCGAGTTA
>NZ_JBOCIG010000011.1:42343-71047 GCF_050565425.1 Agromyces sp. GXS1127
CTCACTCGCCACCGATTGGAAGCCCCGGTTCACCGGGGCTTTCTTCGTTTCAGAATGTCGCGGGGCCCGGTCAGCTGCCCGCTTCCGCCCGGTCGGGCGCCCGGTCGCACCGCCCGCGCGGGTCGAGCCCCGGGCCGCGCCCGGTCGTGCTGCGTGCCGCGTGCCGCGTGCCGTCAGACGCCCGCAGTAGCGTGGGGACATGACCCAGAACGCCGCGCACGCGGCATCCGTGGACCTGCTCGACCTCGCCCGCCGGATCGCGCTCGCGGCTGCGGAGACCGCGCTCGAGGAGCGCCGTCGCGGCATCAGCGTCGCCGCGACGAAGTCGACGCCGACCGACGTCGTGACGGCCGTCGACCGCGACACCGAGGAGCGCATCCGCGCGATGATCCTCGACGCGCGGCCCGACGACGGCATCTTCGGCGAGGAGGACGACACGCACGTCGGCTCGAGCGGCCTGAACTGGGTGGTCGACCCGATCGACGGCACGGTGAACCTGCTGTACGACCTCCCGTCGTGGTCGGTGAGCGTCGCGGTCGTCGACGGGCCGCCTGACCCCGGGCACTGGCACGCGCTCGCGGGCGTGGTCGTGAACCCGGTGACGGGTGAGGTGTTCGAGGCGCACGCCGGCGGCGGCGCCCGACTGGTCGACGGGTCCGGCGAGCGCGAGTTGCGGGTGAACGAGGGGGTCGCGCTCTCGCGCGCGCTCGTCGCGACCGGGTTCGGGTACGCGGCCGACCGGCGCGCGGAGCAGGCGAAGGTGCTCGTCGACGTGCTGCCGCGCATCCGCGACATCCGGCGCATCGGATCGGCGGCGCTCGACCTCGGCGCCGTGGCGGCGGGCCGGCTCGACGCCTTCTACGAGCTCGGGCTGAACCCGTGGGACCACGCCGCCGGCGGACTGATCGTGCGCGAAGCGGGCGGCCGCGTCGGCGGACTCGCCGGTGCCCCCGAGAGCGACCGGATGCTCGTCGCGGCCCCGCCGTCGCTGTTCGACGAGCTCACCGACCTGCTCGAGGGTGCCGGCGCGTAGCGCTGCGCCGCGGCGCGACGGAGGCATCCGGACGACCTCCTCCGCATATCGCATCGACGTGGCGAACCGACCCTCGAGCGGTTACGCTTTATCGATCCGTGATCTCGGCCCTGCCCGAGTCACGAGCCCCCGTCAGCCCCCCGAACGAGCGAAAGCCCCCAACGTGCCCGAGTCCCCCCTCGTGCCCGACCATTCAGCGCCAGGCACCAGAGACCGCTTGCGGTCCGAACGCACGCCGACGCGCCGCGAACTCCGCGATCGCTCCGCTTCCTCCTCACCGGCCGAGCCGGCCGACCGACGGGTCGGCGACTCGGCCGTCGGCGTTTCCGGGGGCATCTCCTTCGAGTCGCTGCTGCCCCAGCGGCAGGGCGCGGCCGGGTCGGCGGGGTCGGCGGCCGGGTCGGCCGGCTCCGGTTCCAGCGGCGAACCGAGACGACGAGCGGATGCCACGGGGCCGCTGCGTCCGCGGGATCGCCGCGAAGCGGCGGTCGATGCCGCACCGGCCCACGCACCGTCCGGCGCGGCGCGCTCGACGACGACGCCCGTTGCGCCGACGGAGTCGCGCCGCCTGCGGCGCGACGCGCGGCCTGCGGCCGCGACTGGGCCCGCATCCGCCGGCTCGGCCGTCGCTGCGCCCGCGACTCCCGCACCCCGCACGGGTCGCCGAGCCGCCGCGGCTCCGGTCGATGGGCCGGGAGCCGTCGGCGTTCGTCCCGATCGCCCGCATCCGTCGGGACCGGCATCGGCGTCGCCGACCGTCCCGGCCGCGCCCGCCGCGGGCGCTCCTGCCGCGGCACGTTCCGCTGACGACTGGCGGCCGGCGGGCACCGTACCGCCGGCACCGGTCGCGTCGCACGGGACGGCCTCTCGCGGGCCCGCTGCTTCACCGGCGCCGGCTGCCTCACCGGAGCCGTCGCCCGTCTCCGCCGGGCGGCCCGGGAGCGCCGAGAGCTCGGCTCCGGCGCCCGGGTGGACGCCGCAGCGACGCCAGGACCCGCCGACCGCCGACCGTACCCGCCGTCCCGCGGATCCGGCCGGTCGGCCGGCGGAACGCGCCGTCCGTCCGACCCAGACGGACGACGTGCGAGCGGCAGCCCACTCCCCGAGTCAGGTCCAGCCTCACCCCGAGACCCGGGCACAGCGTCCTCCGACTCAGGAGCGCCCGGCACCTCAGGAGCGACACACGGAGCCGGACCAGGTGGCCTCGCGGCCGCACTCGATGCTCGGACGCGACGCAGCACCGGCGCAGCCCGGCCACCCGTCGAACCATCGGTCGCAGTCGGGACCGACGCGTCATCCGCTCGACCATGACTCGTCGCAGGCCACCGGTGCTCGCGGTGAGTCGGCACCGCTCGCCGGCGCCGCGCCGCGCCCCGAGCGCCGTCCGCTCCCGGCCCGTGGCGGTGCGCCGGCCGGGCCGGCCGCGGACCAGCGCCTCGAGGGCCGTCCGCTTCCGTCGCGTGACGGCGCGCCCGCCGGCGCCACCCGGGATCCGCGCCTGACTGCACGTCAGGGCTCCGAGAACGCGCCGGCGCGCGCCGGCGAGCAGCCCGCCGGGCTCCGCCGCGGGCGCGGCGACCTGCGGCTCGACGCGGTCACCGCCGACGCGCGGCGCGCCGCGGCATCCGACCCTGCGGTGAACACGGCGAACGACGTCAGCGACCTGTTCGGGCTGGCGTCGCGCGAAGCGCGCGAGGTCGACGCCGCCGTCGAGGCTCGAGCGGAATCGCGCACGCGTCCGTCGGACGTCGCGGGGTCCGCGGAGCGCGCTGCCGCGGCATCCGCTCACCGTGCCCCCGTCGGACGACGGACGCCGGCCGACCGACGGGCGCCGCAGCGTCCTGACGCTCGACCCGAGGCCGGGCCGTTCTCCTCGAAGCCGGCGCCGCGGCGGTCGCTGCGCCGCACCGTGACGACGCGTCTCGCGAGCGTCGTCGCCATGGGCTTCGTCGCGATGCTCGCGGTCGCGACATCCGTGCCCTCGCTCTCGCTGCTGACACCCGAGGAGGTGCAGGCGATGGCGCTCTCGCAGACGGCCGGCACCACCGCGCTCGACGGGCAGCGTGTCGACATCTCGGGCGGCACCCTCGCCGCGGGCATCGGGCGCGAGGACTACCAGGCGCAGACCATCGAGGAGTATGCGCAGGCCGCCGGCATCCGCGCCGAGGCGACGTTCACCAACAACCCGCTCGGCACCGTGCAGTGGCCGTTCGCGGTCGGCGTGCACATCGGCGACCGGTTCGGGTACCGCAACTGCTACGGATGCTCGTCCGACCACCACGGGCAGGACTTCAACCCCGGCCTCGGCGCGCAGATCCAGTCGATCGCCGATGGCGTCGTGTCCGGCTCGACCGACTCGGGCGGCTCGCTCGGCGTCGTCACGATGATCGACCACGTCATCGACGGCGAGGTCATCACGAGCGTCTACGCGCACATGGAGTACGGCTCGCGTCGCTTCGAGGTCGGCGACACGGTCGAGGTCGGCGACGTCGTCGGCACGACCGGCAACACCGGCATGTCGACCGGTCCGCACCTGCACTTCGAGATCCGCATCGGCGGGATCGACGGGTACTGGGTCGACCCGCTCGAGTGGCTGTACGCCAACACCAACTGACGCGGCGTCGGCTGCCCGGTTCTCGTGCATGAGATTCCGGCGATCGAGTCGTCTGAGGGCGCCATCCGGCGGATCTTCATTCGTCCTCCACACCGTCCCCGCGATCCTGATCGGGTGCACAACGCGAGGGTGATGCTCGGCGGGTCACCGCCGCTCGCGCACGCTTGCCCCGTGACCGCGCGCGGGTGTCCCGTGCTCAGACTCGGCTATCGGAGCGAATGAGAATCCGCCCGACGAGCCGCTGGGCGGGGCATCGGGCGGATTCCCATGCACGGGGATCGCGCCGCGCTACGCGGCGAGCCAGGCGGTGGTGTCGGCGGGGAGGGTGCGGCCGTCGAGGTCGGCGCTCGCGAGGAGCACGTCGCCGGCGGGCAGCTCGACGGGGGAGGAGCCCGTGTTGGCTACGATGACCACGTCGCCGTTGCGGACGGCGAGCACGTCGGGGCCGAACCCGTCGAGCCACTCGAGCGAGCCTGTCGCGAGCGAGCGTGCGCGGCGCTCCGCGAGGAGCGAGCGGTACAGCTCGAGCGTGGAACCGGGGACCCCGCGCTGGCGGTCGCGGGCGAGCGACGCCCAGTCCGCCGGCTGGGGGAGCCACGAGGCATCCGTCGGCCCGAAACCGTAGGACGGCGCGTCGGCCTCCCACGGCAGCGGCACGCGGCATCCGTCCCGGCCGTAGCGCTCGCCGTTCGTGCGGAACCAGGTCGGGTCCTGGCGGGCCTCGTCGGGCAGGTCGATGGCCTCGGGGAGGCCGAGCTCCTCGCCCTGGTAGAGGTAGGCCGAGCCGGGCAGCGCCAGCATGAGCGCCGTCGCCGCACGGGCGCGGCGGAGGCCGACGACGGGGTCGGGCAGGCCCGGGCTCTTCGGTCCGATGCCGTGGCCCTGCAGGCTGTCGGCGGTGAGTGCGAGCCGCGAGGCGTGGCGGACGACGTCGTGGTTGGAGAGCACCCAGGTCGAGGGCGCGCCGACGGCGCCGAACGTCTCGATCGAGCGGTCGATCACGGCGCGGAGCGGCGCCGCCTCGAACGGCGTCTCGAGGTAGGCGAAGTTGAACGCCTGGTGCATCTCGTCGGGACGGACCCACTTGGCGACGCGCGAGAGCGGGTCGACCCAGGCCTCGGCGGCGAGGATGCGCTCGCCGTCGTACTCGTCGAGCACCCGGCGCCAGTCGCGGTACACCTCGTGCACCGGCTCCTGGCCCCAATACGGTGCGCCGACGTTCTCGTCGTGGATCTCGGGCTCGAGCGCCACGCCTGACTCGAGGCCGTGCTGGTTGCCGCCCATCGATCCGGCGTCGGCCGGCGGGGTGTAGTCGGGCAGCCCGTCGGCCTTGATGAGGCCGTGCGCCACGTCGACGCGGAAGCCGTCGACGCCGCGGTCGAGCCAGAAGCGCAGGATGCGGCGGAACTCCTCCCGGACCTCCTCCTGGTTCCAGTCGAAGTCGGGCTGCGAGGTGTCGAAGATGTGGAGGTACCACTGGCCGGGCGTGCCGTCCGGGTTCGTCGTGCGGGTCCACATGGAGCCGCCGAAGACCGACTCCCAGTTGTTCGGCGGGAGCTCGCCGTCGACGCCGAGGCCGTCGCGGAAGATGTAGCGGGCGCGCTCCGGGCTGCCGGGCTCGGCCGCGAGGGCCTGCTGGAACCACGGGTGCTGGTCGCTCGAGTGGTTCGGGACGAGGTCGACGATGACCCTCAGTCCGAGCCGGTGCGCCTCGGCGAGCATGTCGTCGAAGTCGGCGAGAGTGCCGAACAGCGGGTCGATGTCGCAGTAGTCGGCGACGTCGTAGCCCGCATCCTTCTGGGGCGAGGTGTAGAAGGGCGACAGCCAGATCGCGTCGACGCCCAGCTCGGCGAGGTGCGGCAGGCGCGCGCGGATGCCGGCCAGGTCGCCCATCCCGTCCCCGTTCGCGTCGGCGAAGGACCGGGGATAGATCTGGTAGATCGCGGCGGTGCGCCACCATTCGGAAGTCATGGAGAAAACCCTAAGCCAATCTCAGAAATCTGGAAGCGCTTGCACGATCAAGCGCCCCGCAGGAGCATAGCAAGCCGGTATCGATCGCGTAACGCCGAGTTGTCAATGTGGCTCCGAGCAGGTATACCTGAAACCGCTTGCAATCACATGGCGGGCAACATCACACGGAAGAACGGCCTTTCGAGCACGGTGCGAGGAACTCCCCACCAGGCGAAGGCGCCGAACTTACGCACACTGAGAAGGGCACACCAATGCGGGTGAACAAGAAGAGCCTCCTCGCGGCCGGCGCTGTCGCCGTCGTCGCGACGCTGGGTCTCGCGGGCTGCGCCGGCGGCGACTCGAACGAGGGCGACAACGGCGCCGCGGCCGGCGGCACGCTGACCGTCTGGGTCGACGCCGAGCGCGTCGACGCGCTGAAGGGCGCAGCGGAGGCGTACACCGAGGAGACCGGCGTCGAGGTCGAGCTCGTCGGCAAGGACAACGCCACCATCAAGGACGACTTCATCCAGCAGGTGCCGACGGGCGAGGGCCCCGACATCACCATGGGTGCGCACGACTGGCTCGGCGAGCTGTCGACCAACGGCGTCGTCGCGCCGCTCGAGCTCGGCGACTCGGCCGAGGGCTACCTCCCCGTCGCGATCGACGCGGCGACCTACGAGGGCACCGTCTACATGCTCCCCTACGCGGTCGAGAACATCGCCGTGATCCGCAACACCGACCTCGTTCCCGAGGCCGCGACGAGCTTCGACGACATGATCGCCAAGGGCGAGGCCGCCGGCCTCGACCAGCCGTTCGTGGTCGAGCAGGGCGCCGAGGGCAACCCCTACCACCTCTACCCGTTCCAGACCGCGTTCGGGGCGCCGGTGTTCGGCAGCACCGACGAGGGCTACGACCCGACCGACCTCCAGCTCGGCAACGAGGGCGGCATCGAGTTCGCGACCTGGCTCGGCAGCCAGGGCAAGACCGGCACCGGCGTCTTCAACACCGACATCGACGGCGACATCGCGAAGCAGTCCTTCCTCGACGGCAAGTCGGCGTTCTGGCTGACCGGTCCGTGGAACGTCGGCTCGGCCATCGACGCGGGCATGAACATCGCCATCGACACGGTCCCCAGCCCGACCGGTGAGGCCGCCTCGCCGTTCGCCGGAGTCAAGGGCTTCTTCGTCTCCTCGGAGTCGGAGAACAAGGTCGCCGCGAACGACTTCCTCGTGAACTACATCGGCACCGAGGACGTGCAGCTCGACCTCTTCGAGGCCGGCAACATCCTCCCCGCGCTGAGCGCCGCCGCCGAGACCGCCTCGAGCGACCCGATCATCGAGGGCTTCGCGGCCGTCGGTGCCGAGGCCGTCCCGATGCCCGCCATCCCGGCCATGGGCTCGGTGTGGCAGTACTGGGGCATCGCCGAGGCCTCGATCATCAACGGCGAGGACCCGACGGCGACCTGGGAGAAGCTCGCCGCCGACGTCCAGGCTGCGATCGACGCCAAGTAAGGCCCGAGGCTCCGGGCCGGATGCCACGCGGCATCCGGCTCGGAGCCACTCGCATCCCCGCGCCCTCGACGACCCCCGTCGCGAGCGCGAGCGGACGAGACCGCGGCACGAGACCGCGGAGGAGACCGCGGACGAGACCGCCGCACGAGACAGCCGCACGAGAGAGCAGCGAATGAGCACCACGATCGACGAGGACGTCGCCACCGAGCCGGCGACGCCGCCCACGAAGCGGCAGAAGCGCGCCGCACGCATCGCGGACGCCGCGTCAGGCGGCATCCGCTCCATCCTGGTCAAGCTGCTGCTGCTCGGCATCGTCGACGCGATCGCGGTCTACGCGATCCTCGTGCTCGCCCTCGCGCAGGAGTGGCTCGTGCTGGCGATCGTCGTCGGCGTGACCGCGCTGGTCAACTGGATCTACTTCTCGCGCCGGGCACTTCCGGCCAAGTACCTCACGCCGGGCGTCATCTTCCTCGTGCTGTTCCAGGTGTTCGTGCTCGTCTACACCGGGTACATCGCGTTCACCAACTACGGCACCGGGCACAACGGCTCGAAGGAGCAGGCCGTCAGCTCGCTGATGGCCGCGTCGCTCGAGCGCGTGCCCGACTCGCCGACGTACCAGGTCACGGTCGTCGACCAGCTCGGCACCCTCGGCCTGCTCGTCACGGACCCCGACGGCGAGGCCAGCCTCGGCACGAACGAGCAGCCCCTCCAGCCGGTCGACCCGTCCGAGGTCGACGGCGGCAAGGCCGTCGCCGTCGACGGCTGGACCACGCTGCGGTTCGCCGACGTCATCGCGCGCACCGACGAGATCACCGAGCTCGCGGTGCCCTTCTCGGACGACCCGAACGACGGCGCCATCCGCACGCCGGACGGCTCGAGCGGGTACCTCTACATCTCGAACCTCGAGTACGACGAAGCCGCCGGCACGATGACCGACCTGACCACCGGCACCGTCTACTCCGACGAGGGCACCGGCGCCTTCACGGCCGAGGACGGCACCGAGCTGCTGCCCGGCTGGCAGATCACGGTCGGCTTCGACAACTTCGTCCGCGCCGTCACCGACAGCAGACTCGCCGGCCCGCTCGTCTACGTCACGCTCTGGACGTTCGCGTTCGCGCTCATCTCGGTCGCGACGACGTTCTTCCTCGGCCTCTTCCTCGCCATCGTCTTCAACGACATGCGCATGAAGGGCCGCCGGTACTACCGGGTCGCGATGATCATCCCCTACGCGATCCCGTCGTTCCTCTCGGCGCTCGTCTGGGCGGGCATGATGAACGAGAGCTTCGGGTTCATCAACCAGGTGCTGTTCGGCGGCGCCTCCATCCCATGGCTGACCGATCCATGGATGGCGAAGCTCTCCGTGATCATCGTGAACCTGTGGCTCGGCTTCCCGTACATGTTCCTCATCTGCACGGGCGCGCTGCAGTCCATCCCGGACGACGTGAACGAGGCGTCCAGCATCGACGGCGCCTCGCCGTGGCAGACCTTCCGCCACATCAAGCTGCCGCTGCTGCTGGTGAGCGTGGCGCCGCTGCTCATCGCGTCGTTCGCGTTCAACTTCAACAACTTCAACGTGATCTACATGTTGACCAACGGCGGGCCGCGCGACACCGGGGCGCCGATCCCGGTCGGCTTCACCGACATCCTCATCTCGATGGTCTACAAGGTCGCGTTCACCGGCCAGAACCGCGACTACGGACTCGCGGCCGCCTACTCGATCATCATCTTCATCGTGGTCGCGGTGATCTCGATCATCGCGTTCCGTCGCACCAAGTCGCTCGAGGAGATCAACTGATGTCGAACCAGCAGCCGATCCCCGGTTCCGACGCCGGCCTCCTCGAGGGCGAGCTCCGTGAGCAGCGCGACGCCGTCCGCGCGGGCGGCGACCCCGGCCTCGAGCGAGCCGCGGCGCTGTCGAAGCGCCCCTTCCGCTTCGGCAAGTGGTTCAAGGCCACCGGATGGCGCCACCTCGTCGGCATCGTCGTGGTCGTGTTCGCCCTGTTCCCGGTCGTCTTCGTGATCTCGTCGTCGCTGAACCCCAACGGCACCCTGACCGGCTCGAACGCGCTGTTCTCGAAGATCGGGTTCGACGCCTACGCGCGCATCCTGTCCGACCCGCAGGTGCCGTTCACGACCTGGTTCGCGAACACGCTGATCATCGCCGGCATCACGGCGCTGCTCACCGTGTTCCTCGGGGCGCTCGCGGCGTACGCGTTCTCGCGCATGCGGTTCACGGGTCGCCGGTTCGGCCTCATCACGATCGTCGTGGTGCAGATGTTCCCGCAGATGCTCGCCGTCGTCGCGATCTTCCTCGTGATGAGCGCGATCAGCGACTGGTTCCCGGCGATCGGCCTGAACACCCACATCGGCCTGATCATGGTCTACCTCGGCGGCGCGCTCGGCGTGAACACGTACCTCATGTACGGGTACTTCAACACGATCCCGGCGTCGATCGACGAGGCGGCGAAGATCGACGGCGCGGGCCACGCCCGCATCTTCTTCACGATCATCCTGCGGCTCGTCGCCCCGATCCTCGCGGTCGTCGCGCTGCTGTCGTTCATCTTCTCGGTGAACGAGTACGTGGTGGCCTCCGTGATCCTCATCGACACCGAGAACCAGACGCTCGCGGTCGGCCTCACGAAGCTCGTCTCGAACCCGCGCTACGCGGACTGGGCGGCCTTCTCGGCCGGCGCGGTCATCGCGGCGCTCCCGGTCGTGCTCCTCTTCCTCTACCTGCAGAAGTACATCGTCGGCGGGCTCTCGGCGGGCGCGGTCAAGTAGCGCTTCAGGCCGCACCGAACAGAACGACGACGGATGCCGCGTGCGCGGGCCCCACGACGGGCTCGCGTGCGCGGCATCCGTCATGGAAGGACTGGCCCGGCTTCGCCGCGTGCGCGCGCGACGGGTGCGCGTCCCCTCGGAGCGATAGTCTGGCGGCCTGACCCGCCGTTCCACCCCTCTCGTCTCCCGTCTCCCCGCGACCCGATTCGGAGCAACCCCGCCATGAGTGCCGCCACGCCCCCGCCCGTTCCGCCCGCGCCGCCGGTCCCGCCGGCGCCACCGGTCCCACCGGTTCCGAGCGCGTCGCCGACCGATGCGCCGACGCTTCCGTACGGCACCGCGCCGCTCGTGGCACCGCCCGCGGGCACGGCGTACGGCGCTGCTCCCGCGGCCTACGCCGCAGCCCCCGCCTGGACGCCGCCCGTCGTGCCCCCGCAGAACGTCATGGCGTGGGTCGCGTTCGGGCTCGGCCTCGGCTCCCTCCTCCTCGGCCCGCTGAGCTCGATCGCGGCGATCGTGTGCGGCCACATCGCCCGCGCGCAGATCCGCCGCACCGGCGAACAGGGCGCCGGCGCAGCGCTCACCGGGCTCATCTTCGGCTACGTCCTGACGATCCTCATCCTCGTCGCGATCGTGCTCTACGTGCTCTTCGTCGTGGCGATCATCGCGGCGACGACGTACTCGTCGGGCGTGCCGACGAGCCTCTGATCGCCCACCGGCCCACGATTTAACGCTCGCGCTGCGAGGTGATATTCTCGTGTGGTTGCCGCGACAGCGGCACACGCCCCGATAGCTCAGTGGTAGAGCACTTCCATGGTAAGGAAGGGGTCGTCAGTTCAATCCTGACTCGGGGCTCTGGTTCCTCCGGATCCGTCCGGAGCAGCCTCGCGGCGGGGTAGCTCAGGTGGTTAGAGCACACGGCTCATAATCGTGGTGTCGCGGGTTCGAGTCCCGCCCTCGCTACAGAAACCCTCGGTTCGCCGGGGGTTTTCGTGTATCCGGGTCGCGCAGGCGCGTCGACCCGTGGACCATCGAACGAGGGTCTGCTGCGGTCGTCGTCTCACGGGTGCGAGGTCTCGCTCGCGAAACTGGAGCCTTCCGCCACGGATCTGCGACGATCGTCCATCTCGAGTTCCCCTGTTCGCGGGCGGAGGTGGGCGGATGCCGCGTGGCATCCGCCCACCTCGCCCTCGGCCGGGACTATCCGACCTTCGCTGCCGTGCCGATCCAGCGCGAGTACATGGCGAGATCGCGATCGGCGCGCTCCGCCCAGGCTGCCGCACCCGATCCCGCGGCAGACCCGAGCAGCGCGGCCGCGCGACCGAGTTCGCGTGCGACCTTGTCGGCATCGCCTCCGTCGATCGCGTGCAACGCCTTGTCGAGTCGATGCGCGAGCTTGTCGGCGGTGTCGGGCGTCACGCAGTCGCCGGCAACGGCGGCGTCGAGCGACATGCGCAGGGACCCGAGACCCAGCGCCGCGGCGGCCATCGGATCGGAGTGCGGTGCCATCGCCTTGGTTCGGTGCGCGCCCTCCGTCAGCGCGGTCGCCTGCTCGTCGGAGAGCTGGTTGTACGCGAAGAGTCCGGTGCCGTCGGAACCGGCCGCGTTCACGGCGCGGATCTGCTCGAGAACGGTCGTCGGCGTCGAGCCTCGGAAGGGTCCGTACGTCGCGGTGTACAGGTACTCGGATTCTCCGACCCGCTCGCGCATCACCCCCGTGTCGCGTGCGACCGAGGTGCCCGAGGTGCCGAACGACATCCCGGTGAGCACGTCGACGTAGCCGCGGTCGACCCAGTCGCCCCAGTTCTGGAACTTCTTGTCGAGGCCGTCGACGGGGTCCGCGAACACTGCGGCCGAGAGCGCGAGGTCGGGTGCGATCTCCTGCTGGAGTTCGCGGACCTCGCCCACGAAGGACGTGACGTTCGCGATCCGCCAATCGATCCAGGTCTTCCACAGGGGCGAGTCGGGCGTCAGCGTGTACGGGTCCGCCCCGTGCGCGTCAGCGAAGGCGTCGCGTGAGAAGTCGCTGTACGAGTAGCCCGCGGTCTCCCACGGCAGCGAGACCGGATAGCGGATGTAGTCGAGGTGCACGCCGTCGATGTCGTAGTCGGTCATGAGCTCGGCGAGCAGCGACTGCACGTATGCGCGCGCCTCGGGGATCGCGGCGTCGAGGAAGTAGTAGCCCGGCTCCGCGATCGAGGGGTGCAACCCGTCCTTCCCGACGTCCTTCCGCTGGATGGCCGCCCACTCGGGATGCACCGAGAGGACGGGGCCGACGCCGCCGGTCTGGTCGGAGCCGACGAAGAAGGTGTGGATCCAGGGGTGCACCTCGATGCCGCGTTCACGTGCTCCGTCGATCCAGACCTGCAGCGGATCGAACCCGACCATGCTCGGACGCTGGCGGGCGACGCCCGCTGCGGTCGCGGCGTCCGAGGGGAAGATCGTGTAGCCCTGGTAGATCGTCTCGAGGAAGATCATGTTGAAGCCGGCCGCGTCGATGCGATCGAGCGAACGCTCGATGCCCTCGGGCGTGGTCTCCTCGGGCCGGACCCACGTCGCTCGGCCTTCGGCCACGCGCGACTCGGCGGTACGGTAGGCCGCGAGTTCGGCTGCGGCCCGAGCCGAGGTCGCGAGTTCGACCGCGGATGCCGCATCGCCGGACTCGGCAGCGGTGCGAGCATCGCCGAGCAGGGTGGCCGACTCGGCGGCGGCGTCGTCGGCGGCGTCGGCGGGGAACGCGAGGCAGGAATCGACGGCGGCGTCGATGCGGCCCGTGGCCTCGGCGAGTGCGCGGTCGGCGCCGAAGATGGCGGTCCGCTCGTCGACGGTCGCGCTGACGGTCGAACCGTCGATCTCGATCGTCGCGCCGACGACGGCGTTCGTCTGCAGCCAGGTGCCCCGGCTGCCGTGTCCGGAGAGCACGAAGCCATCCGCTGGGATCTCCCGGTTGTTGCCACCCGCGCCGGTGACGACGTCGCCCTGCACCGTGACCTCGAACCCGAAGTCGTTGGTGCCGGTCGTCGCCCGGCCTGATGCCGGGGTGTACTGCACGAGCTGCTCCGCCCCGCGGCATCCGGGGTAGCAGGCTCCGGTGCCGTCGACGCCCGGGGGGTTGGTCTCGGCGGTCGGGTCCGTGGCATCGAGCGTGGTCGTCGCCGTCCGGGAGATCACCGGCCCGATGCGCAGCGCGTCGCCGGCTCGGACGTGGTCGCGGAGCCAGGCGCGAACGTCTGGCGTGCCGCCGGGGGAGACCGAGAGGACGATGCCGTCGGCCGGGATGGCGTTGTCGCCCGGAGTCCACGTCGGGTCGGCGCAGGCGGCGAGCACGGTGCAGACGCGCTCGACCACCCATGTGCCGTCGGCCCCCGGCCGGAGCACTGCCTCGCCCCCGTACGGGTTGGTCCTGGTGGTGGCGCCGAACGCGGGAGTGTAGACGGCCACCATGCCGGCGAGGCGGCTCGGCGGGTTCACGGCCGCGATCGGCAGGCGTGCGCCATCGGCGGCGGTCACCTCGTCTCCCGCGATCGGAGTGGCGGGAGCGGCCGTGGCCGCCGCTGCGGGTGCATCGCCGATGGACGGACCTGTGGTCAGGCCGCCGATGGCCAGCGCGGCGGCGGCGCAGGCGGCGATCATCGCCAGGCGCCTCGTTCGTCTCGAGTGGGTCACGATCGATCCTTCGTTCGGGTCGGCTTCCGGCCCGACGTCGGCGTCGGTGCCGGATCAGTCCGAATGGTTCGGACCAATAGTTGGTCAGGCTAACCACGCTCACGGCGCCGCCGCAAGACCCATCGCCGTCGCTGTCCTGGAGAACGACGATGGATTCGGCGTCCGCTTGACGGAGGTGTGGTCATCTCGGGTTTGCAGTGGTACGAACCATTTGCTACCGTGCCCGACGGACGCATCCTTCCGCTCCCGAATCGAAAGGTCCCACAATGACGTTGAACCGAAAGCGGCGCGTGCTCGGCGCCGTCGCGGCCGCCTCCGGCCTGGCGCTCGCGCTCGCCGGCTGCAGCCTGGACGGAGTCGACACCGGCTCCGAGGCCTCCGCCGACGAGCTGTCGACGGTCGAGGGCGAGATCAGCTTCGCCACCCTGGAGCTCAGCTCGAACCCCGACCTCGCGAAGTACATCGAGGACACCATCGCCGCATTCGAGGAGGAGTACCCCGACACCGACGTCGAGTGGATCGACGTGCCGTTCGCGGGGGCCCAGGAGAAGTTCGCCGCGGACGCCGCGGCGGGCAACCTGCCTGACGTGGTGAACATGAACCCGAACTTCGCGCAGCCGCTCGAGCGGGAGGGTGTCTTCATGGACATCGACCAGGCCGACCCGGAGCTCGCGTCGGAGTACGTCGAAGGTGCCTGGAAGGGCTTCCAGGTGCCCGGCACCGAGGGGACGTTCGGCGTGCCGTGGTACCTCACAAGCGAGGTCACGATGTACAACGCGGACCTCTACGAACAGGCCGGACTCGACCCCGATGCGGCACCGGAGACCTTCGAGGAGCTCTACGAGAACGCCGCCGCGATCTCCGAGGCCGGCAACGGCGCCTTCTACGGCCTGCACCCGGCACTCGAGAACCGATTCCTCACCGACCTCGCCAAGATCGGCGTTCCGCTCATCGACGAGGACCTCGTGTGGACCTTCAACACGCCGGAGGCCGTCGAGTACGTCGAGATGCTCGCCGAGATGTACCAGTCGGGCGTCTTCCCGGCGGACTCCCTGACCCAGACCCTGAACGACGCCAAGGAGGGCTACCAGGCCGCCACCATCGCGGTGTTCCCGTCCGGCCCGAACTTCCTCAACGGCATCGAGCAGAACGCCCCCGAGGTGTTCGAGAACACCCGCGTCGCGCCGCAGATCGCCGCTGAGGGTGAGCCGATCAACATGTCCGTCATGGGCCTGCTCATCCCGAAGACCAGCGAGAACAAGGGCACCGCGCTCGCGTTCACGAAGTTCATCACGAACGCCGAGAACCAGCTCGCCTTCTCGAAGGTCGCGCCGGTCCTGCCCTCGGTGACCGAGGCGCTCGAGGACCCGTTCTTCCAGGACGACTCCGACGGCACGGAGCTGTCGAAGGCCGTCAAGCTCTCGGCCAACGGGCTCGAGCGCGCCGAGAACCTGACTCCCGTGCAGTACGACGACCAGGTCAAGAACGCCGTGCTGGCGAAGATCCAGCTCGCGCTGACCGGTGAGCTCTCGGCTCAGGACGCGCTCGACCAGGCGGTCGAGGCGGCCAACGAGATCACCGGCGGCGGGGAGTAATCGCGATGCGGCCCCGAAGGCTCCTCACCCCGTGGGTGCTCATGGCTCCGGCGCTCGCCGTTGCCCTGATCTTCCACGTCGTGCCGTTCTTCCGAACCGTCCAGCTGTCGTTCACCGACTTCCGGCTGGCCTCCGGCGGGCAGTACGTGGGTCTGGAGAACTTCGGGGCCCTCGCGACCTCCGACGTGTTCTGGCTCTCCGCCGGAAACACGCTGCTCTACGTGGTCGTGGTGGTGCCGCTGCTCGTGGCGCTGCCGCTGCTGCTGGCCATGCTCGTCCAGCCGAAGATGCCCGGCATGGCCTTCTTCCGGGCGTCGTTCTACACGCCCGTCATCGCCTCGATGGTGGTCGTGGGCCTGATCTGGGTGTTCCTGCTCAAGGAGCGCGGGCCGGTGAACTGGCTGTTCCAGACCCTCAGCATCATCCAGGAGCCGCTGCCGTTCCTGACCGACGGCACGTTGCTGTTGTTCTGCTGCATGCTCGTCACCGTCTGGAAGGGTCTCGGCTTCTACATGGTGATCTACCTCACCGCACTCGCGAACGTGCCGGGCGAACTGCACGAGGCGGCGCAGGTCGACGGGGCCGGCGGCATCCGCCGCTTCTGGTCGGTGACCGTGCCGTCGGTCCGCCCGACCATGCTCCTCGTCGGGGTGCTGTCGGCCATCGCGGCCATGAAGGTCTACGCCGAGATCTTCGTCATCGCGGGGCCGACCGCGGGGCCCGGCGGCACCGTGCGCTCGCTGGTGTTCACGATCCGCGAGGTCGGTTCCGGCTTCGACGGACAAGTCGGCTACGCGGCCGCGATGAGCCTGGTGCTGTTCGTCTTCACCATCGGCCTGACCGTCGCGCTGCAGAAGCTCAGCAGGGAGAACGTGGAAGCATGAGCGTCATCGAATCCACGGAGGCGGCACGCGAAGCGGCATCCACCCTGCCCTCGAACGGCGCCGACGTCGGGCCCCGGTTCCGTCGTCGCCGACCCCTCGG
Source organism: Agromyces sp. GXS1127 (assembly GCF_050565425.1). Classification (NCBI taxonomy): domain Bacteria; kingdom Bacillati; phylum Actinomycetota; class Actinomycetes; order Micrococcales; family Microbacteriaceae; genus Agromyces; species Agromyces sp. GXS1127. The sequence goes on from NZ_JBOCIG010000011.1 coordinate 58,478, forward strand.
AGCGGCCGGCGTTATTCGCCGAGTGCTGCACTACCTGACGCTGCTCGCCGTGCTCGCGCTGCTCGTCGGCCCCTTCCTCTACACGCTCGGAACGGCGCTCAAGGGCGACGCCGACAGCGTGTTCTCGTACCCTCCGTACCTCATCCCGAAGGATCCGACGCTCGAGAACTTCGCGAAGGTCGCCGAGGTGATCCCGGTGTGGACCTTCATCGGCAATTCCTTCATCGTCGCGTCCGTCTCCACCGTGACGAACATCCTCTTCGGCTCGATGGCCGGCTTCGCCCTCGCCCGCCTGCGGTTCCGGGGCAACACCTCGGCGTACGTGACCTTCCTCGCGACGCTCGTCATCCCGTTCGAGGTCATCTTCATCTCCGTCTTCCTCACGACGAAGCAACTCGGCCTCGTCGACACGCTGCTCGGCGTCATCCTCCCCACCGCCGTCACGGGATTCTCCATCCTGCTGTTCCGGTCCGCCTTCCTGTCGCTGCCGCGGGCCATCGACGAGGCGGCTGTGCTCGATGGGGCCACCGAGTTCCAGCGGTACTGGCGTGTGTCAATGCCCTCGGTCAAGGGAACGATGGCCGTGGTCGGGATCTTCAGCTTCATGTTCGCCTGGGACGACTTCCTCTGGCCGCAGATCGTCCTGACGAGCCAGCAGAACTACACGCTCACGGTGGGCCTGCAGTTCCTGGCGGGCGCATTCGCGGATGATCAGAAGGTCGTCGCCGCGGGCACGATGATCGCGGTGATCCCGCTCATCATCGCGTTCTTCTTCGCACAGAAATGGTTCTTCCGGGGCGCCGGAGAAGGGGCGGTCAAGGGATGAGCATCGAGTTCGACCAGACGGCGGCGGAGCTCGCCGGCGGGATACCGGCAGGATCGACCTCCGCCCCCGGGACCGCGACCGTGCGCTCCGACCCCGGCTCGAAGGCCGACGTGATCCGTGCGCGGCTGCGGGACGAGGTCATCGCCGAGCTCGCGCCGCACGACCCCCTGCCCCCCGAGCGCGAACTCGTCAACCGCTTCGGCGTGAGTCGTGCGACCATCCGGCAGGCGCTGGCGCGCCTCGCCGACCACGGGTGGGTCTACCGGGTGCAGGGCTCGGGCACGTTCGTCGCCGACAAGGACCTGGTGACCAAGTCGCCGTACCTGACGTCCTTCTCCGAGGACATCTCCGAGCGCGGCATGACTCCCGGGTCGCGCGTGCTGCGGCTCGAGCACGGCCGCGCCGATGAGCGCGTCGCACGGGAGCTGCTCATCCCGACCGGCGCCCGCGCCGTGCACATCGAGCGCCTCCGCACCGCCGACGGGGCCCCGCTCTGCATCGAGAGCCTGTGGCTGCCCGAGTGGCTGACGGGTGACAACCTCGGCCCCGAACTGCTCGGCTCGCTCTACGAGTACTTCGACCATGCCGGCGCGACCCCCGCACGGGCGCACCAGACCATCCGGGCCGTCGGCCTCGACGCGCAGCAGGCCGAACTGCTCGAGTCCGAACCGGGCGCCCCGGCGCTGCTCGTCGCGCGCATCGTGTTCGATACGCACGGCCGTCGTATCGAGTCCTCGGCCGGTGTGTACCGTGGCGACTCGTACGACTTCCAGATCAACGTGAAGCGACGAAGCTGATGCGCACCGCTCCACGCTACCTCACGACGGCACGCGGCCGAGCATGAGGATCCTGCTGGTGCCGCTCGATGAGCGGCCGGTCTCCGCCCGGCTTCCCCACCTCGTCGCCGCCATCGCGGGCGCCGAGGTCATCGGGCCACCGGCTGCCGCGCTGCCCTCGGTGCGCCGGTCCGGAGACCTCGAGCTGCTCTCGTCCTGGTTCCGGAACGCAGCCGCCGATGCGGACGGCGTCGTGCTCTCGCTCGAGGGGCTCGGGTTCGGTGGCCTCATCCCCTCACGCATCGGCGACGAGCCGATCGAGGACGTGCTCGCGCGCTGGTCGGTGCTCCGCGGACTCGCCATCCCCGTGCACGCGTCCGTGGTGGTGCCACGAGCGCCCGACGCGCTCGACGCGTTCGAGGAGCCCGAGTACTGGGCCACCTGGGGACCCATGCTGCACGCGCTGTCGGCTCGCATGGCCGGCGGCGGGCGGGCGGATGCCGCGGAGCCGGTTCCCGCCGACATCCGCACCGACTGGCTGCGTCGTCGCCTCCGGCAGCACGCCCTCGGGCTCGCGGCGCTCGGAATGGCGGCAGACGGCAGGATCTCGCGCCTGTTCATGGGCGTCGATGACGCAGCGATCCCATCCCTGTCGGCCCTCGCCCAGGCCGACCTCGTCGCGTGGACGACACGGCTCGAGCTGCACGACCGGGTCGTCGTCGGGCCGGGGGCCGACGAGACGGGCGCCGTGCTCACCGCCCGACTGCTCGTCGACCGCCTCGCCCCCGACGCGCGGCCGCGCGTGGCCATCGCCTGCGCGGATCCCGAAGGCCTCGAACGTGTGGCGCCGTACGAGACATGGCCGGTGGAGTCGACCGCCCGCGCACAGGTCGAAGCGGCGGGCGGCGTGCTGGTCGACGACCCGGCCGACGCCGACGCCGTCCTCGTCGTGCACGCCCCCGACGGCTCGAGCGCCGACTGGGCGGTCGCGCTCCCGACGGACACGGATGCGGCTGCCGCGCGCCGCACGGCGCAGTTCGCCTGGCAACTCCTCGACGCCGGCCGTGCGGTCGCCGTCGCCGACGTCGCCCAGCCCAACGGCGCCGATCCGGCGCTCGTGCGCGAACTCGCCGCTGCGGGCGCCTTCGGACGACTCGACGGCTACGCGGCGTGGAACACCGCCGGGAACACCCTCGGCACCGCCGCGGCGCACCTCGTCACCGCGGTCGTCGCACGCCACCGTGGCGTGTTCGACGCGGCGGCCGGGACGCGCCTCGTCCGGCTCCGACTCATCGAGGACTTCGGGTACATGAGCGTCGCCCGCGCCGCCCTGCGACGCGACCTCGGCTCGCCGGTCGATCGGCACGACCGGATCGGCGATCCGGATGCCGCCTCCGCCTTCGTGGCCGATCGGATCGACGAGGCGCTCGCGTCGGTGCCCGGGCTCGAGATGGGACCGGTCCGCCCCGAGCACGTGCGCTTCCCATGGAACCGCAGCTTCGAGATCGCCCTCGCGGACGCCGCAGGGGAACGCCCGTGAACGCGCAGGCGGAGATCGACGAGTTGCAGGCGGATGTCGTGATCGCAGGCATCGGCCTGGGCGCGATCGCGGCCGCGTTGGCGGTGGTGCGTGCGGGGCGCACCGCCATCATGGCGGGGCCCGAATCGCGCATCGGCGGCCAGGTGACCGCCCAGCTCACGGCGCCGCTCGACGAGCACCCGCACATCGAGACCACCGGATGCTCGGCGTCGTACCGGGCGTTCCGCGACGGGGTGCGCGGCGAGTACGCCGGAGTCGCGAACCCCGGCGGCGGCTGGGTGAGCAGGCTCTGCTTCGAGCCGCTCGTGGGCGAGCGGGTGCTCGCCACCATGCTTGCTCCGGCGATCGAGGCAGGACGGCTCACCGTGGTGACGCGGGCGACGCCGACCGGGGTCGACCGTTCGGGAGACCGTGCAGTCGCGGTCCGGTTCCGGACCCCCGCCGGCGGGCTCCGGCTCGCGGGCGACATCGTGATCGACGCGACCGAGACCGGCGAACTCCTCCCGCTGGCCGACGTCGACTGGGTCGTCGGCTCCGAGGGGCGCGATGCCTTCGACGAACCGCACGCGCTGCCCGGCGGACCCGACCCGAGCGCCGAGCAGTCCTGCACCATCGTGGCCGCCCTCGTGCGCGACGAAGAGCCCGGCGCGGTGGGTTCGCCGCCGGAGGGCTATGCCGAGCTTCGCGACAGCCAACCGTTCAGCCTCACGCTCGCGAACGACGCCGACCACGAGCACACGTTCCCCTTCTTCGATGATCGGCCGGCGCCCGGCTCGTTCTGGTCGTATCGCCGCGTCCGCGATCCGCGTCAGGTCGGGGCGCCGGATGCCGCCATCGTCAACTGGCACGGCAACGACTGGTACGGCACCCCGCTGACGGCCGATCCGGAGCGGACCGATGCCGCCGCCCGCCGACTCGCCGCCGCCTTCGTGCACTGGCTCCGCACGGAGGCGCCCCGGGATGACCGCGACGGCACCGGATACCCCGAGTTGCGACTGGCTCCGGAGATCTCGGGCACCCCCGACGGGCTCGCCGAGACCCCGTACGTGCGGGAGTCGCGCCGACTCGCATCCGATCAGCCCGTCACCGAGCACGATCTGGCCCCGAGGCGCGGAATCGCCAGGGCGGCGGCGTTCGACGACGCCGTGGGCATCGGCTGGTATCACGCGGACCTGCATCCGCGAGTCGGCGGTCACGTCAGCGTGTACGCCCCGACCGCGCCGTTCCAGATCCCGTTGCGGGCGCTCGTCTCCGGACGTGACGGCGCGCCGGTGAACCTGATCGCCGGAGCGAAGAACCTCGCCGCGACCCAGGTGGCCGCTGCGGCCTACCGTGTGCATCACGGCGAATGGGCCGTGGGCGAAGCGGCCGGCACGCTCGCCGCGTTCGCGATCGAGCGTGCCACGACCGCGGTGGACGCCGCGTCCGACCCGACTGCGCGGGTCGGGCTGCAGGTCGCGCTGCTCCGCGCCGGAATCCCGATCGTGTGGGCCACCGACCTCGGCCCGACCCACCGGGCGTTCGTCGCCGGCTCCCTGCTCGCCGCGCACGGCGGCCTCGACACCGCCCGCCTCGCCCGACTCGACCTCCGGCCGGACGATCCCGCCGACGCGGATGCCGTCGAGGCCCTGACGCGAGCAGCCGCGACCCTCGCGGCGCGGTTCGACCTCGAGGCGCCGGCGCCGCCCGAACGCGCCGGCGCCTCCTGGGCGGATCTCGCCCTCGCCCTCGCCGACCCGATCCTGAGCGCTGCGGACGACCTCGCGCAGCGGGAAGACCTCCACCGCGTGACGGAGATGCCGTCCCGCCACGACCACGAATGAGGACCATGCACCACATCCCGTCCCTCCTCGATCGTCTGCGCGGTCGCCTCGTCGTCTCATGTCAGGCGCGAGCCGGCGAGCCCCTGCACGGGCCCCGGCACATGACCGCGATGGCGCTGTCGGCGATCGCCGGCGGCGCGGGCGGCATCCGCTGCGAGGGCCCCGACGACGTCCGCGCCATCCGCAACGCCACCGACCTTCCGCTCATCGGCCTGTGGAAGGCCGGGCACGAGGGCGTCTACATCACCCCGACGCTGGACCACGCGCTGCAGGTGGCGGAGGCCGGGGCCGACCTCGTCGCGATCGACGCGACCGCGCGGCCGCGACCCGACGGCCGCACGCTCGAGGCGACCATCGCAGAGCTCGCGGCGCGGGGGATCGCCGTCATGGCCGACGTGTCGACGCTCGACGAGGGCATCGCCGCAGCGCGGGCGGGCGCCGTCGTCGTCGGCACGACGCTCGCCGGCTACACGCCGCAGACGGCCGACGTGCCCGGCCCGGACGTGGCGCTCGTGGCGGCGCTCGCTCGCGCCGTCGACGTGCCCGTCATCGCCGAAGGGCGCATCCAGACGCCCGATCAGCTCGCCGCCGCCTTCGACGCGGGTGCGTGGACCGTGGTCGTCGGCGGGGCCATCACCCGCCCCGCATCCATCACCGCCGGGTTCGTCGACGCCATCCCGGCCGACGCGGGCCGCACCGGTCGCGAGCGGGGGCGACTCCATGTCTGAACTCCGCGCGAGCGCCGGCGCGCCGGTGTGCCACGTCGTCACGCACGTGCACTGGGACCGCGAGTGGTACCGGCCGTTCGAGTCCTACCGGGCTCGTCTCGTCGAGCTCGTGGAGCAGGTCTGCCGACAGCTGGACTCCGGCTCGCTCGAGGCCTTCCACCTCGATGGCCAGACGATCACGATGCGGGATGTCGCGGACCTCCGCCCCGACCTCGTCGACGAGGTGCGGCGACACGTGCGTGCCGGTCGGCTGACGATCGGCCCGTGGCACGTGCTCGCCGACAACCAGCTCGTCTCGGGTGAGAACCTCGTGCGCAACCTCCTCGCGGCACGCCGTCATGGCGCCGCGGTCGGCGATCTGACCGGCATCGGCTACTCGCCGGACGCCTTCGGACACCCGGCCGACCTGCCGAGAATCCTGAACGGCTTCGGCATCCGTACGGCGCTCGTGTGGCGTGGTGCCCCGCCTGGACTCGCCGAGTTCCGCTGGCGCTCGCCCGACGGTTCCGAGGTCTACGCCGTGTCGCAGCGGTATCACGAGGCGGAGGTGCTCTGGACGCCCGAGGGTCGAGACGATCGTCTCGCGGCCTTCCTCGAGGGCGAGGCGGAGCGGCGACCGGACGGGCCGTGGCTGCTCATGAACGGCGGCGACCACCTGTCGCCGCGCGACACGACCGGGGTGCTCGCCGAGGTCGCCTCGTCGGTGGACGGACGGGTCGAGCTCCCGCAGTCCTCGCTCGAGGCGTTCTTCGACGCCGTCCGCGTCGCACGTCCCGACCCGGAGGTCGTCGAGGGAGAGCTTCGCAGGGTCGGCGACCTGGGCTCCTTCCTCCTGCCCGGCACCGTCTCCGCCCGCGTGCACCTCAAGCAGGAGAACGCCCGCGCAGAGACCCTGCTCGAGCGGATCGTCGAGCCCCTCCTCGCGCTCGAGCAGCTCGCGCCCTCCGCCCCGGCCGCGCCGCCGGCTCCCGACGCCTCGCCGATCGACGGGTCGAGCGTCGGCCACCTCCGCCACGCATGGGAGCTCGTGCTCGAGAACGCGCCGCACGACTCCATCTGCGGGTGCAGCGTCGACAAGGTGCACCGCGAGAACTCGGTCCGAACGGACCGTGTCGAGCAGCTCGCCGACCAGCTCGTCCGCCGAGCGCTGCTGCGACGCGGCTACGACACGCGCGTGCACGGCGCGCCGGCGACGGATGCCACGCGGGTGGTCGTGCTCGCGCCACCCGCCGCGTCCGGGCGCGCCGTCCCGGTCGAGGTGGACGTGGTCGTCGCGCCGGATCGCACGGTCGTCGCCGCCACGGCCCCTGGCGGCACCGAGGTGCCGATCGAGGTCGAGGACCGCGGCGTCCGGCGCTCGTTCGAGGCGGACCTCGACCTGCTTCCCGACTCCGTGCTCGCGCGGATCCAGCGCGTGCGGTTCGTCACGACCGCGGTCGCCCCGGGTGGGTTCGGGGTGTTCGACCTGCGACTTGCCGCGGTCGGCGAGGACGCATCGGTCGACCCGACCGCACCGGTGGACGTCGACGAGCAGGTCGACGTCGGCGAGCAGGTCGACGTCGGCGGCGGGCTCGAGGTGGCGGTCGCCGCCGATGGCTCGTTCTCGGTGACGGATGCTGCAGGCATCCGTCGCAGCGGACTCGCGCGACTCGTCGACGGAGGCGACCGAGGCGACACCTACAACTACGATCCGCCGGCCGAGGACCGGATCGTCACGGCCGTTGCCGGCGAGGCGCGCGTGCGGCGGACGCCGGTGCGGACGGTCCTGTCGTGGACCGCGACGCTCGACCTGCCCCGCAGCCTCGACGCCACCCGAGACGCGCGTGCGGAAGACGTCGTCGCGACCCCCGTGGCCATCGAGCTCGCGCATCGGCACGGCCGCCCCGGACTCGAATGGTCGGCGCGATTCGTCAACGCCTCGCTCGACCACCGGCTGCGCGTCCACTCCCCGGTGCCCGGCGCCCCGTCGACGTGGACGAGCGGACAGCACTTCTCGAACCTCGCCCGTCCGTTCGGGCGCGCGCTCGGGCCACTGCCCGAGGCGCCCAACCGCGAGGCGGAGATCGGCACTCACCCGGCCCACGGCTACGTCGTGGCCGGCGACGGCGACCACGCCATCGCGCTGCTCCTCGACCACGTCTCGGAGGTGCAGGGACTCGAGCCCGGGCCGGACGGCGACGCCGAACTCGCCGTCACGATGCTCCGCAGCGTGGGATGGCTCTCCCGCTTCGACCTGCGCACCCGGACGACGGGAGCCGGGCCGGAACTGCCCACGCCCGAGGCGCAGGAACTCCGGCCCATCTCCGCCCGCCTCGGGTTCCGATTCGGCCCGGACGCGAATGATGCGTTCGCGCTCGCCGACGCGGCTGACGCGCGCCGCGCCGGGGCCGTCGCGTTCCAACTGCGGAACGGCACCGAGACGACGGGGGACCGGACCGGTGTCCCGATCGCGGTGGACGACGCGATCGTGAGCGCGCTGAAGCCCGCTGACGACGGCGAAGGCGTGATCCTCCGCCTCGTCAATCCCACCCGCGTCGCGCGCGAGGCCACCGTCGAACTCTCTGGTCCGATGGTCGTCTCGCCGGTCCGGTTCGACGAATCATCCGACGTCGACGCTGACGCGCCGACCGGTCCGATGATCGACGCGGCATCGGAGGGCGAGAGGACGCTGCGCATCGCACTGGGCCCGTACGCGACGCAGACCTTCCGCTTGGTGAGACATCGATGAGTGGAGGAGTCCGGTTCTCGATCGACGCGGGACAGACCTCGATACGGCTCCGGGTCACCGGAAGCGGAGCTGAGGTGCAGGAGTTCGTGCTCCCGGGCGTCCGCACCGACCACTCGCCCATCCGGCAGGTTGCGGCGGTCCTGACGGCGCATCGGGGGCTGGAGCCCGAGTCGGTCGCCGTCGGCCTCTCCGGATTCGACGGCGCCCCTGATGCCGCCGCGCACCTGCTCACCGCCTCGCCCTCGACGCGCCGAGTGGTGGTGGCACACGACTCGATCACCGGCTACCTCGGAGCGAACGGCCGATCGGAGGGGGTCGTTGCCGCCGTCGGCACGGGCGTCGTCGTCCTCGGTGTGGGCCCTGCCGGCCTCGCCCGTGTCGACGGGTGGGGCGCGCTGCTCGGCGATGCCGGCAGCGCGTACTGGATCGGACGCGCGGGCCTCGATGCGGCGCTGCGATCGGCGGACGGGCGCGGCCCTGCGACAGTGCTCCTCCCGGATGCGGTCGAGACCTTCGGTCCGACGGAGGGGATCTACCTGGACCTGCATGCGGATCCGGACCGGATCGCACGCATCGCCGCGTTCGCACCCGCGGTCACGGCTGCGGCCGAGCTCGGGGACGGCCCGGCGCGCCGGATCGTCGAGCTGGCGGTCGCCGAGCTCGTGACGTCGATCGACGCGGCTCTCGAGCGCTCAGGCGCCGATCGCTCTGCGGCTCGGGTCAGCGCGGTCGGGAGGGTCATGACGTCTGCAGTCGTCCGCGAGGAGCTTCAACGGGCGCTCGAGCGCGCCAACCCGGCCGAGCCCGGCCTCGCTCCGTTGCACCTCGCCGCGCCCCTCGGAGATCCGCTCGACGGTGTCGAACGCCTGCACGAGCTCGCACTCGACCATCCGCTGGCCGTATCCGTCATCAGCGCGAGTCGCGAGGTGTGAGTGTCTCCGGAGCTTGGGTTGATGCGCGCACGCATACTCAACGAATATGCACTCGATCTAACCTGAGGCGTTCCCAGCTGTCTCGGGTGGCACCGCTCGCGCAGCATCCGTCGGACGACGGTGGCTTCCGCCCTCGGCCGCGAAGGAGGCGAGCACGAATCGCACCAGTCGCTTCGCTGCCTTCGAGACGGCCTCGCCGGAGTCGATCGCACGGCGCTCGACCTCGAGGCAGGCCAGGACATAGGGCAGCGCGGTGTCGGCGTCGCTCTGGAACTCGCCGCGGCGGATTCCTCGGGCGATGATCTTATCGATCCGCACCTCGAGCGGCTTGAGGTGCTCCATCATCAGCGACTTCAACTCGGGACTGATGGGCGCTTCGCTTGCCACCGAGATCTGCGGCCGTGTCGAGAACTCGATGAGGATGTCGGACAGGAGGCGGCGAAGTTGCTCGCTCGCCGTGTCCGTCGGCTCGTCCGGAGCGCGATCCACCTGGGCGAGGAACCTGCTCATCTCCCGTTCGCCCCACCGTCGGATGAGGTCATCGCGGTTCGCCACATAACTGTAGATCGAAGACCTGCTGATGCCGGCTGCCCGGGCGGCGGAACCGAGCGAGATGGCGTGGAGGCCATCTGTGGCAGCGATGCCGGCGCATGCATCGAGCAGCCGGCCGAGAATGGTGGCGCGATGCTCAGCGAGGCTCGCTTCGACGATGCGAGGTGTCACGGTGCGGCGACACGCTCCGGCTTACGGCGACGCATCCGAAGCGCGGTTGCGGTCCACGCGCAGAGGACGATGATCGCGAGTGCATTCAGGCCGTGCACCGCCCCGAGCAGTGCGAAGTCGAGCCGTTGCAGCACCGGCTGGAGGAGCAGCAGGCCGAACGCTGCGCCCACGGCGAGGACCACCCCGCGCCGTGGGCGAGCGAGAATCAGCGCGAGGATCATCACCAGCGCGAGGATCTCCGTGGCGTACCCGATGAGGTGATGGGCGGCGAAGCCCTCCTCGACGGGGACGCCCTGCATGAGCGAGAACACGCCGTATGCGGCACTCGCGACCTGACCGGCCGCGCCGGCAGCGACGAGCATCGTGGACACCTCGAGAAGTCGACTGGCGAGGGCTCTCGGAGTCCGCCGGGAGTCGACGAACGTGTGGATCTGGGCTTCTGCGGTGGGAGTCACGCACCCATTTTCTCGACACTGTGTCGAGAAAACAAATCCGCCCGCCGACGCAGTCCGTTGCTTCCGAAGAGGAGACCACCGAGAACGATCAGGCCGATGCCGACGAGAAGGGGGATCATCCCGTCCCATCCGGTCGACGCAAGCGAGGGCGGTGCAGGCGGAGCGGGCGGTACGACCGGCGGCGCCACCGGGTTGACCGTGCACGATTCGTCGCCCGGCTCGCAGGTCGACGGCGGCGTCTGGCCGGCCTCTACGAGGAAGTTGCCGAGCTCATGGTCACCTTGCGCATCGTACGGCTTCACCTGCACGGTGTACCGCACGGTGACCGTCTCGCCTGCGCCGATCGTTCCGGAGATGGTGATCGTCGAGCCCGTCAGCTCGGCCGAGACCTCGGGCGAGGATGACTCGGGACCGTCCACCAGGACAGCGTCGTCGAGCACGCCGGCGAGATCGTCGGTGTAGCCGAGTTCGCCCGTCACGACGCCCGCGTTCTCGAAGACGAGGGTGTAGACGAGCTGCTCGCCCGCCTCGACGGTCGTTCCGCTTTCCGGTGTGACCGACTTGCTCGCCGAGATGTCCGTCGAGCCGTGTACGGTGCACACGTCGGGAAGGTCCCCCACCGACCATGGTCCGACCTGCGGGGTGAACAACGCCCTCACTGCCGCCATGAGCGATCCCATGAACCCTCCGCCGGCCTCGTCGCTTGGGTCGCAGACCTCGACGGCCTCGCCACCAGGCTCCACGACGGCGTTCAGCAGGATATGGTCGCCCTGCTCGTCGAACGCCTTGAGCGTCACGGTGTAGCTCACGGTCACCACGTCGCCGGGTTCGATCGTGCCGGTGATCGAGAACCGGCCGTCCGCGACCTCGGACACGACGACGGAGGGACTCGACGAGGTCGGCGGCGAGGTCAACTCGGCGTCATCCAGCACGCCGGCCAGGTCATCCTCCCGATCGACCGTGGCCGTCCCGGTCCCGATGTTGCCGAACGTCAACGTATAGGTGATCGTGTCGCCGGGACCGACAGGCGTTCCCGATTCGGGGTCGCTCGACTTGGCCGCGGTAGGTTCTCCGATCGGATTCTCGGTGCAGCCGATCACGGCGAGCACGCAGATCTCGGGGCCGTTCCAGCCATTCGGCAGCAACACGTTCTCGAGCATCGAATCGCCACGCTCGTCCGCGCTCGAGACGACCACGGTGTACTCGACCGTCGCTGACGCACCTGCCTCGAGGGTGCCCGTGACCGTGAGCTCGCTTCCGGTCAGGGATGCCGTCAGTGGCGACTCGGCGTCTGGGCCGCTGACGAGGTCGGCGTCGTCGAGGATCCCGGAGAGGTCGTCCACGTAATCGACGTCGGCCGCACCGGTTCCGTCGTTGGTGAAGGTGAGCGTGTAGGTGAGCTCATCGCCGGACGCGACGCTCGTACCGGTTTCCGGGTCGACGGACTTGTCGACCACGATGCGGCTGATCGGGTTCTCCGTGCAGTCCGGATAGTCCGGATCCTCGGGTTCGCAGGCGTCTGGCGGCAGCTCGCCGGCATCCACCAGGTAGTTGCCGAGCACCTGATCGCCCTGAGCCACCGACGGCTTGACCACGACGGTGTAACTCACCGTCACCGACTGCCCCGGCTCCAGCGTGCCGTGGATCGAGAACCGTCCGTCCACGACGGCCGACACCGTCAGGCTCGGATCGGACGAGGTCGGCCCGCTCGTGAGCAGGGCATCATCGAGCACGCCGGTGAGGTCGTCCTCGCGGTTCACCTCGACCGCTCCCTGCCCGGTGTTCGTGAAGGTGAGCGTGTACGTCAGTTCGTCGCCTGGGCCGACCGGGTTCCCGGCAGGCGGATCGACGGTCTTCCAGTCCTCGAGCGCACCGACCGGGTTGGTGGTGCACAGCGGGTCGCTCTCGACGCATTCCTCGGGCGGGGTGGTGCCGGTCTCGAACAGTACGTTGCCGAGCACCTCGTCGCCGCGTTCACCGTCCGGGTTCACGACCACGGTGTAGGTCACCGTGTACGTGCCCGGCGGCAGGGTGCCGGT
>NZ_JBOCIG010000012.1:0-35674 GCF_050565425.1 Agromyces sp. GXS1127
CCCACGACGGCCCCCACCGCCTCGGCCCCCACGGTCGCAGATGCCGACAAGAGCGTCTGCGGCCTTTCTGGCTTCGAGACGGAAAGCAGCCTCACGGCCGCGCCCGACAACGACTGGGAGCTCGTGGGCACGATGGCCGCTCCCGTCGACAAGACGGGAGCCGGGCCCGGCTCGATCGAGGATGACGGGTTCCGTTCCTGCTATGCGCACACGGCCGAGGGCAGCCTCTTCGCCGCCGTGAACTTCCTTGCGATCGGCACCGACGCGACGCTGCGGCCGCGACTCGTCGACGCGGTTCAGGAAGGACCGGGGCGGGATTCTCTCGAAGAAGCAGCCCAGAACGCGGGGGAGACCTCGAGCTCGCGCGGGCAAGTCGCTGGTTTCAAGATCGGGGCCTACGACGGTTCAAGCGCGACCGTCGACCTGGCCATCAACTACTCGGATGGTCAGCTGGTGAGCCTGCCCCTCAAGCTGACCTGGGAGGACGGGGACTGGAAGATGGTCGTTTCTGAGACGGGCGGGCTCCCGCTCGCCCCCGCGGCGCTGCAGAACCTTGGCGGCTACATCCCATGGGCGGGAGCGTAATCATGGCTTGCGATCCGCTCGACTTCATCTGCCAGGGCCGCGAGGGCGTCGGCAACATCATCTCGGCCGCGGCGAACGATTCGCTGCGCGAGCTCGTGAACCAGGTGATGGAGGGCTGGGGGAAAGCTCTCGCAAGCATCGGCACCCTCTGGGTGTCCGTCCCGACTCCGATCCTCACGAGCGGATCGGGCGCTGCTGAGGTGAAGACTCCGCCGGAGGCGGCAGCGTTCAACGAGATCCTGGGCTACGTGATGTGGATCGGCCTGACGATCTGCATCCTCTCGCTGATCGCCGTTGGTGCGATGATCGGTCTTCGCCGTCGACGCGGTGAGGGCGAAGGGCACCTCGGCCGACTCGGCATCATCCTGCTGGCGGTCGTGCTCATCTCAGGCGGCTCAGCCGCGGTCGCGGCACTCCTGCCAACGGTCGCTCCCTCGGGGTCGTCGTCGACAGTGACGTTCCTGCAGCAATCGCTCTGGTACTACGTGGGCGGACTCGCCGTGCTGTCGACTATCGTTGCGGGGATCCGGATGGCGTGGGAGCAGCGCGCGCAGCCGGGCAAGGATCTGCTGAAGTCGCTGCTGACCCTCATCGTCGTGTCGGGCGCGGGTCTGACCGTGATCGGCCTGAGCGTGGCCGCGGCGGATGCGTTCAGCGTGTGGGTGCTCGAGGGCGCGACGAACTGCGATGTCGACGCCGGGCCGGCGGACGGGGAATCTACGTGCTTCGGCACGACGGTCGGCTCGATCGTCATGCTGTCCTCGACCTCCCCCATCGGCATGATCGGCGTGCTCATCCTGGGCTCGCTCGCGCTGTTGATGGCCTACGTGCAGGTCGCGCTCATGATCGTGCGGGGCGGCATGCTGGTGGTCCTCGCGGGGATCCTGCCGCTGACGGCGAGCTTCACGAACACTGAGATGGGCAGCCAGTGGTTCAAGAAGACGGTGGGCTGGACGATCGCGTTCATCCTCTACAAGCCGGCTGCAGCGCTCATCTACGCGGCCGCGTTCCAGATGACCGGTGCTGACGTCTTCCGCGGCGACGGCGGCGGCATCTGGACGATCCTGACGGGCCTCGCGATGATGCTCATCGTCATCCTCGCTCTGCCGGCGCTGCTGCGCTTCGTCGCGCCGATGACGGCCGCGATCGGGGGCGGTGGCACCGCGGCGATGGCTCTCGGCGCGGCCGGCGTTGCCGGGGCGGCCGAGATGGCTACTGGCGCAATTCGTCGCGCCTCGTCGAACAGCGGTTCGTCGGGTAGCTCGAGCTCGGCGCCGAATGGATCCAGCCCGAGCAGCAACGGCGGCAAGCAGGCCCCGCCGATGCCGACGCCCACGAGCGGCCCCGGGTCGACGGGTGCAGCTGCGAGCACCGCTGGTGGCGGGTCTACAGCGGGTGGCGCGGCCGCGAGCGGCGCGGGGGCCGGTGCAGCTGCAGCGGCCGGGCCGATCGGCGCTGGCATCGCGGTCGGCGCACAGGTCATCCAGAAGGCCAAGGAAACAGGACAGGCAGCGGCGGGCGCGATTCGCTCCGCCGCAGAAGACTCGGCCGGGCCGAGTGGTGCGTGAGTAGAGGGGGAACGAACGTGAGCACTGCGATTCAGGGCGAGGAAGCGCCCCGCACCTACGGGAACTACCGTCGGCCGCAGACGGCCGGCCTGATGGGCCTCGGCTCGATCGGCACAGGCATTCTGCTGTTCGGCGCGGTCTGGACGGTCATCATGATGATGACTCCGGCCGGGCTCGTCGCCGCCCTCGTGTCGGCGGTGTTCTTCGCCGGGCTGCTCCTGACGGTGAGCGTCAAGGACAAGCACGGCAAGAGCGTGCTCGCCCGGACGGGCGAGCGCGCCGGTTGGATGATGACCAAGGCGAACGGCACGAACGTCTACCGTTCGGGCCCCCTCGGCCGCGTCGACTGGGGCACCTTCCAGCTGCCCGGCCTTGCTGCGCCGTCGAAGCTCTCCGAGCACCGCGACAGCTACAATCGCCCGTTCGCGATGATCTACGTGCCCGCGACGGGCCACTACACGGTGGTCATCGGCGCTGAGCCGGACGGCTCGGCCCTTGTCGACCGCGAGCAGATCGACGCCTGGGTCGCCGACTGGGGCCTCTGGCTCGCGAACCTCGGCGACGAGCCCGGCATCGAGGCCGCGGCCGTCACGGTCGAGACGGCGCCGGACACCGGCACCCGGCTTCGCCAGTCGGTCGCGCTACGCATCGACGACGACGCCCCGGTGCTCGCGCAGTCGGTTCTCAACGAGGTCGTCGAGCGCTACCCGGCTGGCTCGGCGACGGTGAAGGCCTACGTGTCGATCACGTTCAACGCGACGTCGCGTGTGGGCGGCAAAAAGCGCTCGGCCGAAGAGATGGCCCGCGAGCTCGCGGCCCGCCTCCCGGGCCTGACGCACGGCCTCGCGTCGACCGGCGCCGGCGCCGCTCGCCCCCTGAACGCGCAGGAGCTCTGCGAGGCAGTGGCGATCGCGTATGACCCGGCGATCGCGCCCTACGTCGACCAGGCGAACGCGGCCGGCGAGCCGCCGGAGCTCAGCTGGCCGAACGTGGGCCCGAGCGCAGCTGAGGCGCGCTGGGACTCGTACCGGCATGACTCTGGCACGTCGGTGACGTGGCAGATGAGCACGGCACCACGCGGCGTCGTGCAGTCGAGCATCCTGACCCGGCTGCTCGCCCCGCACCGGGACGTCGCCCGCAAGCGGATCACGATGCTCTACCGCCCGATCGACGCCGCTCGAGCGGCCGGCATCGTCGAGGCCGACGTGAGCGCATCCACGTTCAACATTGGCTCGACGAACAAGCCGTCCGCCCGCGCCGTGCTCGGCGCGCGGGCGGCGATCGCCACGGCGAACGAGGAAGCCTCCGGCGCCGGGCTCGTGAACTTCGGCATGCTCGTCACCGCGACCGTGCTCAACAGCGATGGCCTCGCGGATGCCCGCGCGGCGATCGACAACCTGTCGGCGACCGCCCGCATCCGCGTACGCCCGGTGTACGGGTCGCAGGACTCGGCGTTCGCCGCGGCCCTCCCGCTCGGACTGGTGCTGCCGCAGCACCTCCGAGTGCCGACGTCGATCAAGGAGCAGCTGTGAGCGAGTCGACGGAGCTCCGGCACCGCAACCAGACCAAGAGCAGCACCCGCCTGACGCGGAAAGCGCGCAAGCTCGATGATCGCGCCGCCCGCCAGGCCGCCGCGGTGAAGCGGCCCGGGCCGCGTGGCTGGTTCGGCCGTGGCCGCGGCGAATCGAGCATCATCCAGCCCGTCGACGAATGGCGCGGCACCACCGTTCAGGTGTGTGGTCTCTTCCCGTTCGCGGTCGGGTCGGGCACGCCCATGGTCGGCGTGCCGCTCGGCCGACACCTGTTCACGAACGCGACGGTCTGCGCGGATCCCATCAGCTGGTTCCAGATCGCGAAGCTCATCAGCAACCCGTCCGTGTTCGTGCTCGGCCTGCCCGGGCTCGGGAAGTCGACGCTCGTGCGCCGCATGGCGCTCGGGCTGTCGGGTTTCGGCGTCCAGCCGCTCGTGCTGGGCGACCTCAAGCCCGACTACGTGGATCTGATCGACGCACTCGGCGGCCAGGTCATCAGCCTCGGCCGCGGCCGCGGGCACATCAACATCCTCGACCCCGGCGAGGCTCGCGAAGCTGCCGAGCAGCTGCGCGAGGCGGGCTACGCGAAGCTCGCCAAGCAGGTGCTCGCCGATGCGCACGGCCGCCGGCACACGATGGTCGCCGCGCTACTGACGATCCTGCGTAAGCAGCCGCCGACCGATCGCGAAGAGTCGATCATCGACCGTGCACTCAAGTGGCTCGACGAGCACCACGCGGGGGTGCCTGTCCTCGGTGACCTGCTGCAGGTCATCCAGAACGGCCCGCCTGAGGTGCGAGCCGTGGCTCTCGACCGCGGCGACGACGCCCGCTACAAGCAGATCACCGAGGACCTCGAGGCGTCGCTGATCAGCCTCACCTCCGGCGGTCGGCTGGGCGAGACGTTCGCCCACCCGACCGACGTGCCGATGCGGCGCGATGCCCCGGTGGTCTACGACGTGTCGAGCATCGACGATGCCGACCAGGATCTGCAGGCGGCGATCCTGCTGGCCTGCTGGTCGAGCGGGTTCGGCACGGTCAACGTGGCGAACGCGCTGGCCGACGCTGGCCTCGAGCCTCGCCGGCACTACTTCGTCGTGCTCGACGAACTCTGGCGGGCCCTGCGCGCTGGCCGCGGCCTCGTCGACCGGGTGGACGCGCTCACCCGACTCAACCGTCAGCGCGGCGTCGGCATGGCGATGATCTCGCACACGATGAGCGACCTCTTGGCGCTGCCGACCGAAGAGGACCGCATGAAGGCGAAGGGCTTCGTCGAGCGCGCTGGCATGGTCGTCGCCGGTGGGCTGCCCGGTGCCGAGATGCCGATGCTCACGAGCGCCGTGCCGCTGTCCCGGGCCGAGCAGGAACTGCTCGGGTCGTGGCAGGATCCGCCCGCCTGGGATGCGGTCAGCGGCCGCGAGGCGGAGCCGCCCGGGCGAGGGAAGTTCATCGTGAAAGTGGGCGGCCGTCCGGGGATCCCGCTGCGCGTGGAGCTTACCGACGCCGAGCTGCACATCAACGACACGAACAAGCTGTGGCACGACCAGTCCCGCACCGGTCGCCGTGGCGGCGAGCTCGCCGCGGTGACGCCGCTGCGAGCGGAGGCCGTCTGATGGCCGGGCAGGCGAATCGGCGGACCGAGCCGGGCCGCACGAGCACCGGCACGATGGCGCTCCTTGTGTTGCTGCTGTTTCTGTTCGCCGTCGTCAGCGTCCTCTGGGCCGCCGTTGCGCTCGGCTCGCAGCTGAGCGGCGTGAACCCGGATCTGCCGGCCGACCCGTTCGACCTGCTGGACGGGCTGCGCAGGGGCACCGTTGGGTGGCCTGCGGCCGCGACCTGGCTCGCGATCGTCTTCGGCGCCGGGGTGCTGGCGCTCAGCGGCCTGTTCGCCTGGGCGGTCGGCCGCTCGAGCAGCAAGCGTTCGCGCGTCGACGGCGCCGCCCGTTACCTCGCCGGTAGCCGTGAGCTCGCCGACATCACCCGGAAGGGCGCCGAGGCATCCGCCAAGCGGCTCGGCGTGGCGACGCCGGGCGTCCCGATCGGCGTGACGGTGAAGTCGCGGCAGATGATCTACTCCCTCTGGGAGTGGATGATGATCGGCGTCGCCGGCCCGCGAGTCGGCAAGTCGACGGCGCTCGTCATCCCCGCGATCATGGCGGCGCCCGGTGCTGTCGTCACGACGTCGAACAAGCGCGACGTCTTGGACGCGACGCGCGATCCACGCGCGGCGGTGGGGGAGGTGTGGGTCTTCGACCCGCAGGGCGTCGCGCTCGAGGAACCGACCTGGTGGTGGAACCCGCTCAGCTACGTCATCGACGACACCCGCGCGGCGAAGCTCGCGCAGCACTTCGCGTCCGGCACCCGCGCCGCGGGTAGCACGACGGACAACTACTTCGACGCCGAGGGCCAGAACCTCCTGGCCGACATGCTGCTCGCGGCTGCGCTCGGCGGGCACCCGATTTCGCAGGTCTACATCTGGCTCACGGATCCGCTCGACCTCGAGCCGCCGACCACGCTCAAGCAGCACGGCTTCGAACTGCTGGCGCAGCGCCTCCGCGGCTACGCGACCCTGACCGAGAAGCAGCGCGACGGCGTGTACGGCACGGCCCGCCAGATGGCGGCGTGCCTGACGAACTCGGGCATCTCGCAGTGGGTGAACCCGCTCGGCGGCAACCTGCTCGGCGACCGTCGCCCGCAGTTCGACCCGGATGCATTCGTGCGTGCCGGCACGGGCACGCTGTACTCGCTCTCGAAGGAAGGGCAGGGCTCGGCCGGCCCGCTCGTCACCGCCCTCACCGCGGCCACGATCGAGGCTGCAGAGGAGCTCGCGACCCGGCAGCGCGGCGGCCGCCTCGCTGTACCGCTGCTCGGGATCCTCGACGAGGCCGCGAACGTGTGCCGGTGGAAGAACCTCCCCGACCTGTACTCGCACTTTGGTTCGCGGGGCATCCCAATCATGTCGCTGTTCCAGTCCTGGTCGCAGGGCGTCGAGGTGTTCGGCCGCGAGGGCATGCGGAAGCTGTGGAGCGCATCGAACACGAAGGTCTACCTCGGCGGGGTCAGCGAAGCCGAGTTCCTGCGCGAGCTCTCCACGCTCATCGGCGACTACGACATGGAAACCGCCTCGGTGTCGTACAACAAGGGCGTGCGCTCGACGACCCACCAGCTGCGCCGCGACCGAATCCTCGACGAATCGCAGCTCGCTGCGCTACCGACCGGACGCGGCGTCGTGCTCACCTCCAGCGCGCCGGCCACGCTCATCGAGACACGCCCCTACTGGACCGGCCCGCACAAGGAAGCGATCGCCGCCTCGATCGCGAACCACGACCCCTCGCTCCCGCCGAGCGCGCCACCGCCGCGGCCACGGATCACTGAGCAAGCGGAGGTTGAAGCATGAGCATCGCTGAGTGGGACGAAAACGAGACAACCGAGCTCGAGCAGCACGTCGTCGACATCGACGAGCAGCCGATCACGCATGACCCCGCTGTAGACGAGGAGATGCCGCAGACCTATTACGGCTCCGTCGACGAGTTCGTGCGCGAGAAGATCGTCACCTCGTACCGTCGCCTCGTCGGCCCGCAGGCACCGTACCGGTGGGCCGCCGACTGGTGGAGCTACCCCGAGGCGGTGAGCCGGCTCGACGCCCTCTGGCGAGCATGGGAGCACCTGCGCCTCGATGGCGTGACCGGGGCATCCGTCTGGTGGCGCGACCACGCCGACCACCACATGCGCATGCTCCTCGACAAGGACGGCCCGTTCATGACCTCGAAGGACATGAACGACCCCGGCGAACCGCTGCCCTACACGGCACCGCCGGAAGGGCTCTTCCCAGATGTCCGGGCTCAGGCCGGCTAGTCGTGGAGCGAACGCACGTCCAGGCCCTCGTCGATGCGTTGCTCGACGAGGCGGAGCGCACACATCCGGGCATCGAGTACACGGTGATTCTGTCGGCCGAGAACTCGCTGCTGCTGCCTCTGCATAGCACCGAGCTCCGCCGTGAAATCGACGGGATCGATGGGTACTACCGGACGCACGTCTACCGCGATACCGAGGTGTTCGCGGTACCCGAGATGATCGACTGGCTGGTCACGGCCGCGCCCCTGCTCGGACGCATCCCAGAGGCGGCGGGGGCGACCGACTACTACGGAGACCTGCGCACCGGCGAGTTCGGAACCACACCGCCCGACCCCTCAGAACTGACAGGAACGCATCCATGATTGACCGTGACCACGTCGACGCCGCACTCCAGCGAGTGTCGCTGCTCGCCTTCCTCTACTACCCCGAGGTTCATGTCGACGAGCCCGACTACAGCCTCAGTGACGACGTCGACTTCTGCATGGAACCCCTCGCCGAGCTGACGGGGGATGAGCGCAACTCGCTTCGTGACCTGCTTGGCCGCGCGATCATCGACCCCTCCGAGTACCGCGAAGAAGTCTTCATCGCGTTGACGGAATTGGCGGCGCCCGCCTCAACTGAGCAGTGAACCAACCGCTCCCGGAGGAGGAGCGTCTCGCCCGCGCTCGCGCGCGTCGACGCGCATGGTGGGACGCCAACCCCAGCTACCGCGCCGAGTACCGAGAACAGAACCTCGAGCAGATTCGAGAGCGCAACCGTGACCGGATGCGCGCGAAGGCGGCCGACGACAAACGCCGGCGACTCGAGGTCGAGCGGGTAGGGGAGTGGGCCAAGCAGAACCCGGAGAAGCGACGAGAGGCCCGGGAGCGCTATAAGGAGCAGAATCCCGAGAAGTACCGCGCCGCGCAGCGTGAGTACTACCACCGGAACAAAGAAGCGATCGCAGCTCGCCGTCGATCCCGCGAGGGTCGTGACCCCGAGAAGCTGCGCGAGGCGCGACGTCAGGATGCCGCCCGTCGCAAGGAATCGGCGGACAGGTGGACGCCGAGCGAGGAACAACGCGAGAAGTACCGCGCACACGAGCGCGAGAAGAAGCAGCTCGAGCGGAGACTCCAGAGCGCCGGCTTGCCTCCTCGTCGGGTGCGCCGCACGCTCGTGTCAGAGCGCAGAGCGAACCTCGCGGCCGCCGAGCAATTCTTCAACCGGAGCCGAAGCAGGGCGGAGGTCCGACGCATCGCCGCCGGCGACGTCGACCCAAACCTCCTGCAGGGATGGGCACGGTATTCGGCGCTCGTCCGCCGGCGAAATGCGTTCCTCGACGCGGTGCAGACGCACATTCGGAAGCACGGCGACGAACTCCGCGAGGACGTGACGCTCGACTCGCGCGCTCGCCAGCTGATCGGGAAGGATCCGCTCGACACGGATGCCGAGGTTCGTCGACGCGCGCTTGAGGCGGTGCGCGTGGCATACGCCGGGATGGCACCGCCGGGGCCTTCCGCCACCTCGCCAGCCAGAATCGCTCGAGACCGGCTCGGGGAGTCCCGCGCACCTCACGGTCACGAACGCTAGAGGGGGTACGGTTCGTGCGGGTGCAGTGCACGTCTCAGCGGCAAGAGCGACTCATTGGCGGCCGCGGCCGAGACGGCCTGCGTACCACCAGAGCCGGTGTTGCTGCGGGCCGCGTTGAGCTGGTAGCGGTTACAACTGTGGGCCGTCCCGTCGGCGGCTGGGCATAGAGTCACCGCATGCGGACAGAAAACGTCGGTGAGATGCTGCTAACTGCGTTCGCGGGCGTGCCTGCGCAGCTGTGGGCGGCCTTCGAACGCAATCCGGTCCCGTGGTTGATCGTCGCTGCCATGCTGGCACTTTTCGCAGCACTTGGCGCCCTCAGCCGGCGATCGCGGCGTCGGCGTGCTCGCGGCTGACCTAATCAGCGACACATGTCGAAATCCCAGATCAGGGCATTTTTCAGGGTCGGACTAGATTTGGCAGCGGTCTGCTGCCAAATCTGATCTCACTGCGCGTCGAGCGCCCTCGCTAGATCGGCCTCGGAAGGGAGGGCGGCCTGTTCAGCGGGGGAGAGTAGGTCATAGCTTGCAATCCCGACGGGTTGGGCGCTGCCGGCGAGGGCGTAGCGCACGACCTGGTCGTTCTTGTTCGTGCACAGAAGCAGTCCAACAGTTGGGGCATGCTGCGGCCTGCGGAGGCGATCGTCCACGAGTGCGACGTAGAAGCCGAGCTGGCCGGCGTACTCGGGTTTGAACTTGCCGACCTTGAGCTCGACCACGACATAGCGCAATTGCTCGACGTGGAAGAAGAGGAGGTCAACGAAGAACTCGTCGCCGTCGACGTCGAACGCCACCTGGCGGCCTACGAAGCTGAATCCGCTCCCGAACTCCCGCAGTGTGTCGATGATCCGGTCGACGAGGGCCTGCTCGACATCCCGTTCGACGGCATCGGTATCGACGTCAAGGAAGTCGAACACGTAGGGGTCTCTCGTGAGCTGCTGCGCGAGCTCCGACGCACCCGGGTCGAGGACCCGGTCAAAGTTGGTCGGCGCCGCATCGAATCGGAGACGGGCTCGGGTCTTGATGTGATGCTCGAGCACCGCCCGAGACCAGCCGATCGCGGCAGCCTGTGAGGCGTACCACTCGCGATCTGCCGGATCGTCGAGTCGGTCGAGGAGGACCATGATGTGGCCCCAGGGCAATTCGGCAGCAGGCTGCTGCCGAAAGCGCTCGGCGTCTGGCCACGCTCGCGCAAACGAGCGCATGTATCGCAGGTTGCGCGGAGAGAACCCCTTGGCGTCCGAGAACTCGGTCCGCAGGTCTACCGAGATCCTGTTGATGATGCCCTCGCCCCACGAGGGCAAGGCGGTGCGCTCGTCGAGCGTCTTGCCGATCCGCCAATAGAGGCTGATGAGCTCGGCGTTCACTCTGCGCTGAGCGCGGTATCGCGCGTGTCGGATCTGCTGCTTTAGCTCGCCGAGCACCGCGACGTAGTCGTCCGGAACTGCGAGCTCTGCCACCACGCTCCGAGACTATTGACCACCGGCGACAGCGCCACCGTGGCCGCGTTGGCGCGTCGGCTATCGGATGGTCGCGCGGTACTGCTCCTGCACGTCAGCGGGGATGCGGCCGCGAGCCGGAACCTCGACGCCATTCTCTGCCGCCCAGGCGCGGATCTCCTTCGACGTCGCGCCGCTCGAGCTTACGCCGCGACGAGTGGACCGACGGGCGGTCTTACGGGCCGCCGCCGTGTATGGCTCGAGCGCGGAACGGAACTTGACGGCGTTGTCAGCCGAGAGGTCGATTTCGTAGCTCGTGCCGTCGAGGGTGAAAGTGATGGTCTCGGCGGCGTCCGTGCCGTCAATGTCGTCGATGAGCGTGATAACCGTCTTCTTGGACAATGCTGCGTTTCCTCTCGCCGGGGTCGGGGATTAGCCCGCGTTGCAGCATAGTGACCCACCCTCGTGACGAAGAGCCGATTTGTCGGCAGAGCTCGTATTTGATGGCCTCGAGCGCTGATGCGATGCGGACGGTGGCGTGGCGTCGCGTCGATGGGGTCATCACCACTGCAGGAGCATCAGGACGATTGGTCCGGCCGCCGCGATAGCGGCCACCGCGACGACCTCGAACCGGACTTCGAGTTTGACCTTGAGACGCCTCGTATTCGAGGGCCTCGAGACCATCCGGTGAATGCTCGCCCGCGATCGCAACCAGCTTGTCGTCGGACAGAAGGTCCACCCTCTTCCAGAAGTGCTTGGAGACTGGGAGCCGTCCCTCAGCTATCGGTCTTCGCCAAAAAAGTCGCTCGCCGCCTTACGAATCTGAGCGAGTCGCTTCGAGACGGGAGTGTGGTTGGCGTAGCCAAGGATCTCGGCGATCTCGGCCTTCTTCGTGTAGCCGCTGTTGAGGAGGACGACGATCTGCCGGTTGCGCTCGTCGAGTATGGCGAGGAAGTCATTGGTTATTAGCGAACCGAGGATGTCGCTCTCCGGACCCTGCACCGGGATCGTGTCTGTTAGCTCGACGAACCGGACCTGAGTCTTGGATCGTTTCCGGTAGAGCTTGCGCTCGAAGTCTTCGCGAGCGAAGGACCAGTGGTCAGAGAAGTCATCCTCGACCCGGTTCGATCGGACTGCGTCGAGGATTCCCCGCAGACGACCGGTCTCGTCGGCCGCTTCCACTGTGAGCC
This sequence comes from Agromyces sp. GXS1127, assembly GCF_050565425.1. NCBI lineage: Bacteria > Bacillati > Actinomycetota > Actinomycetes > Micrococcales > Microbacteriaceae > Agromyces > Agromyces sp. GXS1127. The sequence continues at coordinate 11,735 of NZ_JBOCIG010000012.1, forward strand.
CCAGCATCTCCGCTGCTTCTTCTTCGCCTACCCAGACATCCCCTCCCATCCGAGGGTTTGCTGCGACAGCGCCCTCGAGCGTGCTGCCATCGACGAGGGTGACCGGCCCAGGTTCGATCCCGTTGGCGACCTCGGGCAGCAGCCGGAGGGCGTCCTGGATCACATCGGTCACGGGCGGCAGCCAGTAGTCGAGGTTGTGAGAGAGCAGCCGGATCGGGTCGTCCTTCGAGAACGCCTTCATCCGCGACCCTGACACCAGGTGTGGCCAGACAGCCGACGCCCAGGCTCGAGACAGCCGCTGCTCGAAGTCGTCGGGCAAGTAACGATCTACTCCTCCCCAATCGGCGAGAAACGGCCACTGGCCGGCACGGAGCAGTGGCAGGCCGAACCGCTCGAGAATCGCGCGGGGGAGGAGGTGCACGAGCGGTGCGTATTCCCAATATCGGGACTGGGTGCGAGGAACCAACGTGACATTGACATCGCCCAGCTCGGCGATCCGTCGCAGCTCCGGAGTGAAGTCATCCTCATCGAAGTAGCGGCGGCGGAACTGCCCTGCCTCCCAAGCCAGGTTCCACTGCCCGATCATCCCCACAGCTTCGAGGGAGCCGTCCGTCTCAATCGTGGCGTACTCGGGCCGATCAGGCTGCAGCGGCTTGGCGATGGCGCGGAACATGAAGCCCGCGCCCGTGTTCGTCATGCGGGGGTAGTCCAAGTCGGTGATCTCTTCAGGTGAGGCGAAGAGGTGCTCCCGTCGCCACTCGTCCATCTCCGCCGCGGTGGGCTCACGCTCACCCGTCATCTGGTCCTCGCTCGTGTCGCTGATTCGCTTCATGCCTATGTCACGACGGTAGAGGTCCATTTCGTTCCACGGCCACGAAGATTCTTGGCAGGCTCCGTATCCCTGTCGCTTGGCTAACGATAGACATATGAGTAACCTTGGATCCATGGTAAATGAGTTGCCCGACCCAAACAGAGACAAGCACCCCACGTGGTCGCTTGGCGACCGCCTCAGAAAGGCCCGTGAGGAAGCTGGGCTTGAGCAGGAAGAACTCGCAGAGCTGGCCGGTCTATCCCGGGCCACCATCTCGGCGGCCGAGAACGGACGTCGGCGTCCTGCAAAGGCGACGATTGCCATGTGGGCCTTGGCTACAGGAGTAAGCCGCGACTGGCTTGCCGGTCAAACAGAGCCGAACACCGACCCCTCAACGGCGCTCGATTTGATGCGGCTCACCGCACTCACCGCGGTGATCACGGCGAGTCATCGCCCCGCCGCGGCAGGATCCGAGGAAGCGGAAGCCGTCCTTGCAGCGGTTGCCGAACGCGAAGAGGCCGCTCAGCGCAGCGGCATCTGGGAAGCCTCCAGCAAGATTGATCACCCCGAAGTTGAAGCGTGGTGCCGAAAGTATCGCCCTTCGACCGCTGATGCCCTACTCGATGCGCGCCGGTCGACCGCTCACCTTGGCGATTCTTAGAACCATGCGCGGTGGGCTACAAGGGAACTTCACGGGACACATGGGTTGTTCGCATCAGATGGGAACTCGCGACCTTTGCCAGTAGAGCTTCGTATTCGAAGGCCTCGAGTTCGTCAACTCGGCGCGGCTAGCTGTCGCCCTTCGGCCACCTCAACCGGGCAGGCTTGCGGGTGGGTCTTGTGAGAATCCGTCGAGCCCACAGGGCCCTGGATTGTCCCGGTGGGGGACCGGCAATCGGGGGTCTCAGCCCGACGGTTCCTCTGCTGGGTCGGGCAGGTAGGCGGTGATGTCGATCGTCTCCGTTGGAGGGAGGCATACGGCTGCGGGGTCGACCGGCTGGTGGATGCTCATCCGTGGCTCCGTTCGTGCTCGTAGTCGTGGAGCCGGGTGCGGAGGTTCGCGCGGGCGCGTTGGTAGCGTCCGCGTGCCGTGCTCTCGCTGATGCCGACGACCACCGCAGCTTGGGGAACGGTGAAGCCGTCCCAGAGTACGAGGCGGACCAGTTCGGCCTGGTCGGCGGGGATGCCGTCGAGTGCGGTCCGGACGTCGATCGCTCGGTCGCCCGGGTCCTCCGGGGGCATCACCGCGATGTGCTCCGCGAGTCTGGCGGTGAACTGGTGTTGTCGTGCGACCCCGCGGGTGGCATTGGCGAGGACGTTGCGGGCGATGCCGAACAGCCACATCCGTGCCTGCTCGTCGTCAGCGGGAAGGCGGTTGCGGCGTCTCGTTGCGATCAGGAACGTCTCGCCGAGCAGGTCAGCGGCGTCCGCGGTCGCGTCCACGCGGCGGCCGAAATAGGTGAGCAGGTCGGTTGCGTTGGCCGTGTATGCCGCGGTCAGACGGTGATCGTCGACGCGTCGGCGGCCGATCACTCCGGCGCCCCGTCGTCGTCGATGCAGGGGCCGGCGGCGGCTTCGATCGCGACCCCGTCCTGGAGATGGCCGGCCAGTGCGAACTCGGCGCTGATGCGATCGGCGATCAGGTGCGTCGCGGCGCCGGAAAGGGTCGCCGGCGGTGGAGTCGCCGTGTCGGTGGTGCTCGCGTCACGTCTGGCCTGGTCGGCTTCGTACTCCGACCGGATCTGGTCGGCGGTGATTGAGGCGATCAGCGGGTCCCAGTCATGCTCGGTCAAGAATCCGCGGGCTGCCTCGGTGCGGCGGTCCGCTTCCTCGTTGGATACCGCGCCACCGTACTCGGGGGTCACCCGGATGAAGACCTCGCACAGCCCCAGCGATTGACCGTCGCCCAGGTCGAACGTGCGCTGAGCGACGACGTCGGGCGACCAACCCAACCAGTCGATCACCGCGGGCGTCGCTGCGGCGGCGCCGACTCCGACCGCGAGGACACCTAGCCCGACACCGATACCGCCGGCGAGCCGGCGCAGGCCCGCGTGCCCCGACCCTGGCCGACCAGACTCGACGGCGGCGGCCGCGACCGCGGCCGCCAAGACGTCGGTGCCAGGGCTTGAGCCGAGCGCGGGCGGTGCCGCGTCTCGCACGAACTCGTCTAGCCAGTCCATCGCTCCACTCTTTCCTCGGCAACTGCGTTCACCAAGGACATGTCCGAACCAGCCCGCCCCTTAATGCCACGCGACAGAATTCAAGCGACAGGCCTCCCTGAGCGTTGCGGAAAGGGATGTTCACGGGTGACGGGGTGCCCAAATTCCGGTAAGGATGGCGATGGTTTCCTCGCGGTCGAGGCCGTGGCGGATGGCTGTGTCGTAGACGTTTCAGGCGGCGGTGAGGACGGCGGCGGGTAGGTTGCGAGGTGAGGCACTGACGATGGTGCCGGCCCTGGCCATGGCGTGTACGAGACCCTCGATCTCTGGCTGCCGGTAGACCTTCGCGACGGTGCCAGCGGCCACGCGCTACTCGAGCTGCTCGCCGATGTATCGCCCCACGATGTAAAGATTCGCCCAAGCCGTCTCGCCTGGGGCTCCGCTCTCCGTGATGCTTACGACCTCGATCCCTTCCCTATTGAGAGATCTCACGGCGGCTTGGGGATCTCGAGCATTGCTGGCGGCCGGATGCCCACTGAATCGCCAGCTTCCGGCATCGTGAGACGAACGCCTCTCGAAACGGCCGTACAGAAGCACGTTCCAAACTTCCTCGTGCAACTGCTCCTTCTCGAAGGACTCGTGCTCGCCACGAATGAACGCGATTGAATCCGAGTCATGTCGTGCAGGTTGGCGCTCATCAGGAAGCCACGTGTCGGTGATCGCGAACGCGATCCCGGGGCCAATCGCCAACTGGATCGAGATTTCGTCTCGATCATCGCGATATCCCGAGACGGGCCAGACTGCAGATTTGCCCGCCGCCATGAGGTCATACGCCGCGGCCTCGAAGGTCGAAGCCAACTGATCTGAGATTGCGATGACGATCGAGCCGTAGTGCAGATGCTTCATTCATGCACGATATCGGCGCGGCACCACACAGAGGAACCGCGAGGCCACGTACGCTGCGGCTGGTGACAATGTGCCCCACGAGAATCGAGCGTTCATCGTGATGAGTGACGAACTGATTTCACTTACGCTGACCTGGCCCGTGAGCACGATCGACGGAGAGCCTTCGCTGACGAGAGGCTCGCTTGTCATTCTTCGAGAGCCTGGAGGTGACTTCCTGCTCTCCGTCAGTGCTGGGGATGAGAACTTTCCAGACGGCGAGGAAGTCCAATTCCCGCTGTCCGCAGCACATGCGAGGCTAGTCCAGCGAGCTCTCGCGGGAGAGCTTGTGGGCGAAATCGAGGAATGAAATCAACTGCAGCGATCCGCATTCGCGGCAGTTGCATAGCAGGACCCCGAAACGTGCGGTCACAGGACCGTACCGCGAGTTCTCGCATCAGATGGAACTCGCCTGGATTGATGACCCATAATCCACCTTATGTCGGAATGTAAATCCCCTACCTGCAGAAGTTGCAGGATCTCGAGTGTCCGAGCTTGCCAAATTGCCTGAAACTCTCGCCCGCTGAGGGATCGATCAGCGGTCGAGCGCTGCGCGCACGAGGTCAACGACCTCGTCAATCACGTATCCGGGATGCACCTCGATGAGTTCGAATCCGTTGCTCTCGCAGAGCTGACGCTTGTTCCGATCGCGCGCCTGCTGGCGCTTGAAAGCTTCCTCGCCGCCGAAGAACTCCACAGGGCCGGAGTGCTGAGCGCCCTGATACTCGACTCCGACCAGACGGTAGGGGAACGCGATGTCCAGCGACTGCGAACCGAGCCAAGATGGTCGCCACTGATGAACGATTCGCTCCTCAGGAAACGCTCGCTCGAGCTCGCGAAGCAGAGCCGCCTCCGAGACCCAGCCCTTCCCGACTCCTGGAAGTCCTTCAGCATGTCGTTGCGCATTCTCCGCATCACGGAAGAGCTGGCGACATCTGGCGGTCAGCAGGTGTTCGCGGACGTCGTTCAGGATCCACGGCGACGGCCAATCGATGGGACGCTGAACTTCAGCGTATCCACCGAAGGCCCTGTAGACCGCACGGGGGTACTCCGGATCGCGCGCCCGCGACAAGATTGCTCGCACATCGTCGCCGCTGTAATGCTCGATCACGTCGTCTTCGACGGAGCGGGCAACATCCTCCACCGAGGCGTCAACGTTCAGTCGCTGCCAGAACTCCTCGATCACGCTGAGCCCGTGCTCGGCGTGAAAGGCATCAAGCGTGACCTCGAGACGATCGAAGATCTCTTGAAGGCTGGCGTATGCGCGGGGGTTCTGCTTTCGCCCGGTCCACCAGAAAATGTCCATCGCGGTCAGAGGTGGGTGCCCCAGGTACTCGGCCAGCGCCAAGTAGAGATTCATGCGTGGGATCCGGCTGAAGGCCTCGTATCCGACGACGAAGTCGCCCTCGAGGAAGTAGGTGTCGGCGACGATGCGCCTTGGGAAAAGCAGCCCACCGCCGTCACGATAAGTCTCGACCAAGCGCCGAATCTGTGCCAAGGCACCCGGGTCGGTCTCGATCGTGTCCGCGAGCTCGTGGAACATCGCCGATACGAAGCCAGCCTGGTCGTTCACGTCGACCGGATGCCCGGTCAGGAACCCGGGCCTGAAATCGCGAAGGTAGAACGACCGCTGCAGTCTGTTCATCTCCGGTCGTTCGTAGGCCCTGCCTACGAGATCGAACTTCGGCACTCGACGTTCGACAACCCGCAGTGCGGCAGGCGCCGTGGGGCCAGAAGTCATCCCGCCATCATGCCAACTTCGATCGCGTCAACACGCGTCCCCCCACCGTGGCTGCCATCAGGCTCACTGGTAGCGCCCGCCATACTGCTCGAACAGAACACGTAGGTCTGCCTCGGTTCCCCCGACTGCGGCGAGGGCGATCATGGCGTCTGAGGCCTTGTTCCCCGCCAAGTTGAGCTGCACCAGCTCGTCGGTGCCCTTCTTCTCGTCGATGACCGCGAGCACGCGACCAAGGCGGCCGGCGTTCTGCTGTGCGTATTGAGCGAGCGCACCCCACTTTGCGATGGTGTCGGCGCGGGACGGGTCGTGGGGGTCGACGATGTCGATGAGCACCTTGTCGTCACGTTGGGTGAAGACAATGAAGTCCGGGTGGACGAGGTGCTGATCCCCCACCGGACCGTAGGCGATGGCGATCGACTGCTTCCCTGACGACGGGTTGCGATACCAGCCGACGGTGTTCGGTCGCGCGAGCTCCGTGTTGAGCACCGCGCGCTCCCACTTATTGGACGGTTCGAACGGGTATAGCCCATCGTCTGCGGCGAGCAGATGCATCTTCCAGCGGTCCGACGCATCCTTCCCGACGGTGTCGGCCGGCGCTTGAAGGGGCACCTCCTCCGACTTCTTGGACTCGGCGAACGCCGCCCAGAAGTCTGCTTCAGCGGTTCCGCCAATTTCTGAGAGTGGGGCCGCGTACTGCTTGCGCCAGGTCTCCAGTAGCGTCTGACTGCTGTCTTCGACGACTCTCGCCGAGTCTGGCTGCTGCGCCACCGCTGCGACGACGAGGCGCGCTGCGTCACCGTCGCGTTCCCCATCGGGCTGGGCCATGAAAAGTCGGTCCCACAGCCACTTCGCTGAGTTGTCGGGCAAGCGCCGCACAGCGAGGCTAAACAGATCGGCGACGTTGCGAGTTGCGATCTTTGCGGCAGCGGCCTCCGAGGCGACCTGCTCGCCGGTCAGCCAGTCGATCGCGGTTGTGACGTAGTCAACTTCCTCGTACGCGGCGACCTTCTCGTCGACGAACTGCTGGTTGGCCTTGATGTGCTGGACGAGCGTGTCCACCGCGCGGTCCTGTGCGATGTTCGGGGCCTCCTTCAGCAGCTCCGTCTTGGAGAGCACCATCGCTGCAGTGAGCACGCGGGATGTAGCGGGGCGAGCGGTCTGTGCCGGGCGCGACCACGTCGGGAAGTCCTCGAACGCCGCCCACACCTCAGCTGGCACCGCAGGATTCCGCACTAGCGGGATCGGGTTGACCACGACAGGCGTGGCGACCTCTGTGTCTCCGGTCCTCAGGCGGTCGGCGACGCGCGCGACGGCGTCCTGGTTGAAGTGGGGCAGGTAGGTCCACACGGCGTTGAGGTTGTCATCGCCAGCGACACGCTTCGCAAGCGGTGTGCGGACGATGCGGCCCACCAGCTGAGTGATGGTGACGTCATCGTTCGTACCGCGGAGGGACACGAGCACCTCGGCGCGCGGGCAATCCCAGCCAGTCGTCAGTGCGTCCTTGAACAGGACGACCTTTACGCCGGTGGTCTCTTGGATTCTCGGCGGGTCGACGTAACGCACGTCGTACCCGCCGAAGGTCACAGCCGAGGATCCTTCGAGCGCGTTCGCGAAGTTGTCGATCGTTAGGGTGGAGTCAGCCTCGAGGATGTCTTTGATGAATCCCGCGACAGACGCCTCGTTCGGTTTGGCCGGGAGCTGCACGAGAAGCACCGGCTCGACGAGCGATTCCCCCGTGTTCTCGTCGGCCCACGCCAGCCACCGCTTCTCCTGCTGCGCGCGCTGGATCGCTGCTTCCCGCACGAGTGTGGAGTCCGAGGCGATCTCCTCTGTAGGGTGCGCGAGGACCAGTTGGTCTTTCACGAGACCGGACTCGCGGACGTCATTCACATCGACTTCGACTGGTTCACGGAACGAGCGGGATGCTGCGATGTTCTTCTCGAAGCGTTCCGGCGTCGCGGAGATGCCGACGACAATCGGGACGGTGCGTTGCATCTTGCCGGTGCCACCGGCGAGCTGCCCCAGGATCGTGGAATCGCCGTTGCTGGATGCCCCCGTTCCGGTCCCCTGATGCGCCTCGTCGACAAACATTAGGAACCGGCTGCCGTACCGTTCGACCGAATTGTTCAGCGTCTCCCACAGGGCGATCTGGCGCTGGTCGCCCTTTGTGAAGTTGGTGGACGAATCCCGCAGTTTGTGGGTGTTTAGGAAGTAGACGTGCCCGGGCGTGAGGTGCTCGACGATGAACCTCGGGGACGCGTCGATGACGTGGAGACGGCCCCCCCGCAGCTTCTCGCTGGCCCGTTCGAACTTGTCACGAGTCTGCTCGTTCAGGTTCGGGTACAGGGACACCCACAGCACGATCGGCTCGTCGCCAGGAAGAACGCTCTCGCCGAAGATCAGATCCTCGATGGCTGCCGCCGCGATGATCGTTTTACCGGCACCGGTGGGTGCGGAGAGGCTAATCGCAGACGTCTTGCCCTTCACAAAGAGATCCGCACCCATCTGAACGCCGTCGACGATTTCCTTGGCGGCCTTCGTCTGGTACCCGCGGAGCTCGTACTCCATCAGCGGCCTCCCACGTTGATTTCGAAGTTGGTGAGGTAGTTCTCGTAGAGACGGAATGCAGCTAGGCCCGGGCGAAGCGCTCGCACGATGGGGCCGTACGTGGACTCGGAATCGGAGACGACGTAGACCGTCTCGATCTCCGGATGGGCGTTGATGTGCTCAACGAACGGCGCCCACTCGCCGACCTTGAACAGTACGGCGTAGTTCGCCCCCTCTGGCGCAGCGAACGACCCTGCGCGTTCGGTGATGATCGGCCCTCTGCCGCCGGCTTTCACCCAGAGCAACTGTGCGATCTGCCTGAATGCGTCGTCGGCGGCAATGTCATCCCGGTCGAGGTAGTCGAGCTTGAGGAATGCCACGTTCTCGTCATAGCCAGTTGCGCCAGGGATCCCAGACGCGATCTTCTTGCCCTTGGCGTCGAGCACTGGCTCAGTGAGCCTCGAACCGTCACGGCGGATGCCGGTCACTACTGTCTCGATACGCGGGCGCGTGACCTTCTCGAACACCCCCTCCCCTTCCCATTCGGGATCCCCTGGAGCTGAACCTGCCTTGGCCAGTGCCTTCGCGGCCCTCTGGCCGACCTCGTTGTTGGTGACGATGATGGACTGGCGGTGCCCGCCGTCGGCCGCATTGAGGCGCATGACTGCTTCCGCCGTTGTACCTGTGCCTGCGAAGAAGTCGAGGACGACAGCGTCCATCCGGCCAGCGGAAGCGATGTTGATCCACCGCGCTAGCACGTCCACGTCCTTGGGGAAGGGGAAGTCCTTGCTGCCGAGAACGGATGAGAGGTAGTTCCCTGCGCTGGTGCGCTTCTTCTCGAACACCGATGTGGGCACCACAGCATCCGACTCGTCGAGGTACGTTTTCCGGTTGATGTAGTCGTTATGGTCCACGCCCCAGTGGATGAGACCGGCATCGATGTCCTCCTGCATGCGCGCCGGGTCGGAGTAGACCCATCCGCGGCTGGGGACCTTGACCGGCAGCTCTGTGTCGGGGTGGAGAACGTCGTAGTCAGGACCTCCCCCGCCCGGCCACGAGATGTCGCGCTTGCGATAGACGCGCCCATCGTCGTCGAAGTCGTAGAAACGGTTGTTGGCCTTAGCAGGATGCCCCACGGGGAGACTGGCGATCCACTGCTTCATAAGGCGTGAGGCTTCGGCTTTGTCTCCTGCCGCGCCTTCCCACGCTTCGGCTGCTGCGGCCGCGATGATGTCGGTCGTTCCGCGGGGCTCACGCCAACGAACGCCACTCTCGTTCAGGCTCTCGACACTTTTGGCGTAGACGAGCATGTAGTCCGCGCCATTCGAGACGAAGCGAGAGTCATTCTTGCGCCCGCCCTGCCAGACGACGTTGGAGATGAAGTTGTTCTCACCGAGCACATCGTCCATCAGCGCACGGAGACGGTGGTGCTCGTTGTCGTCGATGGCGACGATGATCACACCCGTCGGGGTGAGCAGATGACGGGCCAGCTCGAGCCGCTTCTGCATGAAGCTGAGCCACTTCGAGTGGCGGTACGTGTCGGCGTCGCCGACGTAGCGGTCGTTGTAGATCCAACCGCCTGCCCCGGTGTTGTACGGCGGGTCGATGTAGATCACGTCGACCTTCTGGTCATGCGAGTAGCGGAGCGTTTCGAGGGCGTGGTAGTTCTCGCCCTCGATGACGAGATGGTGCGGCTTTTCACCGCCGCGTTCGATCTTGCCCAGGGCTGTGAATCCGGGGTAGACGGGCTCGTCGAACACGCGCGCGACCACAAGATTGGCCAAGGGCGCTTCGCGCGTCTCGTCGTCGTGCCGGAGCGCGGCGATGCCCGCGACGACCTTCGTGACCTCCCAGTAACGGGGATCGGAGTCATCGCGGAACTGCACGCGGACGCCGCGGCGCACGCGAGCGTTAGGGATTCGGATCCCTTCAGGCAGGTGCTCCTCGAAGTTGAGGCCCCACTTCTGTTTGCCAGCGATCTGCCCGATCTCTGAGGCAAGGCGTTCGCGCAGCGACCGGTCCGTCACCTGGTCCAAGAGCACGTCGATACGCCGGCGTTCGTCGGTCATGCAAGTCTCCTCGGGTGCATGAATATGTCCACACCCACATGCACGAGGTCAACGTTATCTCTGCGACGATCGAGACTGATCACTCACCGCTGGGTGACGAGGTGGAAGCCTGAGCTCACGGCCTTCGCGATTACCTTCGAAGGCCGAATCACCCAACCAAGCGTCGGGTGCAGATCCACAGGCGATCGCTACGCCGTGGCGTAGCGTGACCTGGGTTGTCGTCCGCCGACGTCACCGCGAACGGGATCGCCATGGGCACACGCTACGCCTGTGGATCGCCGCCAGTGCTCCTCGGTCGATCGGCGTAGCGTGCCCGCATGGGTGAGGTGCTGAAGCTGCCGATCGAGTTCAGCGAGCCGTGGTTCACGACCGAGCCGCAGCTGCAGAGCTGGGAGCCGCTGCCGCGGCTACTTCCGGTTGAGCGGCGGCCGGTACTCGTCGAGCAGCCGCCCCTCGAGCGCCGCGGCGTCGGCGGCCGAGCTGCAGACGGTCCAGGCGATCGTGCACCCGTCGAGCCAGTCGCGGATTGCGGCCGCCTGAGCGGGCGTCACCTTCTGGCGGTTCTTCCCGCCCGTGACGGTCGTCGGGATCCCGTGCAGAAGCTCGCACACGTTCCGGCGCAGCGATGATCCGCCGAGACTAACGCCGCGGCCGAGGTGCCTGCCCCACACTCGCCGGCGTAGCGACGACGCGGTTCCGAGGTACCTCACCTCGCCGTCGCGGCGCCAGAGGTAGACGCCCGGTTCGATCGGTACGCCCGTTCGAGCGAGCGACGCGACGTTCACAGCAGGCGCGGCAAGGAGCGCTTGCCACTCGGCCGAGAGAGTGGCCGTGTGCTCGCTCATGCCTCTGCCGGCTCGATAAGGGCCGGGCCGTCCTGCCCGACCTTGAACGGGCGCACGGTGTAGACGGCGAGCTGTTCGGCGATCGGGAGCGCGGCCTTAACGGCCTCGTCGACCATCGCCTGGTCGCCCACCAGCGACGGGTCAAGCCACCAGTCCCACAGCTCGCGCGGAAGCGGCACCGGGGAACGGTCGTGGATGCCCACGAGCTCGTCGACGGCATCGGAGGTGAGGATGGTCGCGGTCAGCGTCCACCTCGTCTCGTCGTCGGCGGGCTTCGAGCGGTCGAGCCACCACGAGTAAAGGCCGGCGACGCCAAGCGTTTCGCCGTCCGGGTGGTGGATGAAGTGCGGCACCCTGGCGCCCTTCTCCCCCGTCCACTCGTACCAGCCGTCCATCGGTACGATCGCGCGGTGAGATCTGAGCGGCCCGCGCCAGGTGTTCTTCTCGGCAATGCCCTCGGAGCGGGCATTGAAGGTCGGGAACTTCAACTTGAGCTCCTTGCTCCATGCGGGCACGAGTCCCCACCGTGCCGGCTCGAGGCGGCGGCCGAACGCCTCCGACTCAGGGAGCTTCGCTTCCACGAGCACGGGGATCGTCGCGGTGGGCGGGATGTTGAAGGACGGCCGCCAGTTGGTGAAGTCGCCTTCGAATGCGCCGATCGCGGCCGCGAGATCCGCGGGCCTCTCATTGAGTGTGAACCGACCGCACATGCTGCGAGGCTATCCCGCGGCGCCGACGCCGCACGGTCTATGGGCGCGGGGCCCGGGTGGTGTGGCGTAGCACCGCCGCGAGCTCGGCCGCGAGCTCTTCGGCGCGCGCCGGCCACTCGGCGGCCGTGATGATCCCGGCGGCACGGTCGTAGTCGAACCGCTGCAGCAGGTCGAGTGCCTCGTCGACTCTCTCGTGCGGGACGTGCACGCCGGGCCGCCACGCCGCCATCGCTGGATACTCAGTCATCTCGCCGTACCTTAGACCGCTTTGGCGATCGCGAGTTCGTTCCAGTGCGTCGTGTAGCGGGGCGACAGCTGCTCGCGGCGCATCTTCCACACTGGCCCGCCTTTCAGGCCGGCCATGCCGACACCGATGATGCCCTTGCCCTGCTCCCGGTTCACCTGGTCGAGCAGCTGCCCGAGGTTGCGCTGCTCGAACGCGGGCACGAACGGGTCGAGCATTGCGTGACTGGCCTTCGGGGTGAGGTCGATGAGCACGAGGCCGGCGCGCACGTACCAGGCGCCGTCGACGAGCTCGTGCTCGAGCGCGGCGATCGCCGCCTTGGTCAGCGTGATCGGGTCGTCTGCCGGCACCGGCAGTCGCACCGATCGGTGGTGCGACACGTAGGGGCGGGGGCTGTGCATGCTCGTCGCGGCGAATACCTGCAGCTGCTTCGCGACCGAACCCTGCTTCCGGAGCCGGCGGCTCGCCTGCTGGGCATAGATCGAGAGGGCCTGGCGCATCTCGGAGGCGGTCTTAACCGGCTGGCCAAACATGCGCGAGTAGATCAGCTGGTCCTTCGCGGCCCGTTCCGACTCGAACGGGATGCACGGTGTACCGCGCAGCTCGTAGACGGTGCGCTGAAGCACGACGCTGCATTTCTTGCGGATGAGCCTGGGGTCGGAGTCGCGGAGCTCGCGGGCGGTGTGCACGTCGAGCTCGGCGAGCCGCTTCTTGGTGCGGCCGGCGACGCCCCAGAGCTCGTCGACCTCGAGGGAGTCGAGGATCCTGGTCTGCTGCTCGTCGGGGTAGACGTCCCAGTGCACCACTCCCCCGAGGTGCTTGTGCTTCTTCGCGCCCTTGTTCGCGACCTTCGCGAGCGTCTTGCTCGACGCGATTCCGACGCACACCGGCAGGCCGATGTGCTGTCGCACTTCGGCGCGGATCCGGCGGCCGAGCTCGGTGAGCTCGTCGACGTCGCCGGCGAGCCCGATGAAGCTCTCGTCGATCGAGTAGACCTCCTGCCATGCGCTGTAGCGAGCGAGCAGCAGCATCACGCGCGCCGACAGGTCCCCGTAGAGCTCGTAGTTACTCGAGCGGTGCCAGAGGCCCCAGTGCGGCGCTTGGGCGGCGAGCTGGAACCATGGGGTTCCCATCTCGATCCCGAGTGCCTTTGCCTCGTCGCTGCGGGCGACGACGCATCCGTCGTTGTTGCTGAGCACGACGCCGGGTCGGCCGACGAGACGCGGGTCGAATACCCGCTCGCAGCTGACGTAGAAGCTGTTCACGTCGACAAGCGCGATGCGCCGCGGCCCCCGCCTAGACATGTTGGTGATGGATGTTCGCCGTCACCACTCCCCAAATCGAGACCTCCGAGCCCTCGGCAATCTCGATATCCGGGTAGGCCGGATTCTCGGCGCAGAGCATGAGCCGGCCCTGTCTCGAGTCGAGCCGCTTCAGCGTGAGCTCGGCGTCGACGACAGCGACGACGACGTGCCCTGGCCGGGGGTCGATCGCGCGGTCGACCAGGATCTCGTCACCGTCGTAGATCCCGGCACCGATCATCGAGTCACCGGACACGCGCACGATGAACGTGCTGACCGGATCCTTGATGAGGTGTTCGTTGAGGTCGACGGGCCCGCCGTAGTAGTCCTGCGCCGGCGACGGGAACCCGGCCGGCACGGCGACGGGTGCCGCGTGTGCGAGCAGGCGCCGCGCCTCAGCGGCCCCGACCGGCGCTAGGACAGCGAGCATGGAACCCCCTGCCTACTTCGAACGTATGTTCGAATTGTAGGCACGCCTCTCCCCCGCCGGCGAACTTGATTTTGCTGCTCCGTCGTGCTTCAGCCGGACCGCTTCCGGGGTGGGCTAATTGCCCCATCCACGCGTCACGGAGCCGAAAGCGATCGGGTGCTGTGACAGACCGCCGCGAACCCCGCCTCTTCTGGGTGCAACGAGTTGTGTCCCGAAGCCAGGCCAGGTCGCACTTGGAGTAATCAGGCAGATCCGTTTCAGCGGCGCAGTACGAAGTGGGCCCAGCGGACGAAGGGAGGCACGATGACCGGGCAGCAGTGCGGCCGGCACGTCGCACTTCCACGTCGTCGCGCTGCCCGCCGTCGACGGCGTCGAGTGATCGGCCGAGCCGTCGCCTGGCTCGCGAGCTCGACCGGCGCCAGCATCATCGGCGAGTTCGTCGGCGCGTGGCTCGGTATCGCCCCGAACTGAGAGAGGGGCGGCTAATGCTGCCCCTCTCTCAGTCGACCTGCAGCGTTAGCGGCTGCGGCCGCGCTGCTTCTCGCGGTCGCCGCCCGGGCGCGACTTGCGCGCCTTCGGGCTCTTCCCGCCGGCGCGACGTACCGCCTCGCGGGGGTGCTTCGCATTGTCAGAGTCGGCCTGTCGCCAGGCGTTGATCGCCTCGGCGTTTGCCTTGCCGTCGAGCGATGCGGCGTGCTCGTCGCGACGCTCAGCTGAGTCCCATTCGACCTCGGCGCCCTCGCGTGCGTCTGCCGCTTCGGCCGGCGACGTCTGGGTGTCCCGATCGCGGTCGGCGGCCGCGTCGACGCGATCGGCGTGCTCGAGCAAACGAGCCGCCTCGGCGCGCTCTTCGTCCGCGCGGGAACGCTCGGAGTTGGCGAGGTTCCGGTCGGCTTCCACGCGGGCCAGGGTCTCGCGCACGGCGGCCGGGTCGGCGCCAGTGCGGTCGATGTCGACGCCGTAACGAGCCTGCACCTCGTCGCGGATCCGCTCGCTCGCTCGTCGTGCTTCGTCGTCGTGCTCCGACCAGGTGGTGGCCGACTCGTAGGCGCGGGCGATGTTCTCCGTGCCGGCACGATCCCACCACGACGCTTCATGCACGGGCGCGAGCTCGGCACGCGCCGCGGCGCGCTCGGCGTCGAACCGTGCCTGCAGCTCGCGGGCCTCCTGGAGGCTGCGAGCTTCGGCGCGGCGGAGTGCTTCTTCACGCATCCGGGCCAGCTGCTCGCCCAGTCTGCCGGCGACCGCGAGTGAGGTGCGCAGCGCGCCCTCAAGCGCTTCTTCGATTCCGTCGCTGTCGCTCATGACGGCCCCCTTCTATCTCTCGTGTCCGCCGCGTTCGGTCGGCGTGACGTTGGTGTGCGGCCGCTGCGGGTCGAGCGGCTGACGCACGGGCGAGCCGGGCGCCCGCATGGGCGTCTGACCGGCCTGTGCGATGCGCGCCGCCTCGGCCGCACGCGGGTCGGCCGGTGCGCTCGTGATCGCGCCTTGCAGTTGCGGCAGGCGCTCGCGCACGGCGTCGAGCTTGGCGCCGAGCACGTCGCGGATGCGTGCCGCTTCGAGCGCGTCGGTCGATGCCTGGTACATGCCGTGGAGGGCCTGCGCGGTCTTCATGATCTGCCGGAACAGCAGCGCCTCGGCGGCGGTTCCCTGACCGCCCTTCGCGGCCATCGCGAACAGCATGGCGGCGCCAGCCGCCGATGCCATGCCGGACGGTCGCGGCCGCACCTGGTGGGCGCGGATCTGTGCACTTCGAGCGAGCGCACGCGAGGCATCCGCGAGCGGGCCCGGCGTTGGCTCGAGCCGTTCCGACCATGCGGCGAACGCGGCGCTCGTCTCCTTCGCCACGATCGCCCACGTCGCGCGATCGTCGACGGGGATGCTGCGCAGCTGCTCACGCAGAGCGATGACCTGCTGAGTGTGCTCGTGCCACACATCCGGCGTCGGCGCCTGCGTCTCGCGGCCCGGGTGCTGCGCCGTGTACTTCATCGGATTGCGCCACGTCGCCCGCCACTCGTCGACGGCGTGTTGCGCGCTCGTCACGTTGTCGGGCCATCCCTCCCGCAGTCGCGTGAGGGTGAGGTCGCGTGCGAGTCGGCCGCCGCCGTACCAGACGATCGGGACGCCCGGCTGGGGTCGCAGTGCGACGCTGTAGCCGGTCACCACGTCGTCGCGTCCGTTCGCGAAACGCGGGCGGACGATGAAGCCGCCCTGGTGCAGCCGGCGCACAAACTCGCCCTCGTCGAGCGACGCGCCGGCGGCCGCGCGGACGGCGCGTTCAAGTCGCACGGAAGCGACTTCGGCAGCGCCCATCCGCCCGGCGGTGGCGCGCTCGGCGGGCTTCTCGCCGCGCTCTCCGATACCGGCGCCGCGCGACCGCAGCACAGTCAGGCCGTACCGCTTCTCGAGCTCACCGGCGACCTTCTGTGCACGTGAGTAGTCGTTGTGAATCGACGCCTTTGTGCCGTCTTCGCGCACGAGGTTGACGGCGATGTGGATGTGATCGTTGCCGGCCTTCGAGAGGCCGTGGCGCACCGCGACCCATCGACAGTCGGCCTTGCCACTGGTCGCGGTGAAGCCCATCTCATCCACGAAGTCTTGAGCGATCGCCGCCCACTGCTCGTCGCTCAGCTGACCGTCCTCGGCCTTGATCGCAAGCGAGCAATGCCAGACGTGGCCGCCGTTCACTTCGACGCCGAACGCGGTGCGCGGCTCGTCGAGGTCGGCGGCGATCGCGAGCGCCGTTGCACGATCGAGCTCGCCGTCGCCGTACATCGTGAACGTCGCCGCGTCGCCGTTCACAAGGTGAGGTTCGGTGTGCTCGTTGGCACGCCCCTCACCTGCGAGGTACGTGAGCAGACCGCCGAAGCGGTCGCCGCGTGTCACGTTCGGCATCATGAGTCGGCGAGCCTCCGAACGACGGCCTGGATCTCGGGAACGAGTGCACGGTACTCGTCGACGACGGCGGCCGCGTCGGCCGGGAACGTCGACTCCGTATTGGCGAACTTCGCCAGCTGGTTCGTGTTGTTCGCGATGTTCGCCAGGAGACGGCGAACGGCGAACAGCTCGGCGATCGCTTCCTTGCGATCAGTACTCGTTTCGACATGCTCGTTCATCGCAGCCTCGAACAGCAGTCGAGGCACCGTGACGCCCCTGACCACGGCACGGGCGCGCAGCTGCGTCGACTCCTCGAGCGTGCAGCCCACGCGGTACACGATGTCGCGCTTCTCCCCCGCCGGCGCGTTGCGACGACGGGTGCGGCCGAACAGGCGGCGCTCGTTCTCGTCGGTCACGTCGCCCTCCCTTCGGCCTAGCGCAGCGACCCCGCAAGTTGCGGGGCGTCATACGCCAGTATGCCGGTGCTGGACGCCTCAGTCCAGCATCCCAAGCGAGTTACCAGCGGTAACTCTATAGCTTGCTCCGTCTGAGGCTCAGCCCCGGCCGGAGCAAGGGGCAGGCGGCAACGTCGGATCGCGGCGCAGCCGCACCCACACGAAACGCCGAACCAGTCGGCGTCGGAAGTGCTCGTTACGCTGGGGGCTATGACTGACACGACGACCGACCTCTCCGAATCAATCCGTATCGCTCGTGAGCTCGAGCGAGCCAAGAGCGACGAGCGTGTGGCGGCCGTCGAGCGCGTCGCGAACGCGGCGCACGTGGCCGTGGCGATCGACGCCGAGTACAAGAGGGCATTGGCCGACTTCGAGGCCGAGTGGGGTTCCAAGACCCGTTCCGCGGTCGCCGAGCACGAGCGCGCATGGAATGCGGCGCTGGGCGCCGGATGGTCGGCGAAGGAGCTGCGCCAGGCACAGGTTCCCGAGCCCGGCAGGGCGGCGCCTCGTTCGCGTCGGCGCACGTCCGCGAAGCGTGGCACCGAGGCTGTGGAGCAGCACTCCGAAGAGTGACGCGCTACGCGCGCTGTACTTGCGACTGAGGCCCGTCGAGACTCTGCTCGACGGGCCTCAGTCGTGCGGGCATCCCATCTGACCACTGCATTCTTTCAGCGGCTCGGAGGCATGCAACCCCGAACGTGCGGGATGGGTGGCCGGGGACGGTGCTCCGCACCAAGAACCAAGACTGAGGCTGTGGGGGGTTGCACACCTCCGCTCCGCTGAATCACTCCGTTTATCAGATGGGATGCCCTCCGAAATGGTGGGGCCTGGTGAAGGAGAGACGATGGCTGTGACGGTGTACTCCAAGCCTTCGTGCGTGCAGTGCAACGCGACGTATCGCGCACTCGACGCGCACGGGATCGACTACGAAGTGGTCGACCTCAGCGCCGATCCGGAGGCGCTCGACGAGCTGCGCCGGCGAGGCAAGCTGCAGGCGCCCGTGGTCGTCACCGGCGACGACGAATGGACGGGGTTCCAGCCCGACAAGATCGACGAGCTCGCCGCCCGGCACGCCGTCGTCGAAGGGGTCGCGTGAGCGCCGCGACACTCGAGGCCGAGCTGCTTCTGCTGCCCCGCGAGGCAGCGCGCATCCTCGGAGTCTCGACCACTGAACTCGAGGCCGATCGAGTCGCCGGCACCGCGCCGGCGAGCGTCGAGCTCGGCCCTCGCACGGTGCGGTACTTCCGCGCCGCCGTGATGGATGGAAGGGGAACCCGATGAGCCGCCACAGCTTCGAGCTCGGCACCGATACCTGGACGATCGGATACGACGTCCACCAAGCCAGCTACTTCGTGCAGCGCCTCGACGAGCACCACGAAGAGCTCCACGACCTCGGCGGCGACGAGCTCGGCGCGCTGCCCACGCTCGAGGATGCCGAGCGGCTTCTGCCCGCCGGCTTCAAGCTGCCCGCCGAGACTCGTGCGAGCCTCGCAGCCGAGCAGCCGGCCGACCCTGCGGCCGCGACCGCGGCCTCGCGCGAGCGCATGGCCGGGTTCAGCGAGCAGCTGCGCATGGCGATGGCAGACTCGGCGCCGGCGCCCGGCGCGCGGCCGATATCGACGGGAGCTGCGACGCCCGCACTTCCCCGGCGTCCAGGCGTCGAGCTCAGGGCCGGATCACACGGCTACGGGCGGTGATTCAGTAGCCGCGGCCGGGATCCTGGGGGCCGCGGTATTGCGACGTCAGGTGGGGGTTCTGAGCCCCCGCCTGCGGCGTTCCTGCGCCTGGTGCACGCCCGGTCGAGTCGGCGGCCGCGAGGCGCGCCGCGGCGATCGCCTGCTGGCGTGCCGCCCACTGTGGCGTCGACATGACGCACTCGCGCATCATCTCGCGCAGCGGCTCAATGTTGTCGTTCGCGCGGGCCTCGAGCGAGGCCGCGTCGTTGCGTTCCTGGAACGTGCCCGAGCGCCAGTCGATACGGTGGCCGGCGTTGCGGGCCAACTCGTCCCAGAACGCCCGCTGCGTGCGCCCGTTGCCCTCCCGACCCGGATGCACGGTGTTGAGGTAGTGGTAGTAGTCGGTGAGCCGGTCAGCGAACCGCAGCGGTGACAGCTGCTTGAGGTGGTTCTCTTCGGCGAGGGCGCGCGCCATGTCGTCGACGGCCCCGCGGATGTGCTCCGGCGCGACGAAGAACTTGCCCTTCGAGATGTTCACCGTGCGCAGATCGCCGGCCCACGCATAGACGTCCTGGAACAGGTGTCGGTGAATCGCCCGCCAGTGCTCCGTGTCGTAGTTCCCCTCGATCGGCTCCATACGCAGCTCGATCAGCCGGCTACGAACATGCGAGTCCTCGAACGCGCGCAGCGCAGCCACGCTCTGTAGCGGCCGCGGCGAGAGATTCCGCAGGATGTGGGTACCCGGGATCAGGTACCCCTCCCAGCGCTCGTCCTCGGTCGCCCCGGTTTCCCAGGGGCGATCGTCCGACGTCACCGTGGCGCCGTCGTCGGGTACAGACGATCGATCTCGGCGCGCATCTCTTCGAGGGTGATTTCGCCGTGCGCCCAGCGCTGATGCACAGCCTCGGTGTCGGCCGGCACGCTGCCGCCCTCCATCTCGATCGAGTGGCGGGTGTCGGCCAGGATCTCGAGACGACGCGCGACCTCTTCGGCCGTGATCGGTGCGGTCTTCGTGCTCATCTCGGGATCCTCCCTCGCCCTCAATCGTACCGCGCGCCCTGACAGGGCCCAGGGGGCCGCTCGAGGCGGCCGCGAAAGGGCCGGCCCCGAAAGGCCGGCCCTGCCTCAGTCCGGCGGGAGAGAGTCGCCAGACGATCGCCTAGACGGGAGAGAGTCGCTAGGCGAGAACGGGGTTAGTCCCCGCTGGTCTCGCGCGGGCGGTAGCCCTGCTGGTTGATCGCAGTCTGTGCAGCGTCGAGATGCTGGCCGATCTGCTCGGCGAGCTTCGCGGCGGCTTTGAGCTCGGCGGCCGCCTGGTCGGCGTTCGCTGCCGCGTCGCCGCCGTTGTCGTAGACGTCGTGGGTTTTCAAGCTCGCCTGCAGCCCGTTCGCCATGTTCCGCAGTACTTCGGCCAGCGTGTAGCCGCCGGCGCTCTTGAGGTTCCCGACGAGGGCGTAGATGACCGGTGCGGGGATGGAGCCGGTCACGGTTCGACGCGCGATCGACTTGATGATTTCGTAAGCCTCGTCTGCATCGTCAACGACGGCCGGCTGTTCACTCATGGATTGATCCTCTCTCACACTTCTGACGTGTATCGATGGCGGCGGCCTCGAGGCTCGGTTACGCGGCGGCACCGACCGGCCACGTCTGGGTGGTTCTCGCAGCGACCGGCGCCTCGCTGGCCGACTCGCTCGCTCCGGCCTCTTGGAGCACGCGCCGCACGGTGTCGCGCGAGCGCTTCATGCGTCGAGCGACCTCGCGCTCGGACAGGCTCTCGGACAGCTGTACGATCGTCGCTCGCTCGTCGGCAGTGACCGGCCGACGCTTCCGACCGGCCGGCCGATCCTCCGAGTCAGGCGCCGCGGCCGGCTGCACCATGTCGAGGTCGGCGAGCAGCACGTCGACGTCGATCTGGCCGACAGGCTCGGCCGGCGGCTGGTCCACCAACCCGGGGGTGGCCGGTCGCTCGGCCGGGACGTGGAGGCGGTGGGCGAGCATCGACGCCATGCCGAGCACGGCCACGGACACCGAAGCGACGCCCACGACGACCGGCCACGGCGCACGCTCGACGCCAGCGGCCGACAGCAGGTGATACGCGACTTGGCCGCTCATGCCGATCGCGAGGCTGGCGAAGGTCGACCACTTCGCGTACGCGCGGGCGGCCGGGTCGATGTTCTTCTTCGTCAACCATGCGCCCATTGCCCAGGCCGCGTACGTCTCCATCCCGATCGGCAGCGTTATGGACAAGTCCACCTCGAGGTTGGTGATGCCCGGCAGGAGATTGACCGGACCAAACCCGGCCATCCGGCCGAGCTCCACCCAACCGCCCCAGATCGACACGGCCGCCGCGGCCGAGAGGATGATGACCGGCCACCGTGAGTAGGAGTCGAACTTTGTTGCCGCCGGTCGCCCGGTGGCCGGCGGGCGCTGGGATGTCTGGCGTAGAACTCGACGAGCCCACTGCATCCATCGGTCGGTCGGTGTCGTGGTCTGGTGGTCGATCGCTGCCATGATGCCTCCCAGTAATTGAATCGTATGCGTGTCAGTTTACCATAAATGGCGCGTGTGCGTGGCTGTTATGCTGGCGGGTATGAGCGGGCGCAATACTTCATCGGCCGGTCGGCCGGTCACCGGGGTCGACCCCGGTCCCGGCCCGGCCGACTTGTATGACGTCGGCCGGCTGGCGATGCGGCTCGGCGTGACGCCTGCCACGCTTCGCACTGCTCGCCGACGTGGCGTGACCTGGCTGCCGGCGCCCATTGGTGAGCTCAACGGCGGCGCGGTGTGGGCGGCGAAGGACCTCGAAGGGATCGAAGAGCGGCGACGGCCACCCGGCCGGCCTCGAGCAGAACCCTGATCGACCGGGCACTCTCCCGCCACCGAGGCTGGGGCCGACCGGGTGGCCGGCCCCCACGGGTCACTGCCCGTCATCCTCGGGGGTGGTGCGTCGCACCTGGGCGACGGCTCGTGCGAGGCTCGGGCCGAGGTTGTCGGCTTCGATCACGCGGCCGTACTGCTTCTGGTCGCCCTCCCCCCAGCTGTTGGTGTGCTCTCGGCCGACGACGATCACGGCGTCGCCCTTGTGCAGGGTCGCTACGGCGTTCTCGCCGAGCTCGAACTTCGCTTCGACGAAGTGCACGGTCGGGGTGTCGTGCTCGAGGTACTCGCCGCGGCGGTACTCCCCCGTGTTCTCGAGCACTCGGAACTTGGTGATCTTGATGCTGCCGGCCTGCACGACCTCGGGGTCGGCGGCCAGGTTTCCGGTGATGGTGCGCGTTGCCATTGCTCTACTCCTTGCGTATCGGTTCTGTTCGTCTCGTTCGATGGCGTTGCGTTGGATCCGCGTCGATGCTGCCTCACTCCCCCGACGTGAGCTCGTCGATCTTGTCCGGCCGGAATCCCGACCAGTGGTCGTTGGCAGTCACGACGACCGGCGCCTGCAGGTAGCCGAGGGCCTTGACCTCCTCGAGCGCCCGGTCGTCGATGCTGAGGTCGATCACCTCGTACCCGATTCCTCGCGAGTCCAGCGCCCGATAGGTTGCGTTGCACTGCACGCACGACGGCTTCGTGTAGACCTTGACGCTCATCTCTGCCACCTCGCTCAGCTGTTGCCTTCGTTCCTGATAGGCGGGGCATGTGCCGCCCGAAGCGGCGGAGCGTCAACCCGGAGGGCGGCGAAGGAGAGAGTTTCCGCGCGAAGTAAGGGAGCGTGAGCGACCGCGTGCGGAAAGTCTCGGGAGAGCCGGCCCCGCAGGGGCTTGCGCGTAGGCCGCGGGCGGCCATGATTGCGCGTCAGGAACGAAGGTCAGGCGATAGGAACGCCGCGGCCGTGAGGCCGCGTCGACGAGGGGCCGGTGGCGCCTCTCCCCCGCTGCCCGGCCTCCGTGCCGGGCGGCGGCTCAGCTGCGCATCGGGCGGCCGGTCGGCAGTGGCCTGTCCCCGCCAGCGAACGGGCCGCCATGCTCGAGCTCGCGCCGAGCGACCTCGGCGTTCACTGCCTTGGTGAGGAAGTCGGAAAAGCTCTCGTCGCCTTCGAGATGGGCAGTCGCCTTGAAGGTTGCTCGAGCTCGCTCACGATCGCTATGGGGCATGTAGAACGTGACCGTTCCCTTGCCAGTGTCAGCCGTGGCACTCCGCTTCGGCGTCGGCTTCGACTTCCGCGGCGCCTTCGCGGTGCTCGCCGTGCGGGCGGCCGCCACGGGGGCCGGTGTCTTGTCGACATCGGGCACGTCGACGGGCGGGGAAGTTGCTTCGGCCGTTGCCGCGGGCGGTGTGGGCCGGTTCTCACGGAGCAGTCGACCCAGCGGCGCGTCGCTCCCGGCTCGCGGGGCGAGCCCCCCGATCTTCCTGGGTGCGTCGGTCATGCCATCTGCTCCTGCGTGACGGCCTCACCAGCCATTATCCGCGCCACGACCTCCTCCGTGATCGCCTGCAGATCGTCAGCCACGGAGGTTGCCGTGCGCGGCGCGAGGCCGGTTGCCTCGGCTTCACCCCGGCGGATCTCGTACCACTTGGGCCCGTTCTTCACGAACTCGTCGAGCTCGGCGACCAGCAGGCCGCGCTCGCGTGCCGCGGTTGCGGTCGCGACCGAGTGGCGAACCGTGGTGTTGAACACCACGGCATCGGAGCCGAAGAGCTCAATGACGTGCTGTCGGGCCTCGCGCTCGACGCGGTGGGCACCCGAGTCGATATCGGCCAGCACTACGCCGAGGAGGTCGAGGCCGGGGTTCACGTCGAGCACCGCGTCGAGCCGCTTGGCGACAGCGGTGAGGCCCTTGCGGCTCGACTTGTCGCTCTTGACCGGAACCAGGGCCCAGCGGGCGGCCGCGATGGCGTTGGTCTGCAGCATCTCGTCGCCGGGCGGGCAGTCGAGCAGCACCAAGTCGTAGTTTGGGGCGAGACGTTCGAGGATCTTCGCCAGCGAGAGCTTCGCGCCTTCGGGGTTCTTCGCCTGCTTGGCGGCGAGGCCTGCGGACGCACTGTCGAGCTCGGGCCCGCCCATGAGCACGTCCAAGTTCTCCCGCGCGCCCTCGAGCAGCTGCGGCTGCGTGCCGAACATGAGCGCGGCCGCGAGGGCCTGGCCCTCGTCGTTGCGCTCGTCCTCGGTGTAGCCGAGGTCTTCGGCGAGGTTGC
>NZ_JBOCIG010000012.1:35711-52904 GCF_050565425.1 Agromyces sp. GXS1127
GCTCGCGGCGAGCATGCCGCCGAGGTTCGCGACCAGGGTCGTTTTGAGGACTCCCCCCTTGCCGTTGATGACGGCGATGCAGCGCTCGAGCGCTACGCGGTTGATGGTGGTCATTCGGCTCTCCCTATTGCAAGTGATACCAGCGTTGTCAGCGTTCAGTGCGTTACTTGTGTTGCGTGTCTTGAATGCGTTGCCAGCGTTGCAAGTGTTCTAAGTGTTGCCAGCGTTGCAAGCATTACTTGCGTTACCTGCGTTGTCAGTATTACATACGTTGTCAGCATTGCACGCATTACTTGCGTTACTTGTGTTGCAAGTATTTCGCCGGGGGAGTGTGAGGGGGCTGGCAGCCCCCTCACAGGCGGCCGGTTAGAGGCCGGCCTTCGCGATCGCCTCGAGTTCGGGCGTTGGGTCCATGGGCGTTGAGCTCGGCGTAAGTCGTCGCCTCGGTGATGGGGTGATCGGGGATCACGGCGGGCCTGCGCGACGCGGAGCTTCGCGAGCTCGACGACGAGCGGGCGCGGCAGCTTGCCGACGTCCGAATAGAGCGCGCGGGCGTCGCGCTCGACGGCGTGCCAGGCGGTAATGAGCTGGTAGCGGGTGAGGTGCTGGTGCTCGGTGGGGTAGACGTTCGTGAGCAAGTGGCGGATCACGTTGACGTACTGCGCCGGGGTGGGAGCGACGTCGATGGTCTGGACGGTCATGGTGGCTCCTTCGATGCGTTGGGTTCGGTCGGCTGGGGGAGCGGCCCGCCCTCGCGGGCGGGCCGCTCGGTGCTCAGTCCTCGTCGGGGAGCATGATCGTCATGACGGGCTCGCCGTCGTCGCCGGGGCTGATGTGCAGTGCGAGGTGCACGACGCACGCGCGGCCGTAGCCGGATGCACCGTCGTCGTCATTGGGCACGACGTAGACGTGGAAGTCGACGCGGTTCTGGCCGCTCGCGCGCTTTGCGGCGTGCAGGCCCATCCAGAGCACGTCCCAGAGGCGGCCGGCCTCGTCCTGCAGGCCGTCGTCGCGGCTCCATTCGACGGCGGCCGCCCACGCGCCGCGCGTGAGGGCGACGGGCACGCGGTAGCCTGCTTGGCTTGCGGTGCCCGTGGCGTCGACGAGCACGCAGTCGACGAGCGCCTGTGCACGTGAGTAGGCGTGGATGACTTCGGCATTGGCCCAGAAGTCTGCGGTGCTGGTCATGAGCTCTCTCCTTCTCTCAACCGTTTTGTTTGCCGTTCCGGCAAGAGAATCGATTGCGAGCGGGAGCCGGCGGAGTGCAGGGTCGTGGAATACCGGAGCGAGCGCAGCGAGTGAGGATATGCCGCGAAAGCCCGGAACGTAGCCGGCGGAGCGAGCTACGATGATCGGCCGGAATGGCGAACAAACGCCGAAGGGGCGGGCCGCGCAGCGGCCTCATCGCCCGGCCTCCGTGCCGGGCTGCGGCCTGTGGCCGCCGGCGGGGGAGTGCGAGGGGGTCGCCCCTCGCGGGCCGGCCTGCCGGGCCGGCCCGCTGCCTCGACTAGGGGCGCTTGTGCTCCTGGATCTCGGCATAGGGCGCGGTGTCGGTCCAGCTGTAGCCGGTCGTGAGGCTCACCGTCTTGACGTTGGCGCGCACGACTTCGCGCCAGTTGCCGCGGATCTTCACCAGGTCGCCCTTCTGGATCTGCTGACGGGTGTAGCCGGTCGCGGTGCCGTCTGCGATCTGCTGAGCCCGCACACCTTCCCAGTAGGCGAGCTGGTCGCGCAGCTCGGCGAGACGGGGCGCAGCCCGCTTGGCGCGGGCGGCCTTGAGCTCGTCGCTCGCGGGCTGGTATCCGGTTTCGGGGTCGTAGCGGTCGGCCTCGATCTGGCGATCTACTCGGCGGATGTCGGCGCCGATCTTCTCAATGCGGTTCGCCACGGTGACCGGGTTGTATCGGGCGCCAGTGGTGTGGGTCGCCGTCTCGGCCCGCTCGGCCGCGCGGTCGGCCTCGGCCTGTGCGGCGACGCTGCGGCCCATGCTGCGATCGGCTCGGGCGATCGCAGCGCGGTGGCGGCCTTCGGAGTGGTGGCCGATCTTGATGGGCTCGCCACCTTCGGGCAGGCGGGCCAAGTCGCGCTTGGCGGCTTCCCACGCGGCATCCGCGGCCGCGCTCTTGCGCTCGGCCTTGGCCTCGAGCGCGTCGACGCGATCGACCTGCCGGGCGATCTTGCCCGCCTCGACCTCGGCCGTCGTGCGGGTGGTGTCGTCGATGACGGTTTCGACCTCGAACCCGGCTTCGCGCAGCGCGGCCGCGGTCGCCTCGATCCGGTGGCGGTTCGGGCCGTGGTCGCGGCTGTTCGGCACGTACCACGCGGCGATGCTGCGGCCCCAGCGCCAGCGGTTGGCCTTCAGCACCTCGGCCGAGCCGTCGCCCTTGCTGGTGCCGTCGATGATCGTTCCGGCCTCGTGGGTGTGGGTGATGGTGAGCATGTCAGGATCCTTCGGAGTCTGTAAGTCTGTAACCGGGCATCGAGTCGTCGCGCACGAGGGCGAAGAACTCGATGTACTCCCACGTCAGGGTGTGATCCTCGAACGGGCAGAGGGCTTCCCAGTCGATGCCGTCGACCTGCTCGCCGAACTCGGCGGCCAGGTGCAGCTCGTCCGGGGCGGTGACCGTCTGCCCGTCCGAGGTGGTGAGGGTGAGCACGGCCGCCGCCTAGGCGGCCCGGATGCGGGAGCCGTTCGGCGTCAGCTCGACGACGAACCGCTCTCGGGGGTGCTTGCGCGTGCGCTGCTTCCACAGCGTCGCCATGTCGGCGTTGATGAGCAGGCTGTCGCGGGTCACGATGCCGGGCACGTCGGCGCCGTCCGCGATGCGGGCGGCGTTGATCGCGTCCCAGTCGGGCACCTCCTGCCACGTTCCGTCGGCCTGCTGCTCGCCCTTCCAGTACGGGCGCGGTTCGGGGGTCTGGGTCTGGGTGGTCATCGCGGGTGCCTCCTACGCTGCGAAGTGGTAGCCGCGGGCGTCGAGCGCCGCGAGCCGGGTGGGGTCGTTCTTGATCGCCTCCGCGCCCTCGGGGGAGAGGACGATCGCGGGGTCGCCGTCCGCGTCGTTGACGACGGCGACGGTGCGCACGTCGAGCACGGCCCCGGTGAGGGGGCACGTGATCGCGCGCTGCACGAGGCTCCGAACGAGCTGCTTACGCAGGTGGGTTGCGAGGTCGTTGGTCATGAGTTCTCTCCTTCTCTCCAACGTTTTTCTTGGCCTGTCTGGCAAAGAGAATCGATTGGGAGCGGAGCGGCCGGAGTGCCGGGTCGTGGAATACCGGAGCGAGCGCAGCGAGTGAGGATATGCCGCGAAAGCCCGGCACGTAGGCCGTGGAGCGACCTACGATGAACGGCCAGACAGGTCGAGAAAACTCAGAGATCCGGCCGCGGAGCGGCTCGTTGTCCGTCGCTCCGTCGCCGGGCCCGCGCGGCGCGCCGCGCATGAAGGAGCCCCCGACGCTGTTTGGAGAGAGGCGCCGGGGGCGTTGCCAGGATGGGGTGATCCTTGGGCTGAGCGCAACTCAACCATGACCCGCTGACATGACGTCGACCTCGAGCGAGAGCGGCCCGGGCTGTTCTTCGGCGGCACGCTGGGTGTCTCCTGGCGGAGCGAAGCAGTCACACAGGCGACCTCGCCGGCCTAATCGTCAGCTGACGTCGCCTGCTGCGAGCTCGTGCTCCCGGTGCCCCCGTGAGGGGCGGCAATCTGGGCGTGACGGCGCTTGGTGATGAGAGTGACGATCGCGACGCCGCCGATCGCGAGCGCGATGCCGATCAGGGTGTCGACGATGCGAATGCCGGGCCCGCTCATCTCGTGATCGACGGCGAGCCAGTAGTAGGACAGCACGGCGTTCGTGAGGAAGAACGCGTAGATCATGTAGTTCGCCGAGTAGAACGCCACGGCCCCGAAGGCGCCGATGATCATGACTACGATCATCGGCGGATCCGCATCGAACGCCGCGATCAGGCCGGTGGCGGTGAGCACGCCGACGATCGTGCCGACGCCGCGCTGGATGGCCTTGAACATCGTCTTCCCGAGATCGGGCAGGAAGACGATCAGCAGGACGATCGCGGCCCAGTACGGGTCGAGATCGGTCGTCAGCGAGTACCCGATGACGACCGCGAACACGATGAGGACGGCGCGCACGAGATTCCAGATGCCGAGATCCGAGGTGACGAGCGATCCGAACGTTGCCTTCCCGCCGGCGCCGGCGTTCGCGACCGGTTCTTCGAGAGGTGCCGGGAACGCCCGACCGCGGGTGACGAGTGCGACGATCCCCACGAGAGCCATCGCGATCGCGCCGCCGATGAGGAACGCGACCGAGGTTGCGCCGGGATACTCGTCGCGCGACTGGCCGATCAGCACCACGAGCACCCAGCACAGCAGGAGGTAGCCGGCACTGCCCGCGGCTCGGCTGATGCCGTAGGCGAGTCCGGTGAGATAGGCCGCGACGGCCAGCACGAGCGCGGCGGCCCAGGCGTTCTCGGCGGTGACGTACGCGAGGAAGCCGAGCACGCCGCCGAAGACTGTGACTATGGCCATGTACGCGAACCGCGAGCCGAGCGTGCCCTTTCCGCCGGTCAGGACGACGAGCACCGCCGCGATCGAGGTCTGCACGAACCCGACGCCGGTCAGGGCTTCGAGCGCAACGCAGACGACGATGGCGACGAGGGCGAGGGCGGCGAGGCCCCAGCGCAGTTTGGACCGGTCGATCGCGACGAGTTGCCGGAACATTCGCATCCCCCTCAGCACGGATTGATGAAACGCTATCCCTCGACGGTGGTCGACGACATCGCTCGATCCGAACGAACCTCCGGCGAGAGCAGCGCGAGCACGGGGGAGCGCGAGGGGGTCGCCCCTCGCTGGCCGCTCGGCCGAGAGGGGCCGGGCGGGCTGGTCGCCCGCCCGGCCTGTTTGGTCAGTCCTCGAACTCGTCGGCGTCGAAGTCCTCGCCGTCGAACTCGTCTTCCTCGTAGTCGACGCCAGCCTCGGCGCGGGCGGCGGCCTTCGCGGCAGCGCCGTCGATGACCAACTGCTCGACCTCGGAGAGGGTGTAGCCCCACGCGGCGATCTGGGCGAGGTAGGCCGCCTTCTCGTCGTCGGGGTATCGCCACGCGCCCTTGTCGGTGTTGTCCTCGATGCCGCCGAGCACGATGGCGAGGCTGACGTGCTGCGCCTTGGTCGGGTTCGCGACGACGAACTCGGACAACTTGTCGGCCCGCCACCCGGTGCCCTGATCGATGCCGAGCAGCGTGTGAGCGAGGCTGTTGCCGCCCTGCATCTCGCGGTAGACGTCGCCTCGGTGGAACGTGAGGCCTCGGGCGATGAACTGGGTGGCGTCCTTCGGCAGCGTCTTGCGGCTCATGAACTGGGTGAGCCATTCGCGGCGCACGACCTCGGCTGCCGCCCACGCCTTGTTGTTGGCGATGAGCGCCTTCCGCTCGGCCTTCTGCTCCTCGCTCATCGGGCCGCTGTTGCTGCTTGCCCGCTCCGCGTCGCGGTCGCGGTAGCCCGCTTCCTTCCAGCCGCGCAGGAAGAACTCGAACCGGGGCTCGTCGTCGACGCGCCACAGGCTGACGTGCACGGCGCGGCCGTCGAGGGTCGCGAGGGTTTCGGCGTCGACGCTCTCGCCCTCGGCGGTGCGGAGCCGGTGCATGCTGAGGTAGTCCTCGTTGTCCCAGTAGGGGCGCTCGGCGAGCACTTCGTATCCGGCTTCCCGCAGCGGTGCGGCGTGTTCCTCGATCTTCGCGGCGAGTTCGCGAGCGGAGCGGGCGCGCTGGGCGGCGTGCTGGAACTGCTCGGGGTCGGCCTTGGCGATCTCGATCAGTTCGGCGACGACCTCGGGGGAGTCCTCGAACTCGATCAGCGTTGCAGCCTGCTCCAGATCGATTTCGTGTTCGACGATTGCGGCGGTCGCGACGGCGTTCTCAGCGACGGCGAGGCCCTGCTTCACGCGGGCGACCTTTGTGCCTGTCTTCTTCGCGATGCTGTTGGGCGTCATGCCCTCGAACGCGAGCTGCTGCCAGGCCGCCGAGCGTTCGGCCTCGGTCAGGTCGGCGCGCTGCTCGTTCTCGATCAACTGGTCGATGATGCGGCGGGCGGTGCTCTGGTCGCCGTCCACGATGTAAACGGGGATCGTCGCGAGGCCAGCCTCACGGGCGGCGAGGGTGCGGCGCTGCCCCATCCGCACGAGCACGTTGCCCTGCTCGTCGCGGTAGCCGTGCACCGGCATGACGACGCCGTGCTCGCGGATCGTCGCGATGAACTCTTTGGTCAGTGGCTTCATCGTGTCGCCGGGGCGCACGTTGGCCTCGATGATGATGCTCTGCGGGTCGATGTGCTCGATGATGCCAGCGGGTCGGGTGGGGGTGTCGGTTGCCATTGCTCTCTCCTTCGTTGCCAACCGTTTTTGTTTGCCTTCCGGCGAGAGAAATCGATAGCGACCGGGAGGGCCGGAGCGGAGGGTCGTGGAATACCGGACTGAGGGAGCTTGCGACCGAGGGAGGATATGCCGCGAAAGCCCGGAGTGTAGGCCCGGGAGGGAGCTACGATGATCGGCCGGAAAGGCAAACAAAACGCAGAAGCACAGGGCCGCGGAGCGGCTCCTCGCTAGGCTTCGGGCCATGAAGCTGATCCCGCTTCCTGGCAGCGACGGCCGGCCCACCCTGTGGGTGAACCCCGAGCACGTCGCGGCGGTGGTGCGCATCGATCAGTCGACCGGCGATGGCGGAATACAGCTGCGGGCCGAGCTCAAGATCGAGGGCATGCCCCTGCAGCGGGTGCACCTGAGCGATCATGCCTCGCTCGACGATGCGGATGCCGCATGGGCGAGGTTCCTCCAGGAGTTCGAGGGGTAGCCGGCGCTCGACGCCGGTAGGGGGTGCGGCCGGGCCCCGTCGTCCCCACTGTGTGCAGGTAAGCCCGGGGATAGCTGGGCTGTGCACATTGGGGTCGAGTGGATCTCCCATCACGGCTACCAGCTGCTCTCCTGGCGGGCCGACCGGGACCGCTGAGCTCACTCACTGGTAGACGCTGGGTGCTGACAGGCGTAATTGTCTGTTTGCGCCCCGGTGCTGCCGGGCCACTGCTGGGCTGATGCAGTCGCACTTCGGTGACGACCTGGCTGAGTGATGCGGGGCCCGGTGGCCCGGGACGTGCAGATCGGCCATAGGGCTTTGCGCCAGGCCTTTGGGCTGGAGTGCCGCAGTGAGCGACCGACCGTCACGTCCCGGACCGGAGTGCTGAATCCGTGGGCTGACGGAAGGAGCACACACCATGGAGGTTACGCCCGCATTCGGTGGGATCGATTGGTCCTGGCAACATCATGCCGTCTGCATCGTCGATGACGACGGCGCCCGTCTCGAGGAAGCCACCGTGGCGCACTCGAAATCGGGGTTGACCGCCATCTCGACGCTGCTGCACCTGCGAGGAGTGCGCAGTGTCGGGATCGAACGCGGCGACGGTCCCGTTGTCGAGCACCTGATCCGCGACGGGTTCGACGTCGTCGTCATCTCACCGCGACAGGTGCGCTCCCTGCGATCTCGTTACGGGGCAGCTGGCAACAAGGACGACCGATTCGACGCGTTCGTCCTCGCGGACGCGCTGCGCACCGACGCGGGGCGTTGGTCGGTGGTCCACCCCGACACAGACGAGACGATCGCGCTGCGGATGATGGTCCGCGCCCGCCAGGACCTGGTCGCACACCGGGTTGCGGTCCACAACCAACTCCTGGCCGTGCTGCAACACAACTTCCCCGGAGCGGTCGGACTGTTCAGCCAACTCGACATCCCCATCAGCCTCGCGTTCCTCCGCCGATTCCCGTCCGAGCAAAAGGCTCACTGGTTGGTCCAAGGTGGTGCAGCAGCTCGGATGCGACACTGGCTGACCGCCAACGGATACTGCGGCAGACACACCCCTCAGCGCCTCGTCGAGCACCTGAGCGCGGCCGTCCAGGGTCGCACGAGCGGCCCCGCAGCGCAGGCCGGAGAGATCCTCACACTCACCCTCGTGGATCTGCTCACCACCATCCGCGAAGAGCAATCCGCTCTGGAGACCCGGATCAAAGAAGCGCTGCTCGCCCACCCGGACGGACTGATCTTCCAATCACTGCCACGGGCCGGCTCGATCCGCGCAGCGACCCTGCTGGCCGAGGTCGGCGACTGCCGCGCCCGCTACCCAGATCCCGAGTCCCTGGCGGCAGCGGCCGGAGTCGCGCCATCAACCCGCCAATCGGGGAAGTTCTCGCACGTCGCCTTCCGACGCGGATGCAACGCCAACCTCCGCGCAGCGCTCATCGACTGGGCACAGGACACCCCACGCGCAAACGTCTGGGCCGCCGACACCTACCAGCGCGCCCGTGCCCGGGGCTGCCGTCACCCCCACGCCGCCCGCATCCTCGCCCAGGCATGGACCCGCATCCTCTGGCGCTGCTGGACCGACCACACCACCTACGACCCCGCCCTACACGGACGACTCGCCGACCTCACAACGGAGGCAGCTTGACATAGGGCACTCAGCCCGGGACCGAAGCGCCGGTGCGTGACCGCAGCCGCGCCAGGTCATCGTCGGTGAGCACATCGCGCGGCAGGATGCCGACGGCCGAATTGCTGCCGACACGCAACAGCACGACCGCGCGACCGACGTGGAGCACCCGGATGGCGGCATATGCGAGGTCGGAGGAGCCGAGCGCGCTCTCGGTGTGCAGCGCATGGTCGCGCACCTCGGCCGACGCAATCGAGCCCACGGGGTAGGCGGCACGCACGGAACGCCCGATCGAAATGCGCAGCGCGACGACCCAGGCCGCCGGGAGGACGACCAGCACGACGCCCAGCGCGACGATCAGCATCGATACCCGTGAGGAGAGCGCCGCGATGAGAGCGATGCCCGCAACGCAGACGAGCAGGGCGATCCCGCAGGCTACCCACATCACGATCGCGGCGGGGCGCAGCAACGTGAACGCGAGGGCCTCACGCGTCACCGACTGCGTCAACCGGTCATCGACGACGAGGGAACGAGACGGAGCGACGGCATCGGGCATCTGCCCATTGTGCACGGACCGCTGAGCTGCTCGAGCGTGTGGGGGCAGGATCCACGCGCGTAGCGTGAGGAGATGGCTGTGCCCGGCCTCCTCGTTCCACCGGCGGTCGCGCTCGCGCGATCGGTGCGCGAGCTCCCGGCCGCTTCCGCGATGCCCGGCGGCACCAGGTACGAGCCCAAGTGGGATGGGTTCAGGACGGTGGTCGTCCATGACGACGAGGTGTCCCTCTGGTCGCGTCGAGCGAAGAACCTGACCAAGTCCTTCCCGGAGCTTGCGGCCGCCGCGCGGGCGATGATCCCGCCAGGGTGCGTCGTCGACGGAGAGGCAGTCGTCTGGATCGACGGCCGGCTGAGCTTCGACGCCCTGCAGCGACGTCTCGGAACGGGAGCAGAACGGGCCCGCCGTCTGGCGAGCGCGCAGCCGGCGTCGTTCGTCGGTTTCGACATGCTCGCCGTTGCCGGCCACGACGTGCGGCGCCTGCCCTTCGACGACCGTCGCCGACTCCTCGAGGAGTTGGCGGGGGAGTGGGCGCCGCCGCTCAACCTCTCGCCCGTGACCGCCGACGTGGACGAAGCGCGTGAGTGGATGGAGACCTTGCCCGCTGCCGGCATCGAGGGCATCGTCGCGAAAGGTGGAGGGCAGCCGTACGTTGGCGGAGCACGCGATTGGCTGAAGGTGAAGCGTCGCGACACGCTCGACGTTGTCCTCGCGGCCGTTATCGGCCCCCGCCAACGGCCCGAGGCAGTCGTGGTCGGTCTGCCCGATCAAGACGGGCTTCGCATCGTCGGGCGCTCGACTCCGCTTCGCCCGCACGAGGCACGACAGTTGGGGGAGCACTTGCGGCCGCCGGCTGGTGAGCATCCCTGGCCGGAGGTCGTCTCTCCGGGCGCCGTCGATCGGTTCAACGCTGGCCGCGACCCCGTTCAGCTCACGCTCGTCGAGCCCGTCGTTGCGGAGATCTCCGCCGACGTCGCCATGTCTGGGCGAGCATTTCGTCACGCAGTGAAGTACCTCCGGATACGTCCCGAGCTCGACGTCGACGACGTCGAGTGGCCAACATCGCGATGACCTCTTCCGTGTGAGGGAAGCGCACTCCAGCGGTGTCGCGAGCTCGCGGTGAAGCCCGCGCGTGAATGAGGCCGTGCACAGGTCTTGTGTCTGTGTGCGGGCTGGAAGAGGGTCCCGCTCTCGAGGGTGGCCGCTCGATCAAGGGCTGCCGCGGGCCGCGAGCGGCCCTTGCCATCGACTACGCTGCTGTGGCTTCTAGTCGGGGTGGGGCGAGCACGCCGACGGCGAGCTCGAGCGCGGTCGAGTGGTCAGGATGCCCGCCCGAGTTGCGCGGATACCTCGGGAAGTCGGGACGATCGTTCTGAGCGAAAAGTGCGACGCCGGTCGGTGAGCGGCGGCCGCGGCGCTTCTTGTGCCGCTTGCGCATCCACGCGCACTCGGCACTCCACCAGGCCCACCGATACCGCTCGAAGTCGTAGCGCTGCCGGCGCTCGAGCAAGAAGCCGTCCACGCCGAGCTCGACAGCGGCCGCAGTGCGGGCATCCGGCGCCGGTCGGGCCCAGCCGGTGCGCGTGCGCAGGGCGAGGCCGGCTCGGTGGAGTCGGCGAAGTGCGCGCTGCAGCTGGGGGCGGGTGAGGCCAGCCATCTGCTGGAGCTGCTCGAGCTCGGCGGATCCTTCCTCGGGGAGCTGAGCGTGGGCGCGTCCGGCAGTTCGTCCCAAGCTGCCGGGTGCGGAGAACACGTCGTGTGCGAGCGCCTGTAAGTGTGAGCTCAGAGTGTTCATCCACCAGGTGCGCAGGGCGGCCGGTGGGGCCGCGGTGGGGGCGGGGCGCATGGCTGCTTGTGCCCACTTTGGTTCTCCTGTTTCTGTGGAGAACCGTTCGGAGAGTCGGAAACGTGCGCCGTGGATGCCCTGGGCTTCGTCGACGCGCACGAGCCACGCGCTCTCGGCGTCGCCCTCTACGTCGGGCGTGGAGAGCGCGGCGAGAGCGAGGCGGCAGGCCTCGCGGCCGTAGCCGGTGTCGGCCGACAGGCGGCGGGTGTCGACCTCGACGTCGGACCGGGCCGCCTGCACCAGATACAGGCACACCGCGTCGAGCACGGCGCGGTGGCTGGGCCGGCCCTGTGCGCCTCGCTGGGCGCGTGAGGCACCATCGAGGCCCCATCGGCCGGGATTCGTGTCGGCGAGGGCCTGGCATGCGCCCACGGCACGACTGACGGCGCTCGCACGGTCGACGAAGCCCGGATCGTCGACGTCGTGGTCGAGGGGGTTCTGTGCGGCGAAGTAGACCGCTCGCGACCACTCGGCCGCGAGCGTCATGTCGGCCTGGTGCTGCGGCCGCGGATGCCGGGTGCCGCCGGCGCCCGGGCGGCTGCGGGCGTGCTCGAGCGCGGGGGAGTGCTCGGCGATCGCCTGTACGTCGGTGAAGCGCCAGCGGGCGCGGGCGCAGCCGACGAGCACCGCGGCAAGGGTGCGGCTGGTGTCTTCGGCCGGCGCTGCGTTGATGAGCTCGCGGATCCGTGCCGATACGTCGCGCTTGGCGCCGATGAGGTGCGGGTGCCCGGCGCCGTCGTTGGCCATGCCCTTGACGAGGCTGATCGGTGCCGGGGCGATGCTCGCGCCGGCGTCGACGAGGAACGCGCGCAGCTCGAGCAGCTGGTCGACGTCGACCTGGTGCCCGAGCACGGCGACGTCGCCCTGGGGCTCGGAGCGGCCGCCGCGACGGTGCGGTGTGTACGGCGGGCGGACGCAGCCGGTCGCGGGGTTCACGAGTGGGTTGACGTCGAGCGAGGGGAGGAGCTGGGCTGCGAGGTGGGCGATCGCGGCGACGAGCTCGGCATCGACGCCGGCATCGTCGACGGCGATCCAGACGTGGCGACCGCCGGCGGGGCCTGAGATGCAGACCAGGTGAGGAATGTTGAGCTCGTCGAGCCAGTGCGAGAGACGGCTGGCGTCGTAAGCGGCGTTGCCGTTCTTCGCGTCGAGGTCGAAGCAGACGAAGCGGTAGCGGCCGTCAGAGCTGGCGAGGTTCATGGCCCACGGGGTCGAGGGAGCGTCGTCGTCGACGCGGTGCGTGAGCCAGTAGTCGTTGGTGCCCTCGGCATCGACGCGGACGGATCCGCGCGGGCTGAGGTGTCGGGTGAGCTCCCACGGGTCGTCGCTCGTGGACGACACGCCGCGGGTCAAATCGCCACCAATGGCGGGGCGGTACCCGGAGGCACGGGTTACTATGGCAGCACCAACTCTCAGTAGATGGACGTGAAAGGGCCTTCCCTCCACGGGCACTTATTGGGGAGCTAGCTCGAACCTCGTGGTCGCCAAACTTTGAGGGTTTGAGCTCAATACTTGGAGAGGCCCGTCGCGCAAGCGGCGGGCTCTTTCTCGTTAGGCGGCTGGGATTGGCAGCTCCAATCGCGTGGGGTCCTTGGGCTTAGGAGCGAACTCGGGCAGCCCGAGGTCGTGGGCAAGCAACAGCGACAGGTAGTCGTTGACGCTCAGCCCGAGCTCATCGGCTCGAGCCTGTGCCTCAGTCGCCAAGGCGAGAGGCGCGCGCGTAGCGAGGAACTTGCGCTCCCCCTTGGACGGGCGTCCACCAAGCTCGGTCGTCATGCGCACAGTCAAGCGGAATCGAGTAACAGAAACTGGCAGGCGCGCACGGCGTGTCTCACGTACCCCCGCGGATGTCGAGCGCTGGGGCTACAGGCGCGGCGCGTTCCGCACAGCATCGAGTGCGGCTCGGAGCTCGTGGCGGAATACGACCCAGCGGCCCTCGACCTGGTGTCCGGGGATCGTGGCATCGTCGAGCCAGGCGTAGACGGTCGGCTTGGACTTGCCGAGCAGCTGCATGAGCTCCCGGTAGCCGAGCTCGTCGGGGTAGTCGGCGAGGACATCAACGACGGCCGCGGGGCCGCTGGCTCGGTTGCTGACCGCTTCGAGCATGCTGCGCAGCTCGTCACGGAAGACGATCCACGATTGCTCGGTGAGGCGGTAGCCGGGAACCTTGGCGTCGTCGAGCCGGCGTCGAGCGGTGCTCTCGCTGATGCGGAGGACACGGGCGACGTCGGCCGTGGTGAGTGCTTCTGGGAACCTCGCCCAGTAGTCGTCGTCCATCGGTCGCCTCGGCTCTGGCGAGCTTGAAACGCGCGCCCAGTGGGGGCGGCGATTCGGGGAGGGCTCGCAGGGGTCGTCATCGCATTATCCCGCAGCGGCCGCGCAGAACCGGGTATCACGCGGCGACCCCGACCGTTCCGACGACGATCGTGCCGAGCTCGATCCGGTCACCGGGCACAGCTCGGTGAGGGACACCGGGCGTAAGCGGGAGAGTTCGGCCGTCGGCGGTGACGACCCACGTCCCGTTTGCTGAGCCGAGGTCGGTGACGCTGATCCCTGAGTGCGTGGGTTCGAGCCGAGCGTGCCGCTTCGAGAGGGTCATCGACACGTCGTGCAGCGGCAGCGCTTCAGCGACCTCGTGCGCCTGGGGCTTCGGGGAGCGGCCCACGATGAGGGG
Organism: Agromyces sp. GXS1127; assembly: GCF_050565425.1. Classification (NCBI taxonomy): domain Bacteria; kingdom Bacillati; phylum Actinomycetota; class Actinomycetes; order Micrococcales; family Microbacteriaceae; genus Agromyces; species Agromyces sp. GXS1127. Next base: position 49,265 of record NZ_JBOCIG010000012.1, read on the forward strand.
CTGGTCGACGATGGCCTCCTCGCCTGTGCTGAACACGACCGTGCAGCGCACGGCCTGAGGTGCGGTTGCCGGCGCCTGCGGCGGCAGGGCGTCGATCGTTCGCACGACGGACGATGGAGTGATCCGTGTCGGCGCTTCCAACACCGGTGCGGGTGTGGTCTTCGACGAACGTACGATCGGCTGGCGACTCGTGGCGCCTTGCGCCTCGAGGTCGATGACATCGCCGTTGGGGGTGACGGCGTTGTGCCACGTGCCGAGCGGGTCGGTCGCGTTCATGCGGACGGGCCGGTGGAGCTGCACCGCGATGGCGGTTGCGCGTTCGATGATCGCCCGTCGAGTCGCGGCCGGGTCGCCGGCTGGGAAGTCGATGTGCGATCCGGCGACGTTCATGTGTGCCGAGCCGTCCTCGGTCAGCGTGACCTCGACGATCGGGTAGCTGGGGATGCTTTCAGCCATCAATACCTCCGAGCGCAGCTGTCGGGCGGGCAGAGTTCAAGGCCGAAGAGCTTGTAGAACTCTTCGGGGTTCACGAAGTTGGCGCGGGGCCCACCGAGGGCCTGGCTGAGCTGTAGCGTCGCGATCTGCGAGTTTGTGTTGCCAGCGACGTTGACGCGCAGATCGAGGTGACAGCCGGTCGATTGGCCCTCGTTGCCGACTGCGCCGATCTGCTGGCCGGGCGTCACCTTGTCGCCGGCCTTCACGAGCGTGTCTTCGATCCGCATGTGTAGGTAGGAGATGGTGTAGCCGTCCGGATGCTTGATTGACACCTGCGAGTTGATCGCAAGAGTGACAGTGCCCGTCTGGATCGCGTGAACGGGATCCCCACACGGGTTCGGGGAGTGCTGCAGGTCGACGGCCGGGTGCCAGGTGCTCGCGCCGACACCGGTGTCAGGGCGGGGGCCGTAGTCATCGGTCATGTTGTAGCCGGGCGAGAGCGGGAATCGCAGGTCGCCACCGGCGCACTGGCCGCTGGCGCCGGCGAGGGCGGAAACGACTTTCTCGGCGGCGTCCTGGAAGCGCTCGTAGTGGAACGGGTCAGCGTTGCGCTGCACTTTGTGGATCGCGAGCGTCGGGGTGAGCTGCTGCCAGCCTTCGACGGTCATAAGGCGCTGGAAGAAGAGCGCCGCCGACGTAGTGGGGTCCATCCGGTCGGCGAGCGAGCCCCACGAGTCGCGCTGTTGGAACAGGCCGCGCGAGTCGGGCCCGGCCTCATCGCCGTAGTTGATGACGCGCAGGCTGGATTCACCCATCGCGGTCATGACACCGAGCACTTGGGCTTGGCGGTCGAGGCCGAGGTCGATGGCCGCGTTCATGATGTAGGCGGCGTTCTTGAGCTGCTCGCCGCTGTAGCCGGCGATCGGCTCCGCAGGAACGGCGTTCGGGTTTGCCCGGCTGCCCTGGCCCGCGCCGCATGCGGCGGCGCCGGGTGCCACGACGAGCAGGAAGACCATGAGCATGCTCGCGACGACGGCGATCGGCAGGCCGATCGCCGCGGCGAGGCCGAGCTTCGAGGGCGACGACATGCGGCTACCCCTGCTTGGGTCGGATGCGCTCGGCGAGCCACGGCTGCGAGGCATCCGAGCGGGTGAGCGTGATGACATAGGGGCCACTGTCGGTCGGCACCTCGACGAGCGTGATGACGTCGGTCGCGCCCTCGAGGACGGTGGCATCCCCGCGCACGGCCGTGACGGGGATGGTTTCGGGCAGCGTGCCCTCGTATGCGGCTGCGCCCTCCTGGCTGAGCAGAGGCAGCATGCCGTTCCACCACTCGGCCTCGGGGAGGTCGGGCCGCGCGAACGCCGTCATGATGGCAGTCGCCGCGGTGATCGCATCGGCCTTGCTCTGCTCGGCCGCGGGGGGCTCGTCGACGAGCTCCTGGTCGTCGCTGACGTCCGGCTGGTCGGGTGGTGTGAACGTGGCCATCGAGCTTGGCTGCGTCGTGCTCGTCGCGATCGGCTGCTGAGCGTCGGTGCTCGTGCAGCCAGTGAACAGAAGGATGCCGCTCGCGATCGCGGCGGCGGTGATGGTGAGCGAGCGCGTGGTCATCTGATCCCCCCGATGTTCCGGTGGCGGATCAGGTACTCCCGAAGGTCGACCTTGCCGACGATCCAACCGCGCCCGAGCTTAGAGGCTGGGAGGCGGTGTGCCTCGTTCGGGTGGTTGATGAGGTCACGGATCGTGCGGGGCGTCTGCCGCGTCGCCTGCGCGACCTCCCTGACCGTCATCGTCTCGCCGTAGGCGGTGAGCGCGCTGTCCGGCCAGTGCTGCCCTGAATCGTTGGTGGTCACAGTTCGATCATACCCAAATATCGGTTAAATACGTGCGTGTTGGTATAGATTGCTATATATCAGGTAAGATTGCTACCAGACGCCTCGATTGGGTTACTCACACCAGAGTGGAGCGATTCTCCGTCCTGGGAGAGCGCCCCTAACAATGGCTGGGGATCTGCGTACTGGACGGGAGGGACCAGGGCATGAGCAACGTGAACCCGTGGGTCACGACGAACGCGCCACAGGCGCCGACCACACCCGCTGCGCCGGTTGTGCCGGCGACGGCCAGGCCCGAGGCTCCGCGGCCGACTGCGCCTCAGCCGGGCGTGCCGGCACCGGATATGGCCGACCGGCTTCCACAGGCGCTGCAGCACGCAACCGCGACCGTGTGGTGGCTCGGCGTACACGGCGGCGCTGGCGAATCGACGCTTGCCTCGCTCGGCGGCCGAACGCGCCCCGCCGGCCACGCATGGCCGATGCCCGCGCGGCGAGGCATCACAAATCGCGTGGTGCTCGTCGCACGCACGAACCACGCGGGCCTGGAAGCAGCGCAGCGCGCCGCGACCGAGTGGGCCTCGGGCGAGCTCGGCGACGCCGTGCAGTTGCGCGGGCTCGTGCTCATCGCCGACGCACCGGGCCGGCTTCCGAAGCCGCTGAGGCACTTCGCTGAGGTGATCAGCGGGGGAGTGCCCCGCACCTGGCGGCTGCAGTGGCACGAGCCCTGGCGACTCGGCGCCCCCGTTCAACTCGACAGCGCGCCCGCGGACGCCCGCAGCATCCTCACCGATCTTCAGCTCCCCATCTCCGCTGACTTCCAGCGCTAACCGAAAGGAACAACATGTCCGCACTGACCGAGTTCACGATCGCCGCGGCGAACGTGCTCGCCGAGCTGCCGAACCCGGAGCCCCAGCCGATCCCTGGCTTCGAGGGCGTCACGACGATCCTCGGCTGGGCGAAGTGGATCGGCCTCATCGCCGGCATCCTCGCGCTGATCGGCCTGGGTGTGCTGTTCATGTTCAACAGCCGCCGCGGTGAGGGTGGCGAACACGTCAAGCTGTTCGTCGGGATCCTCGCCGGCGTTCTCATCATCGGCGCGGCAGCCTTCATCGTCGGCGCCCTCTCGGGCGCCTGAGCATCGAGCGGAGAAACCACATGAGCGACCAGTCGACCGAACGGAGCCCGTTCGCCAAGAAGGGCTTCATCTTCGCGGCGATGGGCGTCGGCGTGATCGCCCTCGCCCTGATCATCGCGGTGGTGCCGATGCTGCTGGGCGGCGGGGGAGCGACCCCGCCGCCCACGACGGCCCCCACCGCCTCGGCCCCCACGGTCGCAGATGCCGACAAGAGCGTCTGCGGCCTTTCTGGCTTCGA
>NZ_JBOCIG010000013.1:0-5605 GCF_050565425.1 Agromyces sp. GXS1127
CGGGTGCGTCCGTTCCTTGAGAACTCAACAGCGTGCACTATGTTCAATGCCAATTTTTTGAACCCCGTGTTCTCCTGCTTTGGTGGGGGGATGGGTTTCCTTTGATTGATGGACGATTTGATTTTTTGAAGTCAGTTGTTTCTCTGTCAGTGATTTGAACTCCCTGATGCCTTCGGGTGTTGGGAACCATTTTTTTTGGAGAGTTTGATCCTGGCTCAGGACGAACGCTGGCGGCGTGCTTAACACATGCAAGTCGAACGATGAACTACCAGCTTGCTGGTGGGGATTAGTGGCGAACGGGTGAGTAACACGTGAGTAACCTGCCCTGGACTCTGGGATAACCCCGAGAAATCGGAGCTAATACCGGATAGGACCTTGCACCGCATGGTGTTTGGTGGAAAGTTTTTCGGTTTGGGATGGACTCGCGGCCTATCAGCTTGTTGGTGAGGTAATGGCTCACCAAGGCGTCGACGGGTAGCCGGCCTGAGAGGGTGACCGGCCACACTGGGACTGAGACACGGCCCAGACTCCTACGGGAGGCAGCAGTGGGGAATATTGCACAATGGGCGCAAGCCTGATGCAGCAACGCCGCGTGCGGGATGACGGCCTTCGGGTTGTAAACCGCTTTTGGCAAGGAAGAAGGGGCTTCGGCCTTGACGGTACTTGCAGAAAAAGGACCGGCTAACTACGTGCCAGCAGCCGCGGTAATACGTAGGGTCCGAGCGTTGTCCGGAATTATTGGGCGTAAAGAGCTCGTAGGCGGTTTGTCGCGTCTGCTGTGAAATCCCGAGGCTCAACCTCGGGCCTGCAGTGGGTACGGGCAGACTTGAGTGGTGTAGGGGAGACTGGAATTCCTGGTGTAGCGGTGGAATGCGCAGATATCAGGAGGAACACCGATGGCGAAGGCAGGTCTCTGGGCACTTACTGACGCTGAGGAGCGAAAGCGTGGGGAGCGAACAGGATTAGATACCCTGGTAGTCCACGCCGTAAACGTTGGGCGCTAGATGTGGGGACCTTTCCACGGTTTCCGTGTCGTAGCTAACGCATTAAGCGCCCCGCCTGGGGAGTACGGCCGCAAGGCTAAAACTCAAAGGAATTGACGGGGGCCCGCACAAGCGGCGGAGCATGCGGATTAATTCGATGCAACGCGAAGAACCTTACCAAGGCTTGACATGACCGAGAACACTCTGGAAACAGGGGACTCTTTGGACACTCGGTTACAGGTGGTGCATGGTTGTCGTCAGCTCGTGTCGTGAGATGTTGGGTTAAGTCCCGCAACGAGCGCAACCCTCGTCGCATGTTGCCAGCACGTTATGGTGGGGACTCATGTGAGACTGCCGGGGTCAACTCGGAGGAAGGTGGGGATGACGTCAAATCATCATGCCCCTTATGTCTTGGGCTTCACGCATGCTACAATGGCCGGTACAAAGGGCTGCGATGTCGTAAGGCGGAGCGAATCCCAAAAAGCCGGTCTCAGTTCGGATTGAGGTCTGCAACTCGACCTCATGAAGTCGGAGTCGCTAGTAATCGCAGATCAGCAACGCTGCGGTGAATACGTTCCCGGGCCTTGTACACACCGCCCGTCAAGTCATGAAAGTCGGTAACACCCGAAGCCGGTGGCCTAACCCTTGTGGAGGGAGCCGTCGAAGGTGGGATCGGTGATTAGGACTAAGTCGTAACAAGGTAGCCGTACCGGAAGGTGCGGCTGGATCACCTCCTTTCTAAGGAGCACTGGGCCAGCTTGCTGGTTCCAGGAGGCCCAGATCGAGACGAACGTTCTTGCTGGGTGCTCATGGGTGGAACATTGACATAGGCATCGCTCGCAAGGGTTCGGGTCCAGTACGCCGCTTCGGTGGTTGGAACGGTTCGGGTCGGCGGGGGTGGTGCGTGCACGCTGTTGGGTCCTGAGGGACCGGACATGGGCCTTGGGTGTCTTCGGATGCCTGTGGTCGGGGATGGTTTCCCTGTCAGGCCTTCATCGAAGCCGGCGGTTGCTGGTGGGGGTGGGGGTTCTGGTCGTCTGTTGAGAACTACATAGTGGACGCGAGCATCTTAGAGACAGTCTTCGGACTGTTTCACAAGATACGTAGGACGTGGCCTTTCGGGGTTGCGTTCGACTTATCATTGGTCGCCGCCGGCGTTTCGCTGGTGGCTTCTTAAACTCATGTGATTTCAAGTTTCTAAGAGCAAACGGTGGATGCCTTGGCATCTGGAGCCGAAGAAGGACGTCGTAATCTGCGATAAGCCTCGGGGAGCTGATAAACGAGCTGTGATCCGAGGATTTCCGAATGGGGAAACCCCGCCAGGCCCCTTGTGGTGACCTGGTGACTCCCGCCTGAATGTATAGGGCGGGTAGAGGGAACGTGGGGAAGTGAAACATCTCAGTACCCACAGGAAGAGAAAACAACCGTGATTCCGTGAGTAGTGGCGAGCGAAAGCGGATGAGGCTAAACCGGTCATGTGTGATACCCGGCAGGGGTTGCATGGTCGGGGTTGTGGGACCTCTCTGGTCGATCTGCCGGTCGGCCGCGGTGACGCGTCAGGTATAGACGAACCGGATTGAAAGCCGGACCGGAGTGGGTGTGAGTCCCGTAGTCGAAATGTCTGGCGGCCCGGAGGGGGATCCCAAGTAGCACGGGGCCCGAGAAATCCCGTGTGAATCTGTCAGGACCACCTGATAAGCCTAAATACTCCCAGATGACCGATAGCGGACAAGTACCGTGAGGGAAAGGTGAAAAGTACCCCGGGAGGGGAGTGAAATAGTACCTGAAACCGTTTGCTTACAAACCGTCGGAGCCTCCGTTGTTGGGGTGACGGCGTGCCTTTTGAAGAATGAGCCTGCGAGTTAGTGATCTGTGGCGAGGTTAACCCGTGTGGGGGAGCCGTAGCGAAAGCGAGTCTGAATAGGGCGTTGTAGTCGCAGGTTCTAGACCCGAAGCGAAGTGATCTATCCATGGCCAGGTTGAAGCGACGGTAAGACGTCGTGGAGGACCGAACCCACTTAGGTTGAAAACTGAGGGGATGAGCTGTGGATAGGGGTGAAAGGCCAATCAAACTTCGTGATAGCTGGTTCTCTCCGAAATGCATTTAGGTGCAGCGTTGCGTGTTTCTTGCCGGAGGTAGAGCTACTGGATGGCCGATGGGCCCCAACAGGTTACTGACGTCAGCCAAACTCCGAATGCCGGTAAGTGAGAGCGCAGCAGTGAGACGGTGGGGGATAAGCTTCATCGTCGAGAGGGAAACAACCCAGACCACCGACTAAGGTCCCTAAGCGCGTGCTAAGTGGGAAAGGATGTGGAGTTGCACAGACAACCAGGAGGTTGGCTTAGAAGCAGCCACCCTTGAAAGAGTGCGTAATAGCTCACTGGTCAAGTGATTCCGCGCCGACAATGTAACGGGGCTCAAGCACGCCACCGAAGTCGTGGCATTGCCGCACAGTGATTGGCCTTCGTGGTCCAGTCGTGGTGATGGGTAGGAGAGCGTCGTGTGCCGGGTGAAGCGGCGGTGGAAACCAGCCGTGGATGGCACACGAGTGAGAATGCAGGCATGAGTAGCGAAAGACGGGTGAGAAACCCGTCCTCCGGAAGACCAAGGGTTCCAGGGTCAAGCTAATCTGCCCTGGGTAAGTCGGGACCTAAGGCGAGGCCGACAGGCGTAGTCGATGGACAACGGGTTGATATTCCCGTACCGGCGAAGAACCGCCCACACGAGACCAGGAGTGCTAAGCATCCCAAGACCTGGTGATGTCCTTCGGGACGGATCCTGGTGGCGGCGTGCGACCCCGTCTGGTGGAGTGAGCGTGATAACAGGTGTGACGCAGGAAGGTAGCCCAGCCCGGGCGATGGTTGTCCCGGGGCAAGCGTGTAGGCCGAGTCGTAGGCAAATCCGCGACTCATGGAGGCTGAGACGTGATGCGGATGAAAAGTGGGTGATCCTATGCTGCCGAGAAAAGCATCGACGCGAGGTTCCAGCCGCCCGTACCCCAAACCGACTCAGGTGGTCAGGTAGAGAATACCGAGGAGATCGAGAGAATCGTGGTTAAGGAACTCGGCAAAATGCCCCCGTAACTTCGGGAGAAGGGGGGCCTGATTCGTGAACCCACTTGCTGGGGGAAGCGTTGATGGCCGCAGAGACCAGTGGGAAGCGACTGTTTACTAAAAACACAGGTCCGTGCCAAGTCGCAAGACGATGTATACGGACTGACGCCTGCCCGGTGCTGGAAGGTTAAGAGGACCGGTTAGCCACTTCGGTGGCGAAGCTGAGAATTTAAGCCCCAGTAAACGGCGGTGGTAACTATAACCATCCTAAGGTAGCGAAATTCCTTGTCGGGTAAGTTCCGACCTGCACGAATGGCGTAACGACTTCCCAGCTGTCTCAACCGCGAACTCGGCGAAATTGCAGTACGAGTAAAGATGCTCGTTACGCGCAGAAGGACGGAAAGACCCCGTGACCTTTACTACAGCTTGGTATTGGTGTTCGGTGTGGCTTGTGTAGGATAGGTGGGAGACGGTGAAGCGGGCACGCCAGTGTTCGTGGAGTCATTGTTGAAATACCACTCTGGTCACTCTGGATATCTAACTTCGAACCGTGATCCGGTTCAGGGACAGTGCCTGGTGGGTAGTTTAACTGGGGCGGTTGCCTCCCAAAGAGTAACGGAGGCGCCCAAAGGTTCCCTCAACCTGGTTGGCAATCAGGTGGCGAGTGTAAGTGCACAAGGGAGCTTGACTGCGAGACTGACAGGTCGAGCAGGGACGAAAGTCGGGACTAGTGATCCGGCAGTGGCTTGTGGAAGCGCTGTCGCTCAACGGATAAAAGGTACCTCGGGGATAACAGGCTGATCTTGCCCAAGAGTCCATATCGACGGCATGGTTTGGCACCTCGATGTCGGCTCGTCGCATCCTGGGGCTGGAGTAGGTCCCAAGGGTTGGGCTGTTCGCCCATTAAAGCGGTACGCGAGCTGGGTTTAGAACGTCGTGAGACAGTTCGGTCCCTATCCTCTGCGCGCGCAGGAAATTTGAGAGGATCTGACCCTAGTACGAGAGGACCGGGTTGGACGAACCTCTGGTGTGCCAGTTGTTCCGCCAGGAGCACCGCTGGTTAGCTACGTTCGGGATGGATAACCGCTGAAAGCATCTAAGCGGGAAGCCGGCCTCAAGATGAGATTTCCATCCCTTCGGGGGAGAGGCTCCCAGCCAGACGACTGGGTTGATAGGCCAGATGTGGAAGCACCGCAAGGTGTGCAGCTGACTGGTACTAATACGCCGACAACTTGACAATCACCACACGTACACCGTTTCAAGGCGGGTGTACGCGGCCCAAGGTGACTCGCGTCCACTCTGTGGTTCCCAACAGACGAACACACACACAACTGCACAGCAGACACCCACCCCACCCGACGACCCCCCGCGGTCGACGGACCCGGGGTCGGGACACCGAGACCACCAACACCCCACCCCCACGCGGGCGGGACCATGTTGGTCCTAGAGTTTCGGCGGCCATAGCGCGAGGGAAACGCCCGGACACATTCCGAACCCGGAAGCTAAGACTCGCAGCGCCGATGGTACTGCAGGGGCGACCCTGTGGGAGAGTAGGACACCGCCGGACA
>NZ_JBOCIG010000014.1:0-4413 GCF_050565425.1 Agromyces sp. GXS1127
GAACCCGGAAGCTAAGACTCGCAGCGCCGATGGTACTGCAGGGGCGACCCTGTGGGAGAGTAGGACACCGCCGGACAACCATTCCAGAAGAGCCGCCCAGAGATGGGCGGCTCTTCTGGGTTCACCGGACGATGCATGGCGTGCTCCACGCAGGCAACCCCGGCGCGCTCGTCGGAGTGCGCGCCTACGCTGGGGCGATGGGCAACCGACTCGCGACGGCGCTGAGCCCGTACCTCCGTGCTCACGCCGACAACCCCGTCGACTGGTATCCGTGGGGCGACGCCGCCTTCGAGGAAGCCCGCCGGCGTGACGTCCCGGTGATGATCTCGATCGGCTACGCCACGTGCCACTGGTGTCACGTCATGGCGCGCGAGAGCTTCAGCGACGCGTCCATCGCGGCGCTGCTCGAGGAGCACTTCGTCTCGATCAAGGTCGATCGCGAGGAGCATCGCGAGGTCGACGCGAGCTACCTGGCCGCGGCCTCCGCATTCACGAAGCAGCTCGGGTGGCCGCTCACCGTGTTCGCCCGACCCGACGGACGGGCCTTCTACGCCGGAACGTACTTCCCGCCGCGCGCCCATCCCGGCATTCCGGCCTTCCGCGACGTGCTCGACGCCGTCGCCGAGGCGTGGCGGGAGCGCCGCGACGAACTCGACCGCACGGCGGAGGCGGTGGGCGAGGCGATCGCCGCGGCATCCGTCGCCCGCATGGACGGAGACCTGCCCGCCCGGGCGGCGATCGAGGCGGCGGCGGCCCTGCTCGCTGCCGACGAGGATGCCGTGCACGGCGGGTTCGGTTCGGCTCCGAAGTTCCCCGTGGCCCCGGTGCTCGGCTTCCTCGCCGTGGCGGGCTCCGACCACCGTGAACTCGTCGTCCGCACGATGAGGAAGATGGGGGCGTCGCCGCTCCGCGATCCCGTCGAGGGAGGATTCTTCCGCTACGCGACGCGCGCGGACTGGAGCGAACCGCATTACGAGCGCATGCTCACCGACAACGCGCTCCTCCTCGAGGTCGCTGCCGACCTCGCGACGGCCGGCGATCGGCCGGCGTTCCTCGACGACCTCGGAGCAGGAGTCGTCTCGTTCCTGGTCGAGCGGATGCAGCTTCCCGAGGGCGGATTCGCGGCGGCGCAGGACTCAGAGAGCGTGATCGACGGCCGGCGCGACGAGGGCGGCTACTACCGCCGGGACGCCGCGGGTCGGGCCGAGCTCGAGCCGCCGGCGCTCGACGCGAAGCTCCTGACCGGATGGAACGGTCTCGCCATCGGTGCGCTCGCCCGAGCCGGACAGGTGTTCGAGGATGACCGCGCGATCGCCGCCGCGCGTCGCGCGGCGGACCGGCTCCTCGCCGAACACCGGCGGGCCGACGGCACGCTCGTCCGCGCCTCCCTCGCCGGTCGGGCGTCGAGCGCGCCGGCCACGCTCGAGGACACGGGCATGTTCGCCGGGGGGCTCGTGCGGCTCGCCGCGGCGACCGGCGAGGCGGGGTACGCGGTCGCGGCGCGTGAGCTCGTCGACGCCGCGGCCGAGGCGGCGAGGAAGGAGACGTCGCGTGCGGCGGTGTTCGCGGCGCCGGGCGGCGGGGATCCGGTGCTCGCCGCGCGCGGACTCGGCTTCGCCGACGAGCCGGCCGAGGGCGCGGCGCCGTCCGGGCTCACGGCGTGCGCCGACGCCGCATGGCGGTTGGCCGCGCTGGGTGCGGGCGACCGGTACCGCGAGCTCGCCGAGGCGGCCATGCGGTCGGTCGCCGGCATCGCGCCGACCCGGCCGATCGCGTTCGGCGGCGCGCTCGGCGTCATGGCGAGGCTCGTCGCTCCGCTCGTGCAGCTCGTCGTGGTCGTGCCCGATGCCGCGGCCGGCACGTCGAGCGATGGCGGCGACGCACCGCCGCTCGCGTCCGCGACCGAGCTCCTCGCCGAGGCACGGCGGCAGGCGGCATCCGTCACCGCGATCGTGACCGAGACGCAGGCCGCCGCCTTCGCCGACGCGGGGTTCGAGCTCTTCGAGGCGCGCCCGGCCCGCGACGGCACCGCCACGGCGTACCGGTGCCGCTCGTTCGTCTGCGCACTCCCCGTGACGACGGCCGCCGAGCTGCGCGACCTCGCCGTCGGCTGACGCCTCCACGGCGACCTACGATGGTCGCATGCCCGCCCCCGCAGCCCGACCGGCCTCCATCGTCGCGGCGATCGCCGCCGACGTCGTCCTCGTCGTCGTCTTCGCGGCGATCGGCCGCGCCAGCCACGACGAGTCCGTCGATGCCGCCGGGGTGTGGGCCACGGCGTGGCCGTTCCTCGTCGGGCTCGCGGTGGGATGGATCGCGGTGCGCGGCTGGCGCCGTCCGCTGGCCGTCCGGTCCACCGGCGTCGCGTCCTGGCTGGCGACGGTCATCGTCGGCATGCTGCTCAGGCTCGCCACCGGCGCGGGCGCCGCGGTCGCGTTCGTGATCGTCGCGACCGTCACGCTCGCCCTGTTCCTCCTGGGCTGGCGCGCCGTCGCCGCGCTCGCGCGACGGTCCCGGTCGCGCGCACGTCGCGACGCGGCGGTCGCCCCGTGAACCCGATCGCCTGGCTGTTCGACGCCCAGCTGGTCATCGGCGACCAGGTGATCCTCTGGCGCGAGATCGTCGGCAACGCCTTCGGCCTGGCGTCGGCGGTGGGCGGTCTCCGTCGCAAGGTGTGGGCGTGGCCCGTCGGCATCATCGGCAACGCACTGCTCTTCACCGTGTTCCTCGGCGCGGTCTTCGGCACCCCGAACCCGGTGAACCTGCTCGGGCAGGCGGCACGGCAGGTCATGTTCATCGTCGTGTCGATCTACGGCTGGATCCAGTGGTCGCGGAACCGCCACGGCGATGCGTCGGCGCCGGCCGTGACGCCGCGCTGGGCGACCGGGCGCGAACGCGCGCTCCTCATCGTGCTCCTCGTCGGCGGCACGCTCGCCCTGACGCCGATCTTCCGTGCGCTCGGATCGTTCGAGCCCGTGTGGGCGGACGCCTGGATCTTCGTCGGCTCCCTCCTCGCGACGTGGGGCATGGCCCGAGGGTGGACCGAGTTCTGGCTGATCTGGGTCGCCGTCGACATCGTCGGCGTCCCGCTGCTCGTGAGCGCCGGGTACTACGCCTCCGCGCTGCTCTACCTGTTCTACGGCGCGTTCACGCTCGTCGGGTTCATCACGTGGATGCGCGTGCAGCGGCGAGCGGATGCCGCGAGCGAGGCGGCCGCGGCCTGATGCGCGCGTCGCCGGCCGGGCGAACGGCCCGCACCGCGGCCGACCTGCCGGCTCCCGGCTCACCAGGCGGTGGGCACCCGCCCGAGCATGCTCCAGACGGCCGAACTGAGTTCGGGGTGGTCGAGCGCGATCTCGCGCAGGACCTCGAACTCGAAGCGCTCGGCGGCGCCGCGGCGCGCGGTCGGGTGGTACGCCCGCGCCCGCGCGGGGCTCCACCGTTCGGAATGCAGCCGCTCCTCCCGGAGGGTGGCGACGACCTGCTCGTCGACCGACGGCAGCTCGGGGAGGAACGCCCACGGGTCCTCGCCGAGCCGACAGCGCAGCTCGATGAGCGCGGAGAGTTCGTCTCGTGCGTCCTGTCGCAGGCGCTCGAGCGTGGTCGGCTCTGCCATGTGCGACCTCCCCTCGCTCGTTCGATCGTAACCGACGCTACCCAGCCCGTGTGTCGCGCGGGTTACACGCGCCCGCCGGGCGTGGACGGCCGATGACGGGCGGATGACGGACGGACGACCTGGCGGGGACGGCTGGTTGAATGGAGCGGTGAGCACACCAGCGGACCGGTCCGTCTCGGCACCCGGACCGGCGGAGGACGACGACGCCGTCGCGGCCCTCGCGGTCGACCTCCGCGCAGCCGGGTACTCGGTCGCGGCCATCGAGGCGCTCTGGGAGCGCGGTGCGGCCGAGTCGTCCACGCACCCCGGTGCGGCGCTCCGGCGGGGCCATCGCGTGCCGGCCCTGCGGGCGCTCGATCACGTCGCGCCCGACGAGCGCGACCTCGCGACGCTCGTCCGGTGCTTCGTGCTCGGCATGCCCGTGGCATCCGCCGACCTGGCCGTGGCGCTGCGCACCCTGGGCCTCGACCGCGCCGCAGGGCTCGGCCTCGTGCGGATCGCGGACGATCGAGCCGTGCCGCTCATGGACCTCCGGCCGTACGCGTTCGCCGACGCGGCCGGTGCGGGGGAGTGGTGGATCGCGTCGGACCCCGGCGAGCTCGCGACGGGCGGGCCGTTGCCCGAGGAGTACGTGCTCGGCGTGGGAGGGGCGTCGATGACGCTGAGCGGATTGCTGCTGCAACGACCGACCGCGACGACCTTCGACCTCGGAACGGGGTGGGGTCTGCTGCACGAGTAGGTGACATCTGAGTTGGCTTGTCCTGCGGGACGGGCTGGAAGGATGTCATCGTGCCCAA
>NZ_JBOCIG010000015.1:0-4070 GCF_050565425.1 Agromyces sp. GXS1127
CGGCAGCTCGAGGTCGCGCGCCGCTGAACTCGGCGTCTGGCGACAGGACGTGTGGTCCACCGCAAGCTGCGTGACCGTTAGCCGGTCCCTCAGAGACGTGACGGCACTCCCGAGTGGTACACTATTCCGTACCAGAATCGAGAGGGGCGGTCATGTCGGCGATTACCGCGACCGAAGCGCGCAAGAGCCTGTTCGGGCTGATCCAGCAGGTCAATGACGATCACACCGCAGTCGAGGTCGTCTCTCGGCACGGCAACGCCGTGATCATGTCGAAGGACGACTACGACGCGATCACCGAGACCGCCTACCTGCTGCGCAATCCTGCCAACGCTGAGCGACTCCTCGACGCCATCGAGCGGGCACGTCGCGGCGAGTTCGAGCAGCACGAGCTTCTCGAAGCGTGACGCGCGCGCTCGCGTTCGATCAGAACGGCTGGGAGGACTACGTCTACTGGCAGACGCAAGACCGCAAGACGCTCAAGCGGATCAACACCCTGATCGCCGACGTGCTCCGTGACCCGTTCGCCGGGATCGGCAAGCCCGAGCCGCTCAAGCACATCCTCTCGGGTGCCTGGTCCCGCCGCATCGACGAGACGAACCGGCTCGTCTACTACGTCACGGACGACCACATCGTCATCCTGCAAGCCCGCGACCACTACTGAGGTGGTTGACCGCCGGCGCGGAGACGAGCGACGAGACACCATCCTCCACCGCGACATCGACGTCTGTTGCCACAGTCATTTACGTAATACACTATTGCCATGAACAAGCGCGAGACGATCAACGGTGTACCCGTCACCGAGGAGCAGATCTCCGAATGGGTCGCCGAGGCCGAGGCCGGCTATGACGTCGAGACGCTGAAGAAGCGCGGCCGGGGCCGACCCGGGCGCGGCGCTGAGCCGTCGCAAGTGGTCGCGCTCCGCTTGACCAGTGACGAACTCGCGGCCCTCGACGCACGGGCAGCGCGCGAGCACAAGACACGATCGGAACTCATCCGAGACGCACTGGCCGCGTACGCCGCGTGAACGTCCACGACTCAGCACTCAAGCACGGCATCAGCCCTGAGGACGCGATTCAGGCCGCGTCCTGGCCGACCTGGATCGAGTACCTCGACGATGACTCGCCCGCCCGACAGTTGCGACTCGGATTCGACACGCGTGGTCAACTGCTCGAGACGGTCGTGCTGATCTTCGACAGCGGGAACGAACTGGTGATCCACGCGATGAAGGCACGACCGCAGATGCTCGACCTGCTCCCATAGTCGACGCACGCACGATCCGTCAGCGAGTCAGTTCCTCAAAGGAGTACTTGATCGCGGCACTCGCCGAGCAATAGCTTTACGCAACGGCGACAATTCTTGGGTGCGGCTGTATTGATGGAGAAGCGGTCAGGGTCAGGTCGGGTGTGGACGGAGTACCACCAGTTCTACCTTTCCTCCGGTCACGATGACGGGTGGGGTGGTGAGGCAACCAACGGGCTGATCGAGCCTCTCGCAGGCGGCGGTGCGGTGATTGTGACCGGCGCCTCGCTCGGGGAGATCAACTACCGGTGGGCCACCTATGACGCTCGCCCCGAGGAGGACTGGAACGGCTGGGACGACGTCGTCGAAGCTCCCGTCATCGCCGGCGAGACCGGCCTGCACATCGCCGGGTGGGGGCGATGAGTTTCGACGAGAACGACCTCGCGGAGAACGGTGCGGGCACGTACGGGGTCCGGTGCAGCGCAAGGGGTCGCGACGCCGAGTACGACCTGACGAGCGAGGCCAGAACCGAGGAGTACCTTATCCAGGTGTGGCCGGCAGGGCCCGGATTGGGACTGACAGTCCTGCGAGCGAGCCAGTTCCTGCATCGCTTCTCTGGAAGCTGACCTGCTGACCGACGAGCCGAGGGCCCGTGCGAGATCGCGCGGGCCCTCGGCTATTTGTCACGAGTCCGTACGCGCGGCGACGGTCCGCCGGCGATGCACGGGCGATCCCCAATCGAGAATTGGTCAGGGGCGGTACTCGCCCTTTGGCGAGTCGCGGTGATCCTCCGGTCTGGCGAGTGGCGTTCCACCACCTGAACCGAGCGCCGTCAGCGCAGTCGCCAAGCTGGCGAAGAGCGACGTCACAACTCGCGTGAAGGTCGACTTGGAGCCTCGGTTCGTCATGGATGCCTCCAGCACGAGCCTAGCGACGCAGGTAACCTACGGTCGCCTGTTCGGATCCCCTAACGAGTCGGGCCGAGTGCGTCTGACCAGGCGCCCTGGTTCTTGGCGACGTACTGCGTCACTGCAGTCCAGTGATCGCCGTGGTCGAAGGCGAACATCGAGGCCCAGGGTTCGCGACCGGTCTCATGTCCGGACCGCAGCAGCTCCAGCATCGCTGCAGCGCGACGATGCATCACGTCAGGCAGCGCGTCCCGTAGCGCCGGCTCTGCGCGGTAGCCATCGACGAACGCGGCGAGGTCGCCCGCGGCATCCTGAGCAGGGCGGTCGACGTCCGAGAGGGTGAACGCCTGCGCCGCGTAGGCGAGATCCCAGAGCCGAGTGCTGGGCGCGGCCGCGTCCCAGTCGATGAACACCCACCGTTCACCGACGATCAGATTCCACGGGGCGAGATCGTTGTGGCAGACGATCTCCGCTCCCGGGGCGGCTATCGCGGTCTCCCAGACTGCGTCGCGGGGCGGGACGAAGTCGGCGCTGGCATCGTGAATGGCTCGGACGATGGCACCGACTCGGCCGAGTTCGGCGCGCGTCAGGCTCAGGTGCATCGCCAGCTGCCCTGGCACGAACTCGATGACTTGCCGACCTCGCTCGTCGCGTCCGAGCGGAGCGGGGAGGTCGACCCCGTGGGCTCGAACGGCGTCCATGAACGCGTGGACGCTCTCGCTGGATCCGGTCCAGGGCTTCCGCACCGTGGACCCGACGCGGACCACCGACCCACTCGCGTTCCCGCCCGCGAGAATCAGCTCCTCGTCCATGGATCGACCGTACTGCCGGATGTGCGGTGGCCCCGATCAAGCAGAGACGATCCTCGTCTGCGACCCGTCGGAATTGCGCCCGTCGGACTGACTTCGTCGTTGACGACTGTTTCAGAAGTGCACCTTCGCGGCACGACCCGATTCACACCACAGTGAGGCGCACGGGGCTCGCCGGATCTGGGTCGCTGGTCGTCCACTTCGTGGCCGCCGGTCAGGTAGATTGCTCCGGGGCATCGGAAGGAGGCGCGTGGGATGAAGCTCTATCGGCCTTCCCGCGGGTTCCGGTTCGCGAACTTCGCCGGTTCGATGGTGTTGTCCGCGATGGGCCTGTCCTTCCTGTCAATGTTCCCCAGTACCGGGGCGTATGAAGCGTTACTGATAGGCGTCCCGCCGGTTGCGTTCGGTGTGGCCTGGGCCTGGCGGATAGGTCGCCTGCGGGTGGCGTACGACGAATCGTATGTGTACGTGGTGGGCTGGCTTGGGTCCACGAAGATCCCGCGCGCAAAGGTCAATCGCGTTGAGACCGATCCGCGCACCGCGCGGGTGGCGTGGGAGCGAGCAGACGGCGGTGTCGCAACGACGCCGCTAGCTGCCGTCGCCGCGGGAAGGTCATATGCGCTCCCGGCATCAACGTTGAAGGCTCAGCGTCAGTTTCTGAATTCGCTCAAGAAGTGGGCGGAGGACCGCTAACCCGACTCGTGTCCGGGCGACTCGTTCAGGTTGTTACCCACCGGATTGCGTTCGTGCGACGCCGGCTACCCGGGAATCGGTGAAGCGCATCGTCGCTGAGCGTGAGCAGGGTGTCATGGTCAAGGGCGCGTCATTACGATGATCAGGTGGGTTTCCGCCGGCGTAAGGAAGAGGACAGCTCGCTCTTCGGCGTTGTGCTGAGTGGTGTTGGAGCTCTCGCGATCGGCGTGGGGATGTGGTGGCTCGCGGCCTACATCTTTGCCTCTGTCGATGGTGACGTCCTTGTTCCCCTCGCTGAAGGGCGTCTTGCCGGCCTACCGACCCTGGTCCTCCTCGCACTGTTCGGGTCTGCTGCACGGATAGGTGACAGTTTTTAGTCACGCAGCCAGTGCGGCTGGCGTGTTCATGATGACCTCGAACT
>NZ_JBOCIG010000016.1:0-2411 GCF_050565425.1 Agromyces sp. GXS1127
GAGCTGCCGTCACCGGCGACCGTGACCACCAGCGGCGCATCCGCGGTCGGACCCGACACCAACGACGCATCATCCAGGACACCGGACCAGTCATCGGTGTACTCCACGACCGCGTCCCCGGTGCCCGTGGACTCGAACGTCAACGTGTACGTGATCTCGTCACCGGCCTCGACGCTCGACCCGTCGACCGGATCGACGTCCTTGGTCACCTCCACCGCACCGACCGGGTTGGTGGTGCACAGCGGGTCACCCTCGACACACTCCTCAGGCGGAGTCGTGCCCGTCCCGAACAGTACGTTGCCGAGCACGTCGTCGCCGCGTTCACCGTCCGGGTTCACGACCACGGTGTAGGTCACCGTGTACGTGCCCGGCGGCAGGGTGCCGGTGTACCCGATCGTGCCGTCCCCGTTGTCGGTGACCGTGATCGCCGGGTCCGACACCGTCGGACCGGACGTCAACGTCGCGTCATCGAAGATGCCCGACGCGTCATCGGTGTAGTCCAGGACCGCGTCACCGGGACCGTTCGAAGTGAACGTGAGCGTGTACGTCACCTCGTCACCAGCGACCACCGTGGACCCATCGACCGGATCGACCGACTTCTCCGGAGTGATCGAGCCGACCGGGTTCGACGTGCACAGCGGGTCACCCTCGACACACTCCTCAGGCGGAGTCGTGCCCGTCCCGAACAGCACGTTGCCGAGCACCTCATCCCCACGCTCACCATCCGCGTTCACCGTGACCGTGTACGAGACCGTCACCGTCGTGCCCGGCGGTGCGTTACCCGTCACCACCAACTGGTCGCCGACCACTTCCGCGGTGACGCTCCCGTCGTCCGGGGTCACCGCGAACTGCGGATCCGACGTGATCGTCGCGTCATCGAGCACACCCGACAGGTCGTCCGTGTAGTCGATCGTGGCATCCGCAGACCCCGTCGACTCGAACGACAACGTGTACGTCACCTCATCGCCGGCGAGCACACTCGAGCCGTCAGCCGGATCGACCGACTTCGAGGCCACGAGTTCAGGCACCGGGTTGTTCGTGCAGAGGATCGCATCGACCAGGTCGCACAGGATGAAGGGCGGCTGGGGCACGATCGAGGGGTAGAGGATGTTGCCGAGGTCGCTGTCGCCGCGCTCTCCGTCGGGTTTGACGGTCACCGTGTACTCGACCGTCACCGTCGTTCCCGGCGCGAGCGTCCCCGTCACGGTGAAGGACTGGCCGTCGCCGGCGAGCGTGACGATGAGTGCACCGGGGTCGCTCGACACCGGCGGCGACGTGAGTTCGGCGTCGTCCAGTACGTCGGAAAGATCGTCGGTGTAGTCCACGTCCTGCGGAGTGGTTCCGCCGTTCGTAAAGGTGAGGCTGTACGTGAGTTCGTCGCCCGGTGCGACGACCGTACCGGCCTCCGGATCGACGGACTTGTCGATTTCGAGGCTCGAGACGGGGTTCAGTGTGCAGTCGGGGAACAGGGGATCGACAGGGTCGCACGTCTCGGGGAGCTCCTCACCGGGCTCGAGCAGGAAGTTGCCGAGCAGGTCATCGCCGCGTTCGCCGTCGGGCTTGACGGTGACCGTGTAGGTGACGGTGTACTCCTCGCCCGCCGGCACTTCACCGGTGATCGTGAAGCGACCTTCGGCGTCCACCTCGCCGACGGTCAGGTCGCCGACACCCGGAGCGGGCGGGGTCGTCAGGTCCGCGTCGTCGAGCACGCCACTCAGGTCGTCGATCTCATCGACCGAGACTGGCCCGGTGCCGGTGCCGGCGAAGTGCAGCGTGTAGGTCAGGGTGTCCCCGGCCTCGACCGCCGTCGGCGCGGCCGGGTCGACCGTCTTCCACGATGTCAGCTCGCCGATCAGGTTCACCGTGCACAGCGGGTCACCCTCGACGCATTCCTCGGGCGGGGTGGTGCCGGTCTCGAACAGCACGTTGCCGAGCACGTCGTCCCCACGCTCACCGTCCGCGTTCACGACCACCGTGTACGTCACCGTGTACGTGCCCGGCGGCAGGGTACCGGTGTACCCGATCGTGCCGTCCCCGTTGTCAGTCACCGTGATCGCCGGATCCGACACCGTCGGACCAGCCGTCAACGTCGCGTCATCGAAGATGCCCGACGCATCATCGGTGTAGTCCAGGACCGCGTCACCGGGACCGTTCGAAGTGAACGTGAGCGTGTACGTCACCTCGTCACCGGCGACCACCGTGGACCCATCGACCGGATCGACCGACTTCTCCGGGGTGATCGAGCCGACCGGGTTGGTGGTGCACAGCGGGTCGCTCTCGACGCATTCCTCGGGCGGGGTGGTGCCGGTCTCGAACAGTACGTTGCCGAGCACCTCGTCGCCGCGTTCACCGTCCGGGTTCACGACCACGGTGTAGGTCACCGTGTACGTGCCCGGCGGCAGGGTGCCGGT
>NZ_JBOCIG010000017.1:0-2160 GCF_050565425.1 Agromyces sp. GXS1127
TGTCGACGTCGGGTGAATACTGACCCCGAGGCGACGTTTGAATCTTGACCCCTCCGACACTCTTGGAGGGTGATTTCAGTGGAAGATTGGGCGGAGATCCGCCGGTTGCATCGGGCGGAGGGCATGCCGATCAAGGCGATCGTGCGCAAGCTCGGTGTGGCGCGGAACACGGTGCGGGCGGCGTTGGCGTCGGACGAGCCGCCG
Source organism: Agromyces sp. GXS1127 (assembly GCF_050565425.1). Classification (NCBI taxonomy): domain Bacteria; kingdom Bacillati; phylum Actinomycetota; class Actinomycetes; order Micrococcales; family Microbacteriaceae; genus Agromyces; species Agromyces sp. GXS1127. The sequence continues at coordinate 205 of NZ_JBOCIG010000017.1, forward strand.
GCGTATCGGCGGGCGCCGCGGGGGTCGCTGGTCGACGCGGTCGAGCCGGAGATCCGGAAGTGGCTGCGTGAGGACGCGAAGATGCCCGCGACGGTGATCGCGGAGCGGATCGGGTGGGAGCACTCGATCACGATCCTGAAGGACCGGATCCGGCAGATCCGGCCGGAGTATGCCGGCGTGGATCCGGCGGACCGGATCGTGCATCATCCGGGGCAGGCCGCGCAACTGGACTTGTGGTTCCCGGAGCCGCGGATCCCGGTCGGGTTCGGGCAGGCGGCGATGCTGCCGGTGCTGGTGATGACGTTGACGTTCTCGAAGTTCTTGTCCGCGGTGATGCTTCCATCGCGTCAGGGCGGGGATCTCACGGCGGGCATGTGGCAGCTGATCTCGCAGGTCGGCGCGGTGTCGAAGACGCTGGTCTGGGATCGGGAGGCTGCGATCGGCGGGAAGGGGAAGGTCACCTCGTTGGCGGCGGCGTTCGCGGGAACGCTCGCGACCAAGGTGGTGCTCGCCCCGCCCGCGGATCCGGAGTTCAAGGGGATGACCGAACGCAACAACGGGTTCTTCGAGACGTCGTTCCTGCCCGGCCGCAGGTTCGCGTCGCCGGCGGATTTCAACACGCAGTTGCAGCACTGGTTGCCGCGCGCGAACGCCCGGACGGTCCGTTCCCTCGGTGGTCGCCCGGTCGACGTGCTGGATCGTGATCTGGCGGCGATGACGGCGCTGCCGCCGTACCCGCCGACCACCGGCCTGCAGGCGCGGGTGCGGCTGGGGCGGGACTACTACGTCCGGGTCGATGGGAATGACTACTCCGTCGACCCGCGCGTGATCGGACGGCTCGTCGATGTCACCGCGACCCTGACCCGGGTGATCGTGGTCTGCGACGGAACCGCGGTCGCCGACCACGACCGTTCCTGGGCGACCGGTGGCGTGATCACCGACCCCGCCCACGTGATCACCGCGAAGGGGCTGCGATCCCAGTACTCGGCCACCAAACGCGACCGGGCGCGTGCCGAGCTCGCGTCGCCGGAGCGGCGGGTGATGTTCCGCGACCCGGGCGACTACGACGACCTGTTCGGGGTCCGGTTCGACCCGACCACCGGGGAAGTGCTGTGATGGGCGCCGGCACCGATACCGCCGCGACGCTCGGCTACCTGGCCCGCGCGTTGAAGGCCCCAACGATCGGGCGGGTCTGGGAGGACCTGGCCGTCACCGCGCGCAGCGAGGGCTGGTCACACGAGGAGTACCTCGCGGCGGTGCTGGCCCGGCAGGTCGCGGACCGGGAAGCGAACGGAACCAGCCTGCGCATCGCCGGAGCGCACTTCCCTCAGGTCAAGACGCTCGAGGACTTCAACGTCGACCACCAGCCGTCGCTGCGGCGGGACGTGCTCGCGCACCTGGCCACGACGACCTGGATCCCGAAGGCCGAGAACGTGATCCTGCTCGGCCCGCCCGGCGTCGGCAAGACCCACCTCGGCATCGGGTTGGGCATCAAGGCCTGTCATGCCGGCTACCCCGTCGCGTTCGACACGGCCACCGGCTGGGCCGCCAGGCTGCAGGCCGCGCACCGTGACAACAGACTCGAGCACGAGTTGAAGCGGCTCCGCCGCTACCGGCTGCTGATCATCGACGAGGTCGGCTACCTCCCGTTCGACGCGGACACCGCGAACCTGTTCTTCCAGCTCATCGCCGCCCGTTACGAGCAGGGCTCGATCCTGGTCACCAGCAACATGCCGTTCGGTCGCTGGGGTGAGATCTTCGCCGACGACATCGTCGCGTCCGCGATGATCGACCGCCTCGTCCATCACGCCGAGGTCCTCACCCTCGCCGGCGACTCCTACCGAACCCGAGCACGACGCGAACTCATCAAGACCCCGGCCACAGACCGGTAACAACAACACCAGGGGGTCAAGATTCAGACGACGAAAAGGGGTCAGAATTCAGCCGACGTTGACA
>NZ_JBOCIG010000018.1:0-1336 GCF_050565425.1 Agromyces sp. GXS1127
CACAGACCGGTAACAACAACACCAGGGGGTCAAGATTCAGACGACGAAAAGGGGTCAGAATTCAGCCGACGTTGACAGACCGGATGCACCGCCCTTCAGCCCCATCCCTACCTGGTTCTCGGCGGTGGTCCGAGCATGGTCTGCGCCCCCGTCGAGCCCGGACAACGCGTTGCGATCGGGGAGATCCTTAAGGCAGTCCACACAGAAGTCGTGCTCGAAGAAGTGAGCCTCGTGGGCGCAGACGGTCTCGAACTCGTCGAAGCGTCGCTCGTCGCGATCACCGACCAGACTGCAGTAGGAGTCTCCTTCCCAGGCACCGATCCGCCCGCCGGTTGGGGTGACCGGGTTCCTGCCGTGGGGACGCCGATTCCGGCGGGTACCACGGTCAATCTCGTGGTCACGGTCGCCGCCCCCAACGGAGTGGGCAAGGCGGAGTCCGTGAATGTCGAGTACAACGACGGACGGGGCGCTTCATCGTTGAGCGGGACGACGCGCTACCGGCTCGCGGGCGTGTGCGGATAGGCATCGGTCATCGGCATGTGGGCGCTCACCGCGGCCATCACCGCGGTGGCCGTGCCGCTCGGCGCCGCCCCGCTCGCGAACACCGATCCCGAGACGATCTCGCTCCCGCTCGTGTTCGCCGCCGGCGCCGTGATCGCCTTCCTCGCCGACATGCTCATGCCCGAGGCGTTCGAGCACGGCGGCCCCGCGGTCGCGCTCAGCACGGCGGCCGGGTTTGTGCTCTCCTTCGTGCTGTCGCTGGCGTGAGGGCACCGTATCCTCGCACCGGACGGGCGGCACCGTCGCATTGCCGCTCGAACGTGACGGGACTACGCTCCGGAGCCAGCAGGAGGACGGCGTCGGCGTCGCCGGAGAGGCTGCTCGCCGCCAGTGTCTCCACGATCGGAGGGTGTCATGGACGTGCTGTCGTGGATCATCCTGGCCGCGGTCATCGTGCTGAGCGCGGTCGGCGTCGCGCTGTGGAACCGATTCGCTTCCAAGACCCGGCCGAGCGATGAGCCGGAGTCGCCGGGCCCCATGCCGAGCGGCTTCGAGCGGCCGGGCGGGGATCGCGGCGGCATCGGCCTCTGACCGCATGACGACCGGCTATCGGGCGAGCGTCGCTTCGTGATCCTGGTTGGATCACCTGCGAGACGGGAGTGCTAAGCGCGCCCACGCCTGCCCTCCCAAGCGATGAAAATCAGGATCCACACCATGAATCCGAACGCACCGACCCCGAGGAGTCCCCCGAAACCGAAGGGTCTGCTGCACGAGTAGGTGACATCTGAGTTGGCTTGTCCTGCGGGACGGGCTGGAAGGATGTCATCGTGCCCAA
>NZ_JBOCIG010000019.1:0-1274 GCF_050565425.1 Agromyces sp. GXS1127
GGGTCTGCTGCACGGATAGGTGACAGTTTTTAGTCACGCAGCCAGTGCGGCTGGCGTGTTCATGATGACCTCGAACTCGATCGGGGTCAAACGCCCGAGTCGAGGCTGTCGACGGCGCCGGTGGTAGGTCCGTTCGATCCAGGTCACGATCGCGATCCGGAGCTCCTGACGGGTAGCCCAGGAGCGACGGTTGAGGACGTTCTTCTGCAGCAGGCTGAAGAACGATTCCATGGCGGCGTTGTCCCCGGCGGCGCCGACCCGGCCCATCGATCCGACGAGCCCGTGACGGGCCAGGGTGCGGAGCACCTTCCTGGAACGGAATTGGCTGCCCCGGTCGGAATGGACGATGCAGCCGGCGACGTCGTCGCGTCGGGCGACGGCGTTCTCGATCGCGTCGACGGCCAGCCGGGACTTCATCCGCGAATCGATCGAGTAGCCGACGATCCGGTTCGAGAAGACATCCTTGACCGCGCAGAGGTACAGCTTGCCCTCGGCGGTGCGGTGCTCGGTGATGTCGGTCAGCCAGAGCCGGTTCGGGCCGTCGGCGGTGAAGTCGCGGCCGACGAGGTCGTCGTGCACCGGCGGGCCGGCCTTCTTCCCGCCCCCGCGGGCCTTCTTCTTCCCGAACGCGGACCACCAGCCGTTCTGCGACGCGATCCGCCACGCGGTGCGGTCCGCCATCGCCTGCCCGGCGTCGCGGGCTTCGTCGGCCAGCAGCCGGTGCCCGAACTCCGGGTCGTCGCGGTGCGCGTCGAACAGGGCGTTCGCGCGGTATGCCTCGACCAGCTCGGCGTCGGTGATGGGGTCGGCCAGCCACCGGTAGTAGGGCTGGCGGGCGAGCTTGAGCACCCGGCACGTCACCGAGACAGGGACCTTCCTGTCCTCGGCGAGCTCCTTCACGAGCGGGTAGAGCCTTTTGACGGCAGATTCGCCTGCGACAGGTACGCGGCGGCTCGTCGCAGGACCTCGTTCTCCTGCTCGAGGAGCCGGATCCGCTTGTGAGCCTCACGCAGTTCGGCCGATTCCGTCCGGGTCTGGCCGGGCGCGGAGCCATCCTCGACCTTCGCGCGGTGCAGCCACTTCTGCAGCGTCATTGGATGGACCCCGAAGTCGTGCGCGATCTGCTCGATCGTGACACCGGGTTCGCGGTTCCGGGCAACGCGAACGACGTCGTCACGGAACTCACTCGGATAGGGCTTGGGCACGATGACATCCTTCCAGCCCGTCCCGCAGGACAAGCCAACTCAGATGTCACCTACTCGTGCAGCAGACCC
>NZ_JBOCIG010000002.1:0-411530 GCF_050565425.1 Agromyces sp. GXS1127
GAAATCACCCTCCAAGAGTGTCGGAGGGGTCAAGATTCAAACGTCGCCTCGGGGTCAGTATTCACCCGACGTCGACAAGCCTGCCTCGTGAGCCACCGTTCGCGATCCACTCCTCGGCGTAGGGCCCGAAGGGCGCGGTGCCGGCACGGTGGTCCCGGTACGTGCCACGCATCCGGTCGGCGCGGACTCCGGCGATGTGGTCCTGCGCTTCACGCTTCGTCGCGAACGTGCTCGGGGCGGTCATGGCGCGCCCGGCCGGGTCGGGATACCGCGCCTGCCACCGTCCTGAGGGAAGTTTCCGCACGCTCCCGAACGATGCCCGGTTGGACTTCTGCTTTCGGTCGCTCATCGGGCTCTCCTTGCTCGCGGTGGGGGTTACGGACTATCACTGACCGACCTGTCTGGAGGTGTCAATATAGCACCTGACCTGCGGTTTTCTTTCAATCCTACTCGTTCCTTCGTGTTATCTTGGGCACAACGGCACAGACGCCATCGGGGAGGCGAGGCAGGCGAGAGCCAGCCTCAGCCCGACCGCCAGAGAAGGACTCTGGGACGCACTCAACGCGACCCACAGGAGGTCCTCAACATGGCAAGACGGCCCGACAAGACCGAGGAGCGCGCCGCACTCACCGCGCGCCTCCTCGCCCACCCGATCCCCACGATCACCGTGGAGGAGTACGCGACCCTGGCCGACCGTGGACGCGCTCAGGCCTACGAGGACGTGCGCGAAGGCCGTGTCGAGGTTGACCGGCGCGGGCGCAACATTCGGGTGAAGTTGGTCCCGCTTATGCGGTCCCTCGGCTTCGACGTGGAGCCCACCCCGGCCCCGCTCCCGCGCTGAGGCAGCACCCGATGGATTCGACAACTCAGCACGAGGACGCCACAGCGGAGGCATGTGACCCGTTCGCTGGCCTCCGCGCGGCGATGGAACGGGTAAACCGCCGCCTGATCGAGTTCGAGCGAGCCGCCCGCGAAGAGGTTCCCGCATGACCGACGCACGCCTCCCCGGCCGGTGGCTCGTGGACCCCACCATTCGCACGCTCGGCGCTGACCGCTGGACCGTGTTCTCGTGGGCCCTGATGTGGAGCGCCGAGCAGGGCACAGACGGCCTGATACCGAGTCACATGCTTCCCCTGCTCCATCCAAGCGGAGCCACGACGAAGGACGCCGAAGCGCTCGTGAGCCTCGGCCTGTGGGAGGTCGAGGGTGACGGGTACCGGGTCCGAGAGTGGGGGCGCACGCAGTCCCTCGCTGCGGATGTGGAGCACCAGCGGGAGCGGAACAGGCGGAAGCAGCAGGCGTTCCGGGAGCGTGCCCGTCAGCAGGAGGACGTAACCGGTTACGTAACCGGGGAGTCCCCTAGGAGAGGAGAGGCTGAGGAGAGGCCAGGAGAGGCCAAGCCCTCCGAAGGTGACAAGACAACGCGCGCACGCACGCGCGCGAACGCTCACCGTGAAGGGCCCGACGAACGAATCCGCCGTCTCCTCGATGCCGCCGACGCGCTCGAAGCCGCGCCCAACCCGCCACCCGCCGCTGAATGGCCCGTCCGATCCATCCCCGAATGACCATCCAGACGAGAGGAGGCGGCATGTCCGCCATCGACACACCCGACCCCGACGAGTACCTCCTCGGGGACCGACCCCGCCCGCGGCGAGTCACGAAGATCGAGCGCGCCACGCGGAGGCAGGAGGCCATCGCGCTCCGCCGCGGAGGCGTCCCGGTGGATGCCATCGCCCAGCGCATGAAGGTCCACCCGAGCACCGTCTACGCGTGGATTCAGGACGCCATCCGGAACCTCCCGCGAGAGGAGGCGGAGGAACTCCGCGCCCTCGAACTCGACCGGCTCGACGCGATCTTCCGCGGCCACTTCGCTGCCGCCATCTCCGGGGACGTGCGCTCCGCTGACACCTGCCTGAAGGTCATGGAGCGCCGGGCGCGTCTCCTCAACCTGGACGCCGCCCCCACGGCCGGGCTGGAGCAGGTCGGGAACCTGCTCGACCGGCTCGTGCTCGGCACCGAGGAGGACTGAGGCATGGTCTACTCCCCTCCGCGCGAGTCCACATCTCTCGCCCTCGCGAAGCAGCGCCAACGTGACCACCACGACGTCTACCACGCCGCGCTCGCGTCGCTCCCCGCCGAACAGCGTGAAGCCGTCGCCAGGTACGTCGGCGCGGTGCGCGACGAGGCGGCCGCGCGCCGCGTGGAGGCCCGAGACGGAAGGGGCGGACGGTGAGCGCGCCCACCTACGATGCCGTGCACTACGCGCTCATCAAGACGCGAGGCTCCGCAGTGGGCGAGCCATGCTCTCACCCCACCTGCGACCGGCCCTCGACCGGCTGGGCGCTCCTCGACCACCCCACGCACATCGTCCTCAACTCCCACGGGAAGCCGGTGCGGCTCAGCATCGACCCCGACGCCTACGGCCCCGCATGCTCACGGCACAACGCCCAACTCGACCACGGCGGCAACTGGACCCTCTGCCCGCACGGACACGTCCGGTTCCTCTGGGGCACCGACTCCAAGGGCTCATGCCGGGGATGCCAGCGGTACCGGCACCGCAAGACCTCCCGCCAGAAGGTGGGGACCATCGCTCACGACGTGAGCACCGACAACACCGAAAGGGGGCGCTCTTGAACTCCGCGACGCTCATCCAGTCCACCGTCCAGGCTCGCGCCGACCTCCTCGCCACAGCCCTGATCCGCGACCCGCACCTGACGCCGGAGGGCCTCCGCGCCCGCCAGCGCCGCGAGGTCGAGGCCATCCGCGGACGCCTCGCCGCGCTCATGCCCCCGGAGCCCACCGCGCCCGACCGTCAGCCGGTCCTCGACGCCCTCACCCCGAAGGGTGCCGACGACATCGCGCTCCAGGCGCACCAGTGGGCGAAGGTGCGCGCCCTCCTCGACGCGGGGCGCGACCTGCCGACCATCATCGCGGACGCCGACCGAACCCGGCTCGCCGCGATCCTCGACAACCTGGAGACGATGCCCGAGGTCCTGGAGGACTCCCAGCCGGCCTCCGTGGTGGAGTTCATCCAGGGGGCCGTGTGGGACCGGCTCGTGCAGGTGGACCCTGCCGCCGAGCGCGTGGCCGTCGTCGAGCGCACGAACGCGCCCGCGGTGGCGTGGCGCACCATCCTGAAGGGCCTGCGCGAGACGGGCGAAATTCCGTTCGCGGGCCTCGTGCTCCTCCAGCAGTCGGATGCCGAGGCCTTCGACCTCCTGGTGGACGGTGACGCGGCCGTAGCCCCGGCACCGTCCGCGAACGCGATCCCGCTCCTCGTGGGCTCGCTGGAGCGAGTGCCCGCAGAGGCCTGAGCCCTCCCGGCGGCCGAGGGGCGGGCTGGCCTACCCGGCTGGCCCACCTCTCTGGCTGTCTCCGCCCGTCTCCGGCGATCGCACCGCGTCTGGCCCCGCTCCACCCGCAGACGAGGGCCGCGGCTGCAGAGGCGGCGCAGGCGGCGTCATGCGAGCGGACCTAAGCCACTCGCATCGTGCTTCTGCGGGTTCCCCTTCGGCGTTCGCCACGTGATCAGGTCCCTGATGGAGTGATCCTGTCCGTGCATCGCGCTGAGATACGAGACTAGGTACCCCTGATTGGCGGTCTCGCGACGCCGCTCACGCTCCTCGCGCCGCTCGCGCTCCTCCCGCTTCCAGGTGGCGAGCGCGCCAGGGAAGTCCAAGTCGATGAACTCGCCGTCCTCCAATCGCGGGGCCGTGCCCACAACCGTCTCCTCATCCACGGTTACCTGCACGCGCACATCTGCCGCGGCGTCGGAACCCAGGTTCTTGACGCGATACACGCCCGGACGCTCCCAACGGCAATCCCAGTCGATGCGGTGGAGTTCCGCGGCCCGCTCCACCTCATCCTTCGCGATCCGGTTGGCCTCCTCCGCGATCCGGTTGGCCTCGGCCGCGAGGTCATTCGCCGCCTTCGCCTCGTCGCGCGCCTTGCCTGCCTGGACGAGGCCCACGATGCCCACGACCAGGCCGCCCGCACCGAACAGCGCCGCTGCGCCGACTCCCCACCACGTCGCTATCGCGTTCGCCCACTCTGCCTCTTCCACAGGGCGAGGCTACTGGGGACCTCAGACGGGCTCCGCGAAGGCCCATCGTGCAAGAGTCAGGGACCGCGAATCGATGCCCTCCAGACCCCTCCCGAGTCCGTCGAGCGCGTGCCATCCGCGTGCCACTAGGGGCCGTCACGTGCCATAACTCGGGATCACAGACGATCACGACGGATGCCCCAGTTCTGCGCGGTCATGCGGGATTCCGGGGATCGGTGTAGCGCCGGGCACCTATCTTCCAAACTGATGGTGCGGGTTCGATTCCCGTCATCCCCTCCGTGTGGGAATTCCAGATCAGCGTCGTTTCTGCGTGCGCTGAGCGCAGGTCGGGGCGTCGCGTCCGCTCACGCCCGCCTGCGGGCTCCCAGCACCTGCACGACGTGCGTGAACGTCATCAGCAGGATGCCGCCGAGGAGGTTCCCCGCGGCGGCGATGAGGAAGCCCGTCGCGAGGTCGCCGGCATCGACCGCGGCGCCGAGCCACCACCCGAGCAGGAGGTGGGTCTCCGACACCACCACGTGGTCGAAGGGTCCGAGCGCCACGAGGAACCCGACCAGGTAGGCGAGGCCGGCACGCGCGACGACCTGGTCGGTCGCGTGCAGCAGGTACGACATGAGGGTGATGAGCGCGCCGGCGGCGACGCTCCGGGCCAGCGTCGCCCACCCGTCCCGGCTCGCGAGATCCTCGGCGATCCGCACGAGGACCTCCGGCGCACCGTCGGGAAGCGCCTGCGGCACGACGAAGATCGCCGCCATCATCGCGGCGCCGGCCAGGTTCAGGACCAGGACGATTCCCCAGAGCCGCAGGAGCCGCAGCACCCGCGCGCGACCGGGTTCTTCGAGGACCGCCGCGACCGGGTCGAAGAAGTTCTCGGAGAACAACTCGGTCCGGCCGACGACGAGGAACACGAACCCGATGCCGAACGCCAGGGCTCCGGCGATGCGGCCCGGGCCGGGACCGAGTGCCGATCCGACGTCCGCATCCGTGATGGCGAGCGCCACGATGCCGAAGACGATGGTGATGCCCGCGATGAGGGCGCCGGCAGCCTGCTCGAGGGCGGGCATCGCCAGTCGATGCCGGCCCTCGGCCTTCGCGCGGTCGTACATTGCGGTGCTCGTCGACGTCCGGCTCATGGGTCGGCACGGTAGCCGCCGTGCGTCGGCGCCGCGAGCGCCTTCACATATCCCGGCGATCGCGGTATCCGACGCGGGCCACGGCGTGGCCGTGCCCGCCGAACGGTGTCAATCCCCCTGCGAGTACGCGGGGAATCCGGCGGCCCCGGCGTACGTTGGCCCTACCGTGGCATCCGTACGGAACCAGTGGAAGGGGACCACATGACCGACTCGAAGACCGCACCGAAGTCCAAGGCGCCGATGAGCGGCGCCGACCCCGAGGTCGCCTCGGGGGTCTCTCAGTTCTTCACCCCGCTCGTGCACGAGCTCACCGTGCTGGCGATCAACGGCAAGCAGGCGCACTGGAACGTGCGCGGCCGCGACTTCCTCGAGGTCCACGAGTTCCTCGACACGGTCGTCGACCACGCTCAGGAGTGGGCCGATCTCGCCGCCGAGCGCGTCGTCGCATTGGGGCTGCCGATCGACGCGCGACTCGCGACGATCGCCTCCGAGACCGACGCCGCGAACCCGAAGGCCGGCTTCAAGCAGTCGGATGACACGATCGCCGACGTGGTCGCGCAGATCGACGTCGCGACCGCTCGCGTGAACGCCGCGATCGAGGGGCTGGAGGAACTCGACCCGGCGAGCCAGGACGTGGCCATCGCCATCCGCCAGGGTCTCGACAAGGACCGGTGGTTCCTCGCCGCGCACGTCAGCGTGAAGTAGCGCGGAACCGCACGCCGCACCGGGAGGTGCGGCCGGACGGGCCCGGGTGCAGAATGCCGCCATGGTGGATGCACCCGGGCCCGACCCGTCTCCGCCGCCGAGCGACGGCCCTGCGGCGACCGCGGCCGACCTGACCGACGCGCAGAAGTCGCTGCGCGCGCAGATGCTGGCGACCGAGCACTGGAGCCTCCTCGCATCGCGGAGCACCACGCAGAGCGAGGTCCTGACGCGCATCGCGATCTTCCTCACGCTCGTGTCGGCAGGGCTCGTGACACTCGGCGTCCTGGGCAACGCGACGCAGTTCCGGGGGTGGTTCGGCGTCGCCGCGCTCGGCGTGCTGCTGCTGCTCGCACTGCTCGGCCTCATCACGCAGAAGCGCGCGTTCAATGCGTCGCTCGACGACCTCATGTACGTGGTGGCGATGAACCGCCTGCGGGGCGCCTACCTCGATCTCGACCCCGGCCTCGCGCCGTACTTCATCTCCTCGGCGGATGACGACGAGGCCGGCAGCATCCGCACGTACTACGCGTTCGGTCCGCGTCCGGGCCAGATCCTGGCGAGTTCGGCGATGATCATCTCCGTGGTCGAGGGCGCGGTGCTCGGGCTGTTCGCCGGCGGGGTCGTCCTCGGCCTCGGCGGCGCGATCTGGCTGGCGATCACGGTCGGCGTGATCGTCGGCGTCGGGTCGCTCGTCCTCTGGATGGTGGTCGGCTTCCGCGGCTATCGCGACCTCTTCGACCGACACGAACCGCTGCGCACCACGAGCGGCGCATGACGGGCATCGGCGATCTCCGGGGCTAGCGGCGCAGCCAGGCGAGCACCGCGAGCACCCGGCGGTGGTCGGTGCCGGAGTCCTCGAGGCCGAGCTTCTGGAAGATCGCGGTGACGTTCTTCTCCACCGCGCCGACGCCGATGAACAGCTGCGAGGCGATGCCGGCATTCGTCCGCCCCTCAGCCATGAGCTCGAGCACCTCGCGCTCGCGCGGGGTGAGCGAGGCGAGCGGATCGCCGCGGCGGGCGAGCAGTTCGCGCACGACCTGCGGATCGAGCACCGTGCCGCCGTCGCGGATCCTCAGCACGGCGTCCTGGAGGTCGTCGAGCGACGCGACGCGGTCCTTCAGCAGGTACCCCATGCCGCCCTCCGCCGACGACAGGAGTTCGTGCGCGTAGGTGCCCTCGACGTACTGGCTGAGGAGCAGCACGCCGGTCCCCGGACGCCGCCGGCGCAGTTCGATCGCGGCCCGCACGCCCTCGTCGCGGAAGGTCGGCGGCATGCGCACGTCGAGCACCGCGACATCCGGTTCGGCCGTCGACAGCTCGGCGAGGAGCGCCTCGGCATCGCCGTAGGCGCCGACCGTCTCGAACCCGGCCTCGTCGAAGAGTCGGACGAGCCCCTCGCGGAGGAGCATCGAGTCCTCGGCGAGGACCACGCGGACGGGTCGGCCGGACGGCACGGTTTGGCTCACGCGGACACCCTATCGACGGGAGTGGACGGGAAGTGCGCGCCGATCACCGTCGGCCCGCCGGCCGGGCTGTCGACGAGGAGCACGCCGCCCAGCCCGCGAACGCGCTCGTCGAGGCCCGCGAGGCCGTGCCCGGGCACCGCGGCCGCTCCCCCGCGGCCGTTGTCGGTGACCCAGAGGTCGAGCCAGCGCCCGGTCGCGCCCGTGTCGCGTTCGGCGACGCGCAGGCGGACGGCGCTCGCGCCCGAGTGCTTGGCGGCGTTCGTGAGCAGCTCGGCGGCGATGAAGTAGGCGTTGCGCTCGATCGCGGCCGGGAGCGCGGCATCCGCCGGAAGCAGCCATTCGAGCTCGACGGGCACCGGACTGCGCGCGGCGAGCGATTCGAGCGCGCTCGCGAGCCCTCGGTCCTGCAGCAGCGGCGGCGCGAAGCCGCGGGAGAGGGCTCGGAGCTCGTCGAGCGTGTCGCGCGCCTGGTCGCGCGCCTCCCCGAGGAGCCCCTTCGCGGCCTCCGGGTCGGCGTCGAGCTTGCGCTCGATCGCGGCGAGGTCCATCTGCAGGCGAACGAGGCGCTGCTGGGGGCCGTCGTGGATGTCGCGTTCGAGGCGCCGGAGCGCGGCATCCTCGGCCTGCACCGCCGCGCCGCGCGAAGCGGAGAGCTGCTCCACCTGTCGTTCCAGCGCCTCGGAACGCCACGCGCCGAGGATGCCGCGACCGATGCCGTCGTGCATCCAGGTGAGTCCGGCGGCGACGAGCGGGAGCGTGAGGAGGAACACCGCGCCGAGGACGAACTGGGCGATGGACTCGAGCACGAGGGGGTCGAGGGCGAGCGTGTCGGACGTGCCCGGCGCGATGCGGTCGAGGAGCCACTCGGCAGGCCAGACGTCGCGCGAGTCGTTCGGCAGGAAGACCGCCCAGATCCAGTACGTGATCCCGCCGAGTGCGATCGAGACCCAGACGACCGTCACGGTCCAGCTGAACAGCGAGACGATCGGCGCGACGACCATGCCGTGCAGCAGGTACAGCCAGTAGTGCCCGTCGACGAACGGCGCGAAGAACGCGCGCCACGGGCCGTCGCCGGCGATGACCGGGCGGTCCCATCGGGGTCGGCGGATCGCCGGCCGCCCCGCCCACTCGAGCCGGACGAGCTCGAGCACGCCGAAGCCGCGGGCCGCGTACAGCGCGGCGACGACGATCGCGAGCCCGACGACGACCACGAGCAGGCTGACGCCGGTCGAGAAGAGCGTCACGAGCGTCACGAAGGCGACGAGGGCCACCGGGAATCCGAGGAGCAGGTAGCCGAGTTCGCGCGGCAGGCCCGCCCAGAGGCGGCCGTAGCCGCGGCGGCGGGGCGCGGCATCCGTCGGGGTGGCGGTCGCGCCGGGCACGGCGGGGTCAGTGAGCGTGGTCATCGTCGGTCTCCTCGGTCATCGTCGCACGCTGACCGGGTTCGACGACCGTGAACCGGCCCATCATCCCCTGGTCCTCGTGCAGCAGCAGGTGGCAGTGGTACATGTACGGCGTGTCCGGGTCGGCGTAGTCCTCGAACCGCAGGACGAGCTCGTACCGGCTGCCGGGGCGGGCGAGGATCGTGTCCTTCCACCCGGCGAGCTCGGCGGCAGGCGGGGCGCCGTCGACAGCAGCGATGCGGAACTGCACGTCGTGCACGTGGAAGCTGTGCGGCATCTCGCTGACGTTCTCGACGACCCAGCGTTCGGTGGTGTCGACCGTGACGGTCTCGTCGACGTGGTCCATGCGCATGGTGCGGCCGTTGATCTCGAACCCGTCGAGGCGGAACGTGCGGGTCGTCGCGACGTCGCCCTCGTCGACCTCGGGCAGCTCGGCGAGCCGCGGGGGCAGGTCGGGCGCGGGGTCGAGCGTGTCCGCGGCGCGCAGTTCGAGCACGTCGAACGCGTCGGTCGCGCCGTTCATCGCCGCGATGGGCGGCTTCAGGCCCGCCGCCTCCGGGGTCATCACCGACTGGAGCCGCAGCTGCTCGCCGGGCGTCATCCGCACCAGCACCTCGGCGCGCTCGCCGGGCGACAGCACGACGCGGTCGAGGGCGACGGATGCCTCGAGCAGCCCGCCGTCCGTCGCGATGAGGTCGACCGCGCGCCCGTCCTCCCACCCGAAGGCGTAGGTGCGCGCGGTCGAGGCGTTCAGCAGGCGCAGCCGGACGAGCTCGTCGCCGACCTCCGCGTACGGGGCGCGGGCGCCGTTCACGACGAGCTCGTCGCCCATGCGGCCCGCGAAGCCGCGGGCGGCCGACTCGAGCCGGCCGTCGTCGGTGAACGCGGCGTCCTGCACGACGACGGGCAGGTCGTCGACGCCGTACTCGCGCGGCAGCGGCAGGGACGTCTCGACGTCGTCGCGGACGAGGAACAGGCCCGCGAGGCCGCGGGCGACGTGCTGCTCGGTCTCGCCGTGCGGGTGCGGGTGGTACCAGAGCGTCGCGGCCTGCTGGTCGACCTCCCACTCGGGCGACCAGGTCTCCCCCGGGTCGACCATCTGGTGCGGTCCGCCGTCCATCTCGGCGGGCAGGTGCATGCCGTGCCAGTGCACGGTCGTGGGCTCGTCGAGCGCGTTGGCGACGTCGACGCGGATCCGCTCGCCGCGCTCGGCGACGATCGTGGGTCCGAGGTAGGCGCCGTCGAACCCCCAGGTCTCGCTCGGCACGCCGGGCGCGAACTCGGTCGTGCCGGCCTGCGCCTCGAGCGAGAACACGCGCGTGCCGTCGGCGGCGACGCTCGACTCGGCGAGCGGCGGGACGGGCAGGGCCGTGTCGAAGTCGACCTCGCCGATCGTGGAGACGGGGGTCGGGCCGACGAGCCCGCACCCCGCGAACGCGAGGGCGACGGCGGCGCCGATGGCCGCCGAGGCGGCCGTGGCGGCGAATGCGCGCGGACGTCGCAGCCGCGGTCGCGGGCGTTCGGGGCGGGGAGGCGGGGCGGTCCGGTCGATCATGCTTCGAGCCTCGCGGGCGACGCTCCCGCGACCCAGCCGACGGCCACCCGGGTCGGCACGGGGGTTCGCCGCCGTCCGCGCGGGGGTGGACCGGAGGCGGGCTCGCGCGCCGGCGGATCAGAGGGCGTCGTGCGTCGCGCGTCCGCCGAGCAGCGTGAGCGCCACCGGCATCCGCCTGAGGTCGTCGACGGATGCCGCGAGCGGATCGCGCTCGACGACGGCGAGGTCGGCGACCATGCCCGCGCGCACCTCGGCACCGGCGCCGTCGGTCGACGCGGCGAGCGCCGCCCGCGCGTCGAGGGCCTGCTCCGGATGCCACGGCTCGCGGCCGCCGCGGGAACGCCCGACCGCGGCGGCGATCGCGATCCACGGGTCGAGGGGTGCCACGGGTGCGTCGGAGCCGAGCGCGAGCTCGACGCCGGCCGCCGCGAGGTCGCACAGCATGAACGCACGCTCGGTGCGGCCGGCCCAGTAGACGTCGGCGACGTCGCGGTCGTCCATGGCGTGCTCGGGCTGCACGCTCGCGACGATGCCGAGCGCGGCGAAGCGCGCCAGGTCGTCGCGTCGCAGCAGCTGGGCGTGCTCGATCGACGCGCGCCCGTGCCAGCCGACGGGCCGTACGGCCTCGAGCGCGTCGAGCGCGCGCTCGTTCGCCCGGTCTCCGATCGCGTGGACGGCGGGCGCGAGCCCGATGCGCTCAGCATGCCGCAGGTGCGGGACGAGTTCGTCGTAGGGCACGTTCACGACGCCGTGCGGGTGCTCGTCGGCGCCGAGCCCGGGGTACGGGTCGACGCACCACGCCGTGCGCGTGTTCAGCGAGCCGTCGGTGATCACCTTGTACGGGCCGACGCGCACGAGTCCGGCGGTGCCCGCCACCTCGTCGCCGGTGCGGAGGCCCTCGACCTCGGCGCGGTCGAGGCCCTGCGTGTAGACGCCGAACCGCACGCGGAGCGCGTCGGCGCCGTTCGCCGCGCGGCGCGCCCAGTCGTCGCGGTTCCAGCGCATCTCGAGGTCGACCACGCCGACCACGCCGCGCGCGGCGGCCGCTCGCGACGCCTCGTCGACCCACGCGTCGAGCACGTCGTCGGGCAGGTCGTCGAGTTCGCGCACGAGCCGGAAGCAGTCGTCCTCGCGGAGCACGCCGCTCTCCCCCGCCTCCTCGGCGAGCCCGTGCCGCCGCGCGGCGGCGCGGTTCACCCAGCACGAGTGCAGGTCGGCGGCGACGAGCACGACCGGCACGTCGCCGGAGACCGCATCGAGCGCGTCGATCGTCGGGGCATCGGGCCAGAGCCCGTCGCGGTAGCCGAAGCCGACGACCTCGTCGGCGCCGCCGGTGACGGATGCCGCGACGAGCGTGACGGACTCGGCCGCCGACGCGACATGGCCGAGGTCGAGTCGCCGCGACACCATCGCCCACTGCGAGAGGTGCACGTGGCGATCCCACAGCCCGGGGACGATCCAGCGGCCGGCGAGCTCGAGGCGCCGGGCGCCGGGGATCGGCGCGACGCTGCCCGCCGGGGCGACGGTGCGCACGACATCGCCGTCGACGTGGACGTCGACGGGCAGCGCCTCGCCGGGCAGGCGCCCGCCGGCCAGGACCAGCGATTCCTCCGGATCCGGCGTCGCAGGGTGGTCGCTCATCGGTGCTCGCTCATTCCGCTCCTACGCCTGGCAGTTCGGGCACCAGTACAGCTTCCGGGCGCCCATCTCCTCGAGGAGGATGTTCGTCCCGCAGACGCGGCACGGCAGCCCCTCGCGCTTGTAGACCCAGTGCCGGTCGTCGCGGTTGGCCATCGCGGCGCGCCACGCCTCGCCCTCGAGGCCGTCCATGGTCATCATCTGGCCCGTCTCGACGCCGATGCGCAGCAGCCGGGACCAGTCTCGCCAGAGTTCGCGGACGGTCTCCTCGGGCACGAGCCGGCCCGGCGTGTGCGGGTTCAGGCGAGCGCGGAAGAGCAGCTCGGCGCGGTAGACGTTGCCGATGCCGGAGACGACGTTCTGGTCCATCAGCAGCAGTCCGATGGGCGTGGGCTTCCGGCGGACGACCCTCGTGAAGCGATCCTCGGCGTCGGCGCCGGGATCGAGCAGCGGGTCGGGGCCCAGCCTGGCGACGACCGCCTCCACCTGGGCCGGGTCGAGCACCTCGCAGGCGGTGGGTCCGCGCAGGTCGGCGACGACGGTGTCGGTGAGCAGGCGCACGCGCACCTGCCCGACGGGCTCGGGCGGGAAGGCCTCGAGCTCCGCGCCCTCCTTCTCCGACTCCGACATGCGCAGCCTCGTGCGCCGGGGCGCGCCGATCGAGGTGACCGAGTTCTCGCCCGCGGAATCGAACACGACGGCGTCGGGGTTCGGGCCCCCGAGGAAGGTGCCCCTCTGGTTCGTCTGGCCCATGCGGCCGTTCGCCGAGGCGATCGTGGCGTCCATCAGGATGTCGCCCGCGAAGTCCCACGCGCCGTACATGCCGAGGTGGACCCGGAGCCACCGGTCGCCCTCGAAGCCGAGGAACATCTGCTTGCCGACGGCGCGCGCGTCGGTCATCCGCCGCCCGTCGAGGTCGGCCGCGCCCTCGGCGAACCGGCCCTGCGGGCTCGACGCGCGCACGAGCCGGCCGACGAAGTTGCGCTCGAACTGCCGGGTGATGCGGTGGACGGAATGGCCTTCCGGCACCGGCTACTCCGCGGGCGCGCCGACGGCGCGACCGGTCGACCCGTCGACGTCGACGCCCTTGCCGGCGATGTCGCCCGTGGTCTCGTACTCGGCGAGCTGGCCGATGCGGCGCACGTGCCGCTCGTCGCCCGAGAACGGCTCGGCGATGAACGCGTCGATGTAGCGGATCGCCTCCTCCACCGTGTGCTGGCGGGCACCGATCGAGATCACGTTCGCGTCGTTGTGCTGGCGGGCGAGGATCGCGGTGTCCATGCTCCACACGAGCGCGGCGCGGATGCCGGCCACCTTGTTCGCCGCGATCTGCTCGCCGTTGCCCGACCCGCCGAAGACCACGCCCAGCGTCTTCACGCCCGCGGCCTGGTCGCGCACCACGGCGAGCGCGGCGTTGATGCAGAAGGCCGGGTAGTCGTCGAGCGCGTCGAACTCGGCGGGGCCGTGGTCGACGACCTCGTGCCCGCCGTTGGTGAGGTGCGCCTGGAGCGTCCGGCTGAACTCGAGGCCGGCGTGGTCGGTCGCGATGTGGATGCGCATGCGCCAAGTCTAGGGATCGCCGGTCCCCTCCCGGGCCGGATGCCGCGCGGCTAGGCTGATCTGGTTGCCCGCGCCACGAACGCCGGGCCGACGCATCCGTTCGACGCAGATGGAGACCTGAGTGCCTGGAGAGAACCTCACCCGCATCGAGGCCGAGGAGCGCGCCGCGCTCGTCACGGTGCACGACTACGACGTCCGGCTGGACGTCACCACCGGTCCGGAGGTGTTCCGGTCGGAGACCACCGTGCGCTTCGCCGCCCGGCAGGGCGCGGCGACCTTCATCGACGCGATCACCGCGGCCGTGCACTCGGTCACCCTGAACGGCCGCGAGCTCGACCCCGCCGAAGTGAGCGACGGCGTCCGCATCCGGCTGGACGACCTGGCCGACGAGAACGAGCTGACCGTCGTCGCCGACGGCCGCTACATGCACACGGGCGAGGGCCTGCACCGGTTCGTCGACCCCGTGGACGACGAGGTGTACCTCTACACCCAGTTCGAGGTGCCCGACTCGCGTCGCATGTACGCCGTCTTCGAGCAGCCCGACCTGAAGGCCGCGTTCCGCTTCACGGTCACCGCGCCCGCGCACTGGCAGGTCGTGTCGAACTCGCCGACGCCCGAGCCCGCCGACGCGCACGAGGGCGCGAAGACGTGGGCGTTCGAGCCGACGCCGCGCATCTCGAGCTACATCACGGCGCTCATCGCCGGCCCGTACGACGTCGTGCGCGACGAGCTCACCAGCTCCGACGGCCGCGTGGTCCCGCTGGGCGTGTTCGCGCGCAAGAGCCTGTCGGAGTACCTCGACGCCGACTACGTGTTCGAGAAGACCAAGCAGGGCTTCGAGTACTTCGAGCGCAAGTTCGGCGTGCCCTACCCGTTCGCCAAGTACGACCAGCTCTTCGTGCCCGAGTACAACGCCGGCGCGATGGAGAACGCGGGTGCGGTCACGTTCACCGAGGTGTACGTCTTCCGCTCGAAGGTGACGGATGCGATCCGCGAGCGCCGGGTCGTCACGATCCTGCACGAGCTCGCGCACATGTGGTTCGGCGACCTCGTGACCATGAAGTGGTGGAACGACCTCTGGCTGAACGAATCGTTCGCCGAGTGGGCGTCGACCATCGCGACCGCCGAGGCCACGGAGTGGGAGGGCGCCTGGACGACCTTCAACGCCATGGAGAAGAGCTGGGCGTACCGCCAGGACCAGCTGCCGTCGACGCACCCGATCGTCGCCGAGATCCGCGACCTCGAGGACGTGCTGGTGAACTTCGACGGGATCACCTACGCCAAGGGCGGCTCGGTGCTGAAGCAGCTCGTCGCCTGGGTCGGCGTCGACGAGTTCTTCGCCGGGGTGTCGGCATACTTCCGCAAGCACGCGTGGGGCAACACGACGCTCGCCGACCTGCTCGCCGAGCTCGAGACCGCGAGCGGCCGCGACCTGTCGGGCTGGGGGAAGCTCTGGCTCGAGACCGCCGGCGTGAACACGCTGCGTCCCGAGATCGAGACCGGCGACGACGGCCGCATCACCTCGTTCGCCGTGCTGCAGTCGGCGATCGAGGAGTACCCGACGATCCGCCCGCACCGCCTCGCGATCGGCTTCTACAACCTCGCCGACGGCAAGCTCGTGCGCGACCACCGCGTGGAGCTCGACGTCGACGGCGAGCGCACCGAGGTCGCCGAGCTCGTCGGCCTCGCCCGCCCAGACCTGGTGCTGCTCAACGACGACGACCTCGCCTATGCGAAGATCCGCCTCGACGCGGCCTCGCACGGCGTGGCGCTCGCGAACCTGTCGGAGATCGAGGACCCGCTGGCCCGCGCCCTCGTGTGGAGCTCCGTGTGGGATGCCACGCGCGACGCCGAGACCCGGGCGAGCGACTACCTCGCGCTCGTGCTCGGCAACATCGCGAGCGAGACCGAGTCGACGACGCTGCGCATCGTGCTCGCCAACTCGATCCTCGCGGCGAGCGCGTACACCGACCCGGCCCGCCGGGCCGACACGCTCCGGCTCCTCGCCGACGGCTTCTGGGACCTCGCGCAGGAAGCCGAGGCGGGCAGCGACGCGCAGTTCCAGTTCGTGAAGTCGTTCGCCGCGATCGCGGAGCACGGGTCGAACCTCGATGCGCTCGAGGACCTGTACGCGGGCACGGCGTCGCTCGAGGCCCTCGCCGTCGACACCGACCTCGGCTGGGAGCTGCTCATCGCCCTCGCCGCGGCGGGCCGCGCGAGCGACGCCGAGATCGAGGCGCGCCTCGCCGAGGACGACACCGTCACCGGACGCGAGGCCGCCGCGAAGGCGCGCGCCGCGATCCCCACGGCCGAGGCGAAGGAGCGCGCCTGGGCGTCGCTCGTCGACACCGACACCGCGACGAACTCCATCGTCCGCGACACGGCGATCGGGTTCGTGCGGTCCGCAGACCTGACGCTCCTCGAGGGCTTCGTCGAGCGGTACTTCGCGATGATCGGCCGGGTCTGGACCGAGCGGAGCTACGCGATCGCGGAGAAGCTCGTCGACGGCCTCTACCCGTCGACGCTCGCGAACCGCACCCTCGCGGACGCCTCGCGGAGCTGGCTCGACGCCAACCCCGACGCACCCGCCGCGCTCCGCCGCCTCGTGGTCGAGAACCTCGCGGGCGTCGACCGCTCGCTGGCCGCGCAGGCGCGCGACGCTCAGGCCGCCTGATGTCGGGGCGCCCCGACCTCACGCGGGCGGAGGCGGAGGAGCGCGCCGCGCTCCTCTCCTCCCCCGCCTACGAGGTCACGCTCGACCTCACGGGCGACGACGGCCGGTTCCGGTCCGACACGCTCGTCCGCTTCGCCGCGACGCCCGGCGCCTCGACCTTCATCGAGGCGACCACGGCCGACCTGCACGAGGTCGTCCTGAACGGACGCCGGCTCGACGCGGCGGAGGTGTCCGACGGGTTCCGGATCCGGCTCGACGGGCTCGAGGCCGAGAACGAGCTGCTCGTCCTGTCGACGCGGGAGTACACGAACACCGGCGAGGGCCTGCACCGGTTCGTCGACCCCGTCGACGGCGAGGCGTACCTCTACACCGAGTTCGCGGTCGCCGAGGCCAACCGCGTCTACGCGGTGTTCGACCAGCCCGACCTCAAGGCGTCCGTGCGGTTCACGATCACCGCACCCGAGCACTGGAGCGTGCTGAGCAACGCGCCCTCGCCCGAGCCGCACCCCGCGGCATCCGGCACCGCGGTCTGGGCCTTCGAGACCGGGCCCGTCATCTCGAGCTACATCGTCGCGATCATCGGCGGACCGTACGCGTCGTGGCACTCGTCGGCGACGAGCCGCGACGGGCGCGAGGTGCCGCTCGGCCTCTTCACGCGGGCCTCGCTCGCGCAGCACGCCGAGCCCGACGTGATGTTCGAGCTCGTCCGCGACGGCCTCGCGTTCTACGAGGACGCGTTCGGCGTGCCGTACCCGTACGGCAAGTACGACCAGGTGTTCGTGCCCGAGTACAACTGGGGCGCCATGGAGAACGTCGGCGCGGTCACGTTCAACGAGGGCTACCTCTTCCGCTCGCGCGTGTCCGACGCGCGCCGCGAGCAGCGCGCGATCGTGGTGCTGCACGAGCTCAGCCACATGTGGTTCGGCAACTCGGTGACGATGCGCTGGTGGAACGACCTGTGGCTCAACGAGTCGTTCGCGACCTGGGCGTCCACGCTCGCCACCTCGCGCGTCACGGAGTTCACCGACGTGTGGGCGACGTTCGCGACCGACGAGAAGACGCACGCCGCCGAGCAGGACCAGCTGCCCTCGACCCATCCGATCGTCGCCGAGATCCGCGACCTCGGCGACGTCGAGGTGAACTTCGACGCCATCACCTACGACAAGGGTGCGTCGGTGCTGAAGCAGCTCGTCGCGTGGGTCGGGCTGGAGGCCTTCCAGCGCGGCGTGGGCGCGTACCTCGCCCGCCACTCGGGCGGCAACGCCACGCTCGCCGACCTCCTCGAGGAACTCGAGCGCGCCGGCGGCCGCGACCTCGCCGACTGGTCGGCGAAGTGGCTCGAGACCGCGGGCGTGAACACGCTGCGGCTCGAGGTCGAGACGGATGCCGCGGGCGTGATCACCCGCGCTCGGGTCAGGCAGTCGGCGGCCGCGTCGCACCCGACGCTGCGCCCGCACCGCGTCGCGATCGGGTCCTACGACGACGTCGACGGTCGGCTCGCGCGAGTGCACCGGGTCGAGCTCGACGTCGACGGCGCATCCACCGAGGTGCCCGAGCTCGTTGGCCTCGCTCGGCCCGCGCTGCTGCTCGTGAACGACGACGACCTCACCTACGCGAAGGTGCGACTTGACGACGCCTCGTTCGCCGTCGCCCGCGACCGGCTGTCCGCGCTCGACGATCCCGTCGCCCGCGCCGTGATCCTCGGGTCGGCGTGGGACGGCGTGCGCGACGCCGAGATCGCCGCGTCCGACTTCGTGCGGCTCGTGGTCGCGAACGTCGGGCACGAGACGCAGTCGGCCGCACGAGCGCTCGCGCTGTCGCGGCTCGAGCTCGCGGCATCCAGGTACCTCGCCGACCACCACCGCGACGTGCTCGCGGAGGAGGCCGCGGACGCGATCTGGGCTCTCGCGGAGCTCGCTTCGGAGGGGTCCGACGCCCAGCTCCAGTTCGTGAAGGCCTTCACCCGGCTGGCCTGCGCACCCGCGCACGCCGACGTGCTCGAGGCGCTCGCGACCGGGGAGACGCGCCTGCCAGGGCTGCAGGTCGACCTCGACCTGCGCTGGGAGATCGTGATCGCCCGCGCGACGCTCGGCGCGGCCACGGACGACGAGATCGCCGCGGCGCTCGCGGCGGACGACACCGCGAAGGGCCGGCAGCTGGCCGAGACCGCGCGCGCCGCCCGCCCCGACCAGGCGTCGAAGGATGCCGCGTGGCGCCGGGTCGCGACCGACACCTCGCTCTCGAACGACCT
Organism: Agromyces sp. GXS1127; assembly: GCF_050565425.1. Lineage (NCBI taxonomy): Bacteria > Bacillati > Actinomycetota > Actinomycetes > Micrococcales > Microbacteriaceae > Agromyces > Agromyces sp. GXS1127. Next base: position 18,449 of record NZ_JBOCIG010000002.1, read on the forward strand.
CGCGCGCGCGATCGCCGACGGCTGGCAGCGCACCGCCGATCCCGCGCTCCTCGCCGGGACGGCCGGCGACTACCTCGGCATGCTCGACCGCGCCTGGTCGGAGCGGAGCTACACGATGGCCTCCCTCATCGTGCGACGCCTGTTCCCGGCCCCCGTGGTCGACACGGCACTCGCCGCGCAGGTCCGCGACTGGCTCGACGCGCACCAGGAGCCCGCGCCGCTGCACCGCCTGGTCTCCGAGCAACTCAGCGAGCTCGAGCGCGCGCTCGCCGCCCGCGAGTACGACGCGGCCACAGCCGGCTGAGCGGACCCGTTCGCATCCGACGCGGCCCGTCGGTCGCCCGCACCGGGCGCCCGACGGGCCGCCGGCCGCTCCGGGGGCGCGTCCAGCGACCGCCCCGATCGCCCTCAGTAGAATTCGAGCATCATGCGCCCGTCCGAACCGACCGACCCCGAGCAGGTCGACATCTGGGTCCAGCTCGACGGCTTCTGGCAGACCTGGTACGGCCAGGTGCTGTCGAACGTCATCCAGGTCGCCGCGATCGTCGCGATCGCGCTCATCGTGCGGTGGCTCCTGCACATCGTGATCCGCCGCACCGTGAACCGGATCGTCACGGGCGTCAAGCGCAAGCAGGACGTGACCGACACGCAGGCGCTGAACGCCGCCTCCCCGCTCGCGGCGGTGCGCGTCGTCCAGCGCACGCGCACGCTCGGCTCCGTGCTCACGAACATCGTCAACGTGACGATCGCCGTGATCGTGGTGCTCCTCGTGGTGCAGGTGCTCGCCCCCGACATCCTCGGCTCGTTCACGCTGCTCTCCGCCGCGATCGGCGCCGGCCTCGGCTTCGGCGCGCAGAACATCGTCAAGGACGCCCTGAACGGCATGTTCATGGTCGTCGAGGACCAGCTCGGCGTCGGCGACATCGTCGACCTCGGCCACGCGACCGGCATCGTCGAGGAGGTCCGCATCCGGGTGACCTCGGTGCGCGACGTCAACGGCACCCTGTGGTTCGTCCGCAACGGCGAGATCACCCGGGTCGGCAACATGTCGCAGGGTTGGGCGCGCGTCATCATCGACCTCGCCGTGCCGTACACGGCCGACGTCGAGGAGGTCGAGACGGCCATGCTGGCCACGGCGAGCGAGATGGCCAAGTCGGGCAAGTGGCGCTCCCGCGTACTCGAGAAGCCCGAGATCTGGGGCCTCGAGTCGGTCTCCGACGACGCGATGGTCATCCGCATCGTGATGAAGGTCCGGACCTCCGCCAAGGACGACGTCGCGCGGGAGCTCCGGGTGCGCCTGAAGCGCACGCTCGACGCGATGGACCTCAGCCTGCCGAGCCTCTCCAGCGTCGTGCTCACGGGCTTCGAGGGGGTCACGCGCGTCAAGGGCGCGAAGCCGCCGAAGACCGAACCGAACCCCGTGGTCGAACGACAGCAGCCGAGCAAGCGCCTGCTGCGCGCGATGCGCGCCGCCCGGACCGTGACCGGCACGGGCAGCATCCCCACGACGCCGGACACCGATGCCGACACCGGCCCGAAGGACACCCCGTGAGCCTGCCCGACAACCTGCCCTCGCCGAGCTTCTACGACCAGGTCGGCGGCCACGAGACCTTCGCACGGCTCGTGCACGAGTTCTACCGCGGCGTCGCGGAGGACCCGGTGCTGAAGCCCATGTACCCCGAGGAGGACCTCGGCCCGGCCGAGCACCGGCTCCTGATGTTCCTCGAGCAGTACTGGGGCGGACCCACGACCTACGGCGAGCAGCGCGGCCACCCGCGCCTGCGCCTCCGGCACCAGCCGTTCCGGGTCAACCCCGACGCGCGCGACCGCTGGCTCGCGCACATGCGCGCCGCCGTCGACACGCTCGACCTGCCGCCGGTCGCGGAGGCCACGCTGTGGGACTATCTCCAGCGGGCGGCCTTCGCGATGGTCAACACCTTCGAGGACTAGCCCGGCGGTGCCGAGGCACCGCCCGCATCGCCCGACACCCGCCCCGAGGCATCCGCGCCCCCTGAACCGGATGCCGCCCCGCCCGAGACGAAGGAGTCCCCCGTGGCCGACCCGACCACTCCCCCGGCCGCCACCGCCGAGTTCGACGCGATCGTCGTCGGGGGCGGCCTGTCCGGCCTCGTCGCCGCAGCCGAGCTCGTCGACGCCGGCAGGCGCGTGGCGATCCTCGACCAGGAGCCGGAGGCGAGCCTCGGCGGGCAGGCCTGGTGGTCGTTCGGCGGGCTCTTCCTCGTCGACTCGCCGGAGCAGCGACGGCTCGGCGTCCGCGACTCGCTCGACCTCGCGCGCCAGGACTGGCTGGGCACCGCGGGATTCGACCGCGACGAGGACGAATGGGGCCGGCGCTGGGCCGAGGCGTATCTCGAGTTCGCCGCGGGCGAGAAGCGGGCGTGGCTCCGCGAGAAGGGCCTGCGGTTCTTCCCCGTCGTCGGCTGGGCCGAGCGCGGCGCCGGCATGGCGATCGGGCACGGCAACTCCGTGCCCCGGTTCCACATCACGTGGGGCACCGGGCCGGGCGTGCTCGAGCCGTTCGTCGCGCGCGTCCGCGCGGGCGAAGCGGCCGGGCTGGTGTCGCTGCGCTTCCGGCACCGCGTCGACGAGCTCGTCGTCGAGGGCGGAGCGGTCGTGGGCGTGCGGGGCGCCCGGCTCGCCTCCGACGACGCCGAACGCGGCCAGGGCTCCAACCGCGACGTCGTCGGCGACTTCGAGCTCCGCGCCCCCGCCGTCGTCGTCGCCTCCGGCGGCATCGGCGGCAACCACGACCTCGTGCGGGCCGCGTGGCCGGAGCGGCTCGGCACGCCGCCCGCCGAGCTGCTGTCGGGCGTCCCCGAACACGTCGACGGCCGCATGATCGGCATCGCCGCGACATCCGGTGCCCGGGTCGTCAACGGCGACCGGATGTGGCACTACACCGAGGGCATCACCAACTGGGACCCGGTGTGGGCGCGCCACGGCATCCGCATCCTGCCCGGTCCGTCCTCGATGTGGTTCGACGCCACGGGCGCGCGACTGCCGGCGCCGCTGTTCCCGGGGTTCGACACGCTCGGCACGCTCGAGCACCTCGCGCGGTCGGGTCACGGCCACTCGTGGTTCGTGCTGACGCAGAAGATCATCGAGAAGGAGTTCGCGCTCTCCGGGAGCGAGCAGAACCCGGACCTGACGAACAAGGACCTCAGGCTGCTCGCCGACCGGCTCGGCTCCGGGGCGCCCGGCCCGGTCGAGGCCTTCAAGGAGCGCGGCGTCGACTTCGTCGTCGCGGACACCCTCCCGGAGCTCCTCGACGGCATGCGCCGCCTCTCGCCCGACGGCGTGCTCGACGCCGACAACGTCGAACGCGAGATCGTCGCGCGCGACCGCGAGGTCGACCACGAGTTCTCCAAGGACCTGCAGCTCACCGCGATCCGCGGCGCCCGGAACTACCGCGGCGACAAGCTCATCCGGGTCGCTCCCCCGCACCGCATCCTCGACCCCAAGGCGGGGCCGCTCATCGCGGTGAAGCTGCACATCCTCACGCGCAAGAGCCTCGGCGGCATCCAGACCGACCTCGACTCGCGCGCGCTCGGCGCCGACGGGGCGCCGGTGCCCGGCCTCTATGCGGTCGGCGAGGCCGCGGGCTTCGGCGGCGGCGGGGTGCACGGCTATCGCGCGCTCGAGGGCACGTTCCTCGGCGGCTGCCTCTTCACGGGGCGCGCTGCGGGCCGCGCGATCGCGGCGGGGTGACCCGAGCCGACGGATGCCGCGGCTACGCCTTGAGCGTCCAGGCCTTCCGCCGCACGAGCACGTGACCGCGACGGGAGCTCAGCCTCGTCCAGGGGCCGGTCTCGAAGAGGGCCGTCGGGTCGTCGCCGAGGAAGCCCAGGCTGAACGCCGCGAACGCCGCGCCGGTCGGCACGTACTCCAGCCCCTCGATGCCGCGTCCCCACACCTCCGAGCGGACGCGCTGCACCAGCTGCTCGCCGGTCCCCTCGGGAATCGCCTCGGCGACCTCGTCGATCCCCGCGCGCGCCGCACGCTCGAGCGTCGCGGCATCCGTCTCGCCGAGCGGGCGCCACCCGCCCCGGGGCGGCGAGATGCCCGCCCATGTGACCGTGTTCACCTCGGGCGGGCGGGTCATGGTCACCGGTCGCGATTCGTCCTCGTCGCCGATCTCGCCGCGCGCGCGGACGATGCGGTCGACCACGGACCGCATCGGCACCACCACGTCGAAGTCGTCGGTCTCGAAGAGCTGGAAGGTCCGCAAGCCCAGCACCGTCGGGCTCTCGTCGAGGATGCCTCGCGGGTAGAGGATCGCGGTGTACACGGCCAGGATCCCGTTCGCGGCGACGAGGCGCACCGAGCCGTCCTCCACGCGCGACGCGCGCTGGAGGTACGTGTGCAGATCGCCGAGCGACAGGCTGTCGGCAAGCGTGAATTGCTGGACCATGGCCTGTCTAGACTACCGAGAGAGCGCCGCGGCCCCGGCCGTCGGGCGCCCCCGATCGGCGGGGCGACGGGCGACCGACCCACACGGAGGAACCATGAGCGGTCCGATCGAGGGCCTGTTGAGCACGCTGCGACTCACCGACACCGGAGCGCGGACCGACGAGGACATCTTCACCGGACCGTCGCAGTGGATGCCGCGGGGTCGCGTCTTCGGCGGGCAGGTGCTCGCACAGTCGATCGTCGCAGCGAGCCACACGGTGCCCGACGACCGGCCGATCCACTCGATGCACGGGTACTTCCTGCGCCCGGGCGACGTCAAGCACCCGATCACGTTCTCGGTCGATCGCATCCACGACGGCCGGTCGTTCTCGACGCGGCGCACGCAGGCGTTCCAGCACGGGCTGCCCATCCTCTCGCTCATCGCCTCGTTCCAGACGCGAGACGACGGGCTCGAGCACCAGATCGGCATGCCGCACGACCTGCCCGACCCCGAGACGCTGCCGTCGACCGCCGACGTGCTGGGCCACCTCGACCACGACGTCGCACGGTACTGGTCGAGCGAACGCGCCTTCGACGTCCGTCACATCCCGTCACCGGTGTACCTCACGGTCGAGGGCGAGCGGATGCCGCACCAGGTCGTGTGGATGAAGGCCTACGGTCGACTGCCCGACGACCCCCGGCAGCACCGCGCCGCGCTCGCGTACGCGAGCGACTACTCCATCCTCGAGCCCGTGCTCCGCGCCCACGGCGTGGCCTGGGCGACGCCCGGCCTGAAGGTCGCGAGCCTCGACCACGCCATGTGGTGGCACCGCGATGCACGCGTCGACGAGTGGCTGCTCTTCACGATGGACTCGCCGTCGGCGAGCGGCGGGCGGGGCCTCTCGCTCGGGCGGATCTACACGCGCGACGGGGTGCTCGTCGCGAGCGTCGCGCAGGAGGGCATGGTCCGCGTGCCGGCGCCGGTGCCGGCCGCCTGATCGGCCGGCCACGACGCGCTGCCTGTGCGATCGCGGCGAATGCGGCATCCGTCGCCCGTTCTGCCGCAGAATGGCAGCATCGCCGCGCCCCGCGGCCCGATCAGGGAGGCAGCACCCGTGGACGATGCCCGTGAACTCTCGCGCCGCACGGCGCTCGCGCTCGGCGGGAGCGGCGCGCTCGGCGGCGCATTGATCCTGGCGGGCTGCGCCCCGACGGACTCCGGCGACAGCGGCGGCGACGGCGCCGGCGCCGACTCGGGCTCAACCACCGACGGCGGGTCGGGCGACGGCGCGTCGGCGCCGACGGATGCCGCCGGCGAGGACGTGGCGGCACTCGCCGACATCCCGGTCGGCGGCAGCATCAGCGCGACCATCGGCGGCGAGCCCGTGCTGCTGTCCCAGCCGACCGCGGGCGAGGTCGTGGCGTTCAGCGCGATCTGCACGCACCAGCGGTGCACGGTCGCGCCCGAACGCGCCTCGTTCGTGTGCCCGTGCCACGGGTCGATGTTCGACCCGACGACCGGCGAGGTCGAGCAGGGGCCGGCGCTCGAGCCGCTGCCGTCCGTGCCGGTCACGGTCGACGGGGACCGAGTGATCGCCGGATGAGCGAGTTCTTCGACTTCCAGGTCGCGGGGCTGCCGATGCACGTGCTCCTCGTGCACGTGATCGTGGTCGGGGTGCCGCTCCTCTCGGTGCTGCTCGTCGTCCTCGCGGCCTGGCCGGCCGCCCGGCGGGTGCTGTGGCTGCCGACGTTCCTCGGCGCACTCGTGCTGGTCGCGCTCGCGTGGCTCACCGTCGAGGCGGGCGAATGGCTCGTCGAGCGCGTCCCCGAGGCGCCGCTCATCGACGCGCACGCCGACCAGGGCGACGACATCCTGCCCTGGGTGGTCGCGCTCGCCGTCGTCGCGGCGCTCGTCGGCGCGCTCGCCCTCGTCGAACGCTCCGCCGCGCGCTCGGTCACCGACGCGGAGGTCGCCGCGGCGCGCGGGGTGTCGACGCCGGCTCGCCGGAGCCCCGTGCGCGTCGCGATCTCGATCCTGCTGCTGGCGGCCGCGATCGGCGTCGGCGTCGCGGCCGTCTGGACGACCGTGCGCATCGGCGAGGCCGGCAGCCGCGCCGTGTGGGAGGGCTCGTTCAGCGACGAGCCCCTCGAGGACCGATAGGACGGATGCCGCGCCGGCGCGTCAGCGGCGCCGGAACGCGACGGGATCGCCGAGGTACGGCTCCCAAGCGACCCGCTCCGCGTCCGTCATCCGCCGCGGCGTCTCGGTCGCCGCGTCGACGAGGACGATCGTGGTCGCCGCGCGCGTGTACAGCGTGCGCGGCTCGACGCCGGCGGGAGAGAACACCTCGTAGCAGACCTCGAGGCTCGCGCCGCCCATGCGACCGATCCAGAGCTCGATGTCGAGCGGAAGCCGCTGGTACGGGATCGGCGCGAGGTACTCCACCTCCTGGCGCGCGATGAGCGACAGCGTCGCCGAACCCGGCGAAGCGTCGATCACGGCGGTCGAGGCGCCGACCGCGTGCTCGGCGGTGCCGTCGTCGTTCACCCAGAACGCCTGGATGCGAGCCTCCTCGAGGAGGCTCAGCATCCGGGCGTTGTTCACGTGGCCGTACGCGTCGAGGTCGCTCCAGCGCAGCGGCGTCGGCACGTGCAGCCGCATGTCAGTCCCTCGTGAGCTTGCGGTAGGTGGAACGGTGGGGCTTGGCCGCGTCGGGTCCGAGACGCTCGACCTTGTTGGCCTCGTACGCCTCGAAGTTGCCCTCGAACCAGTACCAGTCCGCGGGGCTCTCGTCGGTGCCCTCGTAGGCGAGGATGTGCGTGGCGATGCGGTCGAGGAACCACCGGTCGTGGGTGATCACCACGGCGCAACCCGGGAACTCGAGCAGCGCGTTCTCGAGGCTCGAGAGCGTCTCGACGTCGAGGTCGTTCGTCGGCTCGTCGAGGAGCAGCAGGTTGCCGCCCTGCTTGAGCGTCAGCGCGAGGTTCAGGCGGTTGCGCTCGCCGCCCGAGAGGACGCCCGCACGCTTCTGCTGGTCGGGCCCCTTGAATCCGAAGGTCGAGACGTACGCGCGGCTCGGCACCTCGGTCTTGCCGACCTGGATGTAGTCGAGGCCGTCCGAGACGACCTCCCACAGGGTCTTGTTCGGGTCGATGCCGGTGCGCGACTGGTCGACGTACGAGACCTTGACCGTCTCGCCGATCTTGAGGCTGCCGGCGTCGAGCGGCTCGAAGCCGACGATGGTCTTGAAGAGGGTGGTCTTGCCGACGCCGTTCGGCCCGATGATGCCGACGATGCCGTTCCGCGGCAGCGTGAAGCTCAGCCCGTCGATGAGCATCCGGTCGCCGAAGCCCTTCTCGAGCTTCTTGGCCTCGAGCACGACGTCGCCGAGGCGCGGGCCGGCGGGGATCTGGATCTCCTCGAAGTCGAGCTTCCGGGTGCGCTCGGCCTCCGCCGCCATCTCCTCGTAGCGTGCGAGACGCGCCTTCGACTTCGCCTGGCGCCCCTTCGCGTTGGACCGGACCCACTCGAGCTCCTCCTTGAGGCGCTTCTGGAGCTTCTGGTCCTTCTTGCCCTGCACCTGGAGGCGCTCGGCCTTCTTCTCGAGGTAGGTCGAGTAGTTGCCCTCGTACGGGTAGAGCCGGCCGCGGTCGACCTCGCAGATCCACTCGGCGACGTGGTCGAGGAAGTACCGGTCGTGCGTGACGGCGAGGACGGCGCCGGGGTACTTGGCGAGGTGCTGCTCGAGCCAGAGCACGCTCTCGGCGTCGAGGTGGTTGGTCGGCTCGTCGAGGAGCAGCAGGTCAGGCTTCTGCAGCAGCAGCTTGCAGAGCGCGACGCGGCGCTTCTCACCGCCGGAGAGCACCGAGATGGGCGTGTCGCTCGGCGGGCACCGCAGGGCGTCCATGGCCTGCTCGAGCTGGGAGTCGAGGTCCCAGGCGTCGGCCGCGTCGATCTCCTCCTGGAGTGTGCCCATCTCGGCGAGCAGCGTGTCGAAGTCGGCGTCGGGGTCGGCCATCGCGGCGGAGATCTCGTTGAACCGGTCGATCTTCGCCTTGATCGGCCCCACGCCCTCCTGGACGTTCTCGAGGACGGTCTTGGTCTCGTCGAGCTCGGGCTCCTGCATGAGGATGCCGACCGAGTAGCCCGGCGTCAGTCGTGCCTCGCCGTTCGACGGCTGGTCGAGCCCCGCCATGATCTTCAGGATCGTGGACTTGCCGGCGCCGTTCGGGCCGACGACGCCGATCTTGGCCCCGGGAAGGAACGCCATCGTGACGTCGTCCAGGATCACCTTGTCGCCGACCGCCTTGCGGGCGCGGACCATCGAGTAAATGTAGTCAGCCACTGGGTTCCTCACGAGTGGAGTGCACGGTTCAGCCCTCCAGCCTAGCGGCCCTGGACGGGCGGGCCGATCGCCGCCTCCGCGACGCGCGCTACCGCTCGGCGGCGCCCGTCGCGCCGACGAGGCACCCGCCCGTCCCGAGCACGGCGGCCCCCATGCTCCGGTACCCGCCGGAGGCCCCGCCGTACTGGCCGACCAGGCACCGGTCGTCGACACGGACCGCGAACTGGATCGAGTCGGCCGGCTCGCCGAGTGTCGTCGTGTCGGACGTGACCTCGATCGCCCGACGGTCGAAGCCCGCCTCGGCGAGCGCGGCGACGAACGCGGTGCCCCCGGCCGAGGCATCCGCTGCGATGACGGCGCGGTTCACCGCGTCGAAGCGGTCGAGGTCGTCGGCTGCCGGCTCGGAGGCGGCGGGTCCCTCGGCGACCGCCGACGCGGTGGGAGACGCCGTGCCGACGGGGTCGTCGGAGAGCGGGGCGCCCGTGCATCCGGCGAGCGCGCCGGCCACCACGGCGACGAGCAGCAATGGAGGGAGCGACCGCTCGCGACCGCACGCGGCGACCGACCCCACGTTCCGCCCTCGATGGATCCCCACGGGGGTCGAGTCTAGGACTGGCCGGATCCGCGACGGGCCTGCCGTCTCGGATCCCGGCACGGCGCGGTGGGACGCGCGATCGGCGCGTCGCGGGCCGGACCGGTCGTCGGCGGCCGTCCCGTCGATACAGTGAGCGCCATGATGGCCATGGCGGCGGCGGGGAACGGCCTGGTCCACGCCGTGTTCGTCGCGGTCGGGGTCGTCGCGGGGGTCGCCCTCTTCGCTTGGGCTCGGCGTGCAAGCGGCCGCACGGACGACCGCCTCTGGGTCATCGCGGGCACGTGCCTCGCATTCGGCGCCATCGGGTCGCGGGTCGGCACGTGGTGGCAGCAGTTCGACCCCACCGCGAACGAGTCGCTGGCGCAGTGGTGGATGGACGGCAGCCGGAGCGTGCTCGCGGGGCTGGTCGGCGCCTGGATCGGCGTCTACGTCGGGAAGTTCATCACCGGCTACCGGGAATCGACCGGAGACCTGTTCGCCCCGGCGGTCGCGCTGGCGATCGGGATCGGGCGGATCGGCTGCCTCATGACCGAACTGCCGGGAAAGCCGACGGGTGCCGGGTGGGGCATCGTGCTCACGCCCGCGCAGGCGAATCTCCTCGGCGGCCCGGCCGACGTCGGGCTGCACCCGACCTACCTCTACGAGGTCCTCTTCCAGTTCGCCGCGGTCATCGTCCTGCTCGCACTGCGCACGCGGATGCGACGTCCGGGCGACCTGTTCGTGCTCTACGTCGCCGCGTACGCGGTCTTCCGCTTCCTCGTCGAGTTCGTCCGGGCCAACGAGGAGGTCTGGCTCGGGCTCACGCGACCCCAGTGGTTCCTGCTCGTCGTCGCGCCGCTGCTCGCCTGGCGGATCGCCCGGCTGGGGCGCCCCATACCCGTGCCCGACCCGTCCACCGCACCCACGACCGGAGGAACAGATGTCCGACCGACCCCCCGCACCGCCCGAGGACCCCGGCCCTCCTGACGGCCCGACCGAGCCGCCGGCCGGCTCGGCGGCCGCCCCGCCAGCCGCTCCTTCCCGCGGCCGCAGCGGCTCGATCTGGCTCGGCATCGTCATCGCGGTCGTCGCGGCGGCGCTCGTCTGGGTGGTGCCGTTCGCGGGCGTTGCGGACTCGGCGCAGCTCACCGTCTTCCTGTCCCTGCTGCTCGGAGTCCCCGTCGCGCTCCTCGTCGCGGGGATCGTTCTCGCGGTCATCCCGCGCACGCGGCGCACGGGCGGCGGACTGCTCATCGGCCTCGGCGCCGCCGTCCTGATCACAGGAGGCGTGTGCACGGCCATGCTCGCATCCTGGAACGTGTCGGCATGAGCCCCCTCGACTCGACCCGCGGCCGGCCGCTCGGTGCCGGGCAGCCCCTCCGCGGCGACCGGATCCACCGGTACGTCACCGCGTACTGCCCGGAGTGCCACGACCCGGACGCCGCCCTCGGGGAGGTGCGGCGGCTGTCCGGTGCGTTGATGGTGCGCGACGGCCGCGTCTGGCTCGAGCGCGGCTGCCCGACGCACGGACTCGTCACGACGCTGTACGACGAGGACCCGGAGATCCTCCGCTACCTCGAACGGTGGCAGGCACCGACGAAGCGGCACGTGCCCGACCGCCCCGGCAACTGGCTGCCCGTGCCCGAGGCGTACGCGTACGGGCTGCCCGAGATGCAGACCCAGCACACCTGCATCCTGCTCGAGGACGTCACGGAGCACTGCAACCTGCGCTGCCCGACGTGCTTCACCGCGTCCGGGCCGCAGCTGCGGGGCGTCGCGCCCCTCGAGGCCGTGCTCGCCAACGTCGACGCCCGCCTCGAGCGAGAGAACGGCCGACTCGACGTCCTCATGCTCTCCGGCGGCGAGCCCACCCTGTACCCGTGGTTCGAGGAACTGCTGCAGGAGCTGGTCGAGCGTCCGATCGTGCGGATCATGGTCAACACCAACGGCATGCTGGTCGCCACCGACGATCGCACCCTCGAGCTGCTCGCCCGGCATCGCGATCGCCTCGAGGTGTACCTGCAGTACGACGGACCGTCGGCCGAGGCGTCCGTCCACCACCGGGGCGGCGACCTGACGCGCTTCAAGGACCTCGCCATCGAGCGTCTGTCGACGGCCGAGGTCTTCACGACCCTCACCATGACCGCCGCGCTCGGCGTCAACGACGGCGACATCGGCGCCGTCGTCCTGCGCGCGCTCGAGACGCCCTTCGTGAGCGGGGTCGCGCTCCAGCCGGTGTTCGGCTCCGGACGGGGGCAGCACATCGACCCGATGGACCGCCTGACCCATACGGGCGTGCTCGCACGGCTCGGGCCGCAGACCGGCGGAGTCGTCAACTGGCACGACCTGACGGCGCTCCCGTGCTCGCACCCGCACTGCGCGTCGGTCGGGTACCTGCTGAAGGACGACGCCGGTGTGTGGCGTTCGCTCGTCGCGATCGTGGGACACGACGAGCTCCTGCGGTGGCTCGAGATCGCTCCCGAGAGCCTCGCGAACCGCGTCGCGGATCGCGCGATCCCGCTGCAGATGCGGGAGCTGGTGAAGAACTCGTTCCTCGACCTGCTCAGCGAGCAGGCATCGCCGGCGGACAGCCGGACCGCAGCCCTCTGGCAGAACATCTGCCAGCAGTGCGACCTCGGCATCGGCACGCTCGCGACGCTCGCCGCGAGTCGGCTGCCCGGGCAGCGCGATCGCATGCGTCGCCTGATGGGCGAACGCGTCAAGCGCATCACCGTGAAGCCGTTCCAGGACATCTCGACGATGCTGGAGGAACGGCTCGTGCAGTGCTGCGTCCACGTCGGGACCATCGGCGACGACGGCCTCGACCAGTGCGCCCCGTTCTGCGCGGTCCAGGCGTGGGGACCCCTGTCTCGCCAGCGGCTGAGCACCGCCTCTGCGCGCGCAGCCGATCCCGTCGGCGTCGGCGGGCCTGCGTCGACGACGACGCTGTCGAGCGTCGAGGACCTGCTCCGCACCGCACGGACGGCACGATGAGCGAGCGGGAGGCCGCCGCAGAGCGGATCGCACGCGGCCCGACGCCGGCCGACCTCGTCTCGCGCCGCGAGCACGCGCTCCGGAACGACGATGCCGCTCCGACGGCAGGCCCGGACGACCCGCTTCGGCTCTGCATCTTCGCGACGGTCGCGCTGCTCGGGTGGGCGCTCGGCCCGGTCGCCCTGATCGTGTTCGCCGCCGTCGGGTTCGCGGCCTACTGGCGGGCCTGGCGTGCGGGACTGACGCGCTCGCGCTGCTGGCTGCGCGACACCCGGTTGGTGCTCCTCTACCTGGGAGTGCTCGCCGCGGCCGGCGTCGCCGGTGCGGTCGTCTGGGCGACCGCCCTCGCGGCCCGGCTCTGACGGCCGGCAGGTGACCCGGGCTCGGCCCGGACCGCAGGGCGAATCGCCCGCACGCACGCCGGTCGCCGGGTCGCCGACCCGGCGACCCTCGGGCCGCATCGCGTGCGGATCAGCGTGCCGTCATCGCCTCGAGCTCGGCGCCGTCGGGCTCCAGCGCATCGTCCGCCCCGTCGATCTCGAAGGCGTCGTCGCCGAGCACCTGCGCGCCGTCGTCGCCGACCGGGACGGACCAGTCGGCGCCGGCCCCCCACTCGGTCACGTCGGTGCGCGCCGGCTCCGCGCCGGCGTTCGACGCGACATCCTCCGGCTCCGACTCGCCCGCCGGATCGACCAGCCGGGAGCCGGACGTCTTCGAGTAGACGGCGACGCCCCAGGACAGGTCGTGACCGATCGCGTCGGCGTCGATCTCGATGGCGGTGCCCGAGCGTTCGGCGGTCTCCCACGCGCGGATGCGGAGCCGGCCGTGGACGACGACGCGCTCGCCCTTGCGGAGCGAGCGCGCGGTGTTCAGCGCCAGCTGGCGGAACGACGAGACCGTGTACCAGTTGGTCTCGCCGTCCTTCCAGGCGCCGGTGGCGCGGTCGAAGATGCGGCGCGTGGACGCCAGCCGGAAGTTCGTGATCGGCAGGCCGGTGGCGGTGACGGTGTGGCGGGGGTCGCTGCCGATGACGCCGGTGATGGTCACGAGGTCGGACATGGGGTGCTCCTCAGGGCTCGACGCCGCCGCGGATCGACGGCTCGCGACATCCGGGGCCCTCGTGCCGGAACGACCCCGGATGCCGCTTCCGACAGCGTGTCGGTGCGCCCGGGACACCATCGGCGGCGCGACCCGACCCGTGGAACCGAGCGAGGCCGCGCCGGCTGGTGAGGAGGGGTCAGGCGACGATGTAGTCCGCGTACGAGCGACGGATCTTGTTCACCTTCGGCAGCGCGACCGCGAGGCAGTACCCCTGGCCCGGGTTCTTCGCGAAGAAGTCCTGGTGGTACTCCTCCGCAGCGAAGAACTCGCCGAGCGGCTCGATCGTCGTGACCACCTCGCCGGGCCACCAGTCGGCGGCGCGCGTGCGCGCCGCCTCGAACAGCTCGCGCTGCGCCTCGCCGTCGAAGAACATCGCCGAGCGGTACTGGGTGCCCACGTCGGCGCCCTGCCGGTTCAGCTGCGTCGGGTCGTGCAGCGTGAAGAACACGTCCAGCACGACCTCCCGGGGCAGCACCTCGGGGTCGAACCCGACGCGCACGACCTCGGCGTGCCCGGTCGCCCCCGTGCAGACGAGTTCGTAGGACGGGTTCGGCGTCGTGCCGCCCGTGTACCCCGAGACGACCTCGTGCACGCCGCGCAGGGTGCGGTACACGGCATCCAGGCACCAGAAGCAGCCGCCGGCCAGAACGAAGCTCTCCATCACGGCCCTAGGCTACCGGCATGACCTTCGTCGCCTCCCCCGATCGCTACGACCAGATGACCTACAACCGGATCGGGCGGAGCGGCCTGAAGCTGCCGGCCCTCTCGCTCGGCCTCTGGCACAACTTCGGCCAGGATCGTCCGCTCGACACGCAGCGCGCCATCGTCCGTCGGGCGTTCGACCTCGGCATCACCCACTTCGACCTCGCGAACAACTACGGCCCGCCGCCCGGCAGTGCCGAGGAGAACTTCGGCCGGCTCCTCGCGACCGACCTGAAGCCGTATCGCGACGAGCTCATCGTCTCGTCGAAGGCGGGCTACCTGATGTGGGACGGCCCCCACGGCGAGTGGGGCTCGCGGAAGAACCTGCTCGCCTCGCTCGACCAGAGCCTCGGCCGTCTCGGGCTCGACTACGTCGACGTGTTCTACTCGCACCGTCCCGACCCCGAGACGCCGATCGAGGAGACCATGGGCGCGCTCGCGCACGCGGTCCGGCAGGGCAAGGCGCTCTACGCGGGCATCTCGAACTACTCCCCCGAGCAGACGCGCGCGGCCGCGGCGGCGCTCGCGGCCGAGGGCGTCCCGCTCACGATCCACCAGCCGCGCTACTCGATGTTCGACCGGCACATCGAGGACGGCCTCTTCCCCGCGCTCGACGAGGTCGGGGCGTCGGCCATCGTGTTCTCGCCGCTCGCCCAGGGCCTGCTCACCGACCGCTACCTGTCGGGCGAGGTTCCTGCGGGCTCGCGGGCCGCGACCAGCCACTTCCTGCCGGCCGAACGCATCAGCGAGGACTACCTCGCCCGCGCCCGCGCACTGAACGCCATCGCCGAGGGCCGCGGCCAGTCGCTCGCCCAGCTCGCGCTCTCGTGGGTGTTGCGGGTGCCGCAGGTCGCGAGCGCCCTCATCGGGGCCTCGAGCGTCGCGCAGCTCGAGCAGAACGTCGCCGCGCTCGATGCGGCGCCGCTGGCCGACGACGAGATCGCGGCGATCGAACCGCACGCCGCCGACGGCACTGCGCTGGACTGAGTCGGATGGCGCGGCCGCGGCGGCGCGCGACGGCGCCGCGGTCGCGTGGCGCGCCGGGCCGCTTCGACGGCGTCGCCCTCGCCCGGCGCTAGCCTGCGCTCATGCAGTGGTGGAATGACTTCGTCGCCTGGCTCCTCTCGGACGAGACCCGTCCCGTGCTCTTCACGGCCGGCGTCGTGTTCGTCTCGGTCCTCGTCTCCGGGGTGCTCTCCGCGTGGATCGCCCGCTCCGCGGTGCGCGGCCTGATCCGCCAGCGCGACCGCGAGCTGCGTCACGCGGCGATCGCGACGCTCATCGACGCCGCGACGGAGGCGTCGGTGTGGAACTCGCTGACGCCGCAGGAGCAGGTGCTCGCGGACCGCGCGGTCGGCCAGGCCGACATCCAGGTGCGCCTGCTGCCGCTGCGCGGAGCGGATGTCGCCGCCGACTGGGCGGCCCACCAGCTGCACGAGCTCAAGCGCGCCTCGGCGACCTTCGGGTACCAGCTCGACCCCGCCGTCGCGGAGTTCCGCGAGCGGATGCTGGAGTGGCAGCGCCATCCGTCGCGCACGCGGCGCGACTTCCGCAACGACCTCGAGCGGTGGCGATTGCAGCGCGACGAGCCGGCGCAGGAACTCGCGGCCGAGCAGGACACGTGGGTGGCCGAACAGCACCACGAGCGCTACACGCAGGCCCCGCTCGTCGAGGATGCCGCGACGCAGCCGGTCGAGACCGCGACGCCCGCCGAGGCCGACGCGGTCGCCGACGCGGACACCGACCGGCGCGCGGTCGTCCAGCGCGACTGAGCGCCGCGCACGACCGAGCCGCGGGCCGCTAGTCGCGCCACCACGCGTCGAACATCGTGACCGGCTCGGCGCGCTTGTGGCGCGTCTGGAGGAAGCGCGCCTCGATCTTCTCGGCGACGAGGTCGTCGATCTCGCGGCCCTCGAGGAAGTCGTCGATGTCGCGGTAGCTGAGTCCGAGGTTCGCCTCGTCGGCCTGACCGGGGTCGTGGTCGAGCAGGTCGGCGGTCGGCGTCTTCAGGTACAGGCGCTCGGGTGCGCCCAGGTGCTGGAGCATCGCCCGGCCCTGCCGCTTCGTGAGTCCAGAGAGCGGCAGCAGGTCGGCGCCCCCGTCGCCGAACTTCGTGAAGAACCCCGTGACCGCCTCCGCCGCGTGGTCGGTGCCGACGACGAGCAGGCCGCCCTCGCCCGCGAGCGCGTACTGGGCGACCATGCGCATGCGCGCCTTGACGTTGCCCTTGCCGAAGTCGCTGATCGGGCCGCCGACGGCCGCCTCGAAGTCGGCGGCGAGCCCGTCGACCCCGCCCTTGACGTTGAACTCGACAATCTCGGACGGGCGGATGAACTCCAGCGCGAGGTCGGCGTCGGCCGCGTCGCGCTGCACCCCGTACGGCAGCCGCACGGCGAGGAACCTGGCCGGACGGCCATCGGCCTCGAGCTCCTCGACGGCCAGCTGGCAGAGCCGGCCGGCGAGCGACGAGTCCTGCCCGCCGCTGATGCCGAGGACGAAGCCGTTCGCCCCGGAGGCGGCGAGGTAGGCCTTCAGGAAGTCCACGCGCCGGCGGACCTGTTCGGCCGGGTCGATGGAGGCTTCGACGTGCAGTTCTTCGATGATCCGTGCCTGGAGGTCGCGCATGCCACGACGATACGACACGCGTGTGACGAGCGGATGACGCATCCGGCCGCAGCCCGACCGGGAACGGGGTCGGATAGCATTCGAGCGACGAAGGGGGCCCGCGTGCAGGTCGACGTACCCACTCTGGTGCTCATCCCGACGATCGCGGCGATCGCCCCGCTCGCGACCCGGGCGTTCGGCCGGTGGATCGCGATCCCCGTCGTCATCTTCGAGATCGTGCTGGGCATCGCGCTCGGTCCCTCCGCGCTCGGGTGGGTCCAGCCCGACGCGTTCATCGAGCTGCTGTCGGACTTCGGCCTCGCGATGCTCTTCTTCCTCGCCGGCCAGGAGATCGACTACGAGGCGATCCGGGGCCGACCGCTCGCGCGCGCGAGCATCGGATGGGCGATCTCGCTCGTGCTCGGCCTCGCCGCGGGCTGGTTCGTCGAACCCGACGCGGGAGCGGTGTTCATCGGCATCGCGCTCACCTCGACCGCGCTCGGCGCGCTCCTGCCCATCCTGCGCGACGCCGGACTGCTGCGCACGCCGTTCGGGGTCTCGGTGCTCGCGATCGGCGCGGCGGGCGAGTTCCTGCCCCTCATCGCGATCTCGATCTTCCTCTCGGGCCGATCGCCGCTGCACGCCGCGATCGTCCTCCTCGCGTTCGCGGTGATCACGGGCCTCGCGATCTGGCGCGCGTCGAAGGGCGACGGACGCAGGCTGCACGAGGCGATCGCCGCCACGCTGCACACGAGCGGGCAGTTCGCGATCCGCCTGGTGATGCTGGTCCTGCTCGCGCTCGTCGGACTGTCGATCGTGCTCGACCTCGACATGCTGCTCGGCGCGTTCGCCGCGGGCGTGATCGCCCGGCTCCTGCTCGAGGGTGCTCCGGAGTCGGATCGACGCACCATCGAGGTCAAGCTCGACGGCATCGGGTTCGGCGTGTTCGTGCCGATCTTCTTCATCTACACGGGCGTCACCTTCGACCTCGAGGCGCTCTTCGCCGACACGCGGACGGCCGTGCTGCTGCCGCTGTTCACGGTGCTGCTGCTCGTCGTGCGCGGCGTGCCCTCCGCGCTGCTCGCGCCGCCCGGCGCGCCCCCGCACGAGCGCGTGTCGACCGGCCTGTTCGGGGCGACGGGCCTGCCGATCATCGTCGCCGTGACGGCGATCGGCGTCGAGGCCGGCGACTTGGACTCCGGCACGGCGTCGGCCCTCGTGGGGGCGGGCCTGCTGTCGCTGCTGCTGTTCCCGTTGACCGCCATCGCGATCACGAATCGCGGGTCTCGGCGCCCTCGGCAGGAATCGAACCTGCGACCAAGAGATTAGAAGGCTCCTGCTCTATCCGCTGAGCTACGAGGGCCGATCGCCACCACGATACCCCAGCCTCCTCGGTCGTCCCCGGCCCGCGCGCACGGCGACGTGTCGGCGCCCGGCGATAGACTCGCGGCATGGCTTCCTCGAGCGACCGACTGGTCTGGATCGACTGCGAGATGACCGGGCTCGACCTCGAGGTCGACGAACTGGTCGAGATCGCGGTCGTCATCACCGACTACGACCTCCAGCCGGTCGACGGAGGCCTCGACATCGTCATCAAGCCCGACGCGAGCGCTCTCGAGTCGATGGGCGACTTCGTACGGGCGATGCACACGCAGTCCGGCCTCATCGAGGAGATCCCCAACGGCGTCTCTGTGGCCGACGCCGAGTACCAGGTGCTGGAGTACGTCCTCAAGCACGTCCCCGACGAGCAGAAGGCGCCGCTCGCCGGCAACTCCATCGGCACCGACCGGGCGTTCATCAGCCGGTTCATGCCGCGCCTCGACGCGCACCTGCACTATCGCAACGTCGACGTCTCGTCGATCAAGGAGCTCGCGAGGCGCTGGTACCCCCGCGCCTACTTCAACGCTCCCGCGAAGGACGGCGGGCACCGTGCGCTCGCCGACATCCTCGAGTCCATCCGCGAGCTCCAGTACTACCGTCGGGCGGTGTTCGTCGCCGATCCCGGGCCGACCAGCCAGGAGCTCCAGGCGATCTCCGCCGAGGTGGCCGCCGAGGTGGCCGCCGAGGGCGACGCCGTGTCCACGAGCACCTCGAACGTGGTGTAATCTCGTAGGGTTGCCGCTCGTGCGAACGAGCCGGAACATGGTGGGTATAGCTCAGTCGGTAGAGCGCCTGGTTGTGGTCCAGGAGGTCGCGGGTTCAAGCCCCGTTACTCACCCCAATGGCACCTGAACCGGTGCTGCATCTTCCGGGCAGGGCGCGGGTTCGAGCCCCGTCACCCACCCCATTCGCCTCCAGGACGGAGCAGTTCGTGGAACTCGACGCCGAGGCCTTCGAACGGCTCGTCGTCGATGAACTCGACGAACTGCCCGACGACATGGTCGACGGACTCGAGAACGTCGTGTTCGTCGTCGAGGACCGCCCCGAGGACGGCTCGCTCGATCTCCTCGGCCTGTACGAGGGCGTCTCGCTGACCGAACGCGACCGGTACGGCTTCGGCGAGATGCCCGATCGGATCGTCCTCTACCGCGAGCCGCTCCTCGCGGTCGCCGAGACCGAGGATGAGCTCCGCGACGAGATCCACGTCACCCTCGTGCACGAGATCGCGCACTTCTACGGGATCGACGACGACCGACTGCACGAGCTGGGCTGGGCGTGACCTCGCGCGCGCTAGCCTGATTCGCATGAGCCCCTCCCCCGGACGCGTCATCGGCATCGCCGTGGGCGCGCTCGCGATCCTCGGCATCGGCGTCTACGGGCCGGCCATGCTGCTGGGTCCGCTTCCCGACGTCCAGGTCCGGGTCGATGCCGAGCAGGCCGCGGCACCGGCGACCGCCTCGGTGGCGCTGCCCGCCGAGGACGCCTCGGCGGTCGCGTTCATCGGCGACGACGGGGAGGCGGTCGGGGTCGCGGCATCCGCCGACGACGAGCCGTCCCCGATCGGCGGCGCGGCGAAGCTGGTGACCGCACTCGTGGTCCTCGACTCGCTGCCGCTCACCTCGGACGACGACGGCCCCTCGATCCGCATCGGCGCGGAGGACTACTCGGACTACCTCCGCTACTCCGGCGAGGGTTCCCGCACCGTCCAGGTGTCGCCGGGCGACTCCTGGACCGAGCGGGACGTGGTGCGGGCCGTCGTCCTGGGATCGAGCAACAACCACGCGGACACGCTGGCGAGGTGGGCGTTCGGCAGCGTCGACGCGTACGTCTCGACGGCGAACGACTGGCTCGAGGAACAGGGGTTCGCGACGGTCAGGGTGGTGGATGCCACCGGCCTCTCGGGCGAGAACGTCGGGACGGCGACCGAGCTCACGCAGCTGGCGGCCAGAGTGCTCGCGGAACCCTCGCTGTCCGCGATGTTCGAGGGCGACGACGACGCGCCGACGCCGACCGACGACCGCCGCATCCCGGACGCCGTCGCCCACCTCGGCGACGAGGGCATCCGGGCGATCAGCCGGAGCTTCACCGACCAGGCCGCGATCACGTTCGTCTGGACGGCCGAGCTGGTCTCCGGCGACGACCGCCGGACGATGGTGGGAGCGATGACCGGCGTCGACGACTACGAGACGCTCGACCCGGCGGTCCTCGGCGCGGTCGACGCGATGCAGGCCGCCTCGGAACCGATCGAGGTCATCACCGCCGGTGCGGGCTACGGCGAAGTCGACTCGGCCTGGGGCGATTCCGCGCGACTGGTCGCGGCCGCGGGGCGGACGGATGCCGCGTTCGGCGCGGTCGCGGGAGACGCGACCGTCGACGTCGAGCCCTTCAGCACCGCGCCCGCGGGGCGTCAGGTCGGCACGGTGACGGTCGTGATCGGCGAGCGCGAGGTCAGCTCGGCACTGGAGCTCGACACGGCCATCTCCGATCCAGGCCCGATCTGGCGCCTCACCCATCCCGGAGAACTCATCGGGGCGTTCCTCGACGACGGCTCCTGAGCCCGGTCGGGGCGCCGTCCGGACCGCTCACGCGGCCGGTCTGCGGGCCCGTCAGTCGTTCTCCTCGTCGGACTCGACCGGGTCGGAGTCCGTGGCGTCGAAGCGGAATCGGACCCGCAGCTGACCGCCGACGTCGCGCTGGTCGACGGCGTCGTACCAGAACAGCGATTCGAGCCCGTCGACGGCGGCCACCATGCCCACCCGCTTCTCCGGCTCGCCGCGGACGAGGGCCCGCTGCTCGAAGTCGCCCTCCAGCGGCCCGTCGATGAACTCCGCCACATACGTCGCATCAGCCATGTGCCGAGCGTAGTCCCGGGCGGGTCCGCAGCACAGCACCCGCGTGGATCAGGCGAGTCGCACGCGGATCGCGTCCTCGCGGTCGGCTCCGGACTGACGCCGGTAGCGACGCCAGTCGGACTCCCATCCGGCCCAGAACGCGTCGAACGCGCCCGAATCCCGTCCGAGTGCCCGGTCGCGCCGCGTCGCGTACGGCGCGTCGAGCCACACGCGCACGGCGTCCGGCGCGCCGGTGCCGGCGAGGAAGGCCCCGCAGCCTTCGAGCACGAGCGGGCGGCCGGGCGGGCGCCGGTGCGTCCCGCCGGGACGGTCGCCGTCCCAGTCCCACCGGTCGAGCGTGCCGACGCGGTCGGCCACG
Source organism: Agromyces sp. GXS1127 (assembly GCF_050565425.1). Classification (NCBI taxonomy): domain Bacteria; kingdom Bacillati; phylum Actinomycetota; class Actinomycetes; order Micrococcales; family Microbacteriaceae; genus Agromyces; species Agromyces sp. GXS1127. Next base: position 39,770 of record NZ_JBOCIG010000002.1, read on the forward strand.
TGCGGCTCGACGAGCCGAGGGCCGAGGGCGGCGGCCCCGCGACGGAGGCCGTGCCATCCGGGAATCGCCTCGTCCACGCGGACGAGCGAGGGGGATCGGCCCGGCCACGTCGCCACGAGCGAGGCCGCGAACGTGCTCTTCCCGGCGCCGCTCGGCCCGTCGACGAGGACGATCGGATGCCGCCGCGCCAGCGCCGCACGAAGCGCCGCCGAGACGCCCGGCCGCAGCGCGAGCGCGCCGGCCGCGCTCACGCCCACACCGGGTGGTAGGTGCCCGCCCAGACCGCCCCGGCAATCGCGGCCGCCGCGATCACCGCCGCGATCGCCACGAGCACGACGTCGGGAACGCCGACCCGCGACGGTCGCGCCCACGTTCGCGTCGTGTCGGCACCGAATCCGCGCGCCTCCATGGCGGTCGCGAGCTTCGACCCGCGCCTGAGCGCGAGGACGAGCAGGCCGAACGCCATGGTCGCCGCCCGGCGCACGGCGCCGTGGTCGCCGATGCCGCGAGCCCGGCGTGCGAGCCCCATCGCGCGCCAGTCCTCGACGAAGAGCCCGACGAGGCGCGTCGCGGCGAGCGCGCCGAGCACGAACCGCGCGGGCAGCCGCCACACCTGCGCGAGTCCGTCGGCGAGGTCCGTCGGGTCGACGCGGAGGAACAGCAGTGCGGCCGGCAGGCCGATGGCCAGCACGCGGAGGGTCACGGCGATCGCGAGCTGGATCGAGCCGTCGGTGACCTTCGCGAGCCAGAACTCCCAGTACACCGTGCCCGACGGCCGGCCGTAGAGGAGCATGCTCATGCCGGCGAGCGGCGCCGCGACGAGGATCGGCCAGGTGCGACGCACGAGCAGACCGGGGGTCACCCCCGCGAGCGCGAAGAGCACGAGCTGGATGCCGAGCGCGATCGCCGCGCTCACCCAGTCGACGGTGAGGAGGAGCGGCGTCGTCAGCACCATCGCGGCGGCGAGCCGGGTGGCCGGGTTCACTCGGTCGACGAACCGGAGCGCGGGGCCCGCGGGCGCGTCGGCGATCTCCACGGCGCTCATGCGCGCCCACCCCGGGTCGCAGCGGCATCGAGCGGTGCACGGACGTCGAGCGCGATGCGATGCGCTCCGAGCGAGGCGATGAACGCCGCGTCGTGCGTCACCGACAGCAGCGTCGTGCCGTCCCGCACGAGTTCGTGCAGGAGCCGGACGAGCTCGACCCACCCGAGGCGGTCCTGGCCGAACGTCGGCTCGTCGAGGATCACCGCGCTCGGACGGGTCGCGAGCACCGCTCCGACGGTGAGCCGCCGCGCCTCGCCTCCCGAGAGGGTGAACGGGTTGGCCGCGGCGAGGTGGTCGAGGCGGAGGCGCTGCAGCACCTCGTCGACGCGGGCGTCGACCTCCTCCTCCGGGAGCCCGAGCGCGCGCGGTGCGACGGCGACCTCGTCGCGCACCGTGCCGGCCACGAACTGGTGCTCGGGCTCCTGGAAGACCGTGCCGATCCGGGTGAGGAGCTCGCGGGAGCGCCATCGGACGGGGGCGTCGCCGATCCCGCGCGCGAGCGCGGGCGCGGCGACCACGCGCCCGGCACGCGGCGCGAGCAGCCCGCCGAGCGTGAGCGCGAGCGTCGACTTCCCTGCGCCGTTCGGTCCTGTGAGGACCGTCGAGGATGCCTCCGGCACCACGAGCTCGAGGTCCTCGTGCAGCACGGCGCCCCGCGCTCGAGCGATGGCGAGCGCCTCCGTCGAGAGCGCGGCGCCCGCCTGCGCCGCCGCCGCGGCGGTCGCCTCCGGCACCTCGAGCGGCATGCCGGGAACCCAGACGCCCGCCGCGGCGAGCGACTCGCGGCGCTCGTCGAGCACCGAGTCCGGCGGGCCGTCGGCGAGCAGCCGCCCGTCCGCCCCGAGCACCACGACGCGATCGACGAGGTCGATCCAGACGTCCACGCGGTGCTCCACGACGACGAGCGTCGCGCCCGTCCGGTCGAGCACGCGCCCGACGGCCTCGCGCACCTCGGCGACACCGGCGGGGTCGAGGTTCGCCGTGGGTTCGTCGAGCAGGAGCAGGCCCGGCCGCATCGCGATCGCGCCCGCGAGCGCCATCCGCTGCTTCTGCCCGCCCGAGAGCCGCGACGTCGGATGATCGAGCGGCAGGCCGAGGCCGACCGCGTCGATCGCCCCGCGGACGCGCTCCCAGATCTCCGCTCGCGGAACGCCGAGGTTCTCGCAGCCGAAGGCGACGTCGTCGCCCACGCGGGCCAGGATAACCTGCGAGTCGGGGTCCTGCAGCACGAGACCCGCTCGTCCGCGCGCCTCCGCGGGCGCGCGACCGTCGAGGAGCAGCCGGCCGTGGTGCTCGCCCTCGTCGTCGCCGCCGAGCACGCCCGCGAGGGCGTGCAGCAGCGTCGACTTGCCCGAGCCCGACGGACCGAGCAGCAGCACGCGCTCCCCCGGGTGGATCCGCAGGTCGATGCCCTGCAGGGCCGCCCGGCGGCGGCCGGCGTGCCGCCAGCCCCACCCGGCGGCCTCCACGCGGGCGGGGCCGGCGGCCAGCGAAGCCCGGTCCATGCTCAGACCCGCCCGGTCACGTCCCGTCCGGCGGCGAACCGGTTGAGCGCGCCGGTCGCCGCGAGTGCACGGACGACGATCCAGCCCAGCAGGCCCGCGAGGAGGGCGCCGGAGACGACCACCGTGCCGAAGTACAGCGCGAGGAACTCGGCCGACTTCTGGAGGTTGCCCGAGAGGAACAGTTCGAGGGTCCACGCTGCGGCGCCCGCGGCGGCGCCCGCGAGCATCGCGGTCACGACGCCGAATCGGCGGTAGCCGGTCGCGAGGAACACCAGCTCGGCGCCGAGTCCCTGCGCAAGGCCCGAGTAGATCGTCTCGATGCCCCACTGGTTGCCGATGAGCGCCGACACGATCGCTGCGAGGAGCTCGACGTAGAGCGCGGCGCCGGGCTTGCGGATGATGAGGCCGCCGAGCACGCCGCCGATGAGCCAGATGCCGACGGCGATCCCGCCGAGGCCGGGCGTCAGTGCGTCGGCGGCACTGAACCACGCGTAGCCGACGTTGTTCCAGATGAGGAAGACCAGGCCCGTCGCGACGCCGATCACGCTGGCGACCACGATGTCGACGACGCGCCAGCGGGTGCTGCGCGCGGCCGCGGACTCGCGATCGCCGTTCGTGCCGGCCGTGGGGGTCTGGTCGGTGGATGTCTCGTGCACTGTCGTGCCCTTTCGTCTCGAGGAAAGCGGCACGGGAATGAGATCGGATGCCCTCCCTGCGCTGGCATGACCCAGATCAGGTTCGACGGTCGAAGGTTGAGAACCTTCCTCTCAGCCCGGCTCACCGGACTCCCGTGTTCGCCCCCGAGTATACGCGCGTCGCGCACCCCGACGGCACGCCGGACGTCCGATGACCGCGCATGACAAGGAGCGGATGCCGCGTGCGGCCGCGGCGCCCCCGGACTACTTCTTCAGCGCGCGGATCACCATCCGCAGCGCCTTGCCCGTGACCACGACCAGCGGGATGGACACGATGAGCAGGCCGAGCACGTTCGGCTCGAACCGGACATCGCCGCCGCGGCCGACGTAGGCGCCGAGCGGAACCGACCAGCCGCCGCCTCCGCCGCCGGAGCCCTCGCCCTGCTGGTCCGAGCTGTCGGTGCCGCTGCCCGCGCCGCCGCCGAAGCCGTAGGCGCCGAGGGCGACCGGCACGACCTCGGCGCCCCCGATCTCCACCTTGTCGGCGTACGAGGTGCGGACGCCGACGCCGGCGACCTTGTCTGCGAGTTCGAGCACGAAATCAGCCATGCGGCCACGGTACCGGCGCAGCGTGAGCGTCGGAAGGGCGTTGACGGATGCCGCGGGCACGCGTCCGCTCGCTCGGGCGCCCTGCACGTCTCACCAGAACGAACGCGGCCCGGTGGGCGGGTGCTCCTCGGTCGCATCGCGCACGGTCGGCGCCGCCGACTCGACCGCGGGACGCACGAGCGCGGCGGGCCGCACGGCCCCGCGCCCGAATCGCCGGACGACCTCGTCGATCGTGCGCTCGGCGTCGCGCCACTCCTCGTCGGGGTCCCACAGCGGCGCCCCGTCGCCGGCCGGTCGCAGCTGCTCGGCCCGCACGCCGATGAGCCGGACCCGCCGCCCGTCGCCCACGAGGTCGCCGAGGGGCACGAGCGCCTCCTCGTAGATGCGGCGCGCGACATCGGTCGGCTCGGCGAGCGTGCGCGATCGCGTGACGGTCGTGAAGTCGCCGTACCTGAGCTTCAGGGTCACCGTGCGGGCGAGCACGCCCGCGCGTCGGAGGCGCACGCCGACGTCCGTCGCGAGCCGGAGCAGCTCACGGGCGATCTCGTCGTGCGCGACGAGATCGTGGTGGAACGTCGTCTCGTGCCCGATGCTCTTCTCCGTGCGCCGCGTCTCGACGTCGCGCGGGTCGATGCCGTTCGCGAGCCGCGCGAGCCGCGCCGCGAGGGCCGGACCCACCGCGCGGGTCAGTGCCTCCTCCGGCATCTGCGCCACATCGCCGACCGTGCGGAGCCCGAGCTTCAGGAGCGACTCCTCGGTCACGCGCCCGACGCCCCACAGCGCCGATACCGGCAGCGGGTGCAGGAACGCGGTGGTCTCGGACGCGGGGACGACGAGCATGCCGTCGGGCTTCGCGCGGGACGACGCGACCTTCGCGACGTACTTGCTCGCGGCGACGCCGACCGAGCACGTCAGGCCGGTCTCGTCGTGCACGCGACGGCGGATCGTCCAGGCGATCTCGGCCGGGCTGCCGTGGAGCCGTCGCGCGCCGGAGACGTCGAGGAACGCCTCGTCGATCGACAACGGCTCCACGAGCGGGGTGAGCTCGCGGAAGATCGTCATGACGCGCTCGGAGTACTCGGAGTAGCGACGGTGGTCGCCGCGGAGCACGACCGCGTTCGGGCACCGCTGCAGGGCGAGCGACATCGGCATGGCCGAGTTGACGCCGAAGCGCCGGGCCTCGTAGCTCGCCGCCGCCACGACGCCGCGCCCCGCGGTGCCGCCCACCAGCACGGGCCGGCCGCGCAGCTCGGGCCGACGGAGCAGCTCGACGGACACGAAGAACGCATCCATGTCGACGTGCAGGATCGGCGTTCCGGAGTCGTCGACCGGCGCGATCGTCACCTGGCGCGACGAGCCGTCCTGCTTGCTCACGGAGCGACCCTACCGCTCGCCGCCGACACCCCGGTCAGAAGCCGAAGTCGCCGAAGTCCCCGCCGCCGCCGAAGTCGCCGAAGCCGCCCCAATCGCCGCCCGCGTCGCCCGCACCCGCGGCGTCGACCGAGCCCGCGTCGGCGCCGGCGCCGGCATCCGCGCCGCCGTCCCCGGACGCGTCGAACGCGGACGGATCGGGCAGGAACGCCTGCGCGATCGCCGAGCCGATCACGACGCCGGCGACGGTGCCGAGGAGCGAGCCGCCGACCATCGACCCGAACGACGGCCCCGGCCGCACGGCCGACGAGGCGCCCGCGGCGCCCGGCGCAGCGGCCGTTCCGGCGAAGGCGCGCTCCATCGATCCCGGCCGGCGCAGCTCCTGGCGCGTGGCCGCCCGTGCCAGGGATCGAGGATCGTCCGCGGTGAGCCGCTCACCCTCGGGCGCCTGCTCGGCCAGCGAACGGAACACCTGCTGCCGCTGCTCGGGCGTGAGCTTCGCGAACGCCTCGGCGTGCACCGCCTCGATCGACTCGGGCGGCGCCGTGCGCAGCAGGTAGCGGTAGCGCTCGATGGCGAGCTCGTCCTCGCTGGGACGTCGCGCCTGCGGCGCTGGCGGTACGGAGGGGGCGGGTCGTGCCGAGCGGTCGTCTCCGCCGCCGAAGAGTCGGTCCAGGAATCCCATGGTGTCCTCGCAAAGGGGTCGGAGGGCTCACGCTACCCACGCACGCCAAGAGCGCGCTGTGAGACGACGGATGCCGCGGCGCGACCACGCGCTCCGCGGCATCCGCATACGTGGTGACTCAGGTGTCGGCGGCGGCGCGCTCGAGGACGAGCTCGCGCACGCGCGCCGCGTCGGCCTTGCCCTTCATCGCCTTCATGACCGCGCCGATGACGGCGCCCGCGGCCTGCACCTTGCCGTCGCGGATCTTCGCGAGCACGTCGGGCTGCGCCGCGAGCGCCTCGTCGATCGCGGCGATGAGCGCGCCGTCGTCGGAGACCACCGCGAGCCCGCGGGCGTCGACGACCTCGCGCGGCGAACCCTCGCCCGCGATGACGCCCTCGAGCACCTGGCGCGCCAGGCGGTCGGTCAGGGTGCCCTCGTCGACCAGCGCTGCGAGCTCGGCCACGTGCGCCGGCTCGGCGAGGCCCGCGGCATCCGCGCCCTGCGCGTTCGCGATGCGGGTGAGCTCGCCCGTCCACCACTTGCGGGCGGCCGCGGGGGTCGCACCGGCCTCGACGGTCGCGGCGACCTCGTTGAGCAGGCCGCCGTTGGCGACGTCCTGGAACTCGAGGTCGGTGAAGCCCCATTCGGACTTCAGGCGGCGGCGGCGCGCGGCGGGCGGCTCGGGCAGCGCGGCACGCAGCTCCTCGATGACGGCCGGGTCGGGCTCGACCGGGAGCAGGTCGGGCTCGGGGAAGTAGCGGTAGTCGTCGGCGTCGGACTTCGGACGCCCCGGGCTCGTCGTGCCCGTGTCCTCGTGCCAGTGGCGGGTCTCCTGCGTGATCGTGCCGCCGTCGGCGAGGATCGCCGCCTGGCGCTGGATCTCGTAGCGGACCGCGCGCTCGACCGAGCGCATCGAGTTGACGTTCTTCGTCTCGGTGCGCGTTCCGAACTTCTCCCGGCCCTTCGGGCGGAGCGAGACGTTCGCGTCGCAGCGGAGGTTGCCGCGTTCCATGCGCGCCTCGGAGATGCCGAGCGAGAGCACGATGTCGCGGATCGTCGCGACGTACGCGCGGGCGAGCGCCGGAGCATCCGCCCCGGCCCCCACGATCGGCTTCGTGACGATCTCGACGAGCGGCACGCCCGCGCGGTTGTAGTCGACGAGGGAGTACTCGGCGCCGTGGATGCGACCGGTCGAGCCCACGTGGGTGAGCTTGCCGGCGTCCTCCTCCATGTGCGCGCGTTCGATCGCGACCTCGAACGTGCGGCCGTTCTCGAGCTCGACCTCGACCGAGCCCTCGAAGGCGATCGGCTCGTCGTACTGCGAGATCTGGTAGTTCTTGCCGAGGTCGGGATAGAAGTAGTTCTTCCGCGCGAACCGGCTGGACGGCGCGATCGAGCAGCCGAGCGCGAGCCCGAGCGAGATCGAGAAGCGCACCGCGGTGCCGTTCACGGCCGGGAGGGAGCCCGGCAGGCCCATGTCGACGGGCGCGACGAGCGTGTTCGGCTCGGCGCCGTGGAATTCGTCGTTCGCCGGGTTCGGCGCCGACGAGAACATCTTCGTCTTCGTGTTGAGCTCGACGTGCACCTCGAGGCCGATCACCGGCTCGAAGCGCTCGAGTGCCTCGTCGAAGTCCATGAGTGCCACGCGCGCCATCAGACCACGCCCTCCTCGGTCGCCTTGAGTTCGTGGGTGGAGAGGTCGGGAGCCTGCGCGAGCAGCGGACCGCCCCAGCGGTCGACGAGGAGCGCCTCGAGGGCGCCGCCGACGTTGTAGAGGCGGGCGTCCTCGCGCGCCGGCGCGAGGAACTGGATGCCGACCGGCAGGCCGTCCTCCGGGGCGAGGCCCGCCGGGACCGAGATGCCCGGCACGCCCGCGAGGTTCGCGGGGATCGTCGCCACGTCGTTCAGGTACATCGACAGCGGGTCGTGCAGCTTCTCGCCGAGCTTGAACGCCGTGGTCGGCGCGGTGGGCGTGGCCAGCACGTCGACCTTCGCGAACGCCGCGTCGAAGTCCTGCTGCACGAGCGTGCGCACCTTCTGCGCGCTGCCGTAGTACGCGTCGTAGTAGCCGGCCGACAGGGCGTAGGTGCCGAGGATGATCCGGCGCTTGACCTCGGGGCCGAAGCCCGCCTCGCGCGTGGCCGCCATGACCTCCTCGACCGTGCCGCCGCCCTCGGGGACGACGCGGAGGCCGAAGCGCACCGAGTCGAACTTCGCGAGGTTGGACGACGCCTCGGCGGGCAGGATCAGGTAGTACGCGGCGATCGCGTACTCGAAGTTCGGCGCACTGACCTCGACGATCTCCGCGCCGTTCGCCGCGAGCAGCTCGAGCGACTCGTGGAAGCGCTGACGGACGCCCGCCTGGAAGCCGTCGGAGTCGAGCTCCTTCACCACGCCGATGCGGAGGCCCGAGACATCCGCTCGGCGCACCGCCTCGGCCATCGACGGCCACGCGTCGGGGATCGATGTCTGGTCGTGCGGGTCGTGCCCGGCGATGACGTCGTGCAGCAGCGCTGCGTCGAGCACGGTGCGGCTCACGGGGCCGATCTGGTCGAGCGACGAGGCGAGCGCGATCGAGCCGTAGCGGCTGACCCCGCCGTAGGTGGGCTTGGTGCCGACCGTGCCCGTGACGTGCGCGGGCTGGCGGATGGAGCCGCCCGTGTCGCTGCCGAGCGCGAGCGGCGCCTCGAAGGCCGCGACGGCCGCGGCCGAGCCGCCGCCCGAGCCGCCGGGGATGCGGTCGAGGTCCCACGGGTTGTGCGTCGGGCCGTAGGCGGAGTGCTCCGTCGAGGAGCCCATCGCGAACTCGTCCATGTTGGTCTTGCCGAGCGGGACCATGCCGGCCTCGCGGACCTTGCGCACGGGCGTGGCGTCGTACGGCGGAACCCAGCCCTCGAGGATGCGCGAACCCGAGGTGGACGGCATCCCCTTGGTCACGAGGACGTCCTTGATCGCGATCGGCACGCCGGCGAGCGGGCCGAGCTCCTCGCCGGCCGCGCGCCGGCGGTCGACGTCGGCGGCGGCCTGGAGCGCCTCGTCGTTGACGTGCAGGAACGCGTGCACCGCGCCGTCGACGGCGGCGATGCGGTCGAGGTGGGCCGTGGTCGCCTCGACCGACGAGACCTCGCCGGTGGCGAGCTTCGCGGCGAGGTCGGCGGCGCTCAGCCGGATCAGGTCGCTCACTGCTCCTCCCCCAGGATCGCCGAGACCACGAAGCGGGTGCCGTCGTGCTCGGGCGCGCCCGACAGCGCCTGCTCGACACTCAGGACGTCGGCCGGCACATCCTCGCGAAGCGGGTTGTGCAGCGGGATCGGGTGGCTCGTGGGCACCACGTCGGGCGTGGCCACCTCGCTCACCTTCTCGACCGCCTGCATGATCTGGCCGAGCTCCGTCGTGAGGTGCTCGATCTCTTCCTCGGTGAGCGCGATGCGTGCGAGGTTCGCGAGGTGCGCGACCTGCTCGGCGCTGATTTCAGACATGCTGCTCCGTCGTCCGGGAATGGGGATGCAGCGATTCTATCGAGGCGCGACGGAGCGGCCGACGCCGGACCCCGGCCCTCACACGTCGAGCGCCGCCGGACCCTGCGTCACGAGGACCGCGAACTGCGCCGCGTCGATGATCCGGACACCGAGCTCCTCGGCCCTGGCGAGCTTCGAGCCGGCGCCGGGGCCGGCCGCCACGAAGTCGGTCTTCTTCGAGACGCTCGACGCCGCCTTGCCGCCGGCGGCGATGATCGCCTCCTGGGCGCCCTCGCGGGTGAATCCATCGAGGCTGCCGGTGGCGACCACCGTCAGCCCGGCGAGCACGCCGCCCGCGTCGGCGGCCCGGCCCGGCCCCGGGTGCCCGGGGGTCGCGAACCGCACTCCGGCCGCGGCCCATCGCTCGACGATCTCGCGGTGCCAATCGACCTCGAACCACTCGAGGAGCGAGTCCGCGATGATGCCGCCGACGCCCTCGACCTCCGCGAGTTCCTCGCGGCTCGCCGAGCGGATCGCGTCGAGCGAGCCGAAGTGGTCGGCGAGTGCGCGCGCGGCCACCGGCCCGACGTGGCGGATGTTGAGCGAGACGAGGATGCGCCAGAGCGGCTTGGTCTTGGCCTTCTCGAGTTCGGCGACGAGCTTCGTCGCGGCTTCGGAGGGCAGGAGCTCGCGATGGTCCTTCCGGATGCCGGCGGCCCGGCGCTCGGCCGGCGTCATCCGCTCGGCACCCGGCGGATAGGTGATGCGCACCTTCTGGAACGGCGCCCGCCGGACCTCCTCGCCCGTGACCGGGTCGGTTCGCGGCTCACCGGTCTCGGCATCGCGGACCACGACCTCGATCGGCACCAGCTCGTCGACGGTGAGCTCGAACAGCCCGGCCTCCGTCGCGAGCGGAGGCGTCGCCGGCACGTACGGTTGCGTGAGCGCCGCGGCGGTGACCTCGCCGAGCGCCTCGATGTCGAGCGCTCCGCGCGAGCCGATGTGCTCGACGCGGCCTCGCACCTGCGCGGGGCAGCTGCGCGCGTTCGGGCAGCGGAGGTCGATGTCGCCCTCCTTCGCCGGCCGGAGCGGCGTGCCGCACTCCGGACAGCGTTCGGGCATACGCCACTCGCGCTCGGTGCCGTCACGCAGTTCCTCGACGGCGCCGAGGATCTCGGGGATGACGTCGCCGGCCTTGCGGAGCACGACGGTGTCGCCGATCAGCACGCCCTTGGCCCGGACGACCTCCTGGTTGTGCAGCGTCGCCTGCTCGACGGTGCTGCCCTGCACCTTGACGGGCGCCATCACCGCGTACGGGGTCGCCCGGCCGGTGCGACCGACCCCGACGCGGATGTCGAGGAGCTTCGTGTGCACCTCTTCGGGCGGGTACTTGTAGGCGATGGCCCAGCGCGGCGCGCGGCTGGTCGCCCCGAGCTCGTCGTGCAGGGCGAGCTCGTCGATCTTCACCACGATGCCGTCGATCTCGTGTTCGACGTCGTGCCGGTGCTCGCCGCGGTCGGCGATGAAGGCCGTCACCTCGTCGATCGTGTCGAACACGCGGGAGTGCGGCGAGACGGGCAGCCCCCAGCCTGCGAGCAGCCCGTAGATCTCGGACTGGCTGGAGACGGGCGGGTCCGCCCACGCGCCGATGCCGTGCAGGTACAGGGCGAGCCGGCCGAGCCGCTCGCGCATGAGTTCGAGTTGGAGCGCGGTCTTGTTCTCGCGCCGCTGCCTGAGGCTGCCCGCGGCCGTGTTCCGGGCGTTCGCGAACTCGGGGAACCGGGTCGGGACGGACTCCTCCGCCCGGCCCTTCGCCCGCTGCTCGGCGGCGAACTCGGCCTGGAGCGCATGCTGGCGACGGTTCAGTGCCTCGAAGTCCTCGGAGCGGAGGAAGACCTCGCCGCGGACCTCGAAGAAGGGCGGGAACCCCTCGCCCTCGAGCCGCCTCGGGATCGCCGGGATGAACTCGACGTTCTCGGTGATGTCCTCCCCTACGCGGCCGTCGCCGCGGGTGGTCGCGGTCTCGAGGACGCCGTCGCGGTAGCCGAGGCTGATCGCCAGGCCGTCGATCTTGAGCTCCGACAGCCAGCGGACGGGACGCCCGGCCGCCGCCTGCGCCTTGCTCGCCCACTCGGCGAACTCGTCGAGGCTGAACACGTTGTCGAGGCTCAGCATGCGCTCGGCGTGCTCGTGGGGCGGGAACCCGACGGAGACGAGCGCGGCGCCGACCTGCTGCGTCGGGCTGTCCTGCCCGGCGAGCTCGGGGAAGGCGCGCTCGATGGCCTCGAGCCGGTGGAAGTCGGCGTCGTACTCCGCGTCGCTGACGAGGCTCACGCCCTCCGAGTAGTACGTGGTCCGATACCGCTCGATGCGCTCGCGGAGGGCCTCGGACTCGCTTCGGGCGTCGTCGAACCCGGTGGGGATGTCGGTCACGTGAGCCATCCTAGGAGCGCCCTCCGACGTCGCCCTCGCATGGGAAGGGAGCGCACCCGAGGCGGGTGCGCTCCCTTCCCGAGGCCGGATCCGCGACGATGCGCGAAACCGGCGGGCGTCACCGGACCGGCTCGGTGCCGAAGCCGACCGCGTCGACCTTCCGGTGGTAGCGGGTACCGGCCTTGCCGCCGAGGACGGCGCCGCCGAGGCTCGCCGCGAGGACGATCACGAGCGTCGCGATACCGGCGATCGTCAGCTCGCCTTCGGTGACGGGGATGCGCGGGAAGGCGTTCAGGCTCGCGAGGACGTCGTACTGGCTGCCGGCGATCGCAGCGATGACGGCGCCCACGACGGCCACGATGATCGCCCAGAGCCACACGGCGAGGCCCTGCTTGAGGCCGTTGAAGCGCGCCATCCGTCCGGCGACGTAGCCGCCCGCGAAGTAGGCGACGAACAGGATGACGAGCAGCACGATGGCGCCGACGATGCCGACCGTTCCGGCGTTCGCGGCCGCCGCCTCGTCGAGGTCCTCGCCGAGGGTCCCGAGACCGAGCGCGGCGCCGGTCGCCGCGAGGAACGCGGTGAGCAGGACCGCCACGCCGACGGCCGTCAGCCAGCCGAAGAAGGCGGAGCCGAACTTCATGCCCCCGAAGCGTTCGCGCTCGCGATCGAGCATCGCCGCCCGCATCGCCGGATCGGCCACCACGGGCCGGTCGTCGTGCGCGATGCGCCCGTCTCGGTCGACGACCTCGCGGTCGTCGCGGACGCCGTCGCCGTCCCGGTCGGCCGCCGTGCGGTCGTGGACCGGATCCGCGCGGCGGCCCACCGCCTCGCGGTCGTCGCGGACGCCGTCGCCGTCCCGGTCGACGACCTCGCGGTCGTCGCGGACGCCGTCGCCGTCCCGGTCGGCGGGAGTGCTCGCGAATCGGTCGCGGGCGGGTCGATCGGATGAGGTGCTCATGATGGGTCCCCTCTCTCTCGTCGCCGCGGGGCATCGCCCTGCCGGCACGACAGCGACCCTACGCGGGGCCCGCGACGGCCGCGCGGGCCTTGACAAACCGCCCGCTTCCGCACTCGCGGCGTGCAGCGAACATCCAGCAGGCACTCAGGCGTGCGGCGAATCGACGTCCCGGTCCGGCTCCGGGGCCGGATCCGACCCGGAGCGGCCCGCTCAGTCGTCGAGCCCCACGCGGTCGACCCGGCGGTGGTATCGGACGCCGACGACCCCGCCCAGCACGGCGCCGCCGAGGGCGACGACGCCGGTCGCGACCGCGGCGATGATCCCGGCCGTCAGGAGCACGTCGCCGGGGACCGGAACGCGCGGCACCGCCGCCGTCGCGCGCGCGAGGACGTCGTACCGCCCGTCCAGCAGCACCACGCCGATGGAACCGGCGATCCCGATCGCGATCGCCCACACCCACACGGCGATCCCCTGCGCGACGCCGCTGAAGCGCGCCATCCGCCCGGCGACGTACCCGCCGCAGTAGGAGGCGGCGAGCACCATCGCGAGGAGCGCGCCGACGACGACCCATCCGGCCGAGGTCGCGTCGAGCGGACCGATGCCGCCCGACGCCCAGGGATCCGGGACGACCCCCAGTCCGAGCATCTCGTCCGCGACGACGAGCGCCGCGGCGAGCAGGACCGCCGTCGCCGCGGCGACGAGCACGCCGAAGAACGCGGCGCCGATCCTCGGACCGCCGAACGCCTCGCGCTGGCGCTCCACGACCTCCTCGGGGGTGACCGGCCGGGCGTGGACGGCGTCGTCGAACGCGTCGGGGCCGGGATCGATGACCAGCGTCGGCTGCGTGGCCGGTGCCGGGTCGAGGTTCCGGAACGGATCCGCCGGGTCGCGGGCGTGGTCGACCGGCGGGAACGAGTGCGAGTACGTCATGGGGAACTCCTCACGCGACGTCGCCGGGGGTGCGACGCCACCCTGCGACCCTACGCGAATCGACCCCCGAATGGGGGACAGATTTCACTCAAGCGTCGACGGGGACCGCGCTCACGGTGCGGTCGATCGTGCATTGGCCGAGCACCCGGGTGCCGACGTACACGACCGCCGTCTGGCCCGGCGCGACGCCGTCGAGGGGCGTCTCGGGAGTGATCACGAGCTCGGCGGAGCCGGCGGCATCCGTCGTCACCCTCGCGATCGCGGGCACCGGGTCGGCGTGCGCCCGGATCTGCACCTCGCAGCCGAACGCGTCGCCGTCGGCGCCGACGAGACCGGATGCCACGGGGCCGGCGCCGGCCCAGGAGAACCGGGTGCCGGCGACCTCGGCGACGGCGAGCGCCGCCTTCGGGCCGACCACCACGGTGCGCTCCTTCGGCCGGACCTCGAGCACGAACCGCGGCTTGCCGTCGGCCGCGGGCGTTCCGAGCCGGAGCCCCCGCCGCTGGCCGACCGTGTACGCATGCGCGCCGTCGTGGGCCCCGACGACGGCGCCCGAGCGGTCGACGATGTCACCCGGCGCCGCGCCGACCTTCTCGGCGAGCCAGCCCTTGGTGTCGCCGTCGGAGATGAAGCAGATGTCGTACGAGTCGGGCTTCTGCGCGACCGACAGGCCGCGCCGCGCGGCCTCCTCGCGGACGAGCTGCTTCGACGGCGTGTCGCCGAGCGGGAAGTACGCGTGCGCGAGCTGCTCGGTCGTGAGGACGCCGAGCACGTAGCTCTGGTCCTTCGCCTCCGCACTCGCGCGGTGCAGCTCCCGGCGGCCCGCGGCATCCGTCGTGATCTTCGCGTAGTGGCCGGTGGCGACGGCGTCGAAGCCGAGCGCGAGCGCCTTCTCGAGCAGCGCGGCGAACTTGATGCGCTCGTTGCAGCGCATGCACGGGTTCGGCGTGCGGCCGGCGGCGTACTCGGCGATGAAGTCGTCCACGACGTCGGCCTTGAACCGCTCGGAGAAGTCCCACACGTAGTACGGGATGCCGAGCACGTTCGCGGCGCGCTGGGCGTCCATCGAGTCCTCGATGGTGCAGCAGCCGCGACTGCCGGTGCGGAGCGTGCCGGGCATGCGGCTGAGCGCGAGGTGCACGCCGACGACGTCGTGACCGGCATCGACGGCGCGCGCGGCCGCGACGGCGCTGTCGACGCCGCCGCTCATCGCTGCCAGGACTCGCACGCCTCCCAGTCTACGAACCACCTCCTGAACGGATGCCCCGAGGCCGCCCTCAGCGGTCGAAGCTCGTGACCCGGTCGGCCATGCCGGCGCGGGTCGCGCGCTCGACGGCGGCCGGGAGCGCCTCGAGGAACGCGTCGACGTCGGCGCCGGTCGTCGTCCGGCCGAGCGTGATGCGCAGCGCACCGCGCGCCTCGGCCTCGGTGCGACCCATGGCGAGCAGCACGTGCGAGGGCTCGGGCACGCCGGCCTGGCACGCCGATCCGGTCGAGACGGCGACGCCCGCCGCATCCAGCAGGAAGAGCAGGGAGTCGCCCTCGCACCCCGGGAACGAGAAGTGCACGTTGCCGGGCAGTCGTCCGGCCGGGTCGGGGTCGCCCGACAGGCGCGCGTCGGGCACGGATGCCGCGACCGCCGCCACGAGACGGTCGCGCAGGCGCGACATCCGTTCGTCCTCGGCCGCGGCGTGCGAGGTCGTCGCGCGCGCGGCCGCGGCGAACCCGGCCGCCGCCGCGACATCCTGCGTGCCCGAGCGGATGCGTCGCTGCTGGCCGCCGCCGTGCAGCAACGGCTCGATGCGGGTCGACCGGTCGAGGACGAGCGCGCCGATGCCGACCGGTCCGCCGACCTTGTGCGCCGACACGCTGATCGCGACCAGCCCCGCACCCGGAGGGGCCGTGGTCTCGCGGCGG
The DNA here is from genome assembly GCF_050565425.1 of Agromyces sp. GXS1127. Taxonomy (NCBI): domain Bacteria; kingdom Bacillati; phylum Actinomycetota; class Actinomycetes; order Micrococcales; family Microbacteriaceae; genus Agromyces; species Agromyces sp. GXS1127. The sequence goes on from NZ_JBOCIG010000002.1 coordinate 55,301, forward strand.
ATCGCACGCAGGTCGATCGCCACGTGCCCGTACGCGGCGATCGCGTCGACGTGGAACGGCACGCCCGCCCGCGCGCAGAGCTCGGCGACCTCGAGGACCGGCTCGATCGTGCCGACCTCGTTGTTCGCCCAGAGCATCGTGACGAGCGCGACGGATGGCGCATCCCGCGCGAGTTCCGCGGCGAGCGCGTCGACCGGCAGACGTCCGACCTCGTCGAGGGGCAGCTCGACGACCTCGGCCCCGGCGGTCTGCCCGAGCCACTCGACCGTGTCGATCGTGGCGTGGTGCTCGCCGCCGGGCAGCAGGATGCGGTGGGCGCCGGCCTCGGCACGCCGGCGCCAGAAGAGGCCCTTGATCGCGAGGTTCACGGCCTCGGTGCCGCTGCCCGTGAAGACGACCTCGATCGGGTCGGCGCCGAGCGTGGCGGCGACCTGCTCGCGCGACTCCTCGAGCAGGCGCTTGGCGTGCTGCCCCGCGCTGTGGATCGAGGCCGGATTGCCGACGAGCCCGAGTGCGTGCGTGATCGCGTCGATCGCCTCCGGGCGGAGGGGCGTCGTGGCGGCGTGGTCGAGGTAGACGGGGTCGGGGCGGGGCATCGAGCACCTCCTGACCGGGAACCGGTTCCCCACGAACTACTGTAGTTCGCATGTCCCCGCCCGATCCGCTCCGCGACCTCGGCGTGCGCACCGGCCCGGGCGAAGGGACGATCCGGGTCTGGTCCGAGCACGCGACCTCCGTGGACCTCGAGGTCTTCGGCGCGGAGGACCCGGACTGGGCGATCGAGCGGGTGGCGCTCGAGCGCGACGCGCACGGCGTGTGGGAGGCATCCTCGCGCGCGCTCGTCCCGGGCGCGCTCTACGGCCTGCGCGTCGACGGGCCGGTGGGCCTCGAGTACGCCTTCAACCCGGCGCACACGCTGCTCGACCCGTGGGCGAGGGGCCTGCATGCGGCGGCCGACGGGTCGTGGCGCGGGGTCGTGCTCGACTCGCTCGCCTCGGAGGGGTTCGACTGGGGCGGCGCCCGCAAGCCCCGCGTGCCGCTCGATCACACCGTGATCTACGAGACGCACCCGAAGGGATTCAGCCGCCTCAACGAGCGCATCCCCGAGGCATTGCGCGGCACGTACGCCGGGCTCGCGCACGACGCGTCGCTCGAGTACCTCACCGGCCTCGGCGTCACGACCGTCGAACTGCTTCCGGTCCAGGCGTTCGTCGCCGAGGAGCGGCTCGTGCGCCAAGGGCAGGTCAACTACTGGGGCTACAACACGCTCGGCTTCTTCGCGCCGCACGCGCCCTACGCGAGCGCGGAGGCGCAGGCCGCCGGACCCGCCGCCGTCCGACGCGAGTTCGCGGGCATGGTCAAGCGCCTGCACGAGGCGGGTCTCGAGGTCGTGCTCGACGTCGTCTACAACCACACCGCGGAGGAGGGCCGGCAGGGGCCGACGTACAGCTTCCGCGGGATCGACAACGCGACGTACTACCGCCACGACGCGCACGGCCGGTACGTCGACACGACCGGCTGCGGCAACACGCTCGACTTCGGGCGGGATGCGCCGGTTCGGCTCGTGCTCGACTCGATGCGCTACTGGGCCGAGGAGTTGCAGGTCGACGGGTTCCGCCTCGACCTCGCGGCGACGCTCGGCCGCGACGCGCTCGGTGCCTACTCCCCCGACCACCCGCTGCTGCGGGCCATGCTCGCCGACCCCGTGATCGGGGCGTCGAAGCTGATCGCCGAGCCGTGGGACGTCGGTCCGTTCGGCTGGCAGACCGGCAACTTCGCGCCCGGCTTCAGCGAGTGGAACGACCGCTACCGCGACCGCATGCGCGACTTCTGGCTCGGCGACCTGCGCCGCGAGCGCCACGGCGAGCAGGGCAGCGGCATCGGCCGCTTCGCGACGCGCCTCGCGGGGTCGTCGAACACGTTCGCCGCCGAGCGCGGCCCGCTCGCGAGCCTGAACTTCATCACCGCGCACGACGGCTTCACCCTCGCCGACCTCACCGCGTACGACGTGAAGCACAACCTCGGCAACGGCGAGCACAACCGCGACGGCTCCGACCACAACAACTCCTACAACCACGGCGTGGAGGGCCCCACGGACGACGCCGCGGTCGGCGCGGCGCGCCGCCGCAGCATCCGGAACCTGCTCGGCACCCTGCTGCTCTCGGCCGGGGTCCCGATGCTCACGGCGGGCGACGAGTACGGCCGCAGCCAGCGCGGCAACAACAACGCGTACTGCCACGACTCCGACCTGACCTGGCTGGCCTGGGACGCCGCGGGGCGCGACGCCGCGCTCGAGGCGACCACCCGGCACCTCGTGCGGCTCCGCCGCGAGAACCCGGCGCTCAGGCCCGTGCGCTACGGCCGCTTCGGCGAACGCGTGCCGAGCGCCTCGCAGATGGACTGGTACAACGCCGCGGGCGAGACCATGACCATCGAGCACTGGCACGACCCGTCGCAGCGGACCCTGCAGTTCCTCGCGGCGTCGACGCCCGAGTTCGAGGACTACAACCGCATCCTGCTCGTCGTGCACGCCTCCGAGCGGGACGTCGAGGTGATGCTCCCCGCACACCCGGGCGTCGACGGCTACGAACTGCTGTGGGATTCCGCGATCGAGGAGCCGGGCGATGAGCTCGGCGCCCGTTACGAGCCCGGCACGCGCCTGGCGATGACGCCGCAGTCGATGCGGCTCTACCGGGCGTCGGGCGAACCGGCGCCGGTGCTGGTGGACGCCGCGGCCGGCTCGCTCGGCGCCGGGGCCGACGAGGCCGACGTCGCGGACGACGGGCGGCAGGCGACCGGGCCGGCGCGGCCCGACGCCGGCGCCGTCCCCGGCCACGCCGGCGCAGCCGAGGCTCCGGCCTGATGGCGAAGCGAGCGGATGCCTCGGCCGGCACGCCCGCGACCGTCGCGCTGACGCGCGCGGGCGTCCGCTTCACGGTGCACCCGTACGAGCACGACCCGCGCGCGGCGGCGTACGGGCTCGAGGCGGCCGAGAAGCTCGGGATCGAGCCGGAGCGCGTGTTCAAGACCCTGCTCGCGAGCGTCGACGGCGCGCTCGCCGTCGGCATCGTCCCGGTCGCCGACCAGCTCGACCTCAAGGCGCTCGCCACCGCGCTCGGCGGCAAGCGCGCCGAGCTGGCCGACCCGTCGGTCGCCGAGCGGAAGACGGGCTACGTCGTCGGCGGGATCAGCCCGATCGGGCAGAAGGTCGCGCTGCCGACCGTGCTCGACGAGACCGCGATCCTGTTCGAGACGATCCTCGTCTCGGGCGGGCGTCGGGGCCTCGACCTCGAACTCGCGCCCGACGACCTCGTCGCGGTGACGTCCGGCCGCTACGCGCCCATCGCCCGGGCGCGCTGATGCAGTTCGTCGTCGACTTCCTGTCCTGGAGCCTGGTCGTCGGCATCGTGCTCTGCATCCCGCTGTTCATCCGGGCATGGCGCGCCGAGGTGGTCCGCGGCGACGACCCGCAGTTCCGCCCGACCGGCGTGTTCCCCCGCCTCGTCCGCGCGCTGCGTCGCGGGCGCTGAACCGCGGCGGCCGTCGGCTCAGCCGGCTGCGGCGACCAGCCCGAGTTCGGCCGGCGAGACGAGCAGCGGATGCCGCGGCACGACCCGCACGGTGTAGCCGAACGCTCCGGCGCGGTCGAGCGTGACCGTGCCGACGTAGACGCGGGTGGCGGCATCCGTCGTCGATGCCCCGTCGGGCACGAGCTCGTCGATGCGCGCGTCGTCGATCCGGTCGTCGCCGTGCGAATGGCCGGAGACGACCTCGACCGACACGTCGGCCTCCGTCAGCGCGCCGAGCGCGACGTGCGCGCGCAGGTGCAGTTCGTCGCCGACGTGCGGGGTCGACTCGAGACCGCCGGACTCGACGTGCGCCACCTGCACGCCGGGCCAGCCGGCGCGCACACGCGCGCCCCACGCGGCGAGCTCGCGTGCGGGCTTCGCGCCGTCGGCGCCCACGCGCGCCGCCTGCTCGGCAGCGGGGCGGTACAGCCGCTCGACGTACTCGCGCACCATCCGGTCGGCGCCGAGCTCCGGCGAGAGGTGCGCGAGCGTGCGCCGCACGCGCGACATCCACTCGGCGGGCACGCCGTCGCGGTCGCGGTCGTAGAAGAGGCGCGTGATGCGGTGCTCGAGGAGGTCGTAGAGGGCGGATGCCTCGAGGCGGTCGCGCTCGGCCTGGTCGCCCGCGGCATCCGCCGTGGGGATCACCCAGCCGTGGTCGTCGGCCGCGTACTCCGCCCACCAGCCGTCGAGGATCGACAGGTTGAGGGCGCCGTTCATGGCCGCCTTCATACCGGAGGTGCCGCAGGCCTCGAGCGGGCGGAGCGGGTTGTTCATCCAGACGTCGCAGCCCGGGTAGAGCCGCTCGGCCATGCCCATGTCGTAGTCCGGGAGGAACACGATGCGCTCGCGGAGGTCGGGTCGCTGCGCGAACTGCACGAGGCGCTGGATGAGCCGCTTGCCCTCGTCGTCGGCCGGGTGCGCCTTGCCGGCGATCACGAACTGCACCGGGCGGTCGGGGTTCGTGAGGATCGCGGCGAACCGCTCCGGGTCCTGCAGCATGAGCGTCAGGCGCTTGTACGTCGGCACCCGGCGCGCGAACCCGATCGTCAGCACGTCGGGGTCGAGCACGCGACGCACCCAGTCGGGCGCGACCGCGCCGCCGTGCTGGTCGGCCCAGGCCACGCTGAGGCGGCGGCGCGCATCGTCGACGAGCTGCAGTCGCATCGCGCGCTTGACGCCCCAGAGCTCGGCGTCGCTGACGGCGGGGCTCAGCCAATCGGCGTGCTCGGTGTCGCCCGTGCCGAGTCGCTCCTCGGCGAGCGCGAGCAGTGCCGGGTCGGTCCACGTGGGCGCGTGCACGCCGTTCGTGACCGAGGTGATCGGCACCTCGTCGGCGTCGAAGCCGGGCCAGAGGTCGCCGAACATGCGCCGGCTGACCTCGCCGTGCAGCCTCGACACGCCGTTCGCCCGCTGCGCGAGCCGGAGGCCCATCATGGCCATGTTGAACGCGCTGTCCTCGGCCGGGACGCCCGGTTCGAGTCCGAGCGGCAACGCGTCGGACGGATCGATGCCGGGCAGCAGTCCCGACTCGAGGTAGCTCGCCACGAGCGCGCGGTCGAACCGATCGATGCCGGCCGGCACCGGCGTGTGCGTGGTGAACACCGTGCCGGCGCGCACGAGCTGCAGCGCCTCGGCGAACGAGAGCCCGTCGCCGATGCACGCCGAGATGCGCTCGAGGCCGAGGAACCCGGCGTGGCCCTCGTTCATGTGGAAGACGTCGGGGAAGTGCCGGCCGGACAGCTCGCTCCACGCGCGCAGCGCGCGCACGCCCCCGATGCCGAGGAGCAGCTCCTGCTGGAGGCGGTGCTCTCCCCCGCCGCCGTAGAGCCGGTCGGTCACCTGACGGAGGTCGTCGTCGTTCGCGGGGATGTCGGTGTCGAGGAGGAGCAGCGGCACGCGGCCGACCGCCGCCTGCCAGACGCGGGCGTGCAGGCTCCGTCCGCCGGGCACGGCCAGCGTGACCTGGACGGGCGCGCCGTCGGCTCGGCGCAGCACCGACAGCGGCAGCCCGTCGGGATCGAGCGCCGGGTAGCGCTCCTGCTGCCACCCGTCGGGCGCGATCGCCTGCGAGAAGTACCCCGCCTTGTAGAACAGCCCGACCGCGACGAGCGGGACGCCGAGGTCGGAGGCGGCCTTCAGGTGGTCGCCGGCGAGGATGCCGAGGCCGCCGGAGTACTGCGGCAGCGCCTCGGTGATGCCGAACTCGGGCGAGAAGTATGCGACGGTCCGCGGCGTCTCGGCCTCGAGCGACTGGTACCAGCGGGGCTCGGCGATGTAGGCGCGGAGCGCGTCGCGCTCCCGTCCGGCCCATCCCGTGAAGCCGTCGTCGTTCGCGAGCTCGCCGAGGCGACGCGGATCGACGTCGCCCAGGAACGAGATCGGATCGCGCCCGGACCGCCGCCAGCCGACGGGATCGATGTGCTCGAACAGGCGACGCGTGGGTTCGTGCCACGACCAGCGGAGGTTCGCGGCGAGCTCCTCGAGGGCACCGAGCTGCGGCGGGACGACGGCCCGGACGGTGAACTTGCGGATCGGCTTCACGGGTCCACCCTACGCAGCGTCGTGTGTCCGGAAGATGAACGGATGCCACGGGGCGGGACGCGCGCGCAGCGCCGCGCAACCCGGTGTCGATCGCACCCCATCCGCGCTACGGTCGGAACGTGACGAGCCGACCAGTCCGTGCCGGCCGGATCCCCGTGACCCGGCTCACGCCCGCCCTGCCTGATCCGCGATGGAACCCGAAGGCGTTCTCCGGGGAGGTGGTGCCGTTCCGCGCCACGGTCTTCCGCGAGGGGCACGACCTCGTCGGCGCGATGCTCGTCCTCACGAGCCCGTCCGGCGTGCGGCAGCGGCACCGGATGACGGCGCTCGCCGCGGGCACCGACCGATGGGAGGCGAAGGTCCGGCTGGACGAGCTCGGCACCTGGCGCTGGCGGGTGACGGGCTTCGGCGACGAGGTCGGCACGTGGGTGCACGACGCCGAGCTGAAGATCGACGCCGGCGTCGACGTCGAGCTGATGTACGAGATCGGGGCGCGGCTCGCGGAGCGCGCGGCGAAGGAGGCCGGGCGACCTGCGGCGGTGCGCAAGCGCCTGAAGGCGTACGCGGCGGCGCTTCGCGACACGGAGGCCGCGGCATCCGATCGTCGTGCCCTCCTCGAGGACCCGCTGCTCGAGGAGTTCCGCTCGCGCCCGCTCGCCCGGCTCACGACCGACTCGGAGGAGCACGACATCCTCGTCGAGCGTCGCCGCGCCGGCGTCGGATCCTGGTACGAGTTCTTCCCGCGCTCGGAGGGTGCGCGGCAGCTGAAGAAGGACGGATCGTGGCGGTCGGGGACCTTCCGCACCGCGCAGCGCCGGCTCGACGGCGTCGCCGCGATGGGCTTCGACGTCGTCTACCTCCCCCCGATCCATCCGATCGGCTTCGCGTTCCGCAAGGGCCCGAACAACACGCTGACGCCGGGGCCCTTCGACCCCGGGTCGCCGTGGGCGATCGGCGCGGCGACCGGCGGGCACGACGCCGTGCATCCCGATCTCGGCACGCTCGCCGACTTCCGCGCCTTCGTGCGCCGCGCCGCCGCGCTCGGCATCGAGATCGCGCTCGACCTCGCACTCCAGGCCTCCCCCGACCACCCGTGGGTGACCGAGCACCCGGAGTGGTTCACGACCCTCCCCGACGGCACGATCGCCTACGCCGAGAACCCGCCGAAGAAGTACCAGGACATCTATCCCGTGAACTTCGACGACGACTTCGAGGGCCTGGTCGCCGAGGTGACCCGCATCGTGCGGCACTGGATGAAGCAGGGCGTGCGGATCTTCCGCGTCGACAACCCGCACACCAAGCCGCTCGCGTTCTGGGAGCGGCTGATCGGCGACATCAACGCGACCGACCCCGACGTGGTCTTCCTCGCCGAGGCGTTCACGCGCCCGGCGATGATGCAGGCGCTCGCGATGGTCGGCTTCCAGCAGTCGTACTCGTATTTCACGTGGCGCAACACCAAGGCGGAGCTCGAGGAGTTCCTCACGAGCGTCTCGCAGGAGACCGCCGACTTCATGCGGCCGAACCTGTTCGTCAACACCCCCGACATCCTCACCGAGTACCTGCAGTTCGGCGGGCCGGCCGCCTTCACGGTGCGCGCGACCATCGCGGCGACCGCCGGTGCGACCTGGGGCGTCTACTCGGGCTTCGAGCTGTTCGAGTCGGTCGCCCGGCCCGGCGCCGAGGAGGCGATCGACAACGAGAAGTACGAGTACAAGCCCCGCGACTTCGAGAAGGCCGAAGCGGATGGCAGGTCGCTGGCCCTCTACCTCGGCATCCTCAACCGCATCCGCGCCGACCATCCCGCGCTCGGCCAGCTCCGCAACATCCGCTTCCACTACAGCGACGACGACTCCGTGCTCGTCTACTCCAAGCACCTCGAGGGTCGCTTCATCGAGGGCCACGGCCCCGACGACCACGACACGATCCTCGTCGTCGCGAACGTCGACCCGCACTCGGTCCGCGAGACGACCGTGCACCTCGACCTGCCGGCGATCGACCTGCCGGAGGGCGCCGCCTTCGACGTGGAAGACCTCGTGACCGGCGAGCGCTGGCAGTGGGGCGAGCACAACTACGTGCGCCTCGACGCGTTCACGCAGCCGGTGCACATCCTCCGAGTGATTCGAGGCGCGGCATGACCGACACGACCCCCGTCCAGGCCCCGCCCGTCTCCGACGAGCTCCTCCGCGCCGTCGCGGAGGGCCGCTACCACGACCCGCACCGGGTGCTCGGACAGCACGGGTTCGACGCCCCCGGCGAGGGCGGCGCCCGGACGGTGATCCGCGTGCGGCGACCGCTCGCGGCATCCGTCACCGCGGTGCTCGACGACGGCGGCGAGCTCGCCCTCGAGCACGCGGGCCACGGCGTGTGGGCCGGCGCGGGCGCGTTCGGACCGACCGGGTACCGCATCCGCGCCCGCTACGACGACGGCGCCGAGTGGCTCGCCGACGACCCGTATCGGTACGCGCCCACGATCGGCGAGCTCGACCTGCACCTCATCGAGGAGGGCCGGCACGAGGAGCTCTGGACGGTGCTCGGCGCGCACCACCGCGAGTACCCGTCCATCACCGGCCCGCTCCGCGGCGTCTCGTTCACCGTCTGGGCGCCCCGCGCCCGCGCGGTGCGCGTCGTCGGCGACTTCAACCGGTGGGACGGCGTCGGGCACGCGATGCGCAACATGGGCTCGAGCGGGGTCTGGGAGCTGTTCGTCCCCGACGTCGAACCGGGTGCGGCGTACAAGTTCGAGATCCTCGCCCAGTCCGGCGCGTGGCTCATGAAGGCCGACCCGATGGCGCGCCGTGCCGAGATCGCCCCGGCGACGGCGTCGATCGTGACGACGAGCGCGCACGACTGGGCCGACGGCGAGTGGATGTCGGGGCGTGCGCACCGCAATCCGCACGAGCTGCCGATGAGCATCTACGAGCTCCACCTCGGCTCGTGGCGTCCGGGCAAGGGATACCGCGACGTCGCCGACGAGCTCATCGAGTACGTCCAGTGGCTCGGGTACACGCACGTCGAGTTCCTGCCGCTGGCCGAGCACCCGTTCGGCGGTTCGTGGGGGTACCAGGTCACGGGCTACTTCGCGATCACGTCGCGCTTCGGCAGCCCCGACGACCTGAAGTACCTGATCGACCGGCTGCACCAGGCGGGCATCGGCGTGATCATGGACTGGGTGCCCGGCCACTTCCCGAAGGACGAGTGGGCACTCGCGCGCTTCGACGGCGAGCCGCTCTACGAGCACCCCGACCCGCGGCGCGGCGAGCAGAAGGACTGGGGCACCCTCGTCTTCGACTACGGCAACCCGCGCGTGCGGAACTTCCTCGTCGCGAACGCCCTGTTCTGGCTGGAGGAGATGCACGTCGACGGCCTGCGCGTCGACGCCGTGGCATCCATGCTCTACCTCGACTACTCGCGCGAGGAGGGCGAGTGGCTGCCCAACTGGTACGGCGGCCGCGAGCACCTCGAGGCGATCGGATTCCTGCAGGAGGCGACCGCGACCGCGTACAAGCGCAACCCCGGCACCGTCATGATCGCCGAGGAGTCGACCTCGTGGCCGGGCGTGACGGCCACGACCTCGTCGGGCGGGCTCGGGTTCGGCTACAAGTGGAACATGGGGTGGATGCACGACACCCTGCAGTACCTCCAGCGCGACCCGATGTACCGCTCGCACCACCACGGCGAGCTCACGTTCTCGTTCCTGTACGCGTTCAGCGAGCACTTCATCCTGCCGATCAGCCACGACGAGGTCGTGCACGGCAAGGGCTCGCTCGTGCGCAAGATGCCCGGCGACCACTGGCAGCAGCTCGCGAACACGCGCGCCTACCTCGCCTACATGTGGGCGCACCCGGGCAAGCAGCTGCTCTTCATGGGGCAGGAGTTCGGGCAGCTCTCCGAGTGGAGCGAGGAGCGCGGCCTCGACTGGTGGATCCTCGACCAGCCGAGCCACCGGCAGCTCGCCGAGCTCGTCGGCCGGCTCAACCGCACGTACGCCGAGACGCCCGCGCTCTGGCAGCTCGACGACGACTCGGCCGGGTTCGACTGGGTCGAGGGCGGCGCCGCCGACCTGAACGTGATCGCGTTCCTCCGCTACGACCGCGACCGCCGGCCGCTGCTGTGCGTCGTCAACTTCGCGGGCACCCCGCACGAGGGCGTGCGCCTCGGACTCCCCACGGCCGGCCGCTGGCGCGAGGTGCTCAACACGGATGCCGCGGAGTTCGGCGGGTCCGGAGTCGGCAACCTCGGCGGGGTCGACGCGACCGACGAGCCCTGGGCCGGCAAGCCCGCCTCGGCGACCTTCACCCTGCCGCCGCTCGGCGCGCTCTGGTTCCAGCCCGAGTGACCCCCCGCCGTCGAGGAGCACCGGCGAAGCCGGAGCGTATCGAGACCTAGTACAACAGCATCGCCAGCCGCCGCCGTGCCGCGGCGACGCGCGGGTCCTCGACGCCGGCGACCTGGAACAGCTCGAGCAAGCGCTCGCGCACCCGGTTCTTCCCCGCGGCATCGAGCGCCGGGAAGAGCTCGAGCAGTCGCGAGAACGCGTCGTCGACGTGGCCGCCGGAGAGGTCGAGATCGGCGACGTCGAGCTGTGCGTCGAGGTCGGAGGGCGCGGTCGCCGCACGGTTGCGGATCTCATCGAGCGTCTTGCCCTGCAGTCGCCCGAGCAGGTTGGCCTGCGCGAGCCCGGCCACCGCGAGGTCGTCCCGCGGGTCCTGCGCGATCGCGGTGCGGTACGCGGATGCCGCGGCGTCGTAGTCGCCGCGGCTGATCGCGTCGAACGCCTCCTGGTGCAGCGGCGGCAGCGGCTCCTCCACGGGCTCGCCGGCAACGCCCTCGCCGTCCTCCGCACCCTCGGCGCCGGGCACGCGCCCGGTCACGCCGTTGCGTTCGGCCACCTCGAGCAGCTGGTCGAACACCTGCTCGATCACGTCGTCGGGCTGCACGCCTTGGAAGAGCGGAACCGGCTGGCCGGCGACGAGCGCGACCACCGTGGGGATGGCCTGCGCCTGCAGCGCCTGGACGAGCTGCGGACTGCGATCGGCGTCGGCCGGGGCGAGCACGATGCGGCCCTCGCGCGCGTCGACGAGCCGCTCGAGCGATGCCACGAGCTGGGTCGACTGCTCGCTCCACGATGCCCAGAGCGCGAGCACGACCGGGACCGTGCGCGAGAGCTCGAGCACCTGGCCGAAGGTCTGGTCGTCGACGGCCGCGACGTAGCCGCCGGTCCCGCCGACGGCCGGCGCCGCGGCATCCGTCGCCCGGCGCTCGTCGCGGTGGACGAGCGAGGACAGGTCGACTGCACCGCGAAGGCTCGCGGGCTCGTGGGGTGGGAACGCGTTCGTCACTTGACCTCCGATGCGCCGATCAGGGATTCGGACCATCCGAGCAGGCGGATCTGCTCGTCGGAACCGACCGCGGGAACGTAGAACATGAGCTGGATGCCGATGACGCGCTGGACGCCCTTGGCGCTCTTCTCGTCGAACCCGGAGAGCGCCGCGCCGGGCTGACCCTCCTTGAAGCCGATCGTGCCGCCGTCGTTCGGCGTGACCTTCTCGGTCTGCGTGATCGAGACCGTCACGAGCGCGCCCGAGTCGTTCGTGGCGAGCGCGACGGTCGGGCTGTCGCCCGGCTCGTTCGAGAACGCCACGTCGGCGGTATCCGGGAGGTCGGCGGCGATCGCCTTCTGCCCCTCGACGCCGAGCTGCTGGCGGATGACGTCGCCCTCCGGGTCGAAGAACTCGGCGTACTCGGACTCGTCGCCCTTGAGCAGCACGTCGGCGTACGCCGGCGCCACCTGCCCGGTCGGCATGATCAGGCCCTTGAACTCGGGGTTGATGGGCGGCGCGCCGATCGAGGCCGGGGCGACCTCCGGCACGTCGGCGTCGGGGACGAGCGCGGTCGCGTAGAGCACCTTGTAGTTCTCGCGCGGCGACTCCTGGCGGAGCACGAGCGCGGTGGGTGCGACCGTCTCGTCGTCCTCGTTCTTCGCGATCGTGAGCACGGTGCGCGGCCAGCCCGTGACCTGCTGCGGCAGGGTCAGCGTCAGCGGGGCCGCCGGGATGGCGGGCAGTGCGGCGTGGTCGGGCAGGGACTTCCGGATCGCGTAGTTGGCCTTGCGGGCCTCGTAGGCCGGGCCCGTGAAGCGCTCGGCGAGCCGCTTCGCGTCGGCGTCGGCGTCGACCTCGGTGGTGAAGACCGCGATGCGGCGCATGATGCGCTCCATCTGCGGCACGGTGACCGCGGGGACCACCGCGGGCGTCTCGGACTCGGCCGGCTCGGCCTCCTCGCCCTCGGCGTCGCCGGCGGCCGTCTCGACGGGGGTGGCGGGTGCCGTCGTCTCGGGGGCCGACGAGAGGTCGGGCCAGTAGTCGGCCGAGCACCCGGACAGGGCGATCGCCGGCACGAGCAGGGCGGGCACCAGTGCGACGCGCCGGGCGCGGCCCCGGGACCGGCCGGGCGAACCCGAGCCGAGGGCGGCACGCTGCGATCGCGGCTTGGGCGCGCGCATGAGCTTGCCCTTCGGCCCCTTCGGGAGGTTGCGGCGCGGACCGCGCGAACGGCGGTGGGCGAAGACCCCGGAGATCACGAGGATGATGCCCGCGAGGAAGAGGGCGGCGCCGCCGGCGATGAGCGGACCCGCCCACGGCGTGGCATTGTCGAGCGGCCACGCGACGACGATCCGGCCGGGGGCGGGCGCGGTGCCGTCGGAGGCGATCAGCACGGCGATGCCCTCGGGGACGTCGACGGTGGTCGTGAGCGTGCGGTCGCCCGTGAACTCGTCGAGCCACAGGTCGCTCCCCGCGGGCGACGCGGCGGGGTCGGGCTCCGCCTCGGCGCCCTCGGACTCCTCGTCGCCCTCCGGCTCCTCGGTCGCCGGGGTCGTGGGCGTCGAGTCGTCGACCGGCTCCGCCACGACGACCTCGCTCGTGAGCTCGACCGTCTCGGCGTCGTAGCCGACCGAGACGTAGGGGTCCTCGCCGATCCAGCTGAGCACGTCGTCGGTCCGCCCATAGGAGAGGTAGACGGGACCGCCGCCGGAGACCGTGATCGTCTGCTTGCCCTCGTTGGCGGCCAGCGCCTCGGGGGTGAGCACGGTGTAGCTCGCCTGGTTCTCGACGACCGTCCCGAGCGAGACCCGGTCCGGCTCGAGGAAGACGGTCCGTTGGGCGATGCCGATGCCGACCAGGACGGCGGCAGCGGCGAACGCCAGAATGGCGAGGACGAATCGCACTCGGTTAACCTCCAGGCCGTGGGGGCGGCATCCGACAAAGACACCCCACACTACCGACGGTGTCTGGGAGTCTCCTAACCGATGTCTGGATGACATCCGCCTCCTGACGCGAGGCGCCGGGCCGTATGATCGGAGGCGACCCGCGCGCCCCCCACAACCCCCCACAACGCGGGACACGGACCCCGGAGGAAGAATTGGCCGTCGAAGAGACCGAGTTCACGCAGGTGTTCCGCGGATACGACAAGGACGAGGTCGACCGCAGCATCAACCAGCTCCGTCGCGAGATCATCGCGGCGAACAACGCGTCCGGCGACGCGCAGAAGGAGAACAAGCGGCTCCTCGCGCGGATCGAGGAACTGACCGCCGAGCTCGAGGAGGTCGGCAGCCCCACGTTCTCCGGCCTCGGCACGAAGCTCGAGAACACGCTCCGCGTCGCCGAGGAGCAGTCGACCCGCCTCATCGCCCAGGCCGACATCGACGCGGAGAAGCTGCGTCGCGCCGCCGAGGATGAGGCGCACCTCATGCGCTCCGACGCGCACGAACTGGCCGAGCGCACCCTGAGCGAGGCCCGCGCCCAGGCGAACCGCCTGCTCGAGAACGCCCGCGCCGAGGCCGACGACATGGTCGCCCGCGCACACGAGTCGAGCGAGCAGGCCCGCGACGACGCGAACCGCGACGCCGCGTCGATCCGCGGCACGGCGTCGACCGAGGCCGCCGAGGTGCGAGCCACGGCCAAGCGCGAGTCCGCCGCGGTCGTCGCAGAGGCCGAGCGCAAGGCGGCCGAGATGCTCGTCGCCGCGAACACCGAGGCCAACGAGGCCCGCGCGGCCGCGGCCGGCCTGCAGGAGGAGACCGAGCAGACCCGCGCCGAGGTGGCCATCGAGCTCGACCAGAAGCGCGCCGAGCTCGCGAAGGAGACCGAGCAGGCCCGCATCGACCTCGCCAAGCAGACCGAGCAGGCCCGCCTCGACCTCGAGCGCGAGACGGCCGAGGCCCGCGCGGCGATCGACGCCGAGATCGAGGAGCGCCGCGCCGTCCTCGAGCACGAGCTCGAGCAGGCCCGCACCGACCTTCACCGCGAGCTCGAGTCGGAGCGCGCCAAGCTCGCGCAGGAGCGCGAGCAGGTGGCCGTCGACCTCGAGCGCGAGTCCGAGACCACGCGCCTGAAGCTCCAGCACGAGCTCGACCGCATGCGCGCCAAGCACGCCGCCGAGCTGGAGCAGATGCGCGCCGACCTCGCACTCGAGCAGGAGCAGGCCCGGGCCGACTTCGAGGCCGAGGCCGAGCAGGCGCGCATCGACCTCGACAACCAGCTGACGTCGATGAAGAAGAAGACGACGCACGAGGTCGACCGGATGCGCCGCGAGATCGAGCGTGCCCGCATGGACCTCGAGTCCGAGCTCGCGACCAAGCGCGACGAGGCCGAGCAGGAGCTCCTCGCCGCCCAGCAGGAGGCCGCGGACCAGACGAAGAAGTTCCTCGAGGACGCCAACGCCGAGCTGGCCGAGGCCGTCGCCCGCACGACCGAGGCCCGCGCCGAGGCCGAGCGGCTCGAGACGCAGGCCCGCACCGAGATCGCCGACGCTCGGGACAAGGCCGACGAGGAGGCGCGCGAGCGCGTCGCCGCGGCCCACTCGCAGGCGCGCAAGCTCATCGCCGACGCGGAGGAGCGCACGCGCGCCCTCGTGGCGGACGCCGAGGACCGCCTGGCCCAGATTAGGATCGAGCGAGACGCCGTCGCCGGCTACTTCGAGAGCCTGCGCGGCGTGCTGACCCAGGCGGAGCAGGTGGCGAACAAGTAACGCGAGACGAGGGAGCGCGGGGATTGAAGATCCAGAACGCGTTCCGCATCGCGCTCGTCGGCACGCTCGGCGTCGGCACGGGGCTCGTGATCCTGTCCGCCGTGTCGAGCCTGTCGACGATCCTCACCTACATCGGAGCAGCACTGTTCCTGGCCCTCGGCCTCGAGCCCGCCGTGAGCGGGCTCGAGCGCCGGGGGCTTCCGCGTTGGGGCGCCATCCTGCTCGTCATCGCGGCGGTCGCCGCGGTCGTCGCCGCCCTGCTCGTCGCGGTGATCCCGATCATCGTCGACCAGGTGGCCGAGCTCGTCGCGCAGATCCCGGGCATCATCGCCCAGATCAACCGCGTCGACTGGATCGCCTGGCTGCAGGAGCAGTTCCCGCTGCTCAGGATCGAGGAGATCAGCGAGCAGGCCGGGGCGGCGCTCACCGACTTCTTCACCAACCCCAATCGGCTGAGCGAGTTGCTCGGCGGCGTGTGGGCGGTCGCGATCGCGATCGGCGGCGGGGTCTTCGCGGTCATCGTCGTCGCGGTCCTCACGATCTACTTCACCGCGTCGCTCGACACGATGAAGCGCGCGACCTACCAGCTCGTCCCTGCCTCCCGGCGGGCCCGGTTCGCCGACCTGACCGAGCAGATCACGCAGTCCGTCGGTCGCTACGTCATCGGACAGGTGTCGCTCGCGGCCGTCAACGGGTTCCTGAGCTTCACGTTCCTGTCGATCATCCGGGCGCCCTTCCCCGCCGTACTCGCCTTCATCGCCTTCCTGTTCTCCCTCGTGCCGCTCGTGGGCACCCTGACGGGTTCGGTGATCATCGTCCTGCTCTGTCTGATCCCGGGCCTCGGATCGCCGCTCACGGCCCTCGTCGCGGCGATCTACTACCTCGTGTACATGCAGGTCGAGGCGTACGTGCTCTCGCCGCGCATCATGAGCCGGGCCGTCAAGGTGCCCGGCGCCCTGGTGGTCGTCGCGGCACTGGCCGGCGGTGCGCTCCTCGGCATCCTCGGCGCACTCGTGGCGATCCCCATCGCGGCGGCGATCCTGCTCCTCATCAAGCAGGTCGTCATCCCGCGCCAGAACGAGCGCTGAGGGCCGCTCAGGCCTCCGGGGCCGAGACGGATGCCGCGGGCCACTCGCTCGCGAGCGGCAGCGCGCCGGGGTTCACCGCGCGCACGATCTCGTCGAGCACGCGTCGCGTCTGCGACTCCCCCACCCACAGGTGCTTGCCGCCCTCGACGTCGATGCGCGTGAGGTTCGGCAGCCCCGCGAACCGCTGGGCCGCCTCGGCGGGCTTCAGGTAGTCGTCGTGCTCGGGGATGAGTGCGACCATCGGGACCGTCGCCGACCGCCACCGCGCGAGCTCCTCGTCGCTCGTGCGGTGCAGCGGCGGCGAGAGCAGGATCGCACCGGCGATGCCGTGCTCCAGGCCGTACTTCAGCGCGAGCTCGGTCCCGAACGACCAGCCGACGAGCCACGGGTTCGGCAGTCCGCGTTCGGCGACGAAGCGCATCGCCGCCGCGACATCCGATCGCTCGGTCACGCCGTGGCCGAACTCGCCCTCGCTCGTGCCGCGGTCGGAGCTCGTGCCGCGCGTGTTGAAGCGCAGCACCGCGAGTCCGGCGAGCGCCGGCAGCCGTGCGGCCGCCTTCCGGAGGATGTGCGAGTCCATGAAGCCGCCCGCGGTCGGCAGCGGATGCAGGGTGACGAGCGTCGCCACGGGCGCGCTGTCGAGCGGCGTCGCGAGCTCGCCCACGAGGCGGAGCCCGTCGTCGGTGCGCAGCTCGATCTCCTCGCGATGCGCGGGCAGCAGCACGCCGGCGCGGATCTCGGTCGTCTCGGTCTCGGTCTCGGTCTCGTCGGTCATGGTCTCGTCGGTCACGTCGGTCCGATCCTCCAGCAGTGGGTGTGCCAGTGCCGACGCGAGGCCAGGTCGGCGGCGTCGCCCAGGACGCCGTCGGCCCGCCAGGCCACGAGGTGCGCGACACCCGGGTCGATCTCGAGTCCGCAGCCGGGACAGAGGTAGGCCTTCACGGCCTGCGCCTCGGACACCGGCTGCACGTTCCATTCCCGCCCCGCGCGCACCTCGGTGCGGCGCCACCCCGCCGTCATGCGGGCGACGTCGAGCTCCGGGTGCGGCTCGCGCGCCTTCGCGGCGCGACCACGGGAGCGGTTCGAGCGGGCCATCGGTCCAGTCTACGGTCGGGGCGGAGTCGGGCTCGGGCGGCGGCTTCAGTACCAGCCGACGCTCTGCGAGTGCGCCCAGGCGCCGCAGGGCGTGCCGTAGCGTCCCTGGATGTAGCCGAGGCCCCACTCGATCTGCGTGGCGGCGTTCGTCTCCCAGTCGGCTCCCGCGGTGGCCATCTTCGACCCGGGGAGCGCCTGCGGGATGCCGTACGCCCCGCTCGACGCGTTGTAGGCGTTCACGCGCCACCCCGACTCCTTGTTCCACAGGGCGACGAGGCAGTCGAACTCGGTCGTGGGCCAACCGCGCGCGGCGACCGCCTGCGCTCCGTACGCCTGCGCACTGCCCGGGTCCGGGACGACCGCGGGCGGCGCCCAGCCGGCGGCGGCCGCGGGCTCGGGCTCGTCGGGCTTCGCCTCGACGACGTACCCCTCGGACGCGACGGCGAGCGACGAGTACCCGTCGGCGAGCTCGACCGCCTGGGTGGCCTCGCCGCCGAACCGGTCGACGGGCGTGTACGTCGAGGTCGCCGTGGCACCCGAGTACGGGTCGACGACGTTGACGAGCAAGAAGCTGACGGATGCCGCGAAGGCGAACACCACGGTCGCCGCCTGCTTCACCGGACCCGTGACGCTCCGTCGCTCGGCCGCGCGCGGGGACGGGAGCGGCGATCGGGGCGCCGTCGAGGTCGGCATCGGCCGGGCGGTCGGCTGCGCCGCCCGGAACGAGCGTGCCTCGGCCGCAGCGTCGTCGCGGGCCCAGCGCTCGCGGACGGCATCCATCGGCATCTCGTCGTATCCATCCGAATGCCTGCCCACGATTGGTCGAGTGTATCCGAGGGACTCCCCCCGGGCGAACCCCCGGCCGCTCAACGGACCGCGAGCATGACGTCGACCACGGCGTCGAGCACGAGGTCGACCTGCGCCTCGCGATACCCGCCCCGCTGTGCGGAGAACACGACCGAGCGCACGTCGTCGATCGCGATGGGCCAGCCGTCCCGGAAGTAGCGGGTCAGCCGGTCGGCGAACGCGTCGACCTCGTGCACGTCGTAGCCGACCGCGAGGCGGCTCACCCGGTCGAATCGGGCACCCTCCGGGCGCGCGAGGCGATTCGCGACGACCTGGGCCGTCGTCCGGGCCTCGGCGAGCCAGGCCTCGTCGCCGTGCAGCCGCGACGCGATCTGGCGCTCGCGGAACGCGAAGGCGTCCTCGAGTCGCTCCATCGCCGCATCGACGTGCGACGTGGAGTAGCCGCCCTTCTGCATCGAGAAGGCCGTCAGTCGGATGCGCTCCGCATCCAGGCCCTCGTCGTCTGCTGCAGCGCGGCCGTCGTACGCGCGGCGGGCGCGCTGGAGGAACTCCTCGACCTCGGCGGTCTTGTAGCCCAGCTGGTTCCTGCGGGCACGGGGGAACGTGGCATCCACCGCACCAGTATCGCGCACGCCCAGCGCTTCGCCGCGCACGCTCAGCCGAACAGCTGGAAGGCGGCGAAGGCGACCGCCGCGGACGGGAGGATGGAGTCGAGCCGGTCGAGGAAGCCGCCGTGTCCCGGGAGCCAGGAGCTCATGTCCTTGATGCCGAGGTCGCGCTTGATCAGCGACTCGGCGAGGTCGCCGAGGGTCGCGGAGAGGAAGATCGCGACACCGAAGACCATCCCGAACCACCAGGGTTGACCCAGCATGAACAGCGCGAGCAGCACGCCGGCCACGAGGCTCGCGAGCGCGCCGCCGGCGAATCCCTCCCAGGTCTTCTTGGGACTGATCACCGGCGCCATCGGATGCCGGCCGAAGGCGAGCCCCGAGGCGTAGGCCCCGGTGTCCGCGGCGACGGCCGTGATGATGAACGCGAGGGTCCACCACTGGCCGCCGTCGGCGGCGGTGAGCACGACGGCGAACGTGGCGAGGAAGGTCACGTAGCCCTGCACGAAGACCCCGGCCGCCAGGTCGCGCGCGAGGCCGGAGGTCTCGGCGCGCACGGTCGCCGATGCCTGCTCCGCGAGTCGCCAGACGGCGACGAGCAGCATGCCGCCGAGGACGGCGACGAGCTGGCCGGACGGCCCGCCGTAGTACGCGACCGGGACCGCCACGACGGCCGCCACGACGGTCGGGATGCGCGGGACCCGGTAGCCGCCGTGCTTCAGCGCCGTCGCCAGCTCGGAACTGGAGAATCCGGCCACGACGACCGCGAACACCATGAAGAGTTCCTTGAACACCAGCAGGCTGAGCAGCAGCGTGCCGCCGAACGCCAGGCCGATCAGGATCGCGAGGAGGAGGTTGCGCCCCGTCCTGGCGTTGATGCGCTCCTGCGCCTCGTCGAACTGCGCGCGGGACGCCTCGAACTGCCGTTCGAGATCCACCCGCCGCGCATGCATCTGCGCGCGGAGCTCATCGCGCGTCGAATGCCGCTGGTCGTCGGCGTCCGACCGTTCGCCCTCGGGGACGCCCGTCATCGTGTCGCCTCAGACCTCGAGGAGTTCGGCTTCCTTGCGCTTCAGCGCCTCGTCGATCTGGTCGACGTGGGACTTGGTGACGTGCTCGAGCTCCTTCTCGCCGCGAGTCACCTCGTCGTCGCCGACCTCGCCCTTGAGGGCGTCGAGGTCGTCCTTCGCCTTGCGACGGATGTTGCGCACGGACACCCGCGCATCCTCCGCCTTCGCGCGCACGATCTTCACGAACTCCTTGCGGCGCTCCTCGGTGAGCTCGGGCAGCGTGACCCGGATGATGTTGCCGTCGTTCGACGGGTTCGCGCCGAGGTTCGGCGTGTCGCGGATCGCCTGCTCGATGTCCTTCATGGCGCCCTTGTCGTAGGGCGTCACGACGAGCGTGCGCGCCTCGGGGTTGGCGAGCGAGGCGAGCTGCGCGAGCGGGGTCGGCGTGCCGTAGTAGCTCACCATGATCTTCTGGAAGAGCTGCGGGTTGGCACGGCCGGTGCGGACCGAGGCGAAGTCGTCCTTGGCGACCTCCACGGCCTTCTGCATGCGTGCACTTGCTTCGGACAGTACATCCGCGATCACGGGGACTCCTTCTCTCGGGCTCGGGACAGTCTATCGATCGGCGGTCGGCTCGCCGTTGCTGACGACGGTGCCGAGCTGCTCGCCCAGGATGGCCTTGGTCACGTTGCCCGCGGGCTGCATGCCGAAGACCTGCATGGGCATGCCGTTGTCCATGCAGAGGCTGAAGGCGGTCGAGTCGACGACCTTCAGGCCGCGCTGCAGCGCCTCCTGGTAGCTGATCCGATCGATCTTGTGCGCATCCGGGTTGGTGCGCGGGTCGTCGGAGTAGACGCCGTCGACGCCGTTCTTCGCGACCAGGACGACGTCGGCGCCGATCTCGAGCGCGCGCTGCGCGGCCACGGTGTCGGTCGAGAAGTACGGCAGACCGGCGCCGGCGCCGAAGATGACCACGCGGCCCTTCTCGAGGTGCCGCTCGGCACGGCGGGGGATGTAGGGCTCGGCGACCTGCGTCATCGAGATCGCGGACTGCACGCGGGTCTCGGCACCCGCCTGCTCGAGGAAGTCCTGGAGTGCGAGCGAGTTCATGACGGTGCCGAGCATGCCCATGTAGTCGGCACGGCCGCGGTCCATGCCGCGCTGGCTGAGCTCGGCGCCGCGGAAGAAGTTGCCGCCGCCGACCACGATCGCGACCTCGACCGTGCGGGCCGCGTCGGCGATCTCACGGGCCAGCGAACTGACCACGTCGGGATTGACCCCGAGTGCGCCGCCGCCGAACGCCTCGCCCGACAGCTTCAGCATCACCCTGCGCGTGTGTTCCGTCATCCCCGACCGATCCTTCCCCTCTGGGAGTCAAAACTAGTGGTTCCCGGCCCGCGCCGCAGTGCAGGCGGGTCCGTGCCGCGCCCGGGACGCGTCGCCGCACATCCGGACACAGCAAAGGAGTCCGGACCGCGCGAAGCGGTCCGGACTCCCCTGGCACGTGTTACGCGCCGACCTTGAATCGAGCGAAGTCGCTCACGGTCAGGCCGGCGTCCTGGACGACCTTGCCGACGGACAGCTTGTTGTCCTTGGCGTAGTCCTGCTCGAGCAGCGCGACCTGCTTGAAGAACGCGCCGAGGCGACCCTCGACGATCTTCGGGAGGGCGGCCTCGGGCTTGCCCTCCTCGCGGGTGATCTGCTCGACGAGCGCACGCTCCTTCTCGACCGCCTCGGCCGGGACGTCCTCACGGGTGAGGTACTCCGGCGCGGCGAACGAGATGTGCTGCGCGATCGAACGCGCGGTCTCGGCGTCGTCGCCCGCGTAGCCCAGGACCACGCCGACCTGGGGGGGCAGGTCCTTCGAGGTCTTGTGGAGGTAGATCGAGAAGTGCTCGCCCTTCACGAGGCGGACGCGGCGGAGCTCGACCTTCTCGCCGAGGATCGCGGCCTCGCCGTCGATGAGCTCGGCGACGGTCCCGCTCTCGGCCGGCGCGGCCAGGGCGGCCTCGACGGTCTCGGCGCGCGACGCGGCGACGGCCGCAAGCACGCGGTCGGCGAGGCCGACGAACTTCTCGCCCTTGGCGACGAAGTCGGTCTCGCAGGCGAGCTCGATGAGCGTCGCGGTGCCGTCGCCGTTCTCGACTGCGGCGACGAGGCCCTCGGAGGTCGAGCGGTCGGCGCGCTTGGCGTTGCCCTTGGCACCCTTCAGGCGGAGGATCTCGGTCGCCTTCTCGATGTCGCCGTCGGCCTCGACGAGCGCGTTCTTGGTGTCGGTCATGCCGGTTCCGAGCTGCTCGCGGAGCGCCTTGATGTCGGCGATGCTGACGTTGGCCATGTGGAATGGACTCCCTGTCGTTTCGGAGTTGGGGTGAGGGGTGACGATTACTCGGCGGCGGCCGCGGCCGCGGCGTCGGCCTCGGACTCGGTCGCGGCGACCTCGGTGGCCGCCTCGTCGACGACCTCGGCGGCCTCGGCCTTCGCCTCGGTCTCGCTCTCGGCGACCTTCTCGGTCTCGGCGGAGGACTGCTCCGGCGTGGTCTCCGAGCCGGCCTTCAGGAGCTCCTGCTCCCACTCGGCGAGCGGCTCCGCCTCCTGGCCCTCCTCGGGCTTCTGGTGGCGC
The DNA here is from genome assembly GCF_050565425.1 of Agromyces sp. GXS1127. Classification (NCBI taxonomy): domain Bacteria; kingdom Bacillati; phylum Actinomycetota; class Actinomycetes; order Micrococcales; family Microbacteriaceae; genus Agromyces; species Agromyces sp. GXS1127. The sequence goes on from NZ_JBOCIG010000002.1 coordinate 77,672, forward strand.
TGGATGAGGCCCTCGGCCGCGGCGTCGGCGACGATGCGGGTGAGCAGGCTCACCGAGCGGATCGCGTCGTCGTTGCCCGGGATCGGGTACTGGACCTCGTCGGGGTCGCAGTTGGTGTCGAGGATGCCGATGACGGGGATGCCGAGCTTCTTGGCCTCGTCGATCGCGAGGTGCTCCTTCTTGGTGTCCACGACCCAGAGCGCCGACGGCGTCTTCGAGAGGTTGCGGATGCCGCCGAGCGACTTGTGCAGCTTGTCGAGCTCGCGCTTCTTGAGGAGGAGCTCCTTCTTGGTGAAGCCCGAGGTCGTGCCCTCGAAGTCGAGCTCCTCGAGCTCCTTCATGCGCGCGAGGCGCTTGGAGACGGTCGAGAAGTTGGTGAGGAGGCCGCCGAGCCAACGCTGGTTGACGTACGGCTGGCCCACGCGCGTGGCCTGCTCGGCGATCGACTCCTGCGCCTGCTTCTTGGTGCCGACGAAGAGGATGGTGCCGCCGTGGGCGACCGTCTCCTTGACGAAGTCGTAGGCCTTGTCGATGTAGGCGAGCGACTGCTGGAGGTCGATGATGTAGATGCCGGAACGCTCGGTGAAGATGAAGCGCTTCATCTTCGGGTTCCAACGGCGGGTCTGGTGCCCGAAGTGCACGCCGCTGTCGAGCAGCTGGCGAATGGTGACGACGGCCATGGCCGTTCTCCTTCTGTTCTCAGTTGACGCTCCGACCGGCGGCCGGAAGCCCTGGTGCCCGGCACGGCTCCGCCGGCTCGCGCTTCGATGAGCGCGAGCTGGACTGAGTGGAGTCGGTGGCCGAATGGGCACGCGTAGTCGCCCCGACAGGCGGGGCGCTCCGGACATGCTATCACGGCGGTGCCGCGCGGCCCTCCTCCCCAGCCGTCGTGCGCACGCCGGACCGCACGTCTCCGGCGCCCGGCGGCGTGCCGCCGTCGTGGTCCGGGATGCTCGTCGCATGCACTCGCCTCCCCCGCCCGACCGGGTCGTCACCGCGGTGGCGGCGGGCCTGCTCACGGCGCTGCTCATCGCCCTCGGACCGGCCGCCTCGGCCTCTCCCGCCGTCCCGGTCCCTGCCGACGCCGTCCCGGTCGAGCGCTGGGCCTGGCCGGTCGGCCCGCCGGTCGTCGTCATGGCGCCGTTCCGCGCACCCCCGACGCCGTACGCGGCCGGGCATCGCGGACTCGACCTCACGGCGACGGCAGGCGACGTCGTGGTCTCGCCGGCCGACGGCGTGGTGTCCTTCGCCGGACCGGTCGCCGGGCGCGGCGTGCTGTCGATCGATCACGGCGACGGGGTGGTCAGTTCGATCGAGCCGGTCGCGGCCGACGTTGCGACGGGCGACTCGGTCAGGGCCGGCGAACGGGTCGCGACGGTCGGCGCCGGAGGGCACTGCGACGCCGCCTGCGTCCACTTCGGGGTGCGCGTCCACGGCGAGTACGTCTCGCCGCTGCTCATGTTCGGCGGCGTGCCGCGCGCCGTCCTGCTGCCGATGGGGCGGTGACCACGGGCTCGCCCCGAGGCGGCTCGCGGCGCGAGGCCGTCCCGACCCGGACGCGTCCACCGCCGGCGCCGCGGATCAGGCCCGCGGGTGCGCAGTGCGGTAGGTCTGCTTCAGGCGCTCCGCCGAGACGTGCGTGTAGATCTGCGTCGTGCCGAGGCTCGCGTGCCCGAGGAACTCCTGCACGGCGCGCAGGTCGGCTCCGCCGTCGAGCAGGTGCGTCGCGGCGCTGTGGCGGAACGCGTGCGGGCCGGCGGGACCCGACCCCGGCAGGTCCGCGAGGAGTGCGGCGACGAGGCGGTGCACGCTCCGGACGCCGAGCCTCCCGCCGCGGACGCCGATGAAGACCGCGCGTCCGGCTTCCGCGCTCCGCGGGCCGATCGACGTGGCCGGGTCGCCCGCGCCCGAGGGGGACGCCGCCGTCAGCAGCTCGGCCCGCGCGGACGCGAGGTACCGTTCGAGCGCCGCCGCGGCCGGCGCGCCGTACGGCACGACGCGCTGCTTCGAGCCCTTCCCGGTGACGCGCACCGTCCGGTTGCCCCGATCGACGTCGTCGACGTCGAGGCCCACGAGTTCCGACACCCGGAGGCCGCACGCGTAGAGCAGCTCGATCAGCGCGAGGTCGCGCACCGCGACCGCATCGCCGTCGTCGGCGCGCGCCTGCAGCGCGTCGAGGAGCGTCGCGACCGCCGGCGCAGCGACGACGCGCGGCAGCGTGCGCTTCGCGCGCGGTGCGCGCAACCGGGCGGCGGGGTCGGTCGGCAGCGCGCCGGTGCGTTCCAGCCAGGCGCAGAATCCCCGGGCGGATGCCGCGCGCCGCGCCACGGTCGCACGTGCCAGCCCGCGCTCGGTGCCCTCCCACAGCCAGTCGCGCAGGAGGTCGAGCTCGAGGTCGTCGACGCCGGACGCGGTGCGCGACTCGGCGAAGCGCGCGAGGTCGGCGAGGTCGGATCCGTACGCCGCCGCCGTGTGCTCCGAGTAGCCGCGCTCCAACCGGACGTGCTCGAGGTACCCGTCCGCTGCGGCACGGATCCGAACCGGTCGGGCGCCGCCGTCCACCAGCGGGCCCGGGCGTGCGGACGGCGCCAGATCAGCCATCCGTCACCCACTCGCGCTTGCGCGAGAACCGGTCGAGTCGTCCCTCCTCGTCGAGCGCCTCGACCTCGGCGAGGAACCGCTCGCCGAAGCTCGTGATCTCGCCGAACGACCCGACGGGCACGACCGAGGTGACGACCGCGTCCTCGAAGCAGTGCACGAGCGAGAACGACCGGCCCCCGTCGATGCCCACGAGATGCCGGGGCGGAGCCGAGAGGTCCATCGTGTAGGCGAGCGAACCGGCCACCGAGACCGGGATCCCCGCGAAGGCGCCCTGCGTCGGGTAGTGCAGGTGGCCGCCGAGGATGGCGCGCACGTCGCGGTCGCGCACGACGTCCGCGAACTCGTCCTGTCGGCGCAGCTCGAGCACGTCCATGAGGGCGAGCGGGGTGGCGATGGGCGCGTGGTGGAGTGCGACGATCGTCCCGTTCGGCGCCGGCTCCGAGAGCACCGCGTCGAGCCACTCGAGCGTCTCGGCCTCGAGGATCCCGTGGTGGTAGCCGGGCACGCTCGAGTCGACCGTCACGATGCGGAGCCCCTCGAGGTCGATCACCTGGTTCACGGGTCCGTCGTCGCCGCTGTCGTCGTCGAGCAGCACCCGCCGGAACGGCACGCGCTCGTCGTGGTTCCCCATCGTCCAGATGATGCGCGCGCCGGTGCGCTCCGCGACCGGCTCGAGGGCGGCACGGACCCGGCGGTACGCGTCCTCCTCGCCGAGGTCGGCGACGTCCCCCGTGACGAGGATCGCGTCGAGCCCCCCGGTCATCCGCGAGAGCTGCTCGGCGGCACGATCCAGGGTGGAGACGGTGTCGGCGCGCCCGCCGAGCGGCGCGCCGCCGTCGAGCAGGTGCGTATCGCTGAGATGCGCGATCACGTGGCGTGCCGCAGGGTACCTGCCGAGTCGAGGATGATCCATGTCTGCCTCCGCGGCCAGCCTAGGACCACGACCCGCACCGTGCCGAGTGCCTCATTCGGGGCGTCGCCGAACCCAGCCCTCCCCGGAGCGTGCGGCGAGGCCGGTGGCATCCAGCGCGCCGAGGCCGCCGAGCACGTCACCGGCGGTCAGTCCGGTGGTGCGCACGAGTTCGGCCACGGTGCGTGGGCGACGGATCCCGAGGGCGTCCAGGACGCGCTGCTCCTCGATCGTCAGGACCTCGAGCGTCCGGGTCGGCGCCGTGGCGGCCGGGTCCGAACCGCCGTCCGGGCCGCCCGTGCCGTCGAACTCGACGAGCTCCGCCATCTGCGCGGCACTTGTCACGCACACCGCGTCGAACTCCCGCAGCAGGCGATGGCACCCCGCCGAGGACGGGCTCGTCACCGGACCGGGCACGGCGCCCAGCGGCCGACCGAGTGCGGCGGCGTGACCCGCGGTGTTGAGCGATCCGGACCGCATGCCCGCCTCGAGCACGACCGTCGCCGCCGCCGCGGCGGCGATCAACCGGTTGCGCTGGAGGAACCTCCAGCGCGTCGGCGCCGCCCCGCACGGGAGCTCGGACACGACCGCACCGGTCGCCGCGACCCGCGCGAGGAGCGACTCGTGTCCGGCCGGGTAGAACCGGTCCACGCCGCCGGCCAGGAAGGCGACGGTCGTCCCGTTCGTCGCGAGCGCGGCGCGATGCGCGGTGCCGTCGATCCCGTACGCGCCGCCGGACACGACCGCGAATCCGCGATCGACGAGGCCGGCCGACGACTCCACGGCCACGTGCTCGCCGTACCCCGACGCCGCCCGCGCGCCGACGAGCGCGATCGACGGCGATTCGACGAGCGCCGACGGCCGCCCCCGCACCCAGAGCGCGAGCGGCGCGTGCACGCCGAGGTCGTCGACCCCGACGGGCCAGGCGGGGTCGCCCGGGAGGAGCAGGTGCGCGCGCACGCGCGCCGCCTGCGCGACCGACCGCACGAACGCGTCGCGATCGAGGCGCGGTCGCCAGCGCGCGAGGCCGGCCGCGAGTTCCCGTGCGCTCGGCGCATCGGCGCGGCCGCCCGCCCGGGCGGTCCGTTCCACGAACTCCGTCGCCGACCACCCGTCGAGCAGGCCGGTCGCCACGTGACGAGCACCGAGGCCGGACACCAGCCGTCCGAGCACGCCGTCGCCGGGTTCGGCGACGAAGCCGAGCAGGATCGACGCCAGGGCGTCGGTCGGCTCGACCGCTGCCGGGCCACGGTCAGCCCCGCCGGCGCGCACGGCGACCAGGTCGGCCGCGGCCCGCCGCGCGAGATCGTCGAGTTCGTGGCCGCTCACGCCGCCACTCCGCGTCGCATCACGAGCGCACGCCCGACGTGCCGGTGGTCCGGGCGCTCGGCGCCCTCGAGGTCGGCGATCGTCCACGCGACCTTGAGCACGCGGTCGTAGCCGCGCATCGTCACGCCCCCGCGCTCGAGCGACAGGTCGAGCGCGCGGGTCGCCTTCGACCCGGGATGCAGTCCGCCCGCTCCTCGGAGCCACGGGCCGGGCATCTCGGCGTTCGTGCGCCACGGCGTCCCGGCCAGGCGCTCGGCCGCCTTGGCCCGAGCGACGACCACGCGCTCGCGCGCCTCCCGGGAGGTGAGCGTCGGAGGCGTGCCGGGGTGGAGCGACCGATCGCGCTCCATCGCCAGACGCGAGGGCGTGACCCGGTCCACCCACAGCCGCAGGTCGACGCGGTCGAGCAGCGGTCCCGAGATCCTCGCGAAGTAGCGGCGCTTCGTCGCGGGCGGGCAGGCGCATGCCGCCTCCGGCGAGTCTCCGCCGCCGCACGGACACGGGTTCGCCGCGAGGACGAGCTGGAACCGCGCCGGGAAGGTCGCGACCGAGTTCGCGCGGTGGATGCTGATCGAGCCGGACTCGAGCGGCTGGCGCAACGCGTCGAGCACGGCGGCGGGGAACTCGGGCGCCTCAGCAATACAACCATCTTCAAACCTTGTATTGTCAACCTCGAGACGGAGGACGCCATGACAACAGCCGCCATATACACGCGAATCTCAAAGGATCGCGAGGGCCGCGAGCTCGGAGTCGACAGGCAGGAGAACGACTGCCGCGCCCTTGCTACCCGACTTGGCTACGACAGCGTCGTGATCTTCCGCGACAACGACGTATCCGCGAGCACCCTCAGCCAGAAGCTACGCCCTGAGTTCGAAGACATGATGAGGCGCACGAGGTCCGGCGAGTTTGCCGCGCTGATCGCGTACTCCAACAGCCGCCTGACTCGGCGTGTGGTCGAACTTCAAGCGATCGTCGATGTCGTTCGCAGTCGAAAGGTCCGTATCCACACGGTGGTCTCCGGCCAGCACGACCTCGACACGGCGGATGGGCGGGCGGCGATGCTCACCATCGCGGTGTTCGACCAGGCCGAAGCTGAGCGCACTGCCGAGCGCATTCGACGCAAGCAGGCCGAGAAGCGGTCCAACGGTGAGTGGCACGGTGGCGCGCTCCCGTACGGGTACACCACGAAGGATGGCGCGCTGGTTCCCGTCGCCGCCGAGGTCAAGGTGATCAAGGAGGCGATGAAGCGTGTCGTCGCTGGCGATTCCATGGGTTCAATCGCTCGGGACTTCAACGAGCGGGGCCTGCGTACGAAGAAGGGGAACGCATGGCGGCAGGTGAACCTCCGTGCCATCCTGCTGAACCGCTCGCTGATTGGCGAGACGAAGGCGGGCGTGAAGGGTTGGGATCCGGTGGTTGACCGGATGACGTTCGAGAAGGTGACGGCGATCCTGACTGACCCTGCCCGGAAGTCCACCCAGTCCCCCGGCGTGAAGGGCGGCAAGTACTCGATGGGCGGCGGCCTCACGGTCTGCGCGATCTGCGGATGCAACCTCATCACCCACGGCAAGCGGGGCGAGGTCGCGCTCGCATGTCTGAAGAGGGTCTACCCGGGCAAGGCTTGCGGCGGCGTGACCATCAAGCACGAGGCGCTGGAGCGGTATGTGTTCGACAGGGTGTTCGAGCGGCTGGCCGTGTCGCCCGACTGGGAGACGGAACTGCGCAAGCCTCAGCCCGCGGACGAGTCGAAGGTGGCCGAGCTGGACAACGAACTCGCGGACCTCGCCGCGAAGCGCGTTCGCGTGCAAGACGGCTACGAGGACGGCGTGTACACGCGGGACGAGGCGCGCGAGCGACTGGACCGGCTGGACGGCCTGAAGAAGGTAGCCGAGGACACGCGGTCCAAGCTGCTCGGCACCTCCCAGATCGCAGACACGCTCGCCGACGGGATGGACTGGACGAAGTGGCCCGCGATGCGTCGTCGCACCTTCCTGCGGTTCTTCATCCAGCGCGTCGAGGTCGGCAAGTGGCCGGCTGGTCACGCGCGCTCCGCGTTCCGTCGCATCGGTGACACGGACGAACAGCACGCGGAGCGACAGCGGGACCGCTACGCAGCTACCTTGCCCGAGCGGGTCAACATCATCTGGTCTTGACCCCCAGATGGGGGCCGGGGTATCGTCATTCTCGTTCGTAAGACACTCGGAGGTACCGAGGCGAAAGCCTTGGTACCTCTTTGCATGTCCGGGCTTCGCCTCGGTCCTCCCCCATTGAAGGAGGACAACATGCAGTTGCTCACGGAGCCCGTTCACACGAAGGACGGCGGCGCGGTCTCAGCGGGCCAGTCGCTTCTGAAGATCAACGTCTGGCGGGCTGAGGATGGCGACGGTCGCGAGTGTGACTGGATCGTGGACATCTACCCGCGCGGCGTCGAGAACGACGAGGGAAACGGACACGTTCGGCAGTACCTGAGCCACGTCGAACTCCTCGAAGAGTACGGAGATGCGGTCCCGGTGCTGCACGAACTCGTCGACGTTCCCAAGACGTCGGAGGTGTCGAAGTGAGGACCATCAACCGCAACGGCGAAGAGTACGAGTCGTTCCAGATCCCGGGCCCGATCGAACCCAACGTCTATGGCCACCTCAAGCCGCTCGGCAGAGGGAAGTGGTCGTTCCACTGGGAGATCGACGCCGGGCCCGAGCCCTACGACCCGGTTATCCTGCCGTGGTGGCGCGCGCTCGCCATGCGCATCGGGCACGACGTGTTCGGGCGTCGGGGTCGTTCTTTCCTGTGGCCCAACGAAGGACTTCGGAGGTTCGAGATGCAGGGTCAGTACTTGGAGAACCGCCGCGAGCGGGAAGCTCTGGCGGAGGTCGTTAGCACCGCGTCGCCGCATCATCACATCGACGGCGCCGTCTCGTGGCGCGTGATCGAGCGCGGTATGGAGACCGGCGGCGTCTACCGCGAAGTCTGGAAGTGCGACGCTTGCGGCGCTCTCGAAGAATGGACGGTCCGCACGGCTGAGAACCAGCGCGCCTACCTGCCGCTCGTGGGCATCGACCCGGACGAGTTCTTCGCCCGCATCCCGTGACGATCTGAGATGAGGATCTAGCGTCCTGGCACAACCGGGCAGGGGTCGGGCGAACGATGCCGAGAATGGCATCTGGTGTCGCTCGGCCCGGCCCGCGCAGCTCCCAGCGATGTCTGAGGGCTTCGCGAGGATGGAGTCATGACGGATGAGCCCGAGAAGACGATCGGCTACCAGTCCGCGATGGACATCCCTCGATTCGCGGAGATGAAGCGGACGGCAGACGGCTTCAAGGTATTCGGGGTGTTCCTGTCGGCCGAGGACCGACAGAAGACGCGTGAGCTGACGGCGCAACTGCACGAACTGGCCGCAAAGATCGACCGGTTCTACGAGCTGCTCGGAGAGCGTCACTGGATCTTCCACGAGCAACTTCCGACCGCCATCCTGGACGACGCCACGACGGCTGACGAAGCGGAGAACAGGCTCTGCGCGTTGTACCAGGACGCCGACCGCCTGAGGCGAATGGTGCAGGCAACGATGCGCTTCCCCGGCATGCGAGCACGCCGAGCGCTCATCGAGAAGGCGATGACCGACTTTACCGATGAGCGGTTCTACGCGGTGGTGCTCGTCCTCTTGACCATCATGGATGGATTCGTGAACGAGGTACGCAACGAAGGGAAAGGCCTCCACGCGCGCACGCCCGAGGAAGTCGAGTCTTGGGACACCGCGGTGGGGCATCACATGGGCCTCACCAACGCGCAGGTCGCGTTCCGGAAGTCGTACAAGAAGCGCGTCGACACGGAGCACTTCGAACTGGGCCGTAACGGCATCCTTCACGGCATGGTCACGAACTACGACAACCTAATCGTCGCGAGTAAGGCATGGAACCGGCTGTTCGCCGTCGTTGACTGGGCGGCGTCGTTGGAGAAAAGGGAGAAGCCCAAGAAGCCGGAGCCAACGTGGCCCGAGTTGATCGAGCAGTGGCAGGACCTCGACAGACAGAAGAAGGCGAACGAACAGTGGCGACCATCATCCGGAGTCGCGAGTTCTCCAGAGGACTACTCGTCGCACGCAGTGATGGTCGCCGCGTCGGAGTTCTTGGAGCTATGGAGGAAGTCGAACTGGGGGCACCTCGCGGCCCGGTTCATGCCCATTGGTACGGGCGCCGGAGCGTGCCCAACTCCGAAGGAAATCAAGCAGTCGTTCGAGCCCTACAAGGTCGAGGGCTACCGCATCGTGGGGTACGAAACGAAGGCACCCGCGCGGGCCGAGGTCCGGGCAGAGCTTGACTTGGCGGGTCAGACCTTCCAAGCGACACTTGCGATGAACTACGTAGACCTGAACGGTGAGCCACGCGTCGAGGGCATTCAAGATGGCGAGTGGAAGGTGTTCGGACGGTCGCCAGAGATGTTCAGCAGTGAGATTTGGAGGGTAGCGAAGTTCCGCTAACCCTCACGCAAGAGTCATCAGGAGATTCACGAACGCCGAGCAGGTGACGAGGAAGTAACGCGCATCAGCCTGAGTGACATTCGGACCGGTCAGCCCACCGTGGCGAACGCCTCCGGCATTGCTCGTGTATCCGTAGAGCGACTTCCACCCTGAGACGAGCGCGCCGTCCAGGTCCGGACGCTGCCGCCTGAGTTCGCTCAGGCCGTCTCCGAGCGGGGACTTCCCGGTGAGTTCCTTCACCATCGCCTCGACCGCACTTATGGACTCCTTGATGGAGTTCGCGTAATCCGGGCTCTCGAGCCTCGAATAGAGCGTCAGCGCCGACTTCAGATGATGATTCGCACCTGCGAAACGGCTGGTGTCAGTGATCGCGTCTTCCACCGCGGCCACCTCCGCTGGAGAGGTCAACGGGGTGACCTCGGTTCCGACGATTCGATAGCCCGCCAGATGGATTTCGAGAACTCGGTTGTACGCCTCGATGAGTGTTGATTCAGGCTTAGCCCCAACGATGACCTGGATGAGGTCATATACCTCGTACCACTCGTCCTCTTCGAAGTTCTTCCGCAGCATCGCCGCCGCTCGCACTTCCTCCACGGGGACAGTTCGCAGATCCCGGTGGAAGTGGGACGCCCAGAGGAACTTCACAAGCCACAGACCGTACGCGTGCAAGTAACGGTCGTAGCTGGAGAAGAAGCGCTCATACGTGACGTTCCAAAGCGCGGTCCGGAGCGGAGCGTCCATCGACTCGACCTGAGCCACCGTGCGCGCCTGCGTGTAGCCGTACTTCTCGGAAAACTTCACCCGGTCAGGCTCTCACGAACCGGCGACGCGTTCAGGCAACGCTGCGCGTGATCCCGGCAGTGGTGGCGACCTTCGCGAGGTTCTGACGTGACCAGGACTTGCCCGCCCGCGTGAGCCTGCCCTCTTCGTTGAGGGTGCGCGCCGCGGCGTCGTAGGAGAGCCCGTCCACGGCAAGGAGTTCGCGCATGCGCTTGAGGGTCTTGAGCTCGTTCGGAATCGGGCCGTCCTTGGAATAGCCAAACGGGTATGCGCCCTCGGCCTTGCCGCCGTCCTGCTTCTTCTTGCGACGGCCGGCCATCATGCGAGCGGTGATCATGGAACGGTCGAGTTGGGCGACGGCTCCCATCACCTGCCGGATGAATGTGCGCATCGGGTCGTCGGGGTCGTCCTCCGGCACGAGCCCGAAGTTGGCGGCGTGGACCTCAGCGCCGATCTGCCATGCACGGGCAAGCAGGCCCTCCTGCACGGTCAGGGTGCGCGCCAGACGGTCCAGCGAGGCGAACACGATGCAGTCAGCGTCGCCGTCCTCGATCATCACCAGCGCCTCAGCGAACCGGGGCCGGTCGTCGGTCTTGCCGGTGGTCGCTTCCTCGTGCAGCACGGCGACGATCTCGAAGCCCATCGACTCGGCGTAGGACCGGCAGGAGTCTTCCTGCACCTTCGGCCCCTGCTTGTCCACCTGAGCCTCGGTGGAGGTCCGGATGTAGACGGCTGCGCGCATGTCGGTCCCTTCGGGTTGGATGATGGAGGACGGGGACCGGGGCAATTCGGCTGCTCCGGTCCCCTCCGTCCTCACGCCGCGTTCTCTTCGATGTACTGGCGGATCGCCTTGAGGTCCGACAGGGCAGAGATGTCGGTGAGCGCCTGCTGGTAGCCCTGCTGGTACTTGGTGAGCGCCTTCGGCTTGGTCGGCTTGACCGGCTTAGCCTCCGGACGGACGGCGAACACGAACCCGGACGGGACGCCGGTCGCGTTGGCGGCGTCTCCCCCGGCCTCGAGCCATGCCAGGGCGACCTTCAGGTCGCGAGCGGTGAACGAGGTCGGTCCGGTGTAGCCGGCCTTCGCGAGCTGGTCGAGCAGGTCGGCCCGCGTCGGCTCCTTCGCCTTCTCGGCAGGGGTAGGGGTGGTGGTCTTCTTGGTGGCCATGATCTGGAACCTTCCTGCCGGGGCACCTCCCCGGCTCGACGGCAACAATTGCCCAGTTCCTCACCTTGTGCAACCGTTTTGCCCAAATCAGTTGCAAGTCATTCTATGGCCTTCTACGGCCTCCGTCCGGTCCGGTGGTCGACAACCCGTGTCAACCGTCGAAGAGGTCGAGAACGTCATCTGGCATCTCTCGGAGGCAGCAGGATCCGACCTTCTAACAGGGATCGAGAACTCTCCCTGTCGTACGAGAAAGCCGAGGCAATCCCTCTCGGTCATGCCTCGGCCCTCGGTGCGCCTGTCGATATCTACCCGACGCCCAGCGACTTCATCACCTCGATGAACCGCTCCTGGCTCATCACCTCGCTGTAGTCGACACGTCCACCATCAGCCGATCCCGCCGACTCGAAGTGCATCACCGTCTGGACGTCCCACGACCCGCCGCGCGTCTCGTCCGCCTTGACGACCAGTCGCACCCGCTTCGCTGCCATGACGCGCTCCTCTCCGTTCAACCGTTCCCCGACAATCTCGATGCTCATCCGCTCTCACCTCCTTTCCCTACGACCTGCGCCTAGGGTCAAACCGCCGTTCTAGATACGGCGGGTTTGACCCTTGGCTAGGGACCTGGGCCTGACCCTTGGCCGACCCGAGGCCTCGACCCTTGGCGAATCCGTTGCGATTGTTGGGGTTCGCCCGAGCCAAGAGACCTCCCCTCCGCCCGTGACCCTTGGCTTCGACCGTTGGCACGTGTCCGTAGGCCCGACCTTTGGCTCTCACGCCGACACCGCGCCGAACCGCCACTGGTACTTGGCCGCCGTGCGACCCGCCGAGGTCAACCCCGCCGGAGCCGTCTCGATCACCGAGCCCTGTTCCACGAGGCGCTTGACCTCGGCACGCGCCGCCTTCTCGCCCTTGTTGACCGCCTCGCCGCATTCCTTCGCGGTGAACGCTTCGCCGAAGTGCGTCTGCAAGAACTCCTCGACGGTGCGGTAGGTGATCAGGAGGGTGCTCGTGCCGGCCGCGTGGTCGTGCTCGACCGTGAGAGGGCCGACGAACTCGGCGGGAGCCTTCAGGTGGTGCAGCGTGACGGTGGGTTCCTCACGCTTGCCGATGATCTGCACGACCGACCCGAGGCCCGACGTAAGCCACGTCGAACCGTAGATGTCGTCCAACGCGGCGGCGCGCGACGGCTGGCCATTGCCGTTCTTGCGCTCGTGATGCAGGAGCAGCAACTGGATCCCCCGCGCGATCAACTCCTGCCATGCCGAGTTCAGCCCCGCGCCGACCTCATCCGAGGACAGGCCCGGTGCGAGGTCCTTCACCGAGTCGACCACCACGAGGTCAATCGCGGGATCGACCTCCTGCACCCAGTCAGCGAGCGCCTGCGGCGATTCGAGCACACTCACCGGGAGCGGCCCGCGCCACACGATCACGCGCTCGTTCAGACGCTCATGGTGGGAGGGCTCCACCATCCGCTTGAACGACCGTGCCGCCTGACGGGGACGGTCCATCGCGAGGTAGAGCACGCGACCCGGCGACTGCTGCACAGGAAGTCCGAGCATCCGACCCTCACGGATCGCGATCCGCGACAACACGAGCTGCTGCGCGATCGTCGTCTTGCCGAGTCCCTGGCTCCCCGCGATCATCAGGCCCTCGCCCTCTGCCCACAGGACCCGCTCACCGGTCCCCCACACGGCGGGAATCTCATCCGGCTCGCTGAAGATGAACTCACCACCCGGCATCAGGCGCTGGACAGCGTCACGACGCTCCGACTGCTCGATGCGCTCACGGCGCATGACTTCGCGTGTGGCGGCGCGTCTGCGAAGCCCCTGCCGCACCTCCTCTTCAAGAAGCAGCGATTCCAGCTCGTCGTCTGACATCTGCGGCCCGTCCATGAGGCTCATCGGGCACCTCCGCTCAGCGCCCGAATTGCCGCGACCTCTTTGCTCCGCTCGCCCTTGATGAACCGGCGCGCCGATTCGATCGCTCCGACCAGTTCGAGCTCATCCAGACCGCTGGTGTCCGGGGTCGCCGCGATCGCGCGCCGCGCGAGTTCGTACACGATGTGATCCGCGTCCGTGCCGTACTTGCGCCACCACCTCGAGGCGAGCCGGTGCATAGTGTCGTTGCGCCCACCAGCGCCGCCGAGGCCCGTCACCATCGCCTCCGCGTCGGTGACGTTGAACGGAGTCGACGCGGGACCGCTGAGGTTCGATCCGGCCGCGTTGCGAACGAGGTTCAGAAGAGCACTCGACGCAGGCAGCGGACGCGTTCCAGTCCGGCGCCAGAGGTAGCGACCGCCTGAGATGTGGTTGCTGGGCGGCAGGAGGACGTAGCCACCATCACCGCGAACGTCCAGACCGGGAAGCACGTTCACGCGGTTCCCGATCCGACCGCCCGGGTGCTCGAAGTAGTAGTGCAGTCCGCCGCCACCGGTCTGGGCTACGAGCGTCGGAGGGACGGTCTCCCCTGCCTGAGCGACGATGCGTCCGACCTCATCGAGCGAATCGAGCCCGCCCTTACCCGCGTCGGCGTCGAGTACCCAGACCTTCGACTCGGCTCCGGTCGCCAGCGCCCAGTTGACCTGCCGGTTGGCGTCGTACCAGGCGAGGATCTGGCCACGGTCACTGGTCGCGTCCTTGACACCGTGCTTGGTGCGGGGGTGCTTGCCGGGCGAAGCGCACGCGCCGTTCCCACAGGAGCAGCGCCCCTCGTCGTTGATGTAGTGACAGGGCAAGCGCCGCCAGTGCGACGGCAATTGCTCGAACACATCCGGCCTGTCAATATCGATCTGCTGTCGCGCATCGATGGTCTTCTCCCCGTCGAAGTCAGGGCGGCCACTTCCTCGACGGGTGGCCGCCCTTTCACTCGCCTGATTCGCCATTGCGGCTCACCTCCGGCTCCGTGGCACGAAGGAACGCGACGGCCCGACGGATCTGGTCGGCGCTGAACGGCTGGGGCGCTTCGCGATCAGCCACGACGACCACCGCGCTCAGCACCGCGAGGACCGGTGTACTCGCCTTCGAGGTGTTCGGGGTCGAACATGATGTTCACGGGCAGCCCGTGGAACAGTTCGGGCAGCTTCTCGCGCACGAGGTCGCTCGGGTACGCGTGCCCGCTGATGACACTTCTCAGATGCGAAGTGGTGCAGCCGATGAATCTCGCTGCCTCGGTGATCTTGATTCCGTGGACGGTGAGCAGCCTGCGAAGGGGCTGCTTCCGATGAGTGAGCGGCATGACCGGGAGTCCTCTGACTCAACCGGAGTACTTTCCCGCCAGTGTCTGCTGCGCCCTATGGGCCGTGAAGATTCGTTGTGAGCGGTGTGCCGTACTCGCCCGCCTTGTCCCTGCTGGGAATGCGGTCGTTCTTGCTTCGGTAATCTCAAATATTGCCGGGCGGGACTTCGATGTCAAACCTCGGAGCCCGATTCGTTCAGGAGGCTTCTACAGCGTCCCACTGGCCATCCGCGGCAACCACCCGCGACTGTCGCGAACGCCGCTTCTCGGGCCTCTCAGCCGCGGTCTGGGACTGCTTGGCGTGCTTCTTGCAGAGGTCGGCGCCGTCGCGCAGACGACTTCCGCACGGCTCGCCGCGATACGTCAGCGCGGGGCAGCTTCCGGGATCGGCAGCGGGATCGGTCGCGATGCCGGGAACCTGAGCCTCCGGACGCACCCCGGTGAAGAGATACCGCAGATCCGAGTGCGAGAGCGAAGCGATGCGCTCGACCTGCTCGGGCAAGTCCTGCGGATCGATCCTCCACGGCCACTCACCCTCTGACTGCCACACGTAGCGGCACATGAACGTGAACCTCCACACGCCGTCCAACATGACCTTGGTTCGACGGACGAGGATCACCGGGTGTCCGGGGCTCTCCATGATGATGTCGCCGATGCGCAGGCGCTTGGCCGGTACTCGTTCGATGGTGATACTCACTCGCGATTCCTCACAGGGTCGGACGGGAAATGCACGACGTTGTCGGGCACGTGGACAGGTTCGACCTCGGTGACCTGCGGGGGTACGTCCTCGACCACCTCGGCATCAACGACGTCGTCGTCATCGCTGGCCGGGGCTTCGATCTCTTTGCGACGGCGCTTCTTGTTGAAGAGCGGCTGGCCCCCTTCGTACCGCTCGACCAGCACCCGCTCCAGCGCAAGGTAGCCGGGCGTCTTCTCTTCGACTTCAAGGGTCGCCTTCGCGCCGTAGCCGGTGCGGTCGAGCACCATCGCGATTGCCTTCAGGCGGTCCGCGTCGGACGTGTCGGCCTTCTCGATGATGCGGTTCAACTGGACGACCGCGGGGTCGACCATCTCCATCAGTCGTTCGCGTGCCTTCTTCCGAACCTGCGGGGTCGAGCCACCGTGAGCACGGCAGACGGTTGCGCCCTTGATCGCGTAGGCCTTGCACTGCTCGCCGTCCTGCTTGATCCGGGTGCATCGCAGCCCAGGCTTTTCGCGTCGGACCGCCTCGGGGGTCTTGGTGTCTTCGAGCCCTCCGTGCCGGTTGCAGTACTCCGAGCCACGGACGGCAGGGAGGCCGCAGGGCTCACCGAAGTTCGTCTTGTGCTCGGTCGTGACGGTTCCCTTGCAGCGTGCCATCAGAACGACACCTCCGGTCGCTGGTCGCTGCGCGAGCCGAACTCGGAACGCCCCTCGTGCGGCGCGCCATGATGCGTGCAGACGCTCCAGCCGGTCGGCGTGGGGCGACCACACCTGCGTCGCGTCGGCTGGGCTGGCATGGCTTGCTGCGCGCCCGGGATCCGTTCACGCGCAGACACCCACACCTCTGCCTGACACCTAGCCATGAGTCACCACACGGGCAGCGGGTTCGGGTCCACAGCGTGGGTCGTCCACGCGAGGTTCGGGTAGCGGTCGTTGAGGTCGGTGTAGCAGTCGAAGCAGACGTGCAGCTCGATCACGGTCGCTCCCGCAGAACAGCGGACGCTGCCGGTCGCCATCTTGACGCGAGACGCGCTCAGCGTGCAGCGATCGCAGGGGCCAGTGATGGGGAACTGGCCCTCGCTCAACGGGTGCGAGAAGGGACCGTAGCCCTTCACCAGAATGGCGACGTCCATGACGTTGTCGAGCGTGGCACGGCTGGTGGCGTAGTGCATCGCGTTGGCGATGGTGTCCTCCAAGAGCGCGTCGCCAAACAGGCGGTCGTTCGCCTCGGGGGCGGCTGCTTCGCCGTCCCGGATGGCTGCCATGGTCTGGTCAGCCCCGGCGATGATGAACGGGTTGGTGGATGCATACATTGGACGATCTCCTTCGGGAGTTGGGACGAGTGTGGACGAGAGAGCCGATGCCGCCGCCGCTCGTCCAACGACGACGGCACCGGGGTCGAGTCCCAGCGCGGTGAGTTGAGCGACGCCCCGCGCTGGGACGGTCTAGATGCTCGGGTTGGCGTACGAGCCCGACGCCGTGATCTGCATCACAGCGGCGGCACCCCGGAGACGGACGCCGAAGCCGACACCCCGCGAGTAGTACGAGTCGATGATCGGGACGGCGGACTCCGAGCCCGCGATGATCCGGAGGCCACGCTGCTCGGGCCGCACGTGCTCACGCTTGGCCAGCGGAGCGGACGAACCGGTGGCAGTGGCGATCACGTACCCGGTGGGGATGTCGCGGGTCTCCACGACCAGCGCCGAACCGAACTGCCCGATCACCGGCTTGCCCTGGAACTCGGCCGGCGGGCGAGCGCCCACGACGGTTTCGTTCGTGAGGTACGGGATCGTGCTCGTTGCGATGAAGTCGTACGGCGACTCCGCCACCCCGGCCCGGAACCCTCGCACCGTGTCGCCCTGGTCCGGGTGAACGATGATCACGATGCGGTCGCCCGCCGTGTCGCCGTACCCGTGCTCGGTGATCGTGTTGATGAGGTCCCCGAGGTCCTTGCCGTCGATCGTCGCCGCGCCGGACACGAGGTAGTGCGAGTGCGAGTCGGTGAAGTCCTTGCCCGCGTGCGACGGCGGGACCTCGCCGGACGTGCCATCCCACAGGTCGTAGACCGTGTCGCCCTTCTCGTTCGTCCGGTGCTGCTTCGTCAGCAGCGCCCGGAACATGTCGTTCGTGACGGTTCGCTGGTCGGACGTGAGCGCGTGGTTGTGCAGCGAGGCCACCTCGTCGGAGGTCGCGTCACGCAGGTACTTGCGCGTGTACCGGACCGCCGCGTCCTTGAACTTCAGCGGGAAGCCGACGCGAAGCGGCGTGATGTTCGGTCGGATCGACTTCGGGATGCCCATCTCGGACTCGTCTTCGAACTCGTCCGCGTCGACGTTCTGCAGCGAGATGAACGAGCTGTCCGTGGTCGGCGTCGAGAAGAGACCCACCCAGCCGATGCCGTCGCTGTTCCACTGGGCGAGGGTGTCGTTGAACTCCCGCCAGAGGTTCGACAGCGATTCGCCGTCGGTGGTGTGGGTGACGGGAAGATCGCCATGCGTCACGATGCCTCGGTCGGCACCGAACACATCGACGATCCCCAGTGCCGCATACTCGGCGGCAAGGTCGTTGGCCATGAGGCCTCCTTAGGAAAGTGATGTGAAGAGTTCCAAATCACGTACCTGCTCAGTTGTCTCGCCTCCGGCGAGTACTGGTGAGCACCTCGAGGGCCTCCGGCCTAGGTTCGTTCTAGATCGAACCGTAACCAAGGTCGTGGGCGATGTCCACTACAGGATTTGAAACCTAATTTCTTGCATCGTCGAGGAACAGCACGCCGTGCGACGCCCGCGCCGCGGCACCCGGGCGGATGACGCGGCTCCCGCCGCCGACCATCGCCGCGGCGCTCGCCGTGTGGTGCGGCGCCTCGAACGGCGGTCGCACCGACAGCGTCTCGCCGACCGGGTGCCCGGCGAGCGAGCGGAGGGAGGCGACCTCGAGCGCCGCGTCGGGCTCGAGGTCGGGGAGGATCCCGGGCAGGCGGGAGGCGAGCATGGTCTTGCCCGCTCCCGGCGGCCCGGCGAGCAGCAGGTGGTGCCCGCCCGCTGCGGCGACGAGGAGCGCCTCGATCGCGTCCTCGCCGCCGATGACGTCCGCGAGATCGCCCTCCGGCGCGAACGGCGGCGAGGTCGCCGCCTCGCTCGCCCCCATCCGGTCGGCGTCGTGGTCGGATCGGGAGGGCGCCGGCCCGGGCGCTCCGCCGTGCCGCTCGACGGCCTCGCGGAGGGTGGCGACGGCGACGATGTCGGCGCCGGGGACGAGCCGGGCTTCGGCGGCGTTCGCGACCGGCACCATGATGCGCTCGTGCCCGGCGCGCACTGCCGCGAGGACCGCGGGAAGGATGCCGTGGGTCGGACGGAGTCGTCCGTCGAGGCCGAGCTCGCCCAGGTGGACGAATCGGGCGACCGACTCCGGGTCGACGGCGTCCGCCGACGCGAGGCAGGCGAGGGCGATCGCCAGGTCGAACGCCGACCCGTGCTTCGGCAGGGCCGCGGGCGACAGGTTGACGGTCAGGCGGCGCGAGGGCAGGGCGCAGCCGGCGTTCGTCGCCGCGGACCGCACGCGTTCGCGGGCCTCGCCGAGTGCCGCGTCGGGCAGGCCGATGATGACGAAGGCCGGCAGCTGGCTGGAGAGGTCGGCCTCGACCTCGACGATCGAGCCGGCCAGGCCGACGAGCGCCACGGCTCGGGTGCGCGCGACCGTCATCAGCCGATCCCCTCGAGGTGCTCGACGATCGCGGGCGAGGTCGACGGCGCGTGCACCGCGACGGCGTCGATGCGGATGCGCCCGGACGGCGCATCGTGCGCGTCGCACCACGCGAGCGCGAGCCGGCGCAGCCGGGCGAGCTTCAGCGCGGTGATCGCCTCGAACGGGTGCCCGAAGGCCGGTCCGGTGCGCGTCTTCACCTCGACGAAGACGGTCGCGTCGCCGTCGCGCAGCACGAGGTCGAGTTCACCCTGCGGGCAGCGCCAGTTGCGGTCGAGGACGCGCATGCCGCGCGCCTCCAGGTGCTCGGCCGCGACCTGTTCGCCGCGTCGTCCGAGTTCGATGTTGTGGGCCATGGGCCCAGCGTCGCGACCGCGGAGGACGACTCGACGCGACCGGCGGGACTCCGGGGCGGGGCGGCGCCGGAACGCACCGGTGGAGGACGGGTGGCTCCCGCCCTATTCCTCGAGCGCGAGGTCCTTCGGCAGCTCGAACTCTCGCGTCGCGAGCTCCTCGACGTTGACGTCCTTGAAGGTGAGCACGCGCACCGACTTCACGAACCGGTCGGCGCGGTAGACGTCCCACACCCAGACGTCCTTCATCGAGAGCTCGAAGTAGAAGTCGTGCTCCGTGTCACGGCGCACCAACTCGACCTCGTTCGCGAGGTAGAACCGTCGCTCGGTCTCGACCACGTACTTGAACTGGGAGACGATGTCGCGGTACTCGCGGTACAGCGCGAGCTCCACTTCACGGTCGTAGTCGTCGAACTCGTCCTCATCCATCGTGGTTCATCCTACTTCGAGGTCGAACAGCGACGGCGCCGGTTCGGGAGACCGGTCGTGCAGCCACGTGTGCCGGTGCAGCGTGCTGGGCCCGTGCTCCGCGATCGCGGCGAAGTGGGCGGCGCTCGAGTAGCCCTTGTTCTCGTGCCAGTGGTAGAGCGGCGTCTCGTCGTGGGCGCGCCGCATGCCGCGGTCGCGGTGCACCTTGGCGATGACGGATGCCGCGGAGACCGACGCGCAGTCCCGGTCGGCCTTGATCCGCGTGATGACCTGCGCCCGGTGCTCGATCGACGGGCTCAGCCAGTCGTAGTTGCCGTCGAGCACGAGCGGGGCGCCCGCCACGAGTCCGCGATCGACGGCGAGTGCGGCGAAGGCGCGCGCTCCGGCGAGGCCGAGGCAGGCCATGATGCCGAGCCGGTCGATCTCGTCGGCGCTCGCCTCGCCGACCGCCGAAGCCAGGACCCAGGAGGCGGCGCGCGGTGCCAGCAGCTCGCGCTTCGGCTCCGGCAGCAGCTTCGAGTCGCGCAGGCCCGCAGGCATCCGCTTCACCGTCGCGTCGATCACGACGACCCCGACGGTCACCGGTCCGGCGAGCGCCCCGCGCCCGACCTCATCGCACGCGAGCACCACGGGGGCTCCGCCGGCCAGCAGGTCGCGCTCGAACTTCAGCGTCGGCACCCCGGCGGGCGGCACGTCAGCCGGTCCCCTCGTCGACGCCCGAGAACACCTCGGGGTAGTTGTCGAGCCACGCCCAGTTCGAGATCGGCCAGCTCACGATCACGGCCCGGCCGACCACGTTCTCGATCGGGACGAACCCCTCGAGCGGCGTGCCGGTGTTGTAGCGCGAGTCCTTCGAGTTGTACCGGTTGTCGCCCATGACCCAGAGGGAGTCGTCGGGCACGGTCGTGTCGAAGTCGTCGCGCGAGACCTTCGTCTCGCCGGGCGGCAGCGCCACGTAGGGCTCGTCGAGCGGCACGCCGTTGACGGTCATCTGGCCGAGCGCGTTGCAGCACACGACGTGGTCGCCGGGCAGGCCGATGACCCGCTTGACGAGGTGGTCGTTCGAGTCGGGCGCCGACAGGCCGACGAACGCGAGGAAGCCGTCGATCACCGCCACGAGCGGCGGCCGCGCCTCCTCGGAACGCGCGGGGAGCCATCCGCCCGGGTCCTTGAACACGACCACGTCGCCGTGCTCGATCGGCGTGACCTCGGGCACGAGCTGGTTGACGATGATGCGGTCGTCCTGCATCAGCGTCTCCTCCATCGACTGCGACGGGATGAAGAACGACCGGATCAGGAACGTCTTGATGAGGAACGAGACGAGCACGGCGACCAGGAAGATCACCACCAGGTCGCGGAGGAACAGCAGGGCGCTCCGGCGGCGCGACGGCGCCCCGGAGGTGGCGCGTTCATCGCGCTCAGTACGTGTGTCTTCAGTCATGAAACGGCTCGAGCTCCCCGCCCCAGTCTAGGGGTGAGGAGCTCGAGCGGATGACGCGACGGACGCGGCGCAGGCCGGTCAGTTCTCGCGCTTCTCCTTGATCTTCGCCTTCTTGCCGCGGAGCTCGCGCAGGTAGTAGAGCTTGGCGCGACGGACGTCACCGCGGGTGACGACCTCGATGTGGTCGATCACCGGCGAGTGGACCGGGAACTTGCGCTCGACGCCCACCTGGAAGCTGATCTTGCGGACGGTGAAGGTCTCGCGCACGCCCTCGCCCGAGCGGCCGATGACGACGCCCTGGAAGACCTGGATGCGCGAGCGGGTGCCTTCGACGATGTTGACGTGCACCTTGACGGTGTCGCCGGGGCGGAAGTCCGGGATGTCGGATCGCAGGCTCGCGGCGTCGACGTGGTCGAGGATGTGCATGATGGTTCGCTCTCTGCGCCCGCCACCGGTCGAACGCGGATCTGAATGGAAGAAGAGTTCGGTGCCGTTCGCGCGATCACTCGCGGCGTGCGGGCTCCCCGGAGGCAGAGCCATGCGACGGCACGATCAACCATTCTGCCAGATCGAGGGCCGACCGGCCAAAAGCGCTGAGCGGATGCCTCGGTGCGGCGGCGCGCACGTCGGTGCGGGTCAGCCCCGCCGCTCCTCCCAGCGCCGTTCCTCACGGACGACGATGACCTCGCCGGCGTCGTCGGTGGACCGCGTCGCGCGGCCGTCGACGCCCTGCGCCGGCGAGCCCTCGGCGACCAGTCGCTCGTACTCGTCCATGGTCGCCCGCACGCGCCGCGCGCCGTCGCGGATGAGCCGCCAGACCGCGTACCAGAAGGCGGCGATCGCGCCGACCATGGCGAGGATCGCGAAGGTGATGCCCGTCGGCCCGTAGAAGCCCGCGGCGACGATCAGCAGGTGCCATGCCCCGAGCACGGCGACGTCCGACCAGGCGACCGCCGTGTCGCGACGGACGTCCGGTCGGGCGGCGACGAGGAGCGCGACGACGCCGAGCGTGATGAAGGCGATCGGGGTCACGAACATCAGGCCCACGACGCCCCACCCGCTCGAGCCGAAGATCGCGTAGCCGAGAAGCAGCCAGACCGGCAGCACGATCGCGGCGGCGAACTGCCACCGGTAGAACCCCCGTCGGATGAGCATGCGCCCAGCGTACTTCGGGCGACTGTGGGCCGGCCGGGTGTTCACTCAGGGCGGAGCCGACAGAATGGGGTGCGGAGAGGATGAGCGTGATCGAACTGAGGACCCCGGCCGAGATCGAGGAGATGCGTCCCGCGGGCCGCTTCGTGGCCAGCGTGCTGGAGGCGACGTCGAAGGCCGCGGCGGTCGGCGTGAACCTGCTGGAGCTCGATGCGCTCGCGCACGAGATGATCCGGAATGCCGGCGCGGAGAGCTGCTACATCGACTACCACCCGTCGTTCGGCGCGAGCCCGTTCGGCAAGGTCATCTGCACCTCGGTCAACGACGCGGTCCTGCACGGCCTTCCGCACGACTACCGGCTGCAGGACGGCGACCTGCTGAGCCTCGACTTCGCCGCGTCGGTGGACGGCTGGGTCGCCGACTCGGCGATCTCCGTGGTCGTGGGCACGCCGCGCGACGAGGACGTCCGCCTCATCGACACCACTCGTCGCGCGCTCGACGCGGGCATCGCGGCGGCACGGCCCGGCAACCGCATCGGCGACATCTCGCGCGCGATCGCCGACGTGGCCAAGGCCGAGGGCCTCTCGATCAACACCGACTTCGGCGGTCACGGCGTGGGCCGGACCATGCACGGCGACCCGCACATCCCGAACAACGGCCGCCCCGGGCGGGGACTCCCGCTGAAGCCGGGACTCGTGATCGCGATCGAGCCGTGGTTCCTGCACACGACCGACCGCATCTTCACGGACCCCGACGGCTGGACCCTGCGGAGCGTCGACGGTTCGCGCGGCGCGCACTCCGAGCACACCGTCGCGATCACGGACGGCGACCCGATCGTGCTCACGCAGCGCGGCTGACGGCCGGTTCCCGCCCGGACCCCGACGCCGCCGGCGCGAGCCGGTCAGGCGTCGAACTCGACCTGGATCATGCCGCCGACCACGCGCGTGCGGTAGGTGCGCAGCCCCAGCGACGGATCGGTGAAGCACTCCCCCGTGCCGAGGTCGTAGACCTCCTTGTGCAGGGGCGACGCGATCGTCGGTCGTTCGCCGCGCGAGCCGACGATGCCGCGCGCCATCACGGGCGCGCCCGTGTGCGGGTCGTGGTGGTCGACCGCGTACACCTCGTCGCCCTCCACGCGCACGAGCGCCACCATCCGGGCGCCGACGAGCGCGACCTCGCCCCACCCCGGCTCGAGGTCGGCGACCCCGCACGCGGGGATCCAGTCGGTCGTGAGTTCGATGGTCGACGTCATCTGCGGCTTCCTCTCCTCGGTGCGACGACGCTACGCACGGGATGTTTCCCCTGCCGCTCCGGCGGTGTTTCGCCCGGGTGAAACCCGCCTCACACGACGCACGGCGTCATGCAAGGTCTCGGAGCGCTGGTGTTACGGATCCGAAACAGGGGTGAAACCGCGTCGCCGTACGCTCGCCGGCAACCCCAGGACCGGAGGAGCCATGAACGACACCGAGACCGACGCCGTCGCCCAGCGCGACGTGCTCGTCGTCGGCGGCGGCCCCGCCGCGCACCGCCTCGCGGAGAGCCTGCACGCCCGCGACGGCGGCCGCACGCTCCGCGTGACCGTCGTCGCCGACGAGGTGCACGCGCCGTACGACCGCGTGGCCCTCAGCACCCGGCTGGCCGACACCACCGCCGACCTCGCGCTGCCTGCGGGACCCTGGACGGAGGGCTCGGTCCGCCTGGTCACTGGCGAGCGCGTGACCGACGTGGATGCCGCGGCCGGCGTCGCGACGACGGCGGGCGGCCTCGAACTCCGCTTCGACGAGCTCGTGCTCGCGACCGGCTCGAGCGCCCCCGTGCCGCCGATCCCCGGCAGCGAGCACATCCGCGTGTACCGCACGATCGACGACGTCGACGCGCTCGTCGCCGAGACGCGCGACCTCGCCGAGCGCCTCGGCCGCGCCCCGCGCGTCGTCGTCGCCGGCGGCGGGCTCCTCGGCCTCGAGGCCGCGGGCGGCCTCGCGAAGCTCGGCGCGCACGCCGCGATCGTGCACTCCGGCTCCTGGCTGATGTCGGCGCAGCTCGACGAGGGCGCCGGGCGCGCCCTCGGGCGCATCATCGCCGGCCGGGGCATCGACCTGCACCTCGGGGTCCGGCCCGCGAAGGTGCTCACCGGCAGCGGCGGCGTCGTGGGGGTGGAGCTCACCGACGACCGCCGCGTCGACGCCGACCTCGTCGTGTTCGCGATCGGGATCAGGCCACGCGACGAGCTGGCTCGGGCGATCGGGCTCGAGCTCGGACCGCGCGGCGGCGTCGCGATCGACACGGGCTGCGCGGCATCCGCCCCGCACGTCTGGGCGATCGGCGAGGTCGCGAGCTTCGAAGGCCGCTGCACCGGCCTCGTCGCCCCCGCGAACGCGATGGCCGAGGTCGTCGCCGACCGCCTGCTCGGCGGTGCGGCCGAGTTCACGACGATCGACGACGCGACGAAGCTGAAGCTCGCGGGAGTCGACGTCGCGAGCTTCGGCGACGCCCTCGCGCGCACCGAGCAGGCCCTCGAGATCGTCTACGCCGACCCGGCACGCGGCATGTACCAGAAGCTCGTCATGACGGACGACGCGAAGACCCTGCTCGGCGGCGTCTTCGTGGGCGACGCCTCGCCGTACGCCTCGCTCCGGCCGCTCCTCGGCACCGAGCTGTCCGGCGAGCCGGTCGCGTACCTGTCGGCGTCGGGCATGGAGGCACCCTCGGGCGACGAGCTCCCGGCATCCGCCCTCGTCTGCGCCTGCAACAACGTCGCCGCAGGCACGATCCGCGATGCGGTGAACGGATCGCACGGGGAGCACCGGGAGGGCTGCGCCGAGCTCGGACCGCTGAAGGCCTGCACGCGCGCCGGCACGCAGTGCGGGTCGTGCGTGCCGCTCGTGAAGAAGCTGCTCGAGGCCGAGCTGAAGAAGTCGGGCAAGACCGTCTCGCGTGCGCTGTGCGAGCACTTCCCGATCTCGCGGCAGGAGATCTTCGAGTCCGTGCGGGTGCTCGAGCTCGGCTCCTTCGAGGAGATCATCGGCCGGCTCGGCACCGGGCGCGGCTGCGACGTGTGCAAGCCCGTCGTCGCCTCGGTGCTCGCCGCGCAGCACGGCTCGTACATCCTCGACGGCGGCCGCGGCGGCCTGCAGGACACGAACGACCGCGCCATGGCGAACATGCAGAAGGACGGCACGTACTCGGTCGTGCCGCGCATCCCCGCCGGCGAGATCACGCCGCAGAAGCTCGCCGTGATCGCGCAGGTCGCCACCGACTTCGGGCTCTACACGAAGATCACGGGCGGCCAGCGGATCGACCTGTTCGGCGCACGGCTGGACCAGCTGCCCGAGATCTGGAAGCGGCTCATCGACGCCGGCTTCGAGTCCGGGCAGGCGTACGGCAAGGCCCTGCGGAACGTCAAGAGCTGCGTCGGCTCGACCTGGTGCCGCTACGGGGTGCAGGACTCGGTCGCGATGGCGATCCGCCTCGAGCTGCGCTACCGCGGTCTGCGGTCGCCGCACAAGCTGAAGTTCGGCGTCTCGGGCTGCGCGCGCGAGTGCGCCGAGGCCCGCGGCAAGGACGTCGGCGTGATCGCCACCGACCATGGGTGGAACCTCTACGTCGGCGGCAACGGCGGCTTCCAGCCCGCGCACGCGCAGCTGCTCGCGAGCGACCTCGACGACGAGACCCTCATCCGCTACATCGACCGCTACATGATGTACTACATCCGCACCGCCGACCGGCTGCAGCGGACGGCCCGGTGGATCGAGGACCTCGAGGGCGGCCTCGACCACGTCCGCGACGTCGTCGTGCACGACTCGCTGGGGCTCGCCGATGAGCTCGAGGCCGCGATGGCGGCGCACGTCGACACGTACGAGGACGAGTGGGCGGCGACCCTCGCCGATCCCGAGCGGCTGCGCCGCTTCCGTCCGTTCGTGAACGCCCCCGGCCCCGACGACCCCGAGGCGGCGTCGGTCGCGGCGCTCGCGCGCGTCGAGGAGCGCGGCCAGCTCCGGCCGGCCCGACCCGACGAGATCGCCCGCGGCGAGGCCGTCCTCGTCGCCGGCCCGACGATCCCGGTGCGGGGGGCCGACGCATGACCGGCCGCGTGACGCTCGTCGGCGGCGGCCCCGGGCAGGAGGAGCTGCTCACCGTGGGAGCCGTGCGGGCGCTCGGCTCGGCGGACGTCGTGCTCTACGACCGCCTCGCCCCGCACGCGCGACTGGCCGAGCTCGCGCCCGACGCCGAGCTCGTCGACGTGGGCAAGCAGCCCGGCCATCACGCGCTGCCGCAGGAGGAGATCGAGGCGCTCCTCGTCGCGCACGCGCTCGCCGGCCGGAACGTCGTGCGCCTGAAGGGCGGCGACCCGTACGTGTTCGGACGCGGCGGCGAGGAAGTGCTCGCCTGCCACCGGGCCGGCGTGGCGGTCGAGGTCATCCCGGGCGTGACGAGCGCGGTCGCGGTGCCCGGCGCCGCCGGCATCCCGCTCACGCACCGCGGGGTCAGCCGCCTCTTCACCGTCGTCTCGGGGCACGCGCCCCTCAGCGACGACGAGCTCCGCCACCTCGCCGGCCTCGGCGGCACGATCGTGGTGCTGATGGGCGTGAACACCCTGCCGCAGCTCGTCGCCGGGCTCGCCCGCCACGGCATGTCCGCAGCGATGCCCGTCGCGATCATCGAGCGCGGGTTCCGCTGCGACCAGCGCACGACCGTCGCCGACCTCGCGAGCATCGTGACGGCGGCCGGACTTGCGGGCGTGAGCTCGCCGGCGGTGATCGTCGTCGGGGAGGTCGTCCGCCTCGCGCACGACGGCGAACGCACCGCCGCCGAGCTCATGGAGCGGGCGGCCGGGTTCGCGGCGGTGGCCACGTGACCGACCAGGTCGAGTCCGCGATCGGGTTCCGGCCCGACCAGCTCGAGGGGTTCCGGATCGGCGTGACGAGCGACCGCCGTTCCGCGGACCTCATCGACGCGTTCGTGCGCCGCGGCGCGCAGGTCGTGCACGCACCCACCATCCGGATGGCGAACGCGAGCTCCGACGAGCCCGTCATCGCCGACACCCGCGCCATCATCGCGGCCCGCCCCGACGTGCTCCTCGCGACGACCGCCTACGGCGTGCGCCGCTGGTTCGAGGTGGCGGATGCCGCGGGGCTCGGCGACGACCTCCTGTACGCGCTCGGGCGCACCGCCATCCTCGTCCGCGGGCCGAAGGCGCGGGGGGGCATCCGCGCCGCGGGTCTCGACGACGTCGGGATGAGCGCGGAGGAGACCACCGAGTCGCTGATCGACGAGGTGCTGGCGACGCATCCGCCCGGCCTCACCGTCGCGGTGCAGCTGCACGGCTACCTGCCGCCCGAGGCGCTCGACCGCCTCCGGGACGCGCACGACCGCGTCCTCACCGTCGAGCCGTACCGCTGGATCGACCCGGACCTCACGGACGAGCGCGTGGACCGCCTCATCGAGGCCGCCTGCACCGGCGGCCTCGACTGCATCACGTTCACGAGCGCGCCCGCCGTGCACGCCCTGCTCATGGCCGCCGAGGCGCGCGGTCGGTACGACGACCTCGTCGACGCGATGCGCGGACCGGTCGTCGCCGCGACGGTCGGCCCGGTGACGTCCGCGCCGCTCGTGGCCGCGGGCGTCCACCCCCTGCAACCCGACCGGTACCGGATGGGCGCGATGATCCGCCAGGTCTGCGAGCACCTCGAGACCGCACGCGTCATCCGCCTCGAGACCCAGCACGGCACCCTCGCGCTCCGCGGCTCGGTCGTCGAGGTGCGCGGGCGCCGCGTGGCGCTGCCGCCCGTCGCGCTCTCGATCCTCCGGCCGCTCGTGCAGGCGCGAGGCAACGTCGTCGCCCGCGACCGCCTCGCCGCGGCCATGCCCGGCACGGCCGACGAGCACGCGCTCGAGGTCGCGCTGAGCCGCCTCCGGCAGACGCTGAAGGTGCCCGGCCTCATCTCCACCGTGGTCAAGCGCGGCTACCGGATCGACGTCTGACCATGACCTCACATCGGTCGGCCGGGGAGGTGAGCAGGTGGGAACACGAAGTTCACCGCGGGCGCCGGTCGGGGAAACACGCCGCGAATAGCGTCGCCTCACGAGCTCGACCCGTGACCGACACCACCCGGAGGCACCGATGACCGAGACCCTCTCCGCTCCGCCGCCCGCGGCTCCCCACACCACCGCACCGGCGGGCGCCGCGTCCGCCGCCCCGACCGCTCCCCCCGTCGCGATTGGCGCGCTCACCGTCCGCCCGGGCCGGTGGATCGACGGCTGGGACCCCGAGAACCCCGTCCAGTGGGAGCGCGAGGGCCGCCGCATCGCCGCCCGCAACCTGCGCTGGTCGATCTTCGCCGAGTTCCTCGGCTTCGTCGTCTGGCAGCTCTGGTCGATCGTCGTGGTGGCGCTGCCCGCGGCCGGCTTCGCCTTCGACACGGGCCAGATCTTCTGGCTCATCTCGATCCCCGCGCTCGTCGGCGCGACGCTCCGGATCCCCTACACGTTCATGGTCCCCCGCTTCGGCGGCCGGAACTGGACCATCGTCTCGGCGGCGCTCCTGCTCATCCCGGCGATCGGCCTCGCGATCGCGGTCTCGAATCCCGAGACCCCGTTCGGCGTCGTGCTCGCGGTCGCCGCGCTCGCCGGCTTCGGCGGCGGCAACTTCGCCAGCTCGATGGCGAACATCACCTACTTCTTCCCGCAGCGGGAGAAGGGCTGGGCGCTCGGCCTGAACGCCGCCGGCGGCAACCTCGGCGCATCGGTCGCGCAGTTCGTCGTGCCGATCGCGATCACGATCGGCGCGGCCGTCACGCTGAACCTCCCGCTCGCGGGCTGGATCTGGGTGCCCTTCATCCTCATCGCGATGGTCGGTGCGGCGCTCCGCATGGACAACCTCTCGAACGCGAGGGCGGACGTCGCAGCCTCCCTCGCCGCGCTGAAGGAGCCGCACCTGTGGATCCTCGCGGTGCTCTACATCGGCACGTTCGGCTCCTTCATCGGGTTCGCGGGCGTCTTCCCGAAGCTCATCGCCGACCTGTTCCCCGACTTCTCGACGTTCGCCGTGGGATCGGCGACGCTGACGCTGGCCTTCCTGGGCGCGCTCGTCGGCTCCCTCGCCCGTCCGTACGGCGGCCGCCTCGCCGACCGCTTCGGCGGCACGCAGATCACGATCGCGGCGTTCGCCGTGATGGCGGTCGGGGCGCTGGCCGTGGTCCGGACGCTCCCCCTCGGCAACTTCTGGCTGTTCCTCGGCCTCTTCCTCGTGCTCTTCACCGCGTCGGGCATCGGCAACGGTTCGACCTACCGGATGATCCCGACGGTCTTCGCCCTCCGAGCGGGTGCGCGGAACGCCCACGAATCGGCCGGCGACGTGAGCTCGCAGCGGAAGGCCGCGGCGGCCCTGGGCATCATCTCGTCGGTCGGTGCATACGGCGGCTTCGTGATCCCGCAGCTGCTCGGCCTCTCGAAGACCACGTACGGCGACTACACGACCGGCCTCAGCTGGTTCGTGTGGGCGTACGCGGTGATGCTCGTCATCACGGCGGGCGTGTACCTGACGCTCGCCAGGCGATCCGGGCACCGGATCTGACCGGAGCGGGCCGGGCGCCCTCACCGCCCGGCCCCTCCCGCTCCCCAGCGCACACGACACCGCCGCACGTCAGGAGGACGACATGGGAACCGACACCCACTGCCCCTACTGCGCGCTGCAGTGCGCGATGTCGCTGACGGCGACGGATGCCGCGGGCTCGCCCTCCGCGGCGGGCGCACCCGCGACTGCCGCCACCGTGCCGGCCGCGCCACCCGTCACGGTCTCGGGGCGCGACTTCCCGACGAACCGCGGCGGCCTCTGCAAGAAGGGCTGGACCTCCGCGGAGCTGCTCGCCGCACCGTCACGGCTGACCGCCCCGCTCGTGCGCGGCGCGGACGGCGTGCTCCGCGAGTCGACGTGGGACATCGCCCTCGACCTCGTGGCCGACCGGCTCCGCGGCATCCGCTCGGCTCACGGCGCCGACGCCGTCGGAGTCTTCGGCGGCGGCGGACTCACGAACGAGAAGGCGTACCTGCTCGGCAAGTTCGCCCGGCTCGCCCTCGGCACGAGCCGCATCGACTACAACGGCCGGTACTGCATGTCGTCGGCCGCCGCCGCCGGCAACCGCGCGTTCGGCATCGACCGGGGACTGCCGTTCCCGCTCGCCGACCTCGACGACGCCGAGACGATCCTGCTGCTCGGCACGAACGTCGCCGAGACGATGCCCCCCTTCATCGGCCACCTCGCCGGGGCGCAGGCGGCCGGCGGCCTCGTCGTCGTCGACCCCCGACGCACGGCCACCGCCCGCCTCACCGACGACGCACGGGGCGTGCACGTGCAGCCGGCGCCCGGCACCGACCTGATGCTGCTGCTCGGCCTCGCGCACGTCGTGGTCGCGGAGCGGCTCGTCGACGGGGCCTACGTCTCGGCTCGGACGAGCGGATACCCCGCGCTCCGGCGGAGCGTCGCCGCCTGGTGGCCGGAACGCGTCCAATCGGCGACCGGCGTCCCGGCGACGACGATCCGGGCGATCGCCCGCCGGCTCGCCGCGGGAGGGCGGACCTTCATCCTCACCGGTCGGGGCGTCGAGCAGCACGTCGACGGCACCGACACCGCGACGGCCGCGATCAACCTCGCGCTGCTGCTCGGGCTTCCCGGGCGTCCGGGCAGCGGCTACGGCACGCTCACCGGCCAGGGCAATGGCCAGGGCGGTCGGGAGCACGGCCAGAAATGCGACCAGCTGCCCGGCTACCGGAAGATCACCGATCCCGCCGCCCGTGCGCACGTGGCCCGGGTCTGGGGCGTGGACCCGTCCGAGATCCCGGGCCCCGGCCTGCCGGCGATCGAACTGCTCGGCTCGCTGGGCCGCCCCGGCGGGGTGCGGGCGCTGCTGGTGCACGGCTCGAACCTCGTCGTCTCCTCGCCGAACGTCGCCGACGTGCGCCGCGGCATCGACCGCCTCGACCTCCTCGTGGTGTGCGACTTCGTCCTCTCGGAGACCGCGGCGCTCGCCGACGTGGTGCTGCCCGTCCTGCAGTGGGCCGAGGAGGAGGGCACGATGACGAACCTCGAGGGTCGCGTCATCCGCCGTCGCCGTGCGCTCACCCCGCCCGAGGGGGCCCGCGACGAGCTCTGGCTCCTGCACGAGCTCGCACGCCGGCTCGGCTCGACCGCGCGGTTCGACACCGGGCCCGAGGCGGTGTTCGAGGAGCTGCGCCTGGCGTCGGAGGGCGGCATCGCCGACTACTCGGGCATCGACTACCCGATGCTCGACGAGGGAGCCGAGGCCTACTGGCCGTACCCGCGCGGCAGCGCGGGCACCCCGCACCTCTTCGCGGACCGGTTCCACCACGACGACGGGCTCGCCCGTCTCGTCGCCGTCGCGCCGCGCACGGGCGCGCGCCCCGCGCCATCCGCCGACGAGCTCACCCTCGTGACCGGGCGGCTGCTCGAGCACTACCAGAGCGGCGCGCAGACCCGTCGCGTGCCCGAGTTGCTCGACGCGCAGCCCGACGCCCGGGCCGCGCTCCACCCCGCGACGGCCGCGCGGCTCGGCATCGCCGACGACGAGCCGGTCGAGGTCGCGAACGAGCGCGGCACCGTGCGCTGCCGTGCACGATTGACCACCGACATCCGCACCGACGCGGTCTTCCTGCCGTTCCACTACGGCGACGAGCAGGCGGCGAACCTGCTCACCTCCGACGCGGTCGACCCGATCTCGTCGATGCCCGAGTTCAAGGCCAACCTCGTGCGCGTCACGCGCCTCGTCGAAGCGGGAGCCGATTCATGAGCCCACTCCGGATCGTCCTCGTCGGCTACGGCCCCGTGGGCGCGCGCCTCGTGGAGGAGCTGCTGCCGTCGGTGCGCGCCGGCACGGTCGCCCTGACGGTCGTCGCCGGCGAGCCCGTCGAGGCCTACAACCGGGTGCTCGTCGCCGAGTACGCGGTCGGCAACGCCGAGTTCGACGCCATGCTCGTGGGCGACCGCGAGGGCGCCGAGGCCGCGGGCGCGTCCGTCCTGCTCGGCGTCCGGGCGACGCGGATCGATCGCGGCGCGCACCTCGTGCACCTCTCGACGGGCGAGACGCTCCCCTACGACCGGCTCGTGCTGGCCACCGGCTCGCGCGCGAACGTGCCGACGCTCGACGGCGTCGAGCGCCCGCGCCGCGACCTCGCCGACCTGGAGCGCCATCCGTCGACGCTCGTCGCACGCGACGACGAGCTGCCCGCGGGGGTGACCGCGCTGCGCGACCTCGACGACGCCGAGCGGGTGCTCGCGGCCGTCCGCGGCCGGCGGCGGATCGTCGTGCTCGGTGCCGGCGTGCTCGGCCTCGAGCTGGCGCTCGCCGCCGCGCACGCGGGCGCCCAGGTGTGCGTCGTGCACCACGGCCCGCACCCGATGCCGCGCAACCTCGACCGCGGCGCCGGACACGTCCTGCGCTCGGCGCTCCGTCGCACGGGGATCACCGTGATCGCGCACAGCCGCGCCGAGGCGATCGGGTTCCGCACCGACGACGACGGCACGCGGCGCTTCGACATGCTCGTCACGGCCGACGGCAAGCAGGTGCGCGGTGATCTCCTCGTGCTCTCCTGCGGCGTGAGCCCGCGGAACGAGCTCGCGACGCTCGCCGGGCTCCGTACCGCGGTGGGCGTCGTCGTCGGACCGGACCTCCGGAGCTGGACCGATCCGGATGTGTTCGCGATCGGCGACTGCGCGCAGGTCGTCGAGCGCACCGAGGAGACCGCCGGCCGCCGCGTCCTCCCCGGCGCCCCGTCCGGCCTCATCGGTCCCGGCTGGCGGCAGGCCGAGCACCTCGCCGACCGGTTCGCCGCCGAGGCGGAGGGACGCGATGCCGGGGTCGTGCTCGCACCCGAACCGGACGCCATCGTCATGCTCAAGGCCGAGCACGTCGACGTCGTCGCCGTCGGCGACGTCTCGGCCGACCCGTGGGACGACGACGCGCTCGCACCGCGCCGCCGGGTCGCCCAGTGGGCCGATCCCGAGCACCTGCGCTACGTGAAGATGGTCACCGAGGGCGGCATCCTCACCGGGTTCGCGAGCGTCGGGATGCCGAGGACCGCGGCCGAACTGACGCTGCTGTTCGAGCGCCGGGCCGAGCTGCCCGCCGACCGCTCGCTGCTGCTGCGCTTCGACGGACCCGATGACGACCCGTCGGCGAACGCCGACGCGTTCGCGCCGGAGACCACGGTGTGCTGGTGCAACGGCGTGACCGTCGGGCGCATCGAGGAGTCGCACGCCTGCGGCAACGTCACGGTCGAGTGCGTCGGGCGCGACACCCGGGCCGGCACCGGGTGCGGCGGATGCCGCGGGCGGATCGCCGAGATCCTGGCCCGCGCCGCCGAGTCCGACGGGGCGCCGAGCCTCACGGCCTGACGGGAGCACGGCGCGCGGGGCGCGGCATCCGCCGTCAGCGCACCTCGAGCGCACGCAGCGCAGCCGGTCGCCGGATCGGCGGCGGGTGCATCTCACGATCACGATCGCGACGCACCCGGCCGCGTTGCCGTCAGGCGTGCTCGCGCTGCTCCAGCTCGACGGCCGCGTAGCGGTCGAGGACCAGGTCGACGAGTGCGGGCGGCGGCGGCGACGACGGGACGAGCAGCGGGTCCGCGATGGCGTCGGCGCCGGCCGCCACGGCCTGGTCGTAGAAGGTGCCGGGTGCCAGCAGGTAGGGCCCCACCACGATCCGCGAGCCGGGGTGCACCTCGCGGATCATCTCGATCGCGTCGGGCAGGCGCGGGATGGCGGCGGCGATGAAGCCGACCGTGACGGACCGTCCGAGGCGCTGGCCGAGCCGGCGCGCGGTCTCGAAGCACTCGCGCACGGCGCGAGGGTCGTTGGAGCCCGCCGCGGCCAGGAGCACGGTGTCGCCGTCGTCGACGCCGACGGCGGACAGGCGGTCGGCCAGGACGTCGACGAGTCGCTCGTCGGGACCGAGCTCGGCGGCGAGCCGCGCCGACCCGCCGATGCGGTCGAGGCCGAGCGAGAGCCCCGTGCGCACGTGGAATCCCGCCGAGAGCACGAGCGGCACGATCACCGCGTCGGGCTCCGCGGCGGCCTCGAGCGCGGCGCCGATGTCGGCGTTGCTCGCGTCGACGAACGTGATCGACACGTCGAGATCGGGTCGTGCCGATGCGACGCCGTCGATGAGGCGGATCACCGCCTCGCGGTTGGCGGTCGACGGGGTGCCGTGGGTGACGGCGACGAGGCGGAGCGGCGGGCGACGGACCGGTTCCGACACGACTCCGGCATCGCTCGTCCGACCCATCTCACGCCCGCACCTTCCGGCGGAATCCGGTCTCACCCGCCGATCCGACGGTATTCAGACCGTGTTTCGCCGAGCACACCCGCGTGTTTCCGGCGCGTGAAGAGTCCCTCACGCGCGACGCGCGGACCTTCGGTCAGTCGGCGCCCGGCGCACCGGCGCCGGCGTCGCCGAGCAGCTCCGGCCGCACGCGTCGGGTGCGCTCGACCTGCTGCTCGTGCCGCCACTCGGCGACCCGGCCGTGGTGGCCGGAGAGCAGCACCGGCGGGACCTCGAGCCCGCGCCAGACGGCGGGCTTCGTGTAGCTCGGGTACTCGAGCAGCCCGTCCTCGTGCGATTCCTCGACGAGGCTCTCGGGGTTGCCGACCACGCCGGGCACGAGGCGCCCCGCGGCTTCGATCATCGCCATGACCGCGACCTCGCCGCCGTTCAGCACGTAGTCGCCGAGGCTGGTCAGTCGGACCCGCATGCGCGTCGCGTAGTGGTCGACGACGCGCTGGTCGATCCCCTCGTAGCGACCGCACGCGAAGACCAGGTGCTGCTCGGTCGCGAGCTCACGGGCGGTCGCCTGCGTGAACGGCTCCCCCGCCGGCGACGGCACGACGAGCAGCGCATCGGACTCGCCCTCGCCGACGATCGAGTCGAGCGCCTCGCCCCACGGCTCGGGCTTCATGACCATGCCGGCGCCGCCGCCGTAGGGCGTGTCGTCGACGGTGCGGTGCCGGTCGTGGGTGAAGTCGCGGAGGTCGTGGGTCGCGACCTCGATGAGGCCCGTCTGCCGCGCCTTGCCGAGCAGCGACAGGTCGAGCACGTCGAAGAACGACGGGAAGATCGTGACGATGTCGATGCGCATCGTCGGGGCCTATCCGGCGGGGGTCTCGTCGGATGCGGCGGCGGGGTCATCGCCGGCGGCCGCATCGGCGGCGGATGCCTCGGCCTCGCCGCGCTCGGCGGGGACCTCCGGCTCCTCCGGCAGTTCCTCGAACAGTCCCGGCGGCGGCGTGACGGTGAGCGTGCCGGCCTCGACGTCGACCTCGGGCACGAACGCCGCGACGAAGGGCACCATGACATCGCCGCGCTTCGTCGTGACGACGAGGAGGTCCTGCGCGGGGAGGTGGTCGACGTGCGCGACCTCGCCGATGCGCTCGCCGTCGCGGAGGACCGCGAGGCCGATGAGCTGGTGGTCGTACCAGGCGTCGGGCTCGGGTTCCTCGTCGACGGGCTGGTCGACCCAGAGGATCGCCTTCACGAGCCCCTCGGCGGCGGTCCGGTCGTCGATGCCCTCGAAGAAACCGACAGGCTGGCCGTTGTACCAGCGGAGCTCGCGGAAGACCAGTGTGCGGCCGTGCCAGGGCGAATCGGCTGGCACCTGCAGCGAGAACTCCGCGCCGGGCACGAAGCGCCGCTCGGGGTCGTCGGTGTACAGCTCGAGCTTCAGGGCGCCCTTCAGCCCGTGCGCCTTCGTCAGCCGGCCGACGCGGAGCTGCTGGGGGCGGGTCGCCGCGGCCACGTCAGTCGTCGGTGTCGACGACGTCGACCCGGACCCGGCGGCCGTCGGCGAGGGCGGCGACGATCGTGCGCAGCGCCTTCGCCGTGCGACCGGCCCGCCCGATGACGCGGCCGAGGTCCTCGGGGTGCACGTGCACCTCGAGGACCTCGCCGCGTGCGCTCGACGCGGAGACGACCTTCACCTCGTCGGGGTGATCGACGATCCCCTTGACGAGGTGCTCGAGCGCGGAGGTGAGCAAGGCCTACGCCTCGTCCGACGCGGTCTCGTCGGCGGCCTCGGCGGGCTCCTCGGCCTTGGCCGGCTTCTCGGCCTTGGGCTTCACGACCGACTTCTTGGTCGCGTCGACCTCGTACTCGGCCTTCGGCGCAGCGGTCTGGACGGTGTTCTTGGCGTTCTTGTCGCCCTTGAACGTGCCCCAGTCGCCGGTCAGCTTGAGGATGGCGAGGACCTGCTCGGTCGGCTGCGCGCCGACGCCGAGCCAGTACTGCGCGCGGTCCGAGTTCACCTCGATGAACGAGGGGTTCTCGGTCGGGTGGTACTTGCCGATCTCCTCGATCACGCGACCGTCGCGCTTGGTGCGCGAGTCGGCGACGACGATGCGGTAGTACGGGGCACGGATCTTGCCGAGCCGCTTGAGGCGGATCTTGACAGCCACGATTCTCCTGGATGTGTTGTGAGGTAGGCGAACTGACAGCCGTGAGCGTGGGGTGCACACTCGGCGGAAGCTCAATGGGTGCTCTGCGCGCCGGATAGAGGGTCGGGCGGTACAGAACTCGACTGACCATTCTTGCAGATTCCGCGCCGAAACGAGAATCCTCGCGGTCGTGCGGCGCGCTTCGCCGATCCGGCCGGCACGGCACGCCGCAACCGAGCGCGGGACGCCGGGGCCGGAGGGCTCGACCGTAGCATGGCGACATGGCCGGCATCCTCGATTCCCTCCAGCTCGTCGACGGGCCGACGATCCGGTCCCGCGTCCCGATCCGCGCCGCGATCGAGGCCGTGCAGCGGGTGCTCCGGTCCGGCCACGACCCCGACGCGGATCCGCCGCGCGGCGTCGTCGACGTGAGCCGCGGACAGCTCCTCCTCATGCCGTCCGAGCTCGGCGGATGGATCGGGCAGAAGCTCGCGACCGTCGCTCCGGCGAACCCCGCGCGCGGACTCGAGCGGATCCAGGCGATCTACGTCCTCGTCGACGCCAAGACGCTCACTCCGGTCGCGGTGCTCGACGGCACCGAGCTCACGAGCCTCCGTACCCCCGCCGTCTCGGCGGCCGCGCTCGACGTCGTCGCCGCAGCCGGCGCCGCATCGCTCGTCGTGTTCGGCACGGGCCCGCAGGGCGTGCGTCACGTGGAGGCGGTGCGCGCCATCCGCCCGATCGATCGGGTCCGGTTCGTCGGCCGCGATCCGGAGCGGGCCCGACGTGCGGTCGCGAGCGTCGCCCGGCCCGGGCTCGATGTCGCTGTGGGCAGCGCAGCGGATCTCGCCGACGCCGACGTCGTCGTCTGCGCGACGACCGCGCGCGAACCGCTCTTCGACGGTGCGCTCGTGCCCGATCACGCCGCCGTCGTCGCGGTCGGTTCGCACGAGCCCGCCGCCCGCGAGCTGCCGGGCGACCTCCTCGGCCGCGCGCACGTGATCGTCGAGTCGACGCGCGTCGCGCTCCGCGAAGCGGGCGACGTGATCCTCGCGATCGGCGTGGGCCACCTTTCGGCCGATGAGCTGATCCCGATGTCGAAGCTGTTCGACGGCTCCCCCGCGCCATCCGGTCGCCCCGTCGTCGTGAAGACCTGCGGCATGGGCTGGCAGGACCTGGCGGTGGCCCCCCTCGCCCTCACGGAAGGAGCATTCGGATGACTCGCTGGCGGACCGAGGACTGGCACACGGCGGGCGAGCCGTTCCGGATCGTGCTCGACGCGCCGACCGAGGGCGCGACCGTCGCCGAGCGTCGCGTCGAGGCGATGACGGGGCGCGCCGACGCGCTGCGCCGGTTCCTCTGCCTCGAGCCGCGCGGGCACGACGACATGTACGGCGGCTTCGTCACGCCGCCCGACGACGACGCCGCAGACTTCGGCGTGCTGTTCTGGCACAAGGACGGCTTCTCGACCGCGTGCGGGCACGGCACCATGGCGCTCGGCGCGTGGGCGGTGCGCACGGGGCGCGTGGCCGCGCCCGACGACGGGGAGGCGGTCGTGACGATCGACGTGCCGAGCGGTCGCGTGCAGGCGCGCGTGCAGCGGAGCGCCGGGCGCACCACCGGGGTCGTCTTCCGGAACGTCCCGTCGCGCATACTCGCGACCGGGCTTCCGCTCGAGACCAGTCGGGGCAGCGTCGAGGTCGACCTCGTCTTCGGCGGCGCGGTGTACGCGACGCTGCCCGCTGCCGCGCTCGGGCTCGAGGTGACGTCGGCGCACACGACCGATCTCATCCGCCTCGGTCGCGAGATCAAGTGGGCGCTGAACGACCACCCCGAGGCGCAGCTCGCCGACGACCGGCTGTCCGGCGTCTACGGGACCATCCTCGTCGACGACCTCGGGCGCACCGATGCGGGCCCCTGGCAGCGGAACGTGACCGTCTTCGCCGACGGCGAGGTCGATCGGAGCCCGTGCGGCTCGGGCACCGCGGCACGGGTCGCGCTGCTCGCGCACTCGGGCGAGCTCGCCGACGACGAGGTGCTCACCCACGACTCGATCATCGGCACGCGGTTCCGCGCTCGCGTCGCGGAGCGCACCGCCGACGGCGTCGTCCCGGAGATCACCGGTGAGGCGTACCGCGTCGGCGCGTGCGAGTTCGAGCTCGACCCCGACGATCCGCTGGCCGAGGGGTTCAGCCTGCGCTGACCGAGGTCGTCCTCGGCAGCCCGGCCGGCCGCGCCATCCGCCCACGCCGGGCACGGATCAGAAGACGAATCCCTCGGGGAACGGGTCGTCGGGATCGAGCACGTACTGGCCGAACCCCGTCACCCAGGCGCGCCCGCTGATGGTCGGCACGACCGCCGGCACGCCGCCGACGGCGGTCACGCGCAGGAGCCGCCCCGTGAACTCGCTGCCGATGAACGACTCGTTCACGAAGTCGGCCCCGAGGTCGAGTTCGCCGCGCGCGTGCAGCTCCGCCATGCGGGCGCAGGTCCCCGTGCCGCACGGCGACCGGTCGAACCAGCCCGGATGGATCGCCATCGCGTGCCGCGACCGCACGGCGTCGGAGCCCGGCGCGATGAACTCGACGTGGTGCACGTGGTCCGCACCCTCGAGTTCGGGGTGGCGCGGCGGCGCCTGCGTGTTGATCGCGTCCATGATCGCGAGTCCGGCGGCGAGGATCTCGTCCTGGCGAGCTCGATCGAACGGCAGGCCGAGCGCGTCGAGCTCGACGAGCGCGTAGAAATTGCCGCCGAACGCGATCGAGTACGGCACGGTCCCGTGGCCGGGCACCTCGATCGTGGCATCCAGCCGCTCGACGAAGCTCGGCACGTTCTCGAGCGTGACGCGCTTCGCGCGCCCGCCCTCGACCTCGACGCGGGCGACCACGAGCCCGGCCGGCACGTCGAGCCGGATCTCGGTCACGGGCTCGGTCACCTCGACCATGCCCGTCTCGACGAGGACCGTCGCGACGCCGATCGTGCCGTGCCCGCACATGGGCAGGAACCCGCTCGCCTCGATGAAGACGACGCCCCAGTCCGCGTCGTCGCGTGCGGGCGGCTGCAGCAGCGCGCCCGACATCGCAGCGTGCCCGCGCGGCTCGTTCATGAGGAAGCGGCGGAGCCCGTCGAGGTGCTCGATGGCGTGCAGGCGCCGGTCGTTCATGGTCGCCCCGGGGATCCGGCCGACCCCGCCCGTGACGACGCGGGTCGGCATGCCCTCGGTGTGGGAGTCGACCGCCGTGATCACCCGGCGCGCCCGCATCAGCGGGCCGCCAGGGCGGCGAGCGCGCGCTCGGTGTCGGCGGTGACCTGCGCGTGCTGCTCCGCGGAGAGCGGCCCGCGCGGCGGTCTCGTCGGTCCGCCGTAGGAGTTGCCGCAGAGGTCCATGGAGAGCTTGATCGCCTGCACGAACTCGGTGCGCGAATCCCAGCGGAACACGGCGACGAGCTGCTCGTACAGCGCCTTCGCCTCATGCCAGTCGCCTCGTGCGCACAGCTCGTAGAGCTCCACCGACTCCTTCGGGAAGGCGTTCGGGTAGCCCGCGAACCATCCGACCGCACCGTTGACCATGAGCTCGAACAGCACGTCGTCGGCGCCCGCGATGACGTCGATGTCGCAGCGCTCCCGGATCTCGTACACGCGCCGGACGTCGCCCGAGAACTCCTTGATCGCGACGACCTCGGGGATCTCGGCGAGCTTCGCGACGAGCGAGGGCACGAGGTCGACCTTGGTGTCGAAGGGGTTGTTGTAGGCCATGATCGGCAGGCCCGCCTTCGCGACCTCCTCGTAGTGCGCGATCACCTCGCCCTCGTTCGCGCGGTAGAGCGTCGGCGGCAGCAGCAGCACGCCGTCGGCGCCGTCCTCGCGGGCGAGCTCGGCCCACTTCCGCGCCTGGTGGCTGCCCACGCCGTGGGCGCCGGCGACGACGATCCCGCGGCCGTCGACGGCTTCGACGGCGACCTGGATGACCCGCCGCCGCTCCTCGTCGGTGAGCGACGAGTACTCGCCGAGCGATCCGTTCGGCCCGACGCCGCGGCATCCGTTGCGCATCAGGAAGTCGACGTGCTCGGCGAACCGGTCGTAGTCGACGGCGAGCCCGGCGGGCGCCGACTCGTCCTCGCGGAAGGCGAGCGTCGTCGCGACGATCACGCCGCCGAGGTCCATGGTGCCGGTCATGCGTCGTCCATCCTCTGGGGTTCGGTGCGAGTAATATGTCACATATTAGGAATACCGCTCAGCGTCGGCAAGCGTCGCCAGCTCGCCGATCCGCACCGGCGCGAGCACCGGCCGGCGGTCGAACCCGGCGGATGCCGCGGGCCCGCCCGCCTCGGCGACGATCGCCTCGACGGCCCGACCGCACGTGCGCCCCTGGCAGGGGCCTAGCCCGGCGCGCGTCGCGAGCCGCATCGCCCGAGACGGCACGTCGGCCCGCTCCACGATCGCCCGCCGGGTGACGGCCTCGCAGCGGCACACGATCGTGGCGTCGTCGAGCCACGCCGTCCACCCGGGCCGGATGCCGTGCGCCCGGTCCAGGCGCAGTGCGAACGCCCGCATGCGCCGCCTCGCGGCCAGCGGTCCGCCGAGCCGCGGGTCGTCGAGCGCGCCGCCCGCGGCCGCGAAGCCCGCGACGGCGCCCTCGGCGAGCGCGGCGTCGGCGCCGCCGATACCCGTGATCTCGCCCGCGGCGAACACGCCGGCGACGCTCGTGCGCTGCGCGTCGTCCACCGCGACGAACCGCCCGCCATGATCTCGGTCGATCGCGCATCCGAGCGCGAGCGCGGCCTCGAGCCGGGGCGTGAAGCCGTGACCGAGGGCGACGGCGTCGCATGCGACCTCGTGCTCGGTTCCCGGGATCGGGCGCCACTCGGCGTCGAGCCCGGCGATCACGACGCCCTCCACGCGCTCCTCGCCCAGCACGCGCACGACGGCGCTCCCGGTCCGGTACGGGATCCGGTGGCGGGCGAGCGCGCCGAGGTACCCGGCGAACTCCCCCGCCTTGCCCGCGAGCTCCCACGGCCGGGGCAGCCAGCCTCGCGCGAGCGCGGGCGTCCGGGATGCCTCGTGCACGCCGACCACGCGCGATCCGACGAGCGCGAGCGAGTGCGCGACCGGGAGCAGGAACGGCCCGGCGCCGCTCACGACCGTCCGCCGCCCGACTGCGACCCCGTCGCGCTTGGCGAGCGCCTGCGCGGCGCCGGCGGTCGTGACGCCCGGCAGCGTCCAGCCGGGGACCGGCAGTGCGAGGTCGTGCGCGCCGGTGGCGAGGACGACCGCGTCCGCGTGCACGTCGATCGGGGTCCGCCCGTCGCCGTCCGCCTCACCGACCACGACGCGCAGGTGAACCCCGTCGGCGGATGCCTCGGCCGACCACGCGCTCGCCCGGACGTGCACCTCGGCGTCGCCGTCGGCGAGCGCCCGACGCAGTCGCTCGAACCGGTGCCATCCGTGCTGGAGGCGGCGGTCGGTGAGCCGCTCGTGGTGCCGCCAGAACTGGCCGCCGAGCCGGTCGCCCTCGTCGAGCAGACTCACTCGGGCACCCGCCGCGAGGGCGCCCTGCGCGGCCGCGAGTCCCGCCGGACCGCCGCCGAGGATCGCGACGTGCGTCACGGGCGCAGCTCGCGCTCGACCCGGTCGCCGTCGGCGGCCTCGCGCCGGCAGGCGCGGACCCCCTCGACGCCGTTGACCGTGACGAGGCAGTCGTGGCAGACCCCGATGCCGCAGAACACGCCGCGGCCGCCGGTCTGCGCCGTGCGCCAGGCGATCCGGCCGGCGCCGATGAGCACGCCCGCGATGGTCTGGCCGTGCCGGCCCTCGACGGTGTCGCCGTCGACGGTGATGCGGATCATGCGGTCTCCCTGAGGCCCGCCCTGCCGGGGAGGAACGGGGTCGGATCGAGGTCGGTCGGTGCGCCGAGCACGGCGTGCGCGACGAGTTCCGCGGTCGCCGGCGCGAGGCCGATGCCCGCGCCCTCGTGGCCGGTCGCGTGCGCGAGCCCCGCGACCTCCGGATCGGGCCCGATCACGGGCAGGTGGTCGGGCGCGTAGGGACGGAACCCGACATAGCTGCGGAGGAGGAGGGTGTGCTCGAGGAAGGGGAACAGG
Source organism: Agromyces sp. GXS1127 (assembly GCF_050565425.1). Taxonomy (NCBI): domain Bacteria; kingdom Bacillati; phylum Actinomycetota; class Actinomycetes; order Micrococcales; family Microbacteriaceae; genus Agromyces; species Agromyces sp. GXS1127. The sequence continues at coordinate 120,484 of NZ_JBOCIG010000002.1, forward strand.
CGGACGGCCTTGGCCGCGATCGCCGCCGCGGGTGCGACGCCGGGCCGCTCGTCGAATCCGACGCGCTCGCGGCTCGACCCGATGAGCACGGTCCCCCCGGGCGTCGACTCGACGACCGTCGAGGTCTGCAGGGCGGCGTCGCCCGAGCCCACCGCGCCGACGTAGTCGCTGTCGTACACCTTGTGGAACACGCGCTGCGGCATCGGAGCGGTGACGAGGATCACGCCGCGCCGCGGACGGATGTCGAGGCGGGCACCGAGCCGCGCAGCGACCTCGCCCGACCACGGACCGGCGCAGTTCACCACGATGTCGGCCTCGATCGCGCCCGCGGTCGTGCACACACCGCCGATGCGCCCGCCCGGTCGGCCGACCGCGCCCGTGACCTCGGCGACGACCAGTCGCGCACCATGGCGGATCGCCGTCGCGAGCAGCGCCTGCGTCGCGTTCGACGGCTGCACCTGCGCATCATCGGGATAGTGGATCGCGTGGGCGACCTCGCGGGACAGGAACGGTTCGGCGATCGCGAGTGCAGCGGCATCCATCGACTCGGCCCGGATGCCCGTGGCCCGCTGCGCGCCGGCGAATCGGTCGAGCGCGGCCTCGCCACCTCCGAAGGCGACGACGATCCCGCCCTTCGCCTCGAACTCGGTCGCGGGCTGCCCGTCGCGCCGGTCGGCGTCGAGTCGAGCGGCCAGGTCGCGCCATCTCGCATTGGACGCCATCGCGAGGTCGGCCTCGGGGCCGGGCGCCTTGTCGCTCACGAGGAGGTTGCCCTCGCAGCGGCTCGACGTCTCACCGGCGACGCCGACCCGATCGACGACGACCGCCTCGGCGCCCCGCTCGACGAGGGCGAGCGCGCACGCGGCGCCCACGATCCCCGCTCCGATGACCACCACCCGCACGCTGCGCCTCAGTCCTCGCGCTCGCCGCTCCAGATGCCGCCCACGTGACCGATGTGGCGGGACATCAGGTCGGCGGCCGCATCGCCGCGGCCGTCCACGAGCAGCCCGACGAGCTCGGCGTGCTCGAGCGCCGACTCGGTGAGCGCGCCCGATTCGGCGAGTTCGACGAGGCCGGTCAGACGCGTCTGCCGCCGCAGCTCTCCCACGACGTCGACGAGGAACCGGTTGCCCGCGATCTCGAGCAGGGTCAGGTGGAAGCGCGTGTCGGCTTCGAGGTAGTCCTGGAACCGGCCCTCCTCGCCCGCCCGCACGATCTCCGCGGCGAGGTCGAGCAGCTCGGTCGCCGCCGCCTCCGGGATCCGACCGGCGAGCTCCCGCATCGGCGGCACCTCGAGCAGTCGCCGCACCTCGCGGAGCTGGCGGAGCTCGTCGAGCGAGACCTCCGTGACCCGGAACCCACGGTTCCGCATCGGCTCGAGGAACCCGCGCCGCGCCAGGTCGAGCATCGCCTCGCGCACGGGCGTCGCGCTGACCCCGAACTCGGCCGCCGCCGTGGGGACCGTCAGCACCTCCCCGGGCTCCACCTCGCCGGCGACGATGCGCGAGGAGAGGGCGCGTTCGACCTGTTCGCGGAGACTCGCGACCTCGAGCAGCCGGCGTGCCTCAACCATGGCGAAGCCGGTGATATGTCATGCATCACACTCTAGCCGCCGGGGCCGGCGAACGGCAGGGGCGGATCGCGTGCGACGCGGTGCCGGGCCCGATCCCACCCGCCGTGAAAGGATGGCCCTGCGCCCTCGGGCGCGGGACGGGGGGTGCCGCATGGCGATCGAGTTCGCGCGATCCGAGCGATCGACGCTGGGAATCGAGTGGGAGCTCGCGATCGTCGACCGATCGACGGGCGAGCTGGCCTCGGTCGGCGACCGCGTGCTCGCCGAGCTCGACGGAACCGACGGCACGCCGCATCCGTTCATCACCTCCGAACTCCTGACCAACACGGTCGAGCTCGTCAGCGGCGTCCACACCGACGTCGCCGGTGCCGTCGCCGACCTCACCGGCCAGGTCGCCGAGGTGCGCGCGGTGCTCGACCGGCTCGGCGAGTACGAGCTCATGTGCAGCGGCTCGCACCCCTTCAGCCGGTGGTACGACCAGCGGCTCACCGACAAGCCCCGGTACCGCAAGCTCATCGAGCGCACGCGCTGGTGGGGCCGCAACATGATGATCTGGGGCATCCACGTGCACGTCGGCATCGAGGAGCGCGACAAGGCGCTCCCGATCCTCGACGGCCTGCTCGCGTTCGTCCCGCACCTGCAGGCACTGTCGGCGTCGAGCCCGTTCTGGGCGGGCGTCGAGACCGGCTACGCGTCGAACCGCGCGCTGATGTTCCAGCAGCTGCCGACGGCCGGGCTGCCGTACCAGCTGCCGGACTGGGGCGCCTACGAGCGATACGTCGACGACCTCGTCCGCACGGGCGTCATCGAGGACCACACCGAGGTGCGCTGGGACATCCGCCCCTCGCCGCGCTGGGGAACGGTCGAGGTGCGCGTCTGCGACGGCGTGTCGTCGGCCGACGAGATCGGCGCGATCGCCGCGCTCATCCAGTGCCTCGTCGAGTGGATGTCGACCCGGCTCGACGACGGCGAGACGCTGCCGGTCATGCAGCCCTGGTACGTGCGCGAGAACAAGTGGCGCGCTGCGCGCTACGGCATGCACGCCGAGATCATCACGGATGCCGCGGGCACCGAGCGTCCCGTCGCCGACGCGCTCCGCGACCTCCTGATCACCCTCGCCCCGGTCGCCGACCGCCTCGGCTGCGCCGTCGAGCTGCAGCGCATCCGTCGGACGATCGACGAGGGTGCCGGCTACCAGCGCCAGCTGAGGGTCGCCGAGGCGCACGGGGGCGACCTCACCGCGGTCGTCGCGCATCTCGCCCGGGAACTGCGCGAGGGCACCGTCCCGACGGTGGTCGAGTAGCGGCTCGGCCGCGTGCCGAGACCCGGCTACGCGGGGATGCGCCGGGTGCGGATGAGCTCGGCGAACCAGCGGGCGCTCGCCTTCGGCAGCCGCTCGAGCGTGTCGTAGTCGACGCGCACGATGCCGAAGCGCTTGGAGTAGCCGTAGCCCCACTCGAAGTTGTCCATGAGCGACCACACCTGGTAGCCGCGCAGGTCGACGCCGCGGGCCATCGCGCGATGCGCGGCCGTGAAGTGCCGCCGCAGGTAGTCGATGCGGTCGAGATCGCGCACCTCGGGGCCGTCGGGCCCCTCGGTCACGACGTCGTCGAAGGCCGCGCCGTTCTCGGTGATCATGAGCGGCACCTCGGGGTACGCGCCGTGCAGCGCGACGAGCAGGTCCTCGAGCCCGGACGGGTCGATGTTCCAGCCCATCGCGGTGTACGGCCCCGGCTGCTCGAGGAACTCGACGTGCTGCGACCCGGGCCAGGGCGTGCCGCCCATGTCCTTGTGCCCGTCGGCGTTGACGCGCGGCGAGACGCCGTCCCACATCCGGACGGTCACGGTCGAGTAGTAGTTCACGCCGAGCAGGTCGATCGGCTGGGCGATGAGCTCGGTGTCGCCGGGCTTCACGAACGACCAGTCCGTGACCTCCGCGGTGTCCTCGATGACGTCGGCGGGGTACCCGTCGCCGAAGAGCGGTCCGAGGAAGACCCGGTTGGCGAGCCCGTCGATGCGACGGGCCGCCTCGTGCCCGGTCTCGCCCGACGGCCGGATGACGTGCAGGTTGAGCGTGATCGAGAAGCCGGGGTCGTTGGTCACGACCTCTCGCAGGGCGGCGACGGCGAGGCCGTGCGCGAGGTTCAGGTGGTGCACGGCGGCGAGCGCCTTGGCGCCGTCCATGAGCCCGGGCGCGTGCGCCCCGGAGCCGTAGCCGAGGTACGCCGAGCACCACGGCTCGTTGAGCGTCGTCCAGACGGCGACACGGTCGCCGAGCCGCTCTCCCAGGATCCGCGCGTAGTCGGCGAACGCCTCGGCCGTGGCGCGATTCGCCCAGCCGCCCTCGTCCTCCAGCGCCTGCGGCAGGTCCCAGTGGTAGAGCGTCGCGATGGGGCGGATGCCTCGGGCGATGAGCCCGTCGACGAGGCGCTCGTAGAACGCCAGCCCGGCCTCGTACGCCGGCCCGCGTCCGGTCGGCTGGATCCGCGGCCACGCGATCGAGAACCGGTACGCCTCGAGCCCGAGCTCGGCCATGAGGTCGAGGTCGGCCTCCCACCGGTGGTAGTGGTCGCAGGCGACGTCGCCGGTGTCGCCGTTCCAGACCTTGCCCGGGGTGTGGCTGAACGTGTCCCAGATGGACGGCCCACGGCCGTCCTCGGTCGCCGCCCCCTCGATCTGGTACGACGCAGTGGCCGAGCCGAGCAGGAAGTCGGGTGCGAACTCGAGGTCCGAGTCGCGGTAGTCGGGGTCGCCGGTCGTCATCGTCGCTCCGTCCTCGTCCGCGGCCCGAGCCGCGCGTCCAACACTACGCCGGGGCTTCCCCGGCGTCAGGTCGATGCGGTCGTGTCAGCGACCGAGCATCTTCTGGAGCGCGGCCATCTCCTCCTCGGAGGGCGCGCCCTTGGCGCCCGCAGCGCCGCCGAGGCCGAAGCCCGAGCCCGCGGGCGCGTTCGAGGCCGCACCGGGCACCTGGCCCGAGGCGATCGCCGCGTTCTCCGCGGCGCGCTTGGCCGGGTTGCCCGAGCGCGAGCCGCCGCCCGACTTCTTCTTGCCCTTCGCGGCCTGTCGCTTTCCGCCGCCGTGCCCGCCCATGCCCGGGATCGGGCCCATGCCGGGGATCTGCGGCGTGCCGCCGCGCGCGACGGTCTTCATCATCTTCGCGGCCTGCTCGAAGCGCTGCACGAGCTGGTTCACGTCGGTGACCGTCATGCCCGAGCCCTTCGCGATGCGCAGGCGCCGCGAGCCGTTCAGGAGCTTGGTGTTCTTGCGCTCGGCCGGCGTCATCGACTGGATGATCGCCTCCGTGCGCACGATCTCGCGCTCGTCGAAGTTCTCGAGCTGCTGCTTCATGCCGCCCGCGCCCGGCAGCATGCCGAGCATCTTCTTGATCGAGCCCGCACCGCGGAGCTGCTGCATCTGCGCGAGGAAGTCCTCGAGCGTGAACTGCTCCGACGCGATCTTCTCGGCGACCTTCAGCGCCTCCTCCTCGTCGAAGGCCTGCTGGGCCTGCTCGATGAGGGTGAGGATGTCGCCGAGGTCGAGGATCCGGCTCGCCATGCGGTCGGGGTGGAACGGCTCGAAGTCGTCGAGCGTCTCGCCCGTCGAGGCGAAGATGATGGGCCGGCCCGTGACGGATGCCACGGAGAGGGCGGCGCCGCCGCGCGCGTCGCCGTCGAGCTTGGAGAGCACGACGCCCGTGAAGTCGACGCCCTCCTGGAAGGCCTTCGCGGTGGCGACCGCGTCCTGGCCGATCATGGCGTCGATGACGAAGAGCACCTCGTCGGGGTTGGTCGCCTTCCGGATGTTCGCGGCCTGCTTCATCATCTCGGCGTCGACGCCGAGCCGGCCGGCCGTGTCGATGATGACCACGTCGTGCTGGGCACGCTGCGCCTGCGCGAGCGCGTCCTTCGCGACGCGCACCGGGTCGCCGACCCCGTTGCCGGGCTCTGGAGCGAAGACCGTCACGCCGGCCTGCTCGCCGACGACCTGGAGCTGGTTCACGGCGTTCGGGCGCTGGAGGTCGGCCGCCACGAGCATGGGCGTGTGTCCGTCCTTCTTCAGCCACTTCGCGAGCTTGCCGGCGAGCGTCGTCTTGCCCGCACCCTGGAGGCCCGCGAGCATGATGACCGTCGGCGGGGTCTTGGCGAACTGCAGCCGGCGCTGCTGGCCGCCGAGGATGCCGACGAGCTCCTCGTTGACGATCTGCACGACCTGCTGCGCGGGGTTCAGCGCACGGTTGACCTCGTCGCCGAGCGCGCGCTCGCGCACCGTCGACGTGAACGTCTTGACGACGTCGAGCGAGACGTCGGCGTCGAGCAGGGCGCGCCGGATCTCGCGGACGGTGCCGTCGACGTCCGATGCGGAGAGCTTGCCCTTGGTGCGGAGGTTCTTGAACGTCTCGGTGAGACGGTCGGAGAGGGTGCCGAACGTAGCCATGATGCCCTCAAGTGTAGAGGGCGACGCCGCGGCATCCGCTCGGGGGCCGGCTCGAGGCCGGCGGGCTCAGCCCTCGAAGCGCACGTCGACGATCTCGCGCTCGAGGTCGATCGACGCGACGAGCCGCTCGTCGGTGTCCTCGGCCGCGAGGCCGTACTCGAACTCCGCGAACGCGTCGCCCGGCTCGTCGGCGTCGGGGCGGAGATCCACGCGGATGAGCGACATCGAGCGCAGCGCGTCGATCTGGCGGTCGCCGGAGTCGCGCCCGATCGCGGCCTCGACCTCCTCCGCCTGCTCGAGGTCGGGGTCGAGCACGGTCGCCAGGAACCGCATCACGGGCGACGCGCTCGAGTCGAGCTGCGTCACGAACGCCGACCTGAGCTCGTCGTCGACGAGCTCGAGCTCGCCGACGAGGGTCGCAGCGACGTCCAGCGCCGCGAGCGAGACCGCGTCGGCGTCGGCGTCGAGGACCACCTCGACGCGCTGGTCGCCGTACTCGACGTCCTCCGACCAGTAGTCGCCGACGAGTCCGAAGTAGTCGTGCTCCATGGACATGCGCACCCTCCCCTTCTCAGCCGACGAGCTGCTGCGCGAACACGTGCGGGGTGAAGCCCGTGAGGTCGCCGATGCCCTCGCCCTGCCCGATGAGCTTGATCGGCAGGCCGGTCTTCTCCTGCACCGCGATGACGAAGCCGCCCTTGGCGGATCCGTCGAGCTTGGTCAGCACGAGTCCGGTCACCCCGCCGTGCTGGATGAAGGCCTCGGCCTGCGCGAGCCCGTTCTGGCCGGTCGTCGCGTCGAGCACGAGCAGCACCTCGCTGATCGGCGCCTGCTTCTCGACGACGCGCCGGATCTTGCCGAGCTCGTCCATGAGCCCGCCCTTGGTGTGCAGTCGGCCGGCGGTGTCGATGATCACCATCTCGACGCCGGTGCGCTTGGCGTAGTCGACGGTCTGGAAGGCGACGGACGCCGGGTCCTGGCCCTCGCGTTCCGGTCGCACGACCTCCGCGCCCGCCCGCTGGGCCCACGTCGCGAGCTGGTCGACCGCGGCGGCTCGGAAGGTGTCGGCCGCGCCCACGACGACGCTCCTCCCGTAGTTGCGGAGGAACTTCGCGAACTTGCCGATCGTCGTCGTCTTGCCGACGCCGTTCACCCCGACGACGAGCACGACCGCGGGGCGCTCGGTGAGCTTCAGCGTGGGGTCGTATTTCGCGAGCCGCTCCTCGACGGTCTCGCGCAGCATCCGCTGCACGTCACGGGGGTCGGTCGTGCGGTACCGCTCGACCTGGGCCTTGATCGACTCGACGATCTCCTCGGTGACCGTCGGCCCGAAGTCGGCGCGGATGAGGGCCGACTCGAGGTCGTCCCACGTGTCCTCGTCGATCGTCCGCGCGCCGAACACGTTGCGGAGGGCCGACCCGAGCGACCACGATGCGCGTTCCACCATGCCTCCCAGCCTACGGGTGGCGGATGGCCCGGCTCGCCCCGTCCGCCCCACCGATGCGCGACGATCACCGTGCACGAGGATCCGGCCGATGCACGCCCTCCGAGGCCCATCGCCCGGATCATCATGCACGGGGACCCGGGCGCGGGATAGCGGGCGACCCCGGGGGTCGCAAGGCCTTGCCGCTCCGAGGTCGCCGCGAAAGCATCGCCTCGGACGGAAGGAGATCCCCATGCCCCTCGTCGGATTCCACGCATCGCACGAGCAGATCCCGCCGAGCGCCCTCCTGGGCGACGTCGTGCAGGCCGAGCAGGCCGGCTTCGAGGCCGCGATGTGCAGCGACCACTGGGCGCCCTGGAGCGTCCGCCAGGGGCAGTCGGGGTACGCGTGGTCGTGGCTCGCGGCCGCACTGCAGTCGACCTCGTTCTCGCTCGGCGTCGTGACCGCGCCCGGCCAGCGCTACCATCCCGCCGTCGCGGCGCAGAAGATCGCGACCCTCGGCGAGATGTACCCCGGCCGGTTCTGGGCGGCGATCGGCAGCGGCGAGGCGATCAACGAGCACATCACGGGCGAACCGTGGCCCGACAAGGACACGCGCGACCGTCGGCTCGCCGAGACCATCGACGTCATGCGCCGGCTGCTCGCCGGCGAGACCGTCACGCACGAGGGCACGATCAGCGTGCACGAGGCCCGGCTCTGGACGCGGCCCGATGAGGCGCCGCCGCTCATCGCGGCCGCGGTGAGCACGGAGACCGCCGCCGAGACCGCCGAGTGGGCGGACGGCGTGATCACCGTCGACCAGGACCGGAGCGCGCTCCGGGACTTCATGGACGCCTACCGCGGCGCCGGCGGGCGCGGTCCGATCTGCGTGCAGGTGCACCTCAGCTGGGCGCCGACCGACGACGAGGCCGTCGCGATCGCGCACGACCAGTGGCGGCAGAGCCTCGTGCCGGCGCACCTCGCCTGGGAGCTCGAGAGCCCGGAGGCGTTCGACGAGCGCACGGCCGACGCCGCGCGGTCGGAGGTGGCCGGGACGCTGCTCGCGTCGTCGGACACCTCGCGCCACCTCGATGCGCTGCTCGAGCTCGCCGAGCTCGGCGTCGACCGCATCTACCTGCACCACGTCGGGCAGGAGCAGCGCGGATTCATCGACGCATTCGGCGAGCACGTGCTCCCGGAGCTGTCGGCGGCGGGCGTCCCCGCGGGGGCGGGGAGCTGATCGGATGCGTGCGACCGCCCGCGGCGACCTGTGGTGGAAGACCGCCGTCGTCTACTGCCTCGACGTCGAGACCTACATGGACTGGAACGACGACGGGTCCGGCGACTTCGAGGGACTCGCGAACCGCCTCGACCACCTCGCCGAACTCGGGGTGACGTGCATCTGGCTCATGCCCTTCCAGCCCTCGCCCGACCAGGACGACGGCTACGACATCGTCGACTTCTTCGGCGTGGACCCGCGCCTGGGGTCGCTGGGCGACGTCGTCGCGTTCACGCGTGCGGCGCGGGATCGCGGCATCCGGGTCATCATGGACCTGGTGATGAACCACACCTCGGATCGGCACCCGTGGTTCCAGTCGGCCAAGCGCGGGCGCAACGCGCCGTTCCGTGACTTCTACGTCTGGCGCGACGAGATCCCGCCGAACCCGCCCGCCAGCGTCTTCCCAGGCGAGGAGGACGGCGTGTGGGAGTGGCACGAGCCGACCGGGCAGTACTACCTGCACACGTTCTACCGTCACCAGCCCGACCTCAACATCGCCAACCCCGAGGTGCGCGACGAGATCGCGAAGACCATCGGGTTCTGGCTGCAGCTCGGGTTCTCGGGCTTCCGCGTCGACGCCGTGCCGTTCCTCATCGAGCCGCCCGACGGCGAGGAGATCGGCGACCCGCACGAGCTCATGCGGGACCTCCGCCGCTACCTCCAGCGGCGCTCGAGCGAGGCCATCCTGCTCGGCGAGGTGAACCTCCCGTACGACCAGCAGCTCGAGTACTTCGGTCGCGTGGGCGACCCGGCCGAGCTCACCCTCCAGTTCGACTTCGAGGCGATGCAGCGGCTCTACCTGTCGCTCGCGCGGCAGGATGCCACGCCGCTGCGCGACACGCTCGCCCGGCGCCCGCAGCTCGAGCCCGAGAAGCAGTGGGCGAACTTCGTGCGGAACCACGACGAGCTGACGCTCGACAAGCTCTCCGACGCCGAGCGCGAGGAGGTCTTCGACGCGTTCGCGCCCGAGGACTGGATGCGCGTGTACGGACGCGGCATCGTGCGCCGGCTGCCGCCGATGATGGAGGGCGATCCGCGCCGCGTGCGCATGGCGTACAGCCTGCTGTTCTCGCTGCCCGGCACGCCCGTGCTGTTCTACGGCGAGGAGATCGGCATGGGCGAGAACGGCGAGCAGGAGAAGCGCCAGGCGGTGCGCACGCCCATGCAGTGGTCGGCCGAGAAGAACGGCGGGTTCTCGCGGGCCGCGGCGAGCCGGCTCTGCGCCTCGCCCCCCTCCGACGGCTACGCGCCGGAGCACGTCAACGTCGAGGCGCAGATGCACGACCCCGACTCGCTGCTCGCCACGATCCGAGGGCTCGTCGCGCGCTACCGGAGCTCGCCCGAGATCGGCTGGGGCCGGTTCGAGCTGCTCGACGTCGGCGAGCCGGCGGTGCTCGCGCACCGGATCACCGAGGACCACCTGCGGTTCGTCGCGCTGCACAACTTCGCACCGCGACCGGTGCGCGTGACGCTCGAACTCGGCGACGTCCCGGACGGCGCGGTGCTCTCGGACCTGTTCGCCGTCGACGCCGACGAGATCGACGAGCGCGGCCGCGTCGACGTCGAGCTCGACGCCTACGGGTACCGCTGGTTCCGCGTGCTCGCGCCGGGCGACCGACGACTGACCTGAGCGGATGGCGCGGGCGCGCCATCCGCTCAGGTCAGCTCGCCCGGGCCTCGAGCTCCTCGCGCACCCGCTGGCCGACGACCGCCGAGACGCCGTCCTGGCGCATGGACACGCCGTAGAGCGCGTCGGCGATCTCCATCGTGCGCTTCTGGTGCGTGATGACGATGAGCTGGCTCGCCTCGCGCAGGTCCTCGAACGTCGTGAGGAGCCGCCCGAGGTTCGCATCGTCCAACGCGGCCTCGACCTCGTCCATGATGTAGAACGGGCTCGGGCGCGCCTTGAAGATCGCCATGAGCAGCGCGACCGCCGCGAGCGAGCGCTCGCCGCCGGAGAGCAGTGAGAGCCGTTCGATCTTCTTGCCCGCGGGCTTGACGCTCACCTCGATGCCCGTCGTGAGCAGGTCGTCGGGGTTCGTCAGCGCGATGCGCCCCTCACCGCCCGGGAACAGCACCGGGAACACCTCGGCGAAGGCCGCCCGGGTGTCCTCGAACGCCGAGCGGAAGATCGACTCCATGCGACCGTCGATCTCCTCGATGATCGTGAGGAGGTCCTTGCGCGTGTTGGCGAGGTCGGTGAGCTGCTCGGTGAGGAACTGGTGGCGCTGCTCGAGCGCCGCGAACTCCTCGAGCGCGAGCGGGTTGACGCGTCCGAGCTGCGCGAGCTTGCGCTCGGCGCCCTGAAGCCGCTTCTGCTGCTCGGCGCGTACGAACGGCCGCGGTTCGGCGTCGGGGTCGGTCTCGTCGGGGATCGGCTGGTCGGGCCCGTACTCGGCGACGAGGACGTCCTCGCCGAGACCGAGCTCGCTCTCTGCACGTTCGACGAGCGAGCCGACGTGCAGCTTCTTCTCGTAGATGCGCAGCTCGAGCCCGTGCACGTCCTCGGTGACCGCCTGCAGGCGTTCGCGAACGGATGCCTCGGCGCGCCGGGCGGCCTGGACCTCCTCATTGCGGCTCGCGCGCTCGGCCTCGGCCGCGGCGAGGGCGACTCGCGCCTCGGCGACCGAGCGGCCGACGGCCGCGAGGACCGGGGGCAGGGCGTCGGCGACCCGGGATGCCGCCTCGAGCTGCGCACGGCGGATGACGGCGCGGCGCGCGGCCTCGTCGGCGGCACGGCGTTCGGCTTCGTGCTGGCGCTCCATCGCGGCGATGCGCGCCTCCTCCGCGCGGACGCGTTCGCGCGCGGTCTCGAGCCGGAGCCTCGCCTCGACCTCGCCCTCGCGTGCGCGTTCGAGGGCGGCGAGTGCGCCGTCGCGCCGGTCGCCCTCGAGCACCGGGCGGGGTTCGGCGCGCGCGGCCTCGAGCTCGCCCTTCGCCTGGGCCGCCGCCTGCTCGGCCTCGGCGATGCGCTCCTCCGCGGTGCGGAGCGCATCGGCCAGTCGATCGGTCTCGGCCGCGGCGGCCTCGGCCTGCACGCGCGCGCGGTTCAGGGCTTCGGTGCGCTGGGCGAGCTGGGCGTCGAACTCGCGGAGCGCCGTGAGCGCGAGCTTCGACTGCTCCTTCGCGTGCTCGGCGTTGCCGCGCTGCTCGTCGAGGTCGAAGCGGGCGCGCTCGATCGCGGAGCGGACCTCCTCGAGGCGGGCCTCGGCGCGGTCGCGCTCGGCGATGAGCTCGATCCGGCTCTGGGTGCGCCCCGAGCCGCCGTGGACGACATAGCGACCGACGACCGTGCCGTCGCGCGTGATCACGGTCGCGGGGCGGTCGAGCGCGGCGATCGCCGGTCCGGCGGCGCGAACCGCATCGAGGTCCTCGGCGACGAGCACCTCGCCGAGCAGGGCCAGGATGCCGGGCGGGGCGGCGACCACGTCGGCGGCGGGCGTCAGTCCGTCGACGGCGAGGGCCGGCGCGGCGCCGGTGCCGCCGACGCCCGGCTCGGCGATCGTGAGCGCGACGCGGCCGAGGTCGTCGTCGGTCGCGACCCCGACGGCCCTGAGCGCCGCATCGCGGTCGTCCACGAGCACCGACTCGGCGAGCGGTCCGAGCGCCGCGGCGATCGCGGCCTCGTAGCCGGGCTCGACGCGCAGGTGCTCGGCGAGCAGGCCTCGCACGCCGGAGGTGCCGGACGCGGCGAGCGCGGCCGAGCCGTCCTTCTGGTCGAGCGCCATGGACAGCGCGGCGACCCGGGCGCCGAGCGCGTCGCGCTCGCGTTCGCGTTCGTGCAGCGCCTCGCGGAGCTGCTCGATCTCACCCTCGGCCTCGAACACGGCCGCCTGGGCGAGCTCGTACGCCTCGTCGAGGTCGGTCGCCGAGGCGGGGTCGGCGTCGGATTCGGCCTCCACGCGCGCGAGCTCGGCCGCAGCGGTCTCCCGTCGGAGCTGGGCCGCGTCGAGGGCGTCCCGGTGCCGGAGCACCTCGCCGCGCACTGCCGCGAGCTTCGACGCCGCGGCATCCGCCCGGCCCGTCAGCTGCGAGGCCCGCAGGTCGTATTCGCTGACGCGCGACGCCTGCGCGGCGATCTCCTCGTCGACGGCGTCGAGCGCGGTCCGCGCGTCGCGGGTGGTGGCGTTCGCCGCGTCGAGGGCGGATGCCGCCTCGCCGACGCCTGCGCGGATACCGTCGAGCTCGCCCCGCGCGGCCTCGATGTCGGCGAGCGTGACGGTCGGCGCGGCATCCGTGCCCTCGTCGGCGGCGGAGAGCAGCGCGATGCGCTGCCGGGCGAGCGAATCGAGCGACCGCAGCCGCGCCTCGGACTGCTCGAGCGCGAAGCTCACGGCGCGGGCCCGGTCGACGTCGTCGCCGCCCTGGGCCTGCTCGAGCCGGTCGATGTGCGCCTGGTGACGTTCGAGCTCCTGCTGGAGCACGAGTCGCTCGGCGTGCCGCTCGTGCTCGGTCCGCCCTGCGGTCTCGAGCGCGCGCCGGAGCTCGACGACCTCGTCGGCCACGAGCCGGGCCTTCGCGTCGCGGACGACCGCGGCGATGCCGGCCGCTTCGCGCGCGACCTCGGCCTGCCGGCCGAGCGGCTTGAGCTGCCGCCGGAGCTCGGCGGCGAGGTCGGTGAGCCGCGTGAGGTTGGCCTGCATGGCGTCGAGCTTGCGGAGCGTCTTCTCCTTCCGGCGGCGGTGCTTGAGGATGCCCGCGGCCTCCTCGATGAACCCGCGGCGGTCCTCGGGGCTCGCGTGCAGCACCTGGTCGAGCTGGCCCTGGCCGACGATGACGTGCATCTCGCGGCCGAGGCCGGAGTCGCTGAGCAGCTCCTGCACGTCGAGCAGTCGGCACTGCTCGCCGTTGATGGCGTACTCGCTGCCGCCGTTCCGGAAGAGCGTGCGCGAGATGGTGACCTCGGTGTACTCGATCGGCAGCGCGCCGTCCGAGTTGTCGATCGTGAGGCTCACCTCGGCGCGCCCGAGCGGCCCGCGGGTCGAGGTGCCCGCGAAGATGACGTCCTCCATCTTGCCGCCCCGCAGGGTCTTCGCGCCCTGCTCCCCCATCACCCAGGCGAGCGCGTCGACGACGTTCGACTTGCCGGAGCCGTTGGGGCCGACGATGCACGTGACCCCGGGCTCGAAGGCGAAGGTGGTCGGCTGCGCGAAGGACTTGAAGCCCTTCATGGTGAGGCTCTTGAGGTGCATGTCCCCCCGGATTCCGCGGCGTGATGGTGCTGGTGCCTCGCACGAGCGTACCCGAGCGGATGCCGCGGGCCCGTGCGCACCCGCCGTGATCAGGCATCCCTCCTACCGGAGGCCGCCCGGCACGGCTAGGCTGGCGTGCTCCGCAGGCGCTCGCCGCGGGGCGGAGGGAGCACCGCCGTGGCCGTGGAGATCCGCCCGATCCGACTGCCCGCGACCGTCGAGGACGCCGATGCGGGCGAACTCGTCGACTACGCCGCGCTGATGGATCGGATCGAACTCGAACGGCTCGGCACCGCCGAGCTCGCTCGGACGCCGCGCGAGCTGCTCGTCGACCTCGCTCCCGATCGGCACCGTCGAAGCCTCGCGCTGGGTGCGTTCGACGGCGACGCGCTCGTGGGCGCCGCCGAACTCGAGTGGGAGCTCGACGACGAGGCGCGGACCGCCTACCTGCCGATGCTCGGCGTCGACCGCGGACGCCGGCGCGAGGCGATCGGCTCGAGCCTGCTCGCCGAGGCCGAACGCACCGCCGCGGCGGCCGGGCACCCGAGGCTCGTCGTCTCGGGCGAGCACGTGCTGGGCTCCGACGACGGCACCGGGCCGCGCCTCGCGGCACCCCAGGGCGATGCCACCATCCCCGCCGCGGATGCCGTTGCGCAGTTCGGCGCCGCGCACGGGTACGCGCTCGGGCAACTCGACCGGGTGAGCAGGCTCGACGTCGTGGGCCGCGCCGAGGAGTTGCGATCGCGGCTGGCCGCGCTCGGAGCATCTGCGCCCTACCGGATCGCCGCCTGGGTCGACCACGCACCCGACGGACTCGTCGACTCGTTCGCGTTCGCGCGCGAGCGGATGTCGGTGGATGCGCCGGCCGGGGCGATCTCCTTCGAGCTCGAGCACTGGGACGCCGACAGGATCCGGGACGACGAGCGTCGCTCCATCGAGCGCGGGCGGACGACGCTGATCGCCGCGGCCATCGCGCCCGATGAGACGGTGGCGGGCTTCACCGCGCTCTCGCTGCCCGACGGATCCCCCGCGGTCGAGCAGTGGGACACGATCGTGCTCGGCGCGCACCGGGGACACGGGCTCGGGATGCGCCTGAAGCTCGTCAACCTCGTTCGCCTCGCCGAGACCGCCCCGGAGCGCGAGCGCGTCTACACCTGGAACGCCGACGAGAATGAGCACATGCTCCGCATCAACATCGCCCTCGGGTTCCGCCCGTTCGCACTCGAGTCGGTCTGGCAGCGGTCGTGAGCGACTCCGCATCCGCGCGCGATCCCGCGTCGGCGGGCGATGCCGCGTCGGCGGGCGATTCCGCGTCGACGGGCGATGCCGGCGCACTGCGCCGGATCCTCTCGCCCGACCGCATCGGCATCCCCGAGTCGGCGGATCTCGAGGCCTACGCGGAATTCGCCCGCCGGATCCAGCTCGAGACGACCGGCACCGACGAGTTCAGCTACTCGGCGGCCGAGCTCGCGGTGCTCGGCGGCAACCCGTACCTCGAGCGACGACGCTTCGGGATCTTCGACGACGGCCGCCTGGTCGCCGCGGTCGCCGCCTGGTGGGAGCGCGAGGACGACGGGGGCGCGCCCATGATCACGATGCTCGGCGTCGACCCGGCGCACCGTCGCCGCGGCCTCGGCGGGCGCGTGCTCGATGCCATCGAGGCATCCGCACGCGATGCCGGGCGCCGGACGACGCTGCTCATCTCCGAGCACCGCACCGACGACGGCGTCGGCGAGCGCCTCCGCGCCGCGCGGAGGCGCCCGCCGATGCGCCGTCGGTGCGGTTCGCGCGCTCACGCGGGTACGAGCTCGGCCAGCTCCTCGTCGCGAGCAGCCTGCCCGTCGCGGACCGGGCTCCGCGCTTCCGCGAGCTCGCCGACCGGGCCGCGCGGCACGACGGCTACCGGCTCGAGCACTGGCGCGACCACACGCCCGCGGAACACCTGGAGGCGTTCGCCGCGGCCCGCTCGCAGATGGTGGCCGAAGCGCCGAGCGGCGCGGTCGACTTCCCCGACGAGCACTGGGACGCCGCGCGCATCCTCGACGAGGAGGCCCGCGCCGTCGAGGCCGGGCGCACGCACCTGACGGTCGCCGCGATCGCGCCGGACGGCGAGGTCGCGGGCTTCACGATCCTCACGCTCGCACCGGGCAAGCGCGGTGCCTACCAGGACGACACCCTCGTGCTCCGCCCCCACCGCGGCCATGGCCTGGGCATGCGCATGAAGCTCGCGAACCTCGTCGCGCTGGCCGAAGCCGCACCGCAGCGCACGGACGTGTACACGTGGAACGCCGACGAGAACGGCCCCATGCTCGCGATCAACCGTGAACTGGGCTTCCGTCCGCATTCGATCCAGGCAACGTGGCAGCGGGGGTGACTGCGGCCGGCGCATGCTGAGCCGCCGCGCCCGGCACCGCGGCTCGCCGGGATCCGACGCGCAGCCGCTGGCAGCGCGGGCAGCGGTGCGACGAGCGGTTCATGAACGCTTCGCGCACGATCGGCGTCCCGCATCGCGGACACGGGCGGCCGGTGCGTCCGTACGCGTTCAGCGAGTGCGCGAAGTACCCCGACGCGCCGTTGACGTTCACGTACTGCGCGTCGAAGCTCGTGCCTCCCTCGGCGAGCGCCTTCTGCAGCACCTCGCGCACGGCCGCGAGCAGCTCGCGGACGCGCCGGGGGCTGAGGCTCGACGCGGGCTGCTCGCCGTGCATTCGCACCGCCCACAGCGCCTCGTCGGCGTAGATGTTGCCGATCCCGGAGACCACGCCCTGGTCGAGCAGCACGCGCTTGACGCCCGCCGACCGTCGCCCCAGCGCCCCGACGAACGCGGCGTCGTCGAACGCGGGATCGAGCGGGTCGCGGGCGATGTGCGCGACCTGCGACGGGATGGAGCGCGCCCACGGCCCGGTGACGCCCGCCGAGTACCCGGCGGGCTCGCCGTCGGCCGTGGGCACCATGCGATCGATCGCCATCGATCCGAAGATACGCTGGTCGACGAAGTCGACGCGGAGCTCGCGGTGCACGGGGTGCTCGAGGTGCAGTCGGACCCGCGCGTGGCGGTCGTCGCCGGGATGGTCGGGCGTGCGGAGCAGCAACTGGCCGCTCATGCCGAGGTGGCCGACGAGGGCGGCACCGCCGGCGAGCGGCATCCACAGGAACTTGCCGCGCCGCACCGCCGCCTCGATGCGTTCGCCGGTGAGCAGCGTCTCGAAGTCGCCGGATCCGGCCTCGTGCCGCTTCAGCGACCGGGTGTCGAGCACCTCGACCGCGACGACGCGCGCGCCGGTGACGGCGGGCGCCAGTCCGGCGCGGACGACCTCGACCTCGGGCAGTTCGGGCACGTCAGCGTGGGTTCAGCGTGGTCCACGCTTCGAGCGCGGCGGCCATCTCGGCCTGCTTCTTGCTCGAGCCCTCGCCCGACGCGGACACGAGCCCGCCGACCGTGACGGTCGCCACGAAGTGCTTGTTGTGGTCGGGACCGCTCTCGCTCACCGAGTACGCCGGCGCGGGGGCGCCGCGCCGCGCGGCGATCTCCTGCAGGCTCGTCTTCGGGTCCATCGCGGCGCCGAAGCGCGCCGGGTCGCGCATGAGCGGCGTGATGAGCCGCAGCACGAGGTCGGTGGCGACCTCGCCGCCCCGTGAGAGGTAGGCCGCGCCGATGACGGCCTCGACGGTGTCGGCCAGGATCGACGGCTTGTCGGCGCCGCCCGTCATCGTCTCGCCGCGGCCGAGCCGGATGTACGGGCCGAGCCCGATGCTCCGGGCGACCTCGGCGAGGGCGACGCTCGACACGAGGCTCGCGCGGCGCTTGGCCAGCTCGCCCTCGTCGAGCTCGGGGTGGTCGGTGAAGAGCTTGACGGTCACCGCCTGCCCGAGGATCGAGTCGCCGAGGAACTCCAGGCGCTCGTTGGTCGGGATGCCGCCGTTCTCGTACGCGAACGACCGGTGCGTGAGGGCGAGGAGCAGGAGATCGGGGTCGAGCTCGACCCGCAGCGTGCGCTGCAGCCGGACGAGCTCATCCGCCCCGGTGTCCGTGCGCTCGACGCGCCTCACGACCGGTCGTTCGTCGTTCACGGCCGACTTAGACGTCGGCGACCTTGCGGCCCTTGTACTCGAGGAAGAGCGGCGTGCCCGCCGAGTCCTCGACCACGCGTGCGCGGTGCGGGAGGCTGTAGGTGACCTTGCCGTTCTCGACGGTCTTGACGAGCGTGGGGGCCTCGGCCTTCCACTGCGAACGGCGCGCGTGGGTGTTGGCGCGTGACTTCTTCCGCTTGGGAACAGCCATGACTCTCTCTCAATCTCTCTGCTGGTCGGCGTCGGATGCGTGATCCGCGCCCTCGTCTTCGGAAGCCGTGAACCCCGCGAGCGCGGCCCAACGCGGGTCGTGCTCGACGGGGGTGACGAGTTCCGGATGTTCGGCCAGACGCTGTCCGGTCTCGGGGTCGAGACCCGGGCAGTCAGGCCGGCACACCGGCTGGAAGGGCAGTGCCAGCACTACCGCATCTCGGATGAGCGGTTCAAGATCCACGTGGTCGTCTTGAACCTCATACTCGAAAGCTTCTCCGGAATGATACGCGAAAAGCTCCTGGAACTCGACTCGGACGGGCAGCGCGATGTCGATGAGGCATCGGCCGCACTCGCCCTCGGCGGTCGTGTCGACCTCCGCGGTCGCGAGGATGCCCTCGTGCACCGACTCGAGCCGCACGTCCACCGCGAGCTCCGAACCCTGCCGGATGGAGACGAGTCCCTCGCCGAACTGCTCGGGCGCGGGGACGTCGAGTTCCTGCTCGCGCATCTCGCCGGGACGGTTGACGAGGTCGCGCACGTTGATGCTGAAGGGGGAATGCTGGACGGCCACGAAGGACGATCCTACTCGCCGGGAGGTGCGGGTCGGCCGAGCGCGACCCGCGCCGAGGGCCGCAGCGACGCCGGCAGCAGCACGGCGCCGACACGACGAGCGGATGTCGCGTCCGCGCGCAGCGTCTCCGACACCGTCGCGAGGTCCGCGAGGAGCGCGTCCCGGCGATCCGGTCCGACGCCGGCGGCGTGCGCGTCGGCCGGCCCGGCCCCCCGCACGCGACCGTAGCGTTCGCGCTCGACGGCGTCCCGCAGCCGCTCGAGCGCCGCGAGCGGCGCGGTGCGCTCGCCCGGCCGCTCCGGGTCGGCCGCGAACGCCGGGCGGGCCGCGAGCTCGGCGGCGATCCCGCGGACCGTCCGCCGCGGATCGACGGCGAGGCCGAGGTCGACCGCGGTCGCGAGCAGCTCGCGCCACGCGGCATCCGCCGGCCGGTCGCCCGACCGCACCCGCCCGCGTCGCACGGTGCGCGCGCCCGCACGGAACATGGCGGGCAGGAGCAGGACGATCGCCACGGCGAGCCCGATGACGGCGAGCTGCGCGGCCTGGGCGCCCGCCGTCTGCACGCCGGCACCGCCGCCCAGCGCCCGGTCCGGATCGCCCTCGGGCCGCCCGGACGCACCCGGCGTGGCCGCCGGTCCCGTCGGGACGACGCCCGGGGTGTCCTGTCCGGCGTTCGGCCGCGAGTAGTCGGGGACGCTCCCCCGGCCCGGCGTCGGCTCGAAGGGCACCCAGCCGACGCCCTCGAAGTAGAGCTCGGGCCACGCGTGCAGGTCGTGCGAGTCCACCTCGATGACGACGTCGCCGTCCACCCGCCCGTCGCCCGGCGTGCCGGCGGTGTAGCCGATGGAGATGCGCGACGGGATGCCGACCTCTCGCGCCAGCACGGCCATGGTCGAGGCGAAGTGCACGCAGTAGCCCGCGCGCTGCTCGAGGAAGGCGGCGATCGCATCGAAGCCGGCGCCGTCGTAGCCCTCCGCGACCGGGGCGCTCTCGGAGTACTCGAAGTCCGACCCCCGGAGGTATGCCTGGATCGCCACGGCCGCGTCGTAGGGCGTCGCCGACGATGCGGTGATCGTCGCGGCCGTCTCGGCGATGACGGGCGGCAGGTCGTCGGGCAGGCGCCGCGTCGCCTCCGCCACGGCACGGTCGGGCACGGACGGCGCCGAGCGGAGCTGCGCCGCGTCGGGCTGCACGTCGAGGTGCGTGAGGCGGTACTGCTGCCCGACGGTCGTCGAGTCGACGCTGCGGACGTTGAGCGTGCCCTCGTCCCAGAACCAGGATCCGCTCACCCCGCTGACCTCGTTCGAGGGATACGGCACCGGCAGCCAGGCGGTCCGCACCTGGTCGACCTGCACGGCGATGGGCTTGGGCTCGACGAGCACGTCGGCGGCGAGTCCGTCGGGCCCGGGAAGGGTGCCGAGCGTGTTGTCGCCGTCGACCGCGCGGTCGGTCGCCGACCACACCCGGCCCTCGAGGCGCTCCACGGTCAGCAGCGTGAAGTACGGCCGCACGCCCTCGGGCGAGACGTACGAGAACGCCGGCACCGGGTCGGGTCGGCGGAGGTCGCGGCCCAGGTCGACGTACGGGCTCACGCCGCGCGCGAACAGCGTGGCCGGGCCGCCCGTGCCGACGAGGAAGCTCGTGCTGACGCTCGGCGTGGCCGCGGCGATGACGGATGCCGCGACGAGCCCGATCGCGGCGAGCCCGAGCGACGCGCCCATGGTCGACACGATCGGCGCCCGTCTCGGTGCGCTGACGACGGGGGCGTCGTCGCGGTCGTCCTCCTGGAGGAGCTCCGCGGCGCGTCGGACGCGCACGTCGACGCGGAGCAGGAGCAGGTAGGCGGCCGCCGTGAGCACGATCGCCGGCGCCTCGGCGCCGTCGGCCACGAACAGCCCGGGCACGAGCACGGGCACCAGCATCGGGATCGCGGCGAGCGCGGGCACCCGGACCGTCTGCACGAGCAGGTCGAGGAGCACCGCGATGAGGCCGACGCCGACCGCGATCGCGAAGACGAGGGCGGGCACGGGCACGGCCGGCACGGACTGCTGCTCGATGGTGCGGCGTGCGCCCTCGGCGAGCTCGCCGAACACGGCGAAGGTGTCGGGCGTGGGGATGACGAGCGCGATGCTCGTGGCACCGCCGAAGAGGAGCGTGAGCGCGACCAGCATCGCGACGAGCTGGAGGGGCGGCACGAGCGACGGCGGCGTCCGCAGCGCGCGCATCGCCGCCCCGCCGCCGATGACGGCGAGGCCGACGACGGCGCCCGCCCACCACCATCCGCTGCCCGCGATGAGCGGCCCGAGCGCGGTCGTCGCGACGAGCAGCAGCAGCAGGCTCGCACCCGACAGCGCCAGCGACTGGGCGCGGGTCAGCGGGTAGCGGTCAGGCCCCATGGCGCCCTCCGCCCCGTACGGCCTCCCGTGCGGACCGCCATGCCTCCTGCCATGCAGCGGGCAGGTCGGCGGGCCGGCGCACGCGGATCACGCGCCAGTCGGCCTCCTCGAGTCGCTCCACGATGCGCGCGGAGACGCTCTCGGCGGCGAAGGCGATCGCGGGCTCGACGGACGTGCGCAGCGCGACGAGGGTCTCCGCGGCATCGCCCGAGGGATCGACGAGCACGGCGATCGCCGGCATCCGCGTGTCGCGCCGTGCGGTGACGGCCGGGGCGGTCGGGTTGCGCCTCGGTTCGCGGGGCAGGGCGCGGCCCGTCTCCCGGCGCGGCGGCTCGAGTCGCGCGAGGTCCTCGAGGAGCGCCACGTCGCCGCCGGCGGCGCGGTATCCGCCGGCTTCGGGGGCGATGGGCGGGGCCGGGGCCGCGGGATCCTCGACGGGGTCCAGCCGCACGCGGAAGCCCCGCGACAGCAGGTGCACGGCGAGCGACGCGGCGAGCTCGACGCCGAGCTCGAACGCCGGGTCGAGGGCGTCGGCATCGTCGCGCGGGCCGCCCGTCGCGGGGTGCGATGCCCGGCCCCCGAGTGCGGTGTCGAGCAGGATGCGGAGCTCGGGGTCGCCCCGCTGCTCCTCCTCGCGGACCATCAGCTCGCCGCGGCGCGCGGTCGCCGCCCAGTGCACCCTGCGGAGCGGGTCGCCGTAGCGGTACTCGCGAGCGATGAGCTCGTCGCTGTTCGGTCGGGTGCGTCGCTGCAGCGCGTGGACCGTGCCGTCGACGCTCGCGAGGAGCCCGACCGCCGGCTCGAGCGTCGTCACGCGCGGCGTGACGACGAGCTCGCGTGCGCCGCCCGCGACCCGGTCGATACGGGCCAGTCCGAACGGGTCGGTGACCGAGATCCGGAGCGGGCCCACGTCGAACACGCCGCGGCGAGGCGTCCGCAGCCGGTACTCCAGGCCGACGGTGTCGTCGCCGGAGGGCATCATCCCCTCGGTGCGGCCGACGGCCGGCAGGATCGCCTCGGGCGGCGGACGCAGCGCGGGCGAGGCGAGGTCGCGCCAGTGGGCGCCGTCGAACGCGCGACGGCTCCGGTTGTGCACGCGCAGCCGGACCGTCGTCGCGTGGCCGGCGCCGACGACCGGGGGCTCGAAGGTGCGGTGGACGGCGAGCCGAGGCGGGCGCGCAGCGAGGAAACCGAGGGCCGCGAGCGGCATCGCGATGCCGACGGCGGCGAGCAGGAGGATGTCGCGGAGGTCGAACCAGAGGGCGACGCCGAAGAGGATGCCGCCCACGGCCATGAGCGCGATCCCTCGCGGGGTCAGGCGAGGACGCGCCTGGTGCCGCACGCGGCCGGCCCGCGACATCCCGATCACTCCCTCCGCGCGCTGCCGACGGGCACCGGCGTCTCGGCGACGATCCGGCGCACGATCTGGTCGATGAGCGGACCGCCGTCGTGGTCGTGCCCGCCGACGGCGCGGCTGGTCGGCACGAGGCGGTGGGCGAGCACGGGGACGGCGAGCGCATCGACGTCGTCGGGGAGCACGAAGTCGCGCCCGTGCATCGCGGCATGCGCCTTCGCGGCGCGGATGAGCTGGAGCGTCGCCCGGGGGCTCGCCCCGAGTCGCAGCTGGCGGTCCTCGCGCGTCGCGCGCGCGAGCTCGACGGCGTACTCCTTCACCGGCTCCGACGTGAAGACGCGCTGCACGGTCTGGATCATGGCCCGGAGCTCGGCGAGCGTGACGACGGGTTCGAGCGAGTCGAGGGGGCTCGCGGTCTCGCGCTGCGCGAGCATCGCCAGCTCGTCGGCCGTCGCCGGGTAGCCCATCGAGATGCGCGCCATGAACCGGTCGCGCTGCGCCTCGGGCAGCGGGTAGGTGCCCTCCATCTCGACGGGGTTCTGCGTCGCGACGACGGTGAACGGCTGCTCGAGGCGGTAGGTCGTGCCGTCGGCCGTGACCTGCCGCTCCTCCATGCACTCGAGGAGCGCAGACTGCGTCTTCGGGCTCGCCCGGTTGATCTCGTCGCCGATGACCAGGTTGGCGAACACCGGTCCCGGCTTGAACTCGAACCGGCGCGAGACCTGGTCGAAGACGGACACGCCCGTGACGTCGCTCGGCAGGAGGTCGGGCGTGAACTGGATGCGGTTGACCGTGCAGTCCACCGAGCGTGCGAGCGCCTTGGCGAGCATGGTCTTGCCGACGCCGGGGACGTCCTCGATGAGGAGGTGGCCCTCGGCGAGCAGGACGGTGAGCGCCGCGGTCACCGCCTCGCGCTTGCCGCTGATGACCGCTTCGACGTTGCGGACGATCGTCGCGGCGCGATCGCCGACCTCGTCGATGCCCATCGCGGTGGCGACGGCGCCCTCGGTCTCGCTCACGGCCGCATCGCCCCCTGCAGGTACTCGGCCACCGATCGCGGCACGTACGGCGCGACGTCGCCGCCCAGCGCCGACACCTGCCGCACGAGCGAGCTCGACACGTGCGCGTTCGCCGGATCGGGCAGGAGGAAGACCGTCTCGACGCCCGCGAGGTGCCGGTTCACGATCGCCATCGGCGTCTCGTAGCCCACGTCGACCTGCGAACGGATGCCCTTGACGAGCACCGACGCGCCGACGTCGGTGCAGTAGTCGACGAGGAGCCCCATGCTCCAGGAGGCCACGACGATGTCGCCCGGGATGTGCGCGTCGGCGATCGACTGCTCGATGAGCGCGACGCGCTGCGCGATCGGCAGCAGGGCGGACTTGTCGGGGTTGTGCACGACGACGACGTGCAGCTGGTCGTAGAGGCCGGCGGCCCGCTCGATCACGTCGAGGTGGCCGCGCGTGACGGGGTCGAATGATCCTGGGACGACGGCGATCCGCTGCATACGTGCCAGCGTAGTGCGCGATGGGGGCTGCGGGAGGGGTGCCCGAGAGTCTCAGCCCCTCCTCAGGTACTCGCTCGTCTCGTCGTCGAGGCGCCGCGTCACGGCGGCCGCGAGCGCGGGGTGCCCGGCGAGCTTCGGGTCGCCGGCCAGGAGCTCGGCCGCCGCGTCGCGGGCGTCGGCGATGAGGTCACCGTCCCGGGCGACGCGCAGCAGCTTCAGCGAGGACCGACCGCCGGACTGGACCGCGCCGAGCACGTCTCCCTCCTGGCGGAGCTCGAGGTCGACGCGGGCGAGCTCGAAGCCGTCGAGCGTCGCGGCGACCGCCTCGAGGCGCTCGCGCGCGACGCTGCCGGCCTCGGCGTGCGAGACGAGCAGGCAGAGCCCGGGCACGCTGCCCCGGCCCACGCGCCCGCGCAGCTGGTGCAGCTGGGACACCCCGAACCGGTCGGCGTCGACGACGACCATCGTGCTCGCGTTCGGCACGTCGACGCCGACCTCGATCACGGTCGTGGCGACGAGCACGTCGAGCTGCATCGCGGCGAAGGCGCGCATCGTCTCGTCCTTCTCGTCGGCCGACATTCGCCCGTGCAGCGGCGCGATCCGGGCCTCCGCGAGGGCGGGCAGCGCCCGCAGCTCGGCGAGCACCGAGGCGACGGAGGCCGCGGGGCCCGCGCCCTGGGCGGGCTCGCCCTCGGCGGGCTCCCCGTCGTCCTCCGCCACCTTCGGTTCGATGGCCGGACAGACGACGAACCCCTGCCTGCCCTGTGCGAGCTCCTCGGCCAGGCGCGCCCAGACGCGGGCGCGCCAGGTGGGCCGCTCGGCGAGCGGCACGAGGTGGGTCTCGATGCCGGCCCGGCCGGCCGGCAGCTGCCGGATGGTGCTCACGTCGAGGTCGCCGAACACCGTCATCGCCACCGTGCGCGGGATCGGCGTCGCGGTGAGCACGAGCACGTGCGGATGGCGGCCCTTGAGGCGCAGCGCCTCGCGCTGCTCGACGCCGAAGCGGTGCTGCTCGTCGACGACGACGAGGCCGAGGTCGGCGAAGGTCGTCATGTCGCCGAGCAGCGCATGCGTGCCGACGACGATGCGCGACTGGCCGGCGGCGACGCGGAGGGCGGCCCTCCGGCGTTCCGCCGCCGGCAGCTGCCCGGTCACGAGCGTCGGCATGAGCTCCGCCGAGAGCTCGGGGCCCAGCATCTTCGCGATCGAGCGCAGGTGCTGCGCGGCGAGCACCTCGGTCGGGGCCAGCAGCGCCGACTGGCCGCCGGACTCGGCGACGGCGAGCATGGCCCGCAGCGCGACGACCGTCTTGCCCGAGCCGACCTCGCCCTGCACCAGCCGGTTCATCGGCACCGGCGCGGCCAGGTCGGCGAGGATCTCGCCGCCGACCTCCCGCTGGTCCTCCGTCAGCTCGAACGGCAGCGACGCCTCGAAGCGCTCGAGGAGGCCGCCGGGTCGCGGCTCGCGCCGCACGGCCTCGTGGGCGCGCGCCGCGGCGCGGCGCTCGAGCAGCGCGGTCTGCAGCACGAACGCCTCGGTGAAGCGCAGCGTGCGTCGCGCGGCCTTCCAGTCCTCGTCGCGCTCGGGTCGGTGCACGCCCTCGAGCGCCTCCCGGTGCGAGCGGATGCCGCGTGCCCGGCGCACCGGCTCCGGGATCGGGTCGTCGACCGCGCCGAGCCCGTCGAGCACGACGCCGACCGCGGTCTGCAGCTGCCAGCTCGAGAGCGTGCCGGTCGCCGGGTAGATCGGGATGGGCGCCGTCGCCCAGCGCACGGCCGCGGCATCCGCCCCGCTCGCGACGGCCGCGTCGTCGTCGAAGAGCTGGTAGTCGGGGTGCGCGAGCTGGCGCGCGCCGCGGTAGTCGGAGACCTTGCCGGCGAACATGCCGCGCACGCCGGGCTTCAACTCGTTCGCGCGCCACTTCTGGTTGAAGAACGTCAGGGTGAGGATGCCGGTGCCGTCGGAGATCTTCGCCTCGAGGATCGAGCCGCGGCGCGACCGCATCGTGCGCTCGCGCACCTCGAGCACCTCGGCCACGATCGTGACGTTCTCGTCGAGCGGCAGCTCGGCGAGCGCAGTGAGCTCGCCGCGCGCGGCGTACCGTCGCGGGTAGTGGGCGAGCAGGTCGCCGACCGTCGTGTACCCGAAGGCGCGCTGGAGCGCCTGGGCCGTGCGGCCGCCGAGCGCGCCGGTGAGGCGGCTGTCGAGGGTCAGCACTCCCTCCGCCACGCGATCGGCCGTCATGCCTCGATCGTAGGCTCAGCCTCCGTCGGCGGCGGCGCGAGGGCCTCGATCTCGGCGCGCACGTACGGGTCGTCGGGTCGGGCGAGCGCGAGCTCGCGCTGGATCTCGAGCGCCTCCTCGGTACGGCCGAGCGTGCGGAGCGCCCGCCCGACGGACCAGCGGGCCACGTGCTGCTGCCCTGCGGTGCCGTACCGGTCGGCCGCGTCGACGGCCTTCTGGAAGTGGTAGAGCGCGGCCTGCGCGTCGCCGCCGTCGTGCTTGGTCCAGCCGAGGTTGTTGTGGAGGGCGACGCCCCAGCGCTTGAGCCGCGGGTCGCGCACGCCCTCGAGGATGTCGAAGCCCTCGGCCGCCCACTCCTCCTCGTGCCCGACGTCGTTCAGCGCGAGCATGTGGAGCGCGTCGAGCACGAGGAAGGTCGACCCGCCGAGCGCGCCCTCGCGGACGGCGCGGGTGAACTCGGGCACGGCCTCGTCGAGGCGTTCGCCGGCCGCGGCCATCCGCCCGCGCTCGAGCGCGATGCGTGCTCGGAGCTCGGCCGCCTCCTCCGCCGATGTCCGGGCGACGGAGGAGGCGTCCGCTCCCCCGTCGTCCGGGCCGTCGCCGGCGCCGGCGCCCTCGCCCTCGCCCTCGCCGGGTGCGGCCTCGGACACGGCGTCGGGCAGCGCCTCGGCCTCGAGCTCCGACTCGAGCTCGGCGAGCACGGCGAGCGCCTCCTCCTCGCGCCGCTGGATGCCCATGGCGCGCGCGAGCTGCGTGGCCATCACGGCGCGACCGTGCGGGGTGAGCGTCTCGTCGGCGGCCGCGGCCCGGAAGCGCTCCTCGCTCGCCGCGGGGTCGCCGAAGTCCCATATCCGGTCGATGGCCTGCTGCTCCTGGACCCGGTGGTGGGACGGATCGGCGTGCAGGGCGTCGGTCGAATCATCCACGTCACCATCATGGCAGCGCCGGAGGCCGGGCCGTTATGCTCCCGAGACATGACGCGCATCATCGCCGGCTTCGCCGGCTCGCTCACCCTCGCGGTGCCCCGTTCGGGCACGCGCCCGACGAGCGATCGCGTGCGCGAGGCGATCTTCTCCGCGCTCGAGGCGCGCGACGCCATCGCGGATGCCTCGGTGCTCGACCTCTACGCCGGCTCGGGGGCGCTCGGACTGGAGGCCGCGAGCCGCGGCGCGGCGGACGTCGTGCTGGTCGAGAAGGCGCGCCCCGCAGCGGAGGTCTGCCGGCGCAACGCGGCGGCCCTCGCGAAGGCCGGGCGCGGGTCCGCGCCACGGGTCGCGGTCGCCGCCCGGAGCGTGTCGTCGTACCTCGAGGGCGCGGCCGGCGGCGTCGACCTCGCCTTCATCGACCCGCCGTACGACCTCGGCGAGGCCGAGCTCGCTCGCGACCTGGCGTTGCTCGCCCCGCTCCTCGCCGCCGACGCGACCGTCGTCGTCGAGCGGAGCAGCCGATCGCCCGAGCCGCGGTGGCCCGACGGCATCCGGCCGGAGCGGCGCCGCGACTACGGCGAGACGACCCTGTGGTGGGCGACCGCGGCGGCGGACCCGGCTCAGCCCGCGCCGCCGTCCCAGCCCGAGTAGGGGTCCCACCCGCTCGTGTCGACGGGCTCGCCGTCGAGTGTGAGCCGACCGGCCTCGCCGCTGACCTCGCCGATCACCTCGAAGGGTGCGGGCGGGACGGTCCCGCGCGGGAACGTGGCGAGCATCCCGTGGTCCTCGCCCCCGGCCAGCGCCGTCATCGGGTCGTCGCCGAGCGCGCCCCGGTGGAAGTCGAGCCCGACGCCGCTCGCCTCGGCGAGGCGACGCGCGTCGCGCGCGAGCCCGTCGCTGACGTCGAGCATCGCGGTGGCCCCGGCCTGCGCGGCCAGGACGCCAGCCGAGACCGGCGGCGACGGGGCGAGCTGGGCGCCCACGAGGTCCGGATGCCGCGCCCTTACGGCATCGGCCAGGGCGGCATCCGGTTCGCCGTCGGCGTCGCGCGCCTCCGCGAAGAGCAGCTTGAGCCCGCGCGCGGCGTCGCCGCGCGCGCCCGCGTGGGCGAGCACGTCGCCGGGCCGCGCACCCGACCTGAGGACCGGCGCCCGCCCCTCGAGGTCGCCGAACGCGGTCACCGCGATGGTGAGGACGGCCGACGCCGAGAGGTCGCCGCCGACGACGCCCGCGCCGGGCGCGAGCGCGGCGAGCGCGTCGCGCAGGCCGTCGGCGATGCCCTCGAGCAGGGAGACGGGGGTCGTGGGCGGCGCCGCGATCGACACGACGAGGGCCGTCGGCCGCGCGCCCATCGCGGCGACGTCGGTCAGGTTCGTCGCGGCCGCCTTCCAGCCCAGGTCGTGCGGGCGCGACCACGCGAGGCGGAAGTCCGGGCCGTGGACCATGAGGTCGGTCGTGACGACGAAGCGCCCGTCCGGGGCCGCCACGACGGCGGCGTCGTCCCCCGCGCCGAGGAGCGCGGCGTCGCCCGGCTCGAGGCGCGGCAGGATCCGGGAGAGCGTCGCGGTCTCGCCGAGTTCGCCGATGGTGGGCGAGGACGCGCGTGCAGGCTGCTCCATGGCACCCACGGTAGCCTGATCGACGATGTCGACTCCCCCGTCAGGCCGCCTCCGGTCCCGCCGTGCGCGCCTCGCCGCCGCCACGCTGGTCACCGCCGCAGCCGTCCCGCTCCTCGCCGCCTGCAGCCAGCCCGTGCCGTTCGATCCGGCGCCGGACGCCGCCGACCCCGACTGCGCCTCGGTCGTCGTCCGCCTGCCCGACCAGGTGGCCGGTCTCGACGCACGCGAGACGACGGCCCAAGGCACCGGGGCATGGGGCTCGCCGGCCGCGGTGCTCCTCCGCTGCGGCGTCGAGCCGCCCGGGCCGACGACCCTCCGCTGCGTGAGCGTCGATGACGTCGACTGGATCATCGATGAGTCCGACGCCCCCACCTACCGGTTCACGACCTACGGACGCACGCCCGCGGTCGAGGTCGTCGTGGACAACGACGCCGTGGCAGGTTCGACGGCCATCGCCGACCTGTCGGGCGCGGTCGGGGCGATCCCCGCCGACGGCGGCTGCACCGATCTCGAGGACCTCGCCCCCGCTACCGAGGAGCCGGCCACCGCGGGCTGACGCCGACCCGGTCACCCCACCCGGACGCCCCGCGCGAGCCCGACGCGGATGAGCTCGTCGATCAGCTCGGGGTAGGTCACGCCCGACTCCTGCCAGCAGCGCGGGAACATCGAGATCGGCGTGAAGCCGGGCATGGTGTTCAGCTCGTTCACCACGAACCCGTCCTCCGTGAGGAAGAAGTCCACGCGCGCGAGCCCCTCGGCGCCGATCGCGTCGAAGGCGCGGATCGCGAGGTCGCGCATCTCCTCCAGGCGCCCGTCGCCGAGGTCGGCCGGGCACACGAGGTCGACGCCCGGCGCGTCGAGGTACTTCGCCGCGAAGTCGTAGAACCCGTCGCCCGTGAGCACGATCTCGCCCGCGACCGAGGCGCGCGGCCGCTCGCCCGGCGCACCGCCGAGCACGCCGATCTCGACCTCGCGCCCGATCACGGCGGACTCGACGAGCACGGTGTCGTCCTCGGCGAACGCGACCTCGAGTGCCCGGTCGAGGTCGCCGGCATCCGAGACCTTGCTCACACCCACGCTCGACCCGGCGCGAGCCGGCTTCACGAACTGGGGCAGGCCGAGGGATGCCGCGCCGGCGCGCACCGCGGCCGGGTTATCGGCCCACTGCCGCGCGGTCACGGTGCGCCACGGCGCCACCGGGATTCCCGCGGCCGCGAGCGCGGTCTTGGTGAAGTGCTTGTGCATGCCGAGCGCGCTCGCGAGCACGCCCGACCCGACGTACGGCAGGCCACCGAGTTCGATGAGGCCCTGGATCGTGCCGTCCTCGCCGAACGGGCCGTGCAGGATCGGGAACACGAGGTCGACGTCGCCGAGCGACGCCTCCTCGCCGCTCGCCGTCACGACGTGCAGCTCGCGGGAGGCCGCCGACTCGGGCCAGCGCACGCGCGTGCCGTTGTCGTGCACCTCCGGCAGGTGCTCGGGGTCCAGCGCGAACCGGTCGGGATCGTCGGCCTCGAGCACGAACGCGCCGTCGCGCGTGATCCCGACCGGGATCAGCTCGTAGCGGTCACGGTCGATCGCCCGGAGCACCCCCGCCGCCGTGGCGCAGCTGATCGAATGCTCGCTGGAGCGCCCGCCGAAGAGCAGAACCACCCTGAGCTTGTCCATCCATCGTCCTTTCGCCCTGGGGCTCGTCGTCGGTCGTGAGGTGCGGCGCGATGTCCTTGGGTGCGAGCGTTCCGGCGAGCACCTGCCGGACCTGCTCGACGATGGGCATCTCGACGCCCTTGGCGCGCGCCAGTTCGAGGATCGGACCGACGGACGCGAGCCCCTCGGTGGTCTGCTGCATCTGGTTGACGACCTCGGGCAGCTTGTAGCCCTGGCCGAGCAGGCGCCCGGCGGTGTTGTTGCGCGACAGCGGCGACTGGCAGGTCGCGATGAGGTCGCCGAGACCCGCGAGGCCCGACAGCGTGTCGGGGTGCGCCCCGTACGCGACCGCGAAGTCGGTCATCTCGACGAGGCCGCGGGTGATGATCGAGGCCTTCGTGTTCTCGCCGTAGCCGGCGCCGTCGACGATGCCGATGGCGACCGCGATGAGGTTCTTCAGGACCCCGCCGAACTCGGTGCCGATCACGTCGGTGTTCACGAACGAGTGGAAGTACCGGTTCCGTGAGACGGATGCCACGGCCTGCGCCGTCTCGAGGCTGGACGACGAGACCACGGCGGCCGTCGGCTGCTCCTTGGCGATCTCGAGCGCCAGGTTGGGGCCGGAGATGACGGCGATCTTCGACTCGGCGATGGGCAGCACCTCGGCGATGACCTCGCTCATACGGTGACCGGTCGACTTCTCGACGCCCTTCATGAGCGAGACGATGGTCGCCTCGGCGTGCAGGTGCGGTTCGGCGGCGATGAGGTTCTGGCGGAGCGTCTGGCTCGGCACGCTGATGTAGACCTGCTCGGCCCCGGCGAGCGCCAGGTCGAGCCGGCTCGTGGCGCGCAGCCCGATCGGCAGGTTGATACCCGGGAGGTAGTCGCTGTTGCGCTTGGCCTCCTGGATCTCGCGTGCGAGCTCGGGCCGGCGGGCCCACAGCATGACGTCGGCGCCGCCGTCGGCGAGGATCTTCGCGAAGGTCGTGCCCCAGCTGCCCGCGCCGAGCACGGCCACGCGCTTGCCCGGCGCGCGGCGTCCGGCCCTAGCCATCGAGGCGCCCCGTCTCCTTCTGCCCGTGCTTGGCCGGGTCCCAGCGCTCGGCCGGCGGCTGCTCGCCGCGGAGTTCGCCGACGAGGGCCGCGATCGCGTTCATCAGGTCGTTCGTGGCGGCGAGGAGGGTCGCCTGGTCGAGCGGCTTGCCCTCGTACGCCGACAGGTCGAGCGGCTCGCCGACGATCACGTCGACCGTCTTGCGCGGGAAGAAGCTCAGCTTCTTCCCGTACCGCGGCATGATCTGCTGCGTGCCCCAGTGCGCCGCGGGGATCACGGGGATGCCGCGCTCGAGCGCGATGCGCACCGCCCCGGTCTTGCCGCGCATGGGCCACAGGTCCGGGTCGCGCGTGAGCGAGCCCTCGGGATAGACGATGACCATCCGGCCCTTCTCGACGAGCTCCTCGGCGGCGCGGATGGCCGCGTGGCTGCTGCTGCCCGCGCGCTCGACGGGGATCTGGCCCGACGTGCGGAGGAACCATCCGAGCACGGGATTCGTGAACAGGGACGCCTTCGCCATGAACCTGGGGAGCCGGCCGAGGTGCCACGACGCGACACCCATGACGAGCGGATCGATCTCGCTGTAGTGGTTGGGCGAGAGGACGAAGGCGCCGGCCTGCGGCATCCGCTCCGGGTGGTGGAAGCGGTACTTCACCCCGAGGCTCCACAGCGGGAGGATCAGGGCGGCGAGCAGCCAGAAGAACGACGGACGGCGCTTCTCGGCGCCGGGTTTCACCGAGGGCACGACGGCGGGGTCTTGGTGGGGCACTGACCCATTATCCTTCGAGCGCGAAGTCCGCTCCGAGCAGCTCCAGCTTGGTGATGAAGTTCTCGTAGCCGCGCGCGATGATGCCGACGTTCGACACCGTCGAACGCCCCTCGGCGGTGAGCGCCGCGATGAGGTGGCTGAACCCGCCGCGCAGGTCGGGCACCTCGATGTCGGCGCCGTGCAGCTGCGACGGGCCCGAGATCACCGCGGAGTGCTTGAAGTTGCGCTGTCCGAACCGGCACGGGCGGCCGCCCAGGCACTCCTTGTGCACGTCGATCGACGCACCCATCTCGACGAGCGCGTCGACGAAGCCGAAGCGCTGCTCGTACACCGTCTCGTGCACGATCGAGACGCCCTTGGCCTTGGTCAGGGCCACGACGAGCGGCTGCTGCCAGTCGGTCATGAACCCGGGATGCACGTCGGTCTCGATGATCACGGGCTTCAGCTCACCGCCGGGGTGGTAGAAGCGGATGCCGTCGTCCTGGATCTCGAACGCACCGCCGACCTTGCGGAAGATGTTGAGGAAGGTGAGCATCTCGGGCTGGCGGGCGCCGCCGACGAAGATGTCGCCCTCGGTCGCCAGTGCGGCCGCGGCCCAGCTCGCCGCCTCGTTCCGGTCGAACAGCGCCCGGTGCGTGTAGCCCTGCAGCCGCTCGACGCCCTCGATGCGGATCACCCGGTCGGTGTCGACCGTGATGATGGCGCCCATCTTCTGGAGGATGTTGATGAGGTCCATGATCTCGGGCTCGATCGCCGCACCGGAGAGCTCGGTGATGCCCTCGGCGCGGACCGCGGTGAGCAGCACCTGCTCGGTCGCACCGACGCTCGGGTAGGGCAGCGCCACCTTGGCACCCTTGAGGCCGTTCGGCGCCGACATGCGGATGCCGCTCGGCAGCTTCTCGACGATCGCGCCGAAGTTGCGCAGCACCTCGAGGTGGTAGTCGATCGGGCGGTCGCCGATGCGGCAGCCGCCGAGGTCGGGGATGAACGCCTCGCCGAGGCGGTGCAGCAGCGGCCCGCAGAAGAGGATCGGGATGCGGCTCGAGCCCGCGTGCGCGTCGATGTCGGCCATGTGCGCCGACTCGACCGCGGAGGGGTCGAGCACCAGCTCGTCGGGTCCGGCGCCCTCGGTGACGGTGACCCCGTGCACCTCGAGCAGCCCGCGCACGATGCGCACGTCGCTGATGTTGGGGACGTCCTTCAGGACGCTCGGCGTGTCGCCGAGGATCGCCGCCACCATCGCCTTGGTGACGAGGTTCTTCGCGCCCTTCAGCTCGATCCGACCGCGGAGCGGCTTGCCACCGTTGATCGTGATGCGGTCGACCTCGAGGCCGACCGCCGTGCCGTGCTGCTTCGCGTCATCCACGAGTGTGTTCACTCAGTTCCCTGTCTCTGCCGGCTCCCGGATGGGGAGCGTCGTCGGCCGCCACCCCGCCCGAGTCGCCTCGAAGTCGGAGATGGCCTGCTCGTCCCGGAGGGTGAGCCCGATGTCGTCGAGCCCCTCGAGCAGCCTCCACCGAGTGTAGTCATCGATATCGAAGGCGACGGTGAGGCTCCCGATGCTCACCGTACGCTCAACCAGATCGACCGTCGCGGCTATTCCCGGCTGCGCCTCGATGGCCTCCCACAGGCGCTCGACATCCTCGTACGCGACCTGCGCGGCGAGCAGGCCCTGCTTGCCCGAGTTGCCGCGGAAGATGTCGCCGAAACGGCTCGACACGACGACCTTGAACCCGTAGTCGCGCAGCGCCCACACGGCGTGCTCGCGGCTCGAGCCGGTGCCGAAGTCGGGCCCCGCGATCAGGATCTCGGCCCCGGCGAAGGCCGGCTGGTTCAGCACGAACTCCGGGTCCTGCCGCCATGCCGAGAAGAGCGCGTCGTCGAAGCCGGTCTTGGTGACGCGCTTCAGGAACACCGCGGGGATGATCTGGTCGGTGTCGACGTTCGATCGGCGCAGCGGTGCGGCGACGCCGGTGACGGTGCTGAACTTCTCCATGGTCAGTTGCCGCCCTTCGCGCCGGCGCCGACCGGTTCGGCCGCGCCATCCTGTTCGAGGTCCCACGGGCTCGAGAGCGTGCCCCGGACGGCGGTCGCGGCCGCGACGAGCGGCGAGACCAGGTGGGTGCGGCCGCCCTTGCCCTGCCGGCCCTCGAAGTTCCGGTTCGACGTCGACGCGCAGCGCTCGCCGGGCGCGAGCTGGTCGGGGTTCATGCCGAGGCACATCGAGCAGCCCGCGAAGCGCCACTCGGCGCCGAACGCCTCGAACACCTTGTCGAGGCCCTCGGCCTCGGCCTCGAGCCGCACGCGCGCCGATCCCGGCACGACCATGACGCGCACGCCGTCGGCCTTCTTCCGGCCCTCGATGATCGACGCGAACGCGCGCAGGTCCTCGATGCGGGAGTTCGTGCACGAGCCCATGAACACCGCGTCGACGGGGATCTGCTTGAGCGGCGTGCCGGGCTCGAGGTCCATGTACTCGAGCGCGCGCTCGGCGGCGGCGCGCTCGTGCTGGTCGTCGATGGCGGCCGGGTCGGGCACCGTGTCGCTCAGGGAGACGCCCTGGCCGGGATTCGTGCCCCAGGTCACGAACGGCTCGAGCGCATCGGCGTCGATGAACACCTCGGCGTCGAAGACGGCACCGTCGTCGGTCGGCAGGGTCCGCCAGTACTCGACCGCCGCGTCCCAGTCCTCGCCCTGCGGCGCGTGCGCGCGGCCCTTGAGGTACTCGAACGTGGTCTCGTCGGGCGCGACCATGCCGGCGCGGGCACCCGCCTCGATCGACATGTTGCAGATGGTCATGCGGCCGTCCATCGACAGGGCGCGGATGGCACTGCCGCGGTACTCGAGCACGTAGCCCTGTCCGCCGCCGGTGCCGATCTTCGCGATCACGGCGAGGATGATGTCCTTCGCCGTGACGCCGGGGCGGAGCGTGCCCTCGACCGTGATCGCCATGGTCTTGAAGGGCTTCAGCGGCAGCGTCTGGGTGGCGAGCACGTGCTCGACCTCGCTCGTGCCGATGCCGAACGCCATCGCGCCGAAGGCGCCGTGCGTCGAGGTGTGGCTGTCGCCGCAGACGACGGTGATGCCGGGCTGCGTGAGCCCGAGCTGCGGGCCGACGACGTGGACGATGCCCTGCTCCGTGTCGCCGAGCGAGTGCAGGCGGATGCCGAACTCGGCGGCGTTGCGGCGGAGGGTCTCGATCTGCGTGCGGCTCGTGGGATCGGCGATGGGCTTGTCGATGTCGAGCGTCGGGGTGTTGTGGTCCTCGGTCGCGATCGTGAGGTCGGGCCGGCGCACGGGGCGACCGGCCATCCGGAGGCCGTCGAAGGCCTGGGGGCTCGTGACCTCGTGCACGAGGTGAAGGTCGATGTAGATGAGGTCGGGCGTGCCGTCCTCGCCCTTCTTGACCAGGTGGGCGTCCCAGACCTTCTCGGCCAGGGTGCGCGGACGCGACGTCGTCGGGGTGCTCTCGTTCATGCGGTAC
This sequence comes from Agromyces sp. GXS1127, assembly GCF_050565425.1. Lineage (NCBI taxonomy): Bacteria > Bacillati > Actinomycetota > Actinomycetes > Micrococcales > Microbacteriaceae > Agromyces > Agromyces sp. GXS1127. Next base: position 156,243 of record NZ_JBOCIG010000002.1, read on the forward strand.
GTCTTCCTTCGGGAGGGTGATCGGGCCGTCGACGGACTCCGCGGCGGGGAAGGCCTCAGGAATGGGCCCCGCCGCGGCAGCGAAGGAGAAGTCGCCGAGCACGCATGCCCACAGGTTACACCGAGTCGGCGGGCGCCCGGTCCACGAGGAAGGCGACATCGCCCAGCAGGACGACCGCGTCGAGGGGCACCTCGGCGGGCACGCCGGGCTCGAGGTCGGTGGGTTCGGCGCCCTCCGGCCAGATCCGGACGCCGTTCGTCGAGTCGAGGTCGGTGACGACGAGTCGGCCATCGCGCGCCTCGAGGAGCGCGTGCGTCTTCGACATCGATCGGGTGTGATCGGGGACGGTCACGACGGTCGCGCGCTGCAGCCAGGCCGGCGGCTTCGGATCGCGCCCGGCCACGACGCGATCGAGCACGGGGAACTCGATCCCGTCGGCGCTGCGGAGGCGCCACGGGCCGGTCGCGGACGAGGCGGGCGCCGCCGGTGCGGGCGGTGCGATCGCCGACGACGAGGTCGACGGCGACGCCGACGGGGCGACCGACGACGGCGACGCGATCGGCAGGGCGGACGGCGGACGGATGCCGGGCGGCGGGCGGAACGCCGGAAGCGCGCGCTCGGCTCGCACCGTGCCCTCGGCCGAGTCGGGCCGGCCGTGCTCGGGCGCGCCGGGCACGAGCCCCGGCGGGGGCACGATGAAGTCCGGCTCGCTCACGCCCACCACCTTAACCCGCGCGGCGCGCGTGACCCGGCGTCATCGACGGCGTCGCCGACGTCACGGTGCACGGGCGAGGCTCGCGCCTCACCGACGACGGCGGAGCCGGTACCGGGCCACGAGCCGACGCACCCGGCCGGCGGCCGCCGCGACCGCCGCGGCCGCGGCATCCGCTTCGGTCCACCGTCGCTCGACGGACGCCGAGCCGACCTCGTCGCCGCCGAACACGTCGCGGTCGACCGTCGCGGCCAGCATCGACAGCGGCGCGCGACCCGCGACGCGGACGTCGCCGAGGCCCTGCTCGTCGAGCTGCCGCTCGAGCGCCCGCGCGGTCTGCAGGCGCGACGCGCGCTCGGGCGGCTCGAAGCCGAGCTCGGCGTAGCGGTCGACGAGTTCCTCCCACGCGCCGGCGGCCCGCCGGTCGCCGGTGCCGCGCCGGCGGCGGATGGCGCGGCGCCGGCGCTTCGCGATCGCGACGACGAGCATGGGCAGCAGCAGGAGCACCGCCGGGATGCCGATCGAGGCGATCACGACCCACGCCCAGGTGGGCAGCTGGAACGGGCGATCGCGGTCCTCGTCGTCGGTGTCGTCGATCTCGGTCGTGGTCAGCAGCTCGTCCTCGGCCTGCTCGGCGCGCGGGGGCTGCCGCACCTGCGGCTGCGGCTCGGACTTCGGCTTCGGCGTCTGCTCCTGGGGCACGTCGACGTTGTCCGGGGTCGGCTGGAACGCGATCCAGCCGACGCCCTCGAAGGGCACCTCCACCCACGCCGTCACGTCCTCGCCGAGCACCTCGACCGTGCCGGCGCCCTCGGCGACCTCAGGCGCGTAGCCCATGACGACGCGCGACGGGTAGCCGAGGTGGCGGGCCATCAGGGCCATCGCCGCGGCGTACTGCTCCTCGTCGCCGACCATCCGGCTCCGCGTGAAGAGCTCGATCAGGCGGTCGGCGCCGTGGCCGGCCCGCGACGCGACGGCGTCGCTCGCGAGGCCGTGGCTGAGGAATCCGTTCGTCTTCAATGCGCGTTCGACGGCGCGCAGCTGCTCGATCGGGCTCGCGGCCTCGCCCGCGTACTCCTCGGCCTTGGCGGCGACCACGTCGGGCAGGTTCTCGACGACGGGCAGTTCGAGCCGGGCGACCGGGACCTCGAGGAGTTCGGAGTCCTCGGGCTGCACCTGCACGCGCGCCTCGAGGCGGTAGCGCGTGCCCTCGGCGGCGCCGCTCGTGAGCACCGCGGTGCCCGCTGCGGGGTTGTAGCGGAGGTCGCCCGCCCGCTCGACCGAGCCGCGGTCGAGGAGGTCGAGCTCGGACCCGTAGCCGACCGTCGGGAGCCACACGTCGGAGTACGCCCCGACCTCGACCTCGATCGACCGGGAGCCGCCGAGGTCGGCGAGCTCGGGAGCGGGAAGGGTCGAGCCGACGATCGAGTACCCGCCGTCGGCGGCGGCGTCCTCGGGTCCGGCGACGTTCCAGAGGCGTCCGCTGTAGGAGTCCATCGCCGCGAGCCGCAGCGTGTCGCCGGGCTCGAGCCCGGCGACGAGGAACACGGGCGACTCGGCGAGGTCCTTGGTGTACTCGCGGTACCCGGCGAGCGGGCTCGGGAACTCGAGCGGGTCGAACGGCGGCACGACCTGGTCGCGCAGCACGAAGCGATCGGGTGCGACGGGTGCGACCGCGAGGCCGGCCACGGCGCCGACGGTGACGGCGCCGGCGACCACGATCGCCGAGCCCGTGACCTTGCGGCGCCGCAGGCGCGCTGCGCCGTCGCCGCCGGCCTCGACGCTCGCGCCGCGGCGCCAGGCGATCCAGGTCAGCGCGATCGCCGCGAACGCGACGCCGCGGGCCGCGGCGAGGAACGCCTGGTCGGTGCCGAGCAGGATGCCGGAGAGGAACAGCAATACCGGCCCGACGACGACGACCGCCGCGCGGAGCGGCGTGCGCCGGCCGGGGAGCCAGCGCAGCACGAGCAGGCCGCCGACGAGCGAGACGACCGCGGCGGCCGCGTACGGCACGGCGGCGACGTAGTCGGGCGCCTCGACGGGCGCCGCGATGGTCAGGATGTCGGCCCAGCCGTACACGGCGCCGACGGCGAGCCCGGCGAGTGAGGTCAGGGTCGGCAGCACGACGAGGAACGCCTCGCCGGGCATCACGAAGGGCGTGCCGACGAGGAAGTAGAGAACGATGCCGAGCAGCACCGTCACGAGCACGTTGAGGCGCAGCAGCGTGCCGAGCACCGCGGCGAGCGTGCCGACGACGATGCCGGCGAGCGCGGCCGCGAGGAAGTCGAGGCCGCCGAAGCTCGTCTCGTACCCGGCGATCGCGAGCAGTGACAGCGCCGAGAGCACGCCGAGGTCGACGAGGGCGCTGCGCGGGATCCGGTTCACGGGCGGACCCTCCTCACGAGGCGCGACAGCTCGTCGAGCGAGCCCACGGTGACGATCGTCGACTCCCCCACGCGCCGGATGCGCGACGCGGCGCCCACCTCCGTGCGGAACACGATGACCTGCGTGTCCGAGCCGAACACGGTCTCGGCGGCGCGGAACTCGGCGAGCGGCGCGCGCGAGCCGCCGACGACGATGAGCACGCTCGGCGCGGGGATCCGGCGGCCGGCCTCGCGGACCAGGTCGCGCACTGGCGCGGCGGGCTGCTCGAGCGGTTCGATCCGGCAGGTGTCGTCGAGCAGTGCGGTCGGCGTCGCCGTGCCGAGCCGCAGGCGGTCGGTGGCGACCGCGAGCCGCGTGGCATCGCGGATCACCTGCACGCCGAGCGAGGCGAGCACCGAGACCGCGAGCTCGAACTCCTCCTCGGAGGCGTAGTGCTCGGCGCTCGTCGGCTGGACGAGCAGCAGCTGCGATCGCCGGGTCTCCTCGTACTGGCGCACCATGAGCTGGCCGGTGCGCGCCGACGTCCGCCAGTGCACGTTGCGCAGCGCATCGCCCGGCTCGTACGCGCGCAGCGCGTGGAACGAGATGTCGTTGGCGGTGATGGTCTTCGTGATCTCGCCCTCGAGGTCGCGCACGAGGCCCGCCGCCGAGGGCTTCAGTCGAGCCGTGACGGGGTGCACGAACAGCTCGACGGGGTCGGTCCAGCGCACCTCCCGTCGCAGCAGCCCGAGCTGGTCGCCGCGGACGGATGCCGCGGGGCCGGCCACGATCACCGCGCGGCGCTGCGTCGGCACCGCGAAGAGCTCCTCGTGCTCGCCGCCGGCGGAGATCGCGGGGATGACGAACTCGGCGAGGCCGTTGCCGACGGGCAGCTCGAGCTGCGAGGGCACGGATGCCGCGTCGCCGGCGTTCTGCACGACGAGCCGGCCGAGTGCGCGCTCCCCCGCGACCACTCGGTGCGGCTGGAGCTCGATCTCGACGCGGTACGCCATCCGCCCGAAGGCGAAGGGGATCGCGACGAGGAGCGCGGCGAGCAGCGTCGCCCCGACGAACGCGAGCTCGATCCAGCCGAGCGGCCACGCGAGCGCGAGCGCGACGAGGCTCGCGGCGAGCACGAGCCATCCGACCGGGGAGATCACCCCGGTGACGGGCGCGGTGAACGCGGCCACGGCCCGACCGGCGCGACGCAGGCCGTTCGAGAGCGAGCGAGCGGATGCCGCGAGCGAACGTCCGGCGGACCGGAACGCGATGCGGGACTGCGACGGCGTGCGGGGCGCCGAACGCGGCGGCCGCGCGGGTGCGTCGGGCGCCGGCGCCGCCGGCTCGGGCGGCGTCGACGCGGGCGCGTCGATGCCGCCCGTCATGCCGCGCGGTACGCCGGGGGCGCGATCTCGACGAGCACCTTGCGCACGATCTCCTCGGCCGTCGCACCCGCGAACTCGGCCTCGGGGTCGACGATGATGCGGTGCGCGAGCACCGGCACGGCGAGCTCGCGGACGTCGTCGGGCGTGACGTAGGTGCGGCCGCGCGAGATCGCCCAGGTCTTCGCCGCGCGCGCGAGCGCGAGCGCGCCGCGCATGCTGACGCCGAGCGCCGAGTCCCGGTGGTCGCGGGTCGCGGAGACGATCTGGTTGAGGTACGAGAGCACCGCGGCATCCACGTGCACCTCGGCGGCGAGCCGTGCCATGGTCGTCACCGAGCTCGAGGCGATGATCGGCGACACCTTCGACGCGCGCGCACGGTTCGCCGAGTCGAGCAGCAGCGTCACGGCCGTGTCGTGGTCGGGGTAGCCGAGCGAGGTCTTGATGAGGAAGCGGTCGAGCTGCGCCTCGGGCAGCGAGTAGGTGCCGGCCTGCTCGACCGGGTTCTGCGTCGCGATGACCATGAACGGGCTGCCGACCTCGTAGCCGACGCCGTCGACCGTGACCCGCCCCTCCTCCATGACCTCGAGGAGCGCCGACTGCGTCTTCGGGCTGGCGCGGTTGATCTCGTCGGCGAGCACGATCGACGCGAAGATCGGGCCGCGGTGGAACTCGAACTGGCCCTTGCCCTGGTCGTAGATCGTCACGCCCGTGACATCCGACGGCAGCAGGTCGGGCGTGAACTGGATGCGCGAGTGGGTGCCGTCGAGCGTGTTCGCGAGCGCCTTCGCGAGCACGGTCTTGCCGGTGCCCGGGAAGTCCTCGAGCAGTACGTGCCCCTCCGAGAGCATCGCCGTCACGACGAGCTCGATGATGTCGCGCTTGCCGAGGATCGCGCGGTCGACGTTGTCGACGAGCTTCGAGAAGGCGTCCTGGAACCAGCTGGCCTGGTCTTGGGTCACGGTCATGTTCGTTCCTTCGAGTCGTACGTTCAAGGCGGGGTCGCGCCCGTCACCACGTGTTGTAGCCGATGTTGTTCCACTGGGTCCCGCTGATCGCGCCGAGCGTTCGCGAGGTGCCGCCGCTGACGTTCTCGAAGCGGACGGCGATGGTCTCGCCCCCCGCGCGGATGCCGAGGTGGTTCAGGAGCTCGAGCCGCCCGTTCGCCGCGACGTCGTAGGTGCCCTTCCAGTTGCTCCACGAGCCGTTGACGGTCACGTACACCTGGTAGCGGCCGGGGTCCATGTCGGTCCAGGTGATGCGCACGTTGGCGCAGCCGCCGCCGCCGCTGTCGCACGCGCGGCTCGGGCCCTTGCCGATCGACCCGGCGGGCTGCGGGGGCGGCGGGTTCTGCACGGAGAAGCTGTCGGACGACGCGGTGCCCGGGTTTTCGCTGCCCAGGTTCACGGCGCGCACCGACACGGTGTGCGACCCGGCCCCGACGCCCGTGAAGCGGTGGCTCGTGTTCTGTCCCGAGTTCACCCACGACCCGTTGTCGATCCGGACGTCGTAGCGGACCGCACCGCCGCCCGTGTTCGAGGGCGCGTTCCAGCTCACGTCGACGCTCGTCGTGGCGTACCCGTTGACCTGAGCTTTGACGCCGGTCGGCGCGCCCGGCGTGCCGTACGGCGTGCGCGACGCGGACTGCGCCGACCACTCGCTCCAGCCGATGACGTTCTTCGCCCGGACCTGGAAGGTATAGGCCGTGCCGTTGGTGAGCCCGGTGAACTCCTGGTTCACGCCCGCGGCGCCGGCCCCGAAGCTCCTCGTCTGGCCGTTGTACCGGACCTCGTAGTCGGTGATCGGCGAGTTGTTGTTCGCCGGGGCCGTCCAGCGGATGGTGACGGACCGGTCGCCCGAGTTCTGGATCGTCGGCGCCGCCGGACGGTCGGGCGCGTCGCGCACGACGACGGTGACGCGACCCTGCACCTCACGCGCGGGGTCCTTCGTGCCGTCCTGGATGCGGTAGATGACGCTCAGGGTGCCCGTGAAGGCCGCGCCGGCGTTCACCGTGACGTCCGAGGCCGTGTGCGACACCGACGCGCCGGCGCCGACGTCGGCCTGGTCGATCTGCGCGTCGATCACCGTGAGCTCCGCGTCGGGCGCGAACGGGTTGAAGTCGTTCGCGAGCACGTCGACGGTCGCGGTGCCGCCGCGCACCATCTCGACCGGCCCGTCGTCGTTCGCCTTCGGCAGCGCCCTGGTCGAGGAGACCACCTTCACGTCGACGTACCCCGGCACCGTGAACTCGTTGAACACCACGTCGAACGAGATCCGCGCCTCGGTGCCCGGCTGCACGCCGAGGGGCGAGGAGAGCCGGAGGATCGAGCCCTCGACGATGCTCGCCTCGATGTCGGCGTTCGCGCCCTGCAGGTTGCGGTACTCGACGCGCTCGATGTTGTCGGGGTTCGGCTGGTCGGTCGATGAACGCAGGTCGACGTCGAGCGGCGCCTCGCCGGCCTCGATCGTCTCGCTCCGCGGCGTGAACGTCGGCGGGGTGTCGTTGAAGTCGGGGTCGCCGACCGTGATCGGGATGGTCAGGATGGCGGTGCGCCCGACGGGATCGTCGGCGCCCTCGCCGTCCGTCACCTCGAACGTCAGCGACGCCGCGCCGCGGTAGTCGGCGGCCGGCACGTACTGCACCGCCGTGCCGCTGACGAACGCGGGTTCGCCCGCGTTGGTCGACGACGCGGAGAGGATGAGGGCGGGGTTGCCCGACGGCACGACCACGAGGTCGTCGACGTTCCAGCTGATGCTGCCGTTCATCGGCACGATGATCTCGCCGAGGTCCTTGAGGTAGGGCGCGGGGAACTTCGCCTTCTCCTCGGCGAGCAGTTCCTCGGGCGTCTTCGGCCGCTGCGTCTCCTCGACGGTCTCGTCGCCGGACGGCACGGGCGGCACGATCACGAACGCCATCGCCGAGAGGTCGTCGAGGTCGTTCGTGAGGCGGTACGCGACCGCGTAGCGCTCTCGGCCGGGCATCACATCGATCGTGCCGTCGGCGGCGACCTGGGCCCGTCCGGCGTTCGGCCCCTCGAGCGTCACGACGAGGTCGTCGACGAGCCCGCCCGGGTTCGTGGCATCCGCCAGCGGGTCGACCGTGACGACCTCGCCGTCGACGACCTCCTCCGGTTCGATCACCTGGTCCTCGGCCGTGGGCGGGTCGATCACGGCGTCCTGGGTCACGGCGATCTGCAGGAAGGCCGTGTCGGCGCCGCCGTGGCCGTTCGAGATCTCGTATCGGATCGTGTACGCGGCCTCCTGCTCGGGCGCGGTCACGACGATGCGGCGGCGGTCGCGGATCTCGGCCTCGATGTCGTCGTCGACCTCGGGCAGGTCGGCGACGTGCAGCTGGTAGCCGCTCGGGTCGGAGTCGTTGAGGAGCACCTCGACCGACGCGGTGCGGCCGGGCTTCATCTCGATGGCGTCGTCGACCGCCTTCGGCGGCAACTGCACCTCGGGCCGCGGGATGACGCCGATGCGGATGGTTCCCTCGGCGGTCGCGCCGAGGGTGTCGCGCACCTCGTACCCGAACTCGTCGGTGCCCGCCGACCCGTCGAACGCCTCGTAGGTGAACGACGTGCTGGTGCGTTCAACGACTCGGCCGAACTCCGGTGCGACGGTGATGCCCGTGAGGGTGACGGAGTCGCCGTCGGGGTCGAGCTGGTCGAGCGGCACGTCGACCTTGACGGCCGACCCGGCGAAGGTGCGCGAGGTGAGCGGCGTGGGCAGCGGCGCCCGGTTCTCGCCCGCGTCGCGACCCACGACCGTGAATCGCACGGTCGCGCGCGCGGTCTGCTCGGAGTCGTCGGCGACCGTGTAGACCGCGCTGTACACGCCGGGCCTCTCGGGCGCCTGGAAGCGGACGGTGTCGCCGTCGGTGAACGCGAGGCCATCGGGCGCGTCGACCTCGATGAGCTCCGGCAGCAGGTGCATCGTCGCGGCATCCGGGTGGGTGTCGTTCTCGAGCACGTCGACCGTGACGATGTCGCCCGCGCGGACGATGGCGCCGTCGTCGACCGCGACCGGCGGCTGGTGCTTGACGAGCGGCGGCACGGGCACGATCGTCACGCTCGCGGTCGACGGGTTCACGCCGTCGGACACGGTGTACGCGACCTGCAGCTGCTCGTCGAGGGCCTGCGATGCGGTGACGCGCAGGACGGTGTTGGTGAGGATCTCGACCGAGACGAGCCCGTCGGCGGCGGAGTCGTCGATCGACTGCACGGCGAGCACGCGCCCGGACGGCGAGACGTCGTTCGCGAGCACGGGCACCGTGAGCGGCTCGGCGGCCCTGAGGTACGCGGTGTCCTTGACCGCGATGGGCGGCAGCGCCTCGGCGGGCGCCTCGACCACCTGGACGCGCACGAGGCCCTTGCTCGTCGCGGCGCCCGCCCCGAGGGTGTAGAGGAAGACGTACTCCCCCGGCTCGGTGCTCGAGAACGCGATCGTGCCGCGCTCGACGTTCGGCGTGATGACCGCGATCTCGGGCGCCTCCTCGATGCCGAGGAGCTCCAACCCCGCGCCGGACGGCGAGAGGTCGTTGGCGAGCGGTTCGATGAGCGTCGTCTCGCCGGCGAAGACCCGCGCGAAGTCGGGCGTGCCGATCGGGTTCAGCGTGCCGGTCGGCTTCACCTCGACGGTGAGCGTGCCCGCAGCCGTCGTCTGCCCGTCGGAGACCGTGTACTGCACCTCCTTCGTGCCGAGCTCGGCCGAACGGTGCTCGAAGGTGATCGTGCCGTCGGGGCTCGAGCGCACGGCGTCGCCGCCCGTCGGCGAGGCGTTCACGAGGTACAGGTCGTCGCCGTCGGGGTCGTTCCAGTCGGCGAGCAGGTTGTACGAGAGCTGCTGGCCCTGCTCGACGCTGATCGCCGCCTGTCGGAGCGCCGCGGGAGCGGTGTTCTCGCTCGCCGGCACGATGCGCACGTTAACGGATGCCTCGGCCACGCCGCCGCGGCCGTCGTCGACGCCGTACCGGAACGACACGCTGCCGGCCGCTCCGGCCGCCGGCGTGAACTGGAGGGCGCGCCCGCCGTCGATGAGCTCGAGCCGACCGGCCGCCTCCGAGACCTCGGTGGTGCTCGCGACGGTGAGCACGTCACCGTCGGGATCGGTGTCGTTCTCGAGCACCTCGAGGATGGTCGTGCGCTCGGGCCGCACACCGTAGTCGTCGTCGCGCGCCACCGGCGGACGGTTCACGTCGGTGCGCTCGGCGAGCGTGTCCTCGAAGGTCTGCTGGGCCGATTTCTCGTCGCCTTCGAGCTCGTCGCTCTCCTCGGGCGGCGTGACCTCCTCCCAGTTGTCGACGAGCCGCAGGTCGGAGTCGACGAGCCACGCGTTGCCGTTGGCGAGGTCGTTCAGCACGATCACGTCGCGGTTCACGCGGAACTCGAGGCGGGAGCCCGCGGTGGGCTGGTCGATCGCGGTCGACTGCGGCTCGGCGTCGTCGCACGCGAGCAGGTACCGCCCGACGGCCCCGCCCCACGCGCCGTGCGCGCACTCGCCGAGGCGGACAGGCGCCGCGACCTCGCCCGCGTCCGCCGCCGCGACCTCGCCGCCGTTCGGGACGGTTCGCACCGCGCCGCCGCCGATCGGCACCTCGAGGAGGCCCGTCGCGGTCGCGAGCACCACGTTCTCGTGCTCGGGCCCGGACTGCTGGAGGCGCAGGGCCGGCTCGGGCAGGTCGATCTGGCGCCCGTCGACGACCACGCGGTCGGCCTCCTCGTCGAAGACGACGGCCTGCTCGCCGACCGCCGCGAGCTGGTGCTCGCCGACGACGGGCAGCTCGGCGATGGTCGGCTCGGCCGCATCGCGTGCCAGTGAGACGAGCTCGCCGTCGCCCGGCGCGGTGGCGAGGATGGTGCCCTCACTCGTGACGGCCACGTGCGCGCCGGCCCCGAGGTCGACGATCGGATCGGTGCCCCGGTAGTCGAACGCGAGGTCGCCGTCGGCGGTGACCCGCCAGAGCTCGCCCTCGGGCGAGAGGATCGCGAGCACGTCACCGCCGTACGCGACCTCGGAGGCCGGGGGCACGTCGATACGCTGCACGAGCGTCGTGAACGACGGATCGATCCGCTCGATGGTCCCGACGCTCGGGTCGAAGAGGAAGGCGTCCTCGCCGTCCTGGAACACGTCGATCTCGTTCGACGCGGTCGCGACGGCCGCGTCGAGCTCCTCGATCTGGCGGTTCAGGCGGCCGGCGAGCAGCTCCTCGGCGTTCGTGACCCACACCTCGCGCGCGCGCAGGTCGGGGTCGGTCACCGGGAAGCCCTCGTGCGCCACGGCGAGGCCGACGGGAACGCCCGCGAGCACGGCGAGCGCGGCGGCCGAGGCGACGTTCCGGCGCGACCGCGCCCATGACCTCAACGTGACCACAGAATTCGTCTCCCCCGGGTGCGTTCCGTCGGTAGGGCGTCGGATTTCACCGCCGGAGAGACCGGCGGGTCGGGCATACGCTAACACGGGCGTTCGGGGCCCTCGAAATGGGGAGGACTCCCCACGACGTCATGATCCGGAGGGGATCCCCCGCCACGATCGGCCGCGAATCGGAGAACCGGCTCCGCCGTGGACGCCCGTCCTCAGCCGTCGCCGCGCGCGGCCGGATCGTCGCCGGCGAGCAGGACGAGGTCGTCGACGCTCACGAGCCGCGTCGCCACCGCGTACTCGACGAGCCTGGCCCGACGGTTCACGGCCAGCTTGCCGCGGCCGCCGCGCAGCCCGTCGACGCCGATCTTGTCGAGCTTCTCGCACACGTTGTCGAGCTTGCGGTTGAACGTCGTCATGCTCCAGCCGAGGCGTGCCGCGGCCTCCGCGGAGGACGGCACGGTCGCCCGCCCGGCGCTCGGCTGCGAGAGCACGTGCTCGGCGAGCGCGACGATGAGCAGTCGCTGGCTCGTCGTGAGCGTGACCGGCAGGATCGTCGTGCCGCCGTCGGCGGGCGCCGCGGTGAGCGAGGTGTTGTAGAAGTCCTCCTCGGCGTGCACCGTGAAGTCGTACGTCGTCGCCCCGGCGCTGAACATGACGTGCACCGTCTTGAACACCAACGGCAGCTTGGCGCCCGGCGCCACCCAGGACTGCACGCTGCCCGTGGCATCCGACACCGTCGCGGACAGCAGTTGGCCGACGTTCGAGAGCCACCAGAGGCCGAACTCGCTCGAGAGGGTGAGGAAGGTGCGGTGCAGGTAGGGGTTGTCGTCGATCGTGAGGTCGGACTCGCGCCCGATGGTGAAGGTGCTCCCCGCCTCGACGGTGTACCACTCGCCGCAGTACTCCACGCGCAGCGGCCTCACGACGTGCACCCGGTCACCGCTTCGGACGTCTTGCTGCCGCGCTGGACCTGCACCTCGATGCAGACCGTCTGCCCCGCGGCGACCCCGTCGACGACGATCTCGGGCCCGTCGGCGACGGCCGTCGAGCCCGAACCGTCGGCGCGCTGCCAGCGGTAGCGGTCGCCGTCCTCGGCGCCGTCGTGGCGCACGGTGAAGACCGCGCGGCCGCCCGCCACCGTGCCCGGCTCCACCACGGGTGCGGGCACGCTCGCGGCGACCACCGCGTCCTCGGGCACTGCGTGCCCGTCGTCCGGGTCGGCCTCGGGGCCGCCGAGCGTGCCGCCGAGCAGGAGCGCCGCACTGACCGCCACGATGACCACGATGCCGGCGACGGCGGCGACGATCCCGCCGAGCGCTCGGCGGCCGCGCGCGGGGGTGGCGTCGGGTGTCTCGGCGGCGGTCGACGCCGGGACGTCCGCTCCCGCCGTCCGCCGGGCCGGGGCGATGACCGTGGCCCCTTCGACGGGATCGCCCGCCGACGCGCCGCTGCGTGCCGGCCGGATCACGGTGCCGTCGTCCACCGATGCGGAACCGAAGCCGGTCGACGGCTGGGCGTCGACCTCGCGGACGCCCCGCGCCTGCGTGGCATCCGCGGCCCCGACGGACGGGGGGACGATCCGACCCGGGGCAGCGGGCGCGGCGGCGGCCGGCGGCGGCACGGCGGCTGCGGCGACCGCCGGTGCGGCCCACCGATCCGGCCCGGGGATGCCGGCCTCGACGACCCGCACGGACCTCGCCCGCGTCGCGGGCTTGTCGTCCGCAGCAGGGGACGACGACGGCTCCTCGCGGCCGCCCGGCCCGCCGAGGTTCGGGACCTCGATGCCGGTCACCGAGTACCCGAGCTCCAGCTCGATGCGCTGCAGCGCGCGGCCGAGCTCGACCGCACTCTGGTAGCGGTCCTCGCGGTGCACGGCCATGCCGGTGGCGAGCACCGTCTCGAGGCTCGCGGGCACGTCGTCGCGGCCGATCGGCGTGATCCGGCCGCGCTCGATGCGGCCGATCAGGTCGAGCGGACCGTTCGAGCGGCCGGGCACCTCGAACGGCGTCCGTCCGGCCAGCAGCGTGTGCACGGTCGCGGCGAGCGCGAAGACGTCGCTGCGCGTGTCGGGGCGCGGATCGTCCTCGAACATCTCGGGGGGCGACCACGGCACGCTCATGCCGACCGCGGCGCGATCGGACCCCGTGCCGGAGCCCGTGGCCGCGGCATCCCCGGTGAAGCTCATCGTGTGGACCGGCAGGTCGCCCTCGAGGTCGGAGGAGATGCCGAAGTCGCTGAGCGCGGGCCATCCGTAGTCGTTCGTGAGGACGTTGGCGGGCTTGATGTCGCGGTGCAGGATGCCGGCCGCGTGCGCGGTCGCGACCGCACCCGAGAGGCGGATGCCGGTGCGCAGCGCGTCCTCGACCGACAGCGGCTGCCGCTTGTAACGCTCGGACAGGCTCGGCCCCGAGCAGTACTCCATGACGAAGTAGGGTCGTCCGTCGCCCGACACGTCGGCGTGGAAGATCGTGACGATGAACGGATGCGCCGACAGACGCGCCATGAGGTTCGCCTCGGCGACGAACTGGGCCCGCGTCGACGCGTCGATGTCGTCGGCGAGGAGCACCTTGACCGCGACCTTGCGCCGCGGCAGTCGCTGCTCGTAGAGGTACACGTCGGCGAAGCCGCCCGACCCGAGCAGGCCGAGGTGCGTGTAGCCGGGAAGCTCCGGCGGGGCGGCGGGCGGGCGTCGCATCAGCGCACCACCACCTGGATGCTCCAGCCGCCGCCGAGGTCGATGACGGTGTCGGGCAGCACGGGCGTCGCCTCGGACGGGCGCAGCCGCATCGGCGGCTGCCCCGGCGCGACGACCTGCGTGCCGTTGCGCGAATCGAGGTCGGTGACGACGGCGGTGCCGCCCTCGACGGCGACGCGGAGGTGGGTGCGCGAGATGTCGGGGTCGCCGGCGCCGATCACGACGGGGCGCGGGATGCGGGTTCCGCTCACCCGCCCGATCGACGGAGCGCGGCCGAGCACGAGTTCGCCGACGATGGGCTCGATGGACCCGTCGGGCAGGCGCAGGGCGAGCGACGGCGCGGGCGGGGCGGATGCCGCGGGCTCGCGCGCCGCGTCCGCATCGGGTCGCGACGGCGCGGCGGGACCCGCGTCGCGCAGTCGCCGGAGATCGGCGCGCGCGACGGTGAGACCGTCGTGGTCTCCGAGCGTCGCCGGTGCGGGCTGCGCCGGCGCCGGGCCCGACGTCGGGAGCGGCGGGGCCGCGGCGGGCTCGGCGAGCGCGGGCGGGGTCGAGCCGAAGTCGGGCGGCACGATCACGGGTGCTCGCGACCCCGGTGCCGCCGCCGAATCGGGCGCGGGAACACCGGCGGCCGGCGGGACGATCGACACGGAACGCTCGACGACCGGGCGCTCGATGCGGGGCCGCTCGGTCCGCGAGACGCCGACGATCGTGTCCTCCGGGACCATCGTGCGCTCGTCGGGCGTCGGCAGCGGCGTCGGCGTCGGCGTCGGCGGCGTCGTCTCCGGCTCGGCGTCCTCGACGTCGTCTCCGCCGAAGGCCGTCTCGCGATCCGCAACCGACGCGGGCGCCGACGCCCCGGCCGGGCCCGCCTGCGCCCGCGCCGCGCCGACGGGCCAGTCGACGACGGATGCCGCGACCACGCCCTCCACGACCGGTAGGCGGACGCCGCCGAGGTCGGAGGCCGCCCGTATCGCCACCCTGACGTCCGCCTCGCCGTCGGTCGCGCGCTCCTGCCACGTCGACACGCCCGCGCCGGAGACCTCGGTCTCGCCGAGGGTCACCGTGAGCTCGCCCCGCACGAGCGCCCGCGCTGCGCGCGTGGCGGGCTCGCGCACGACGAGTGCGAAGCTCGGCGCCGCGGTGATGCCCGAACCGGCGAGCCGGTCGATGACGTGCGGCGCGGCGCCGCCGTCGAGGTGCGGCCAGAGGGCGAGCAGGTCGGCGGCGCGGTCGGCCGGAAGGACGAGCAGCGCCTCGTCGCGCACCGCCGCGAGCCAGCGACCGCCGTGGTCGGGCAGGTACTCCGCCACCGTCATCCCCCGTTTCCGCGCGGCGTGGTCTCCTCGACCACCGCCGAGTCGTCTCCCCGGTCGCGCGTCGTGCCGTCCTCGTCCGCGGCACCGCCGAGGTCGGACTCCACCACGATCGCGCTCACGTTGTCGCGGGCCCCCGCCGCCAGCGCGGCATCCACCAGCTCGCCGGCCAGGCCGACCGCGTGCATCGAGTGGCCGGCCAGGATCCGCCCGATCTCGGCGTCGCCGACCTCCTTCGACAGCCCGTCGGAGCAGATGAGGAACACCTGCCGTCCGGTCGCCGGGATGAGCCAGACATCCGGCTCGACGTGCTCGTCCGCCCCGACGGCGCGGGTGATGACGTTCCGATCGGGATGCCGCTCCGCCTCATCCGGCCGGAGGAGCCCGGCGTCGACCATCTCCTGGACGGCCGAGTGGTCGACGGTCACCTGCTCCAGGCGGCGACCGTCCCAGACGTAGACCCGCGAGTCCCCGACGTTGAACACCATCCAGTGCACGCCGCGACCGTCGCCGGCGTCGACGAGCGCCACGCCGGCGACCGTGGTGCCCGCGACGGCCGTGCCCTCGTCGCCCTCGTCGGAGAGCGTCCGGACGACGTCGTTGGAGCTGTGGATCGCGTCGAGCACGCGCTCGGGCGTCGAGGGTGCGCCCTCGTCGAGGTGCCGGCGGAACGTGTCGACGACGGCCCGGCTCGCGGCGTCCCCGCGTGCGTGGCCGCCCATGCCGTCCGCGACGAGGTACACGGGCGGCTGCGCGAGCAGCGCGTCCTCGTTCACCGTGCGGACGTTGCCGACGTGGGTGCGGGCGCTGTGCGCGATCCGCGCCGACCCCGTCGGGATGGGCACGACACCGCTGCCGTCAGACGTCACGAGATCGGGTCCTCTCTGGGCAGGGCAGGAGTTCTCGCCGCAGGGGGCGCAGTCGCTCCACGCTAGCAAGCGTTCGCCCCGCCCGCGTCACCGCGGGACGAGGATGGGGACGGCGTTCAGCGCTGGACCGTCGAACCGTCGGGGTCGCGGTCGCGCTCGCCCTCCTCGGTGAAGTGCGGGATCTCCTCGCCGAGCGTGTGGCCGCGGCGGCGGGCGTCGAGGTTTGCCTTCACGACGCTCGCCACCGTCGCGACCGCCATCGCGCCGACGATCACCGCGAGCGAGGTCCACGTCGAGATGTCGGGAGCCCACTCGATGTGCTCGCCGCCGTTGATGAACGGCAGCTCGTTCTCGTGCATGGCGTGCAGCACGAGCTTCACGCCGATGAAGGCGAGGATGAACGCGATGCCGTACTTGAGGTACTCGAGGCGTTCGAGGAGGCCCCCGAGGAGGAAGTAGAGCTGTCGCAGGCCCATGAGCGCGAACACGTTGGCGGTGAACACGATGAACGGGCTCTGCGTGATGCCGAAGATCGCGGGGATCGAGTCGAGCGCGAAGATCAGGTCGGTCGTGCCGATCGCGACGAACACGATGAGCATCGGCGTGAAGAAGCGCCGGCCGTCGATCATCGTGCGGAGCTTGATGCCGTCGTAGTCGTTCGTGATCGGGAGCCGGCGGCGGAGCAGGCGGATGAGCGCCGAATCGCCGCCCTCGTCCTCGTGGTCGCCGAACGCCTGCTGCGCGGCCGTGTAGAGCAGGAAGGCGCCGAAGATGTAGAAGATCCAGCTGAAGTTCTCGATGAGCTGCGCCCCGAGCAGGATGAAGATCCCGCGGAGGATCAGCGCCAGGATGATGCCCACCATGAGCACCTCCTGCTGGTACTTCCTGGGCACCGCGAACCTCGACATGATGATGACGAACACGAAGAGGTTGTCGATCGAGAGGCTGTACTCGGTGAGCCAGCCCGCCAGGAACTGCGCGCCGTGCTCGGCGTCGCCGATGACGAACATCAGTCCCGCGAAGACGAGCGCGAGGGCGATGTAGAACACGACCCAGAGCGTCGACTCGCGGAACGACGGGACATGCGGGCGCTTGATCACGAGCAGGAGGTCGGCGACCAGGATCAGCGTCAGCACGACGAGCGAACCGACTTCGAACCAGACGGGCAGTGCGGTCACGGAGGGCCTTTCGGAGGGTGCGGCAAGGACCGAAAGTCTCTCCCCGCGCATCGGATGCGCCGCCACGACCGGAGCGGCATCGACGGCGCTCGTACTGACGATCGTGGCCCGGCGCCGTCACGGCACCGGCGGGATACTCCCCTTCGCTCGGACGAGTCTAAGGGACCGCGGCGCGAAACGACGAACGCCCTCGCATCATGATGATGCGAGGGCGTTCGCCTGTCATTGGTGACCCCAGCGGGATTTGAACCCGCGCTACCGCCGTGAGAGGGCGGCGTCCTAGGCCGCTAAACGATGGGGCCTCGCTGCGACGTGTTCGAGTATGGCATACGTTTCCGGCGCATTCCAAATCGAGGGCCGCGGGGCCGCTCGCCCGGGGGTCAGGCGAACACGCGGAGCGCGCCCGGGACCACCTCGACGTCGATCGGCAAGGGCCCCACCCGCTCCCCGTCCGCGTAGGCGACGATGTCCTCCGCCTCGAGCCGCACCCGGCTCGCGCGGAGGAACTCCACGGCGGGATGGTCGACATGCTCGCCCGCGAATACACGGGGGAAGACCCCGAGCAGGCCGATGCGCGACAGGGGATGCACGATGAACAGGTCGAGCAGGCCGTCGGCGAGGTCGGCGTGCGGGACGATCCGCATCCCGCCGCCGAGCGACGGCGTGTTCGCGACGGAGACGAGCATCGCCGCCTGCTCCCGCCGCGCGCCGTCGACGGTGATCGCGTACCGGCGCGGGCGGAAGGTGGCCAGTTCGCGCAGGAGCGCGATGGTGTACCGGCTCGGACCGCGCGGCCGCGTCATCCGGTTCGCCCGCTCGTTGACGACCGCGTCGAAGCCGGCCGACAGCACGCAGGCGAACCAGGTCCGGAGCTCCCCGTGCCGCAGCAGGCCGAGGTCGATCGCCTGCGGCGGTCGGCGGAGGGCCTCGACGAGGGCGTCGATGGCGGCCTCGGGATCGTCGTGCGGCAGGCCGAGGGCGCGCGCGAGGTCGTTGCCGGTGCCCGCGGCCACGAGCCCCATGGGGACCTGGCTGCCCGCGAGCACGTTGACGCCGAGCGAGACCATGCCGTCGCCGCCGACGACGACGAGCCCGTCTGTGCCGGCCTCGAAGGCGGCCTGCACCTCGAGGCGCAGCAGTTCGAAGTTGTCCGCGCGCAGCACGGTCACCTCGTAGCCCTCCGCCTCGAGCCGCCGGGCGGCCGCCGGGCCGATCGCACGGTTGCGGCCGAACGAGGCGCTCGGATTCACCGCGAGCAGGAGGCGACGGGGGCCAGGCGACATGCTGCGATCATGGCAGGCAACCCGGTTGCGCGCACGACGTGCGACGGTGTTGGCTCGGAACATGCGCGTCACCAAGCTCGAACATGCCGCCCTCGTCGTGGAGCACTCCGGCGATCGGCTGTTCGTCGATCCGGGGAAGTTCACGACCCCCATCACCGAGGCGGCGGGCGCGCTCGCGGTGGTCATCACCCACCCGCACGACGACCACTGGACCCCGGAGCAGCTCGGGCGCATCGGGGACCGCAGCCCGGGCGTCCGGTTCTTCGGCCCCGAGGGCGTCGTCGCGAAGGCCGCCGAGTCCGGCATCGAGGTCGAGCGGGTCGCTCCGGGTGACGCCGTCGAGGTCGGGCCCTTCCGCCTGCGGTTCTTCGGCGGGCGTCACGCCGTGATCCACCCGTCGATCCCGGTGATCGACAACGTCGGCGTGCTCGTGAACGACGCGCTCTACTACGCCGGCGACTCGTTCGACGTGCCCGACGGGGTCGAGGTCGACGTGCTCGCCGCCCCGGCCGGCGCACCCTGGATGAAGATCTCGGAGTCGATGGACTACGTCACGGCGGTCCGTCCGAAACGCGCGTTCCCCACGCACGAGATGGTGCTCTCGCGCGCCGGGAAGGACCTCTCCAACGCGCGGCTCGCGTGGGCGACGGAGCAGGGCGGCGGCGAGTACCTGCCGCTGGAGCCGGGCGACTCGTTCGACCTGTGAATCCACGGATGCCGCGGCATCCGCTGTCGGTCTGATACAAGCCGCGGGCGGGCCGCACCGTCGCGATTGGCGGGTTCCGCCCAACTTCCGCGGAGTGCGTTGACGCCGTCACGAGACCTCTGCCAGATTCATGCCACTTTCGGCCGCGACGGAGCGTCCGTGGGCCGGAGGTCGCGGTCAGGAGTCTCCGACGGGTCGCGAGTGGCGACGCCCCGCGCACCCCGGCGTCGTCGATCCTGCACCCACGCACACGGGCGCCTCGGCGCGCCCGCAGACCCAGGAGACTCGATGACGAGAACCGACCCCGCCGTGCACCGCCACGGCCTCGGCGTGCGGATCGCCGCCGCAGCGACGACCATCGCCCTGATCGCCCTCGCGGCGTTCTTCCTGCTCACCACCGACACGATCTCTGCCGGAGCCAGCCGGCTCTCGGACGGCGCGGGCCGAGCCGACGCGGGCTCCGCGGAGCTCTCGGCCGGCGCGGAGACCCTCGCCGCGGGCGCTCAGGAGCTCCGCAACGGCGCGGCCGCCGCGGCGGACGGCGCCGAGACCGCCGGCACCGGCGCCGAATCCGCAGCGGCCGGGGCGGCCAGGCTCCAGGCGGGCGCGGCGTCCGCGCAGGCCGGAGCGGTCGAACTCGCCGACGGGGCCGCCCGCAGCGCGACCGGCGCAAGCGACGCCGCGTCGGGCGCCGCGCGCGCCGCGAACGGCTCCGCCGCACTCTCCGACGGCATCAGCCGTGCCGATGCCGGTGCGGCCCGAGTCGCCGCGGGCGCCGGCACGGCAGCGGACGGCGCCGCACGCCTCGCGGACGGTGCGTCGCAGCTGGCCGGCGGCGTCGCCGCGCTCGCGGACGGCGGCGATGACGTGGAGGCCGGGGCGGCCGCGCTCGCTGCCGGCCTCGGCGCGGCGGTCGGGGCCGAGGGGGTCCCGCTGCTCGTCACCGGGACCGGTGAGGTGGCGACGGGGGCCAAGGGCGTCGCCGACGGCAGCGCCGCCATCGCGAGCGGCAGTGCGGCGCTCGCCCAGCAGCTCGCCGCCTGGCACGGAGCACTCGTCGACGCCGGCGCGGACGAGGCGTCGATCGCGAACGCGCTCGCGCTCTCCCAGGCCGCGCAGCGGCTCGCCGGTTCCGCGGGCGCGGTGTCGACCGGAGCCGCCAAGGTCTCGGCCGGCGCTCAGGCGACGTCGGCCGGGACGCAGTCGCTCGCCGCGAAGCTGGACGTCGCCGCAGCGAAATCGGGCGAGCTCGCCGCGGGTGCGGCGACCCTCGACGCGAAGCTCGACCTGGCCGCGTCCAGCGCGACCACCCGGAGCGCGAAGTCGGCCGAGCTCGCCGACGGCGCCGCCCGGCTGAAATCCGGAGCGGCGGACCTCCGCAACGGCACGTCGACGCTGGACGTGAAGGTCGACGAGCTCGTCGACGGCACCAGCCGGCTGGCGGCCGGCACCGCCGAGCTGGCGGCCGGGGCGCAGCGGCTGTCGAGCGGTGCGAGCGGACTCGCCGTCGGGAACGGCTCGCTCGCCCAGGGCGCGACCGACCTGTCGACCGGGCTCGACGAGCTGGCTGCCGGGTCGGCCGAGCTCGCGGCGGGAACGCGGACGCTCTCGGACGGCACGATCGAGCTCGCCGCCGGAGCGGACACCCTCGCGGCCGGTGCCGACGAGCTGCGAGACGGCAACGGCCGGCTGGCGGTCGGCTCCGCCGAGCTCGCCGCGGGCACGCAGGGCGTGTCGCCGGGAGCACTGCTGCCGTGGATGCTGGTGTTCGGTGCGCTGACGCTCACCGCCCTGGCGGTCTGGCTCGTGCACCGCATCCGACACGGGCGCACCGCGCCGGCCACGGCCTGACCGGACCGACGGCCCGACCTGACGGGGGCACGGCGCGCGTCGCGCCGTGCCCCCGTCCCGCATCGGGGTCAGCCGCTCAGCCGCCCGGGCCGTCGTTGCCGCCGCCCCCGCCGTTGCCGTTGCCGTTGCCGTTGCCGTCGTTGCCGCCTGCACCACCGTCGTTCCCGCCGTCGCCGCCGGGCGGCTCGGACGGCGTGCCCGGCTGGGGCGACGGCTCGTCCGACGCGGGCGGGTCCGGCTCGACGAGCCGCCCGTCCGGGAAGGATCCGGGCCCGGCGACCGGGCCGAGCCCGGCCATCGTGAACTCACCGCCCCCGTACTTGGCCGACGCGACCGACATCACCTCCGGCCACATCCGGTGACGCGCGGTGGCCGCCTGCCCGGTCGCGAAGTTGATCCCGCGCTGGTTCGCGTCGCCGTTCACGCTGACGACGGCGACCGCGGTCGCGACCTCGGTGCTCGCGCCGACCATCCACGTGTCCTTCGCGCCATCCGTCGTACCGGTCTTGCCGATGAGCGGGACGGAGGGCACGGTGTTCGCGTTCGAGACGGTCGCGGTGCCGCCGGTCATGACCCGGTTCATCGCGGTGTGCATCGCCGCGGCGACGGGCTCGGGGACCGACTGCGTGCAGGTCGACTTCGGCGGCGGGATCTCCTCGCCGTCCCGACCGGTGATGCGGTCGATGGCGATCGGGGTGCACGTCCTGCCGTTGTTCGCGATGCCCGCGAAGGCGACCGCCATGGAGAGCGGCGCGACCTCGTTCGTGCCGATGACCGACGACGGTCCCTGCACCAGCGTGTTCCCGTCGGCGCGGTGCACGCCGAACGCCTCGGCCGTCTTGCGGATGCCGCAGAGGTCGAGCTTCTTCGCCATGCCGATGAATCCGGTGTTGATCGACCCGATCGTCGATTCGAGCGCGCTGTAGTTCGCCCCGGACTCGTTCGCATCGTTGCGCGGGTTCCAGTCGCCCGCGAAGTGCGGCCCGAGGCAGCTGTCCTGGAAGGTGCCCCAGTTGCTCTTCGGCCGCGAATCGACCCGTTCGGCGAGTCCGTGGCCCTCCTTCAGCCATTCCGCGAGCGTGAACACCTTGTACGAGGAACCGGGCTGGAAGCCGCGCGAGCCGCCGTAGTCGAAGTCGGTGTTGTAGTTGATGCTCGTGTACTGCGGCCCGCGCGCGAGCACGTTCGGGTCCTGGCTGTACGCGCGGTTCTGCACCATCGCCAGCACGCGGCCGGTGCCGACCTCGACCGAGCTGATCACGCCCCCGACGTCCCAGCCGGGATACGTGGCCGGAACGTGCGCCGTCACGGCCTTGTACGCGGCGGACTGGAGTTCGGCGTCGAGCGTCGTGTAGACGTTGTACCCGCCGCGGCGGAAGTTCAGCATGCGGGACGCCTCGTCCTCGCCGAAGACGGGGTCGTTCTGGAGGATGTGCGCCACGTAGTCGCAGAACCACGCGCTGCCGCCCGCGGTCTGGCACCCGGTGCTCGGCTCGGTGATCTTCGGCTCGACGGGCGTCGCGACCGCCTCGTCGTACTCCTCCTGGGTGATCTTCCGTTCCTCGAGCATGCTCTTCAGGATGTAGTCGCGCCGCGCATGGTTCGCGGCGTACCCGTCCGCCGCGCCGTTCGTCTCGTTGTCGGGCTGGTCGAGCCGGAACTTCGACGGGTTGTTGACGATGGCGACGAGCGACGCCGCCTGCGCCAGCGACACGTTCCTCGCGGTCGTGCCGTAGTAGTAGTTCGCGGCGGCCTCGATTCCGTAGACGGTGCCGCCGAAGCCCGCGATGTTCAGGTAGCCGAGCAGGATCTCGCTCTTCGAGTACCGCTTCTCGACCCCGATCGCGAGGCGCATCTCCTTGAGCTTGCGATCGATCGTGGTCTCGGTGACGGCGTCGTAGCAGCCGTCCTTCTCCGCCTCGTCGGCCGCGAGCCGCTCGCATTCCTGCACGCGGACGTTCTTGACGTACTGCTGGGCGATCGAGGAGCCGCCCTGGGTCTCGCGCCCGCTCGCCGTCGTGACCGCGGCCCGGATCGTGCCCTGGAGGTCGACGCCGTTGTGCGCGTAGAACCTCGGGTCCTCCCCCGCGATGGCCGCGTCCTTGACGTACTGGCTGACCTCATCCCACTCGACCTCGACCCGGTTCTGGTCGTAGAACGAGGCCATCAGGTGCGGCTTGCCGTCCTTGCCCGTGTAGTAGATGTTGCTCTTGACCGACAGCTCGCCGATCTGCAGGTAGCTCGGCAGGTTCTCGAACAGCGAGATGGTTCCGGATGCCGCGACCCCCGCCGTGGCGATGGCGGGCGTCACCGCGGCGGCGACGAGCAGTGCGGCGGCCGTGCTGACCGCGACCAGGCCGAGGAGCCCGCCGAGGACGCCCCCGAAGGTCCGCGACCGGGTCACCGCGCGTTCGTGCGTGTCGCCGTACATCATCGAACCAACCCCGACCTTCTCGCGCCGCCCCACGAGACCGGTAGTAGGGAGCCGGCCTCCTCGACGTCGGATTCCATCGAACCTCAGCGCTTCGCGGTTGGCAAGCGGGCCCGGCGCGCGCCGCACCGATCGATGCCGGATCGCGACGGGCCTCGAACGAGCGGTCCGGCTTCCGCGCTCGAGTTCGTGGACGCGATCGCCGGCTGACGCCCGGACCTGCGCGATCCGGCGGCCGGCCCGCCGGCGGGACCGAATCACGCGATCGAGGTGATGCCGTCCCGCGGACTTCGGGCTTCGATCGACCTCGGGGGCCGTGCGTCCCCGCACCCGACGAGTCCGGTGGAAACGAGGAGCGCATGAACGACCAGGTCCGGCCCGGCTACCGCACGCCGATCCCCGCGAAGATCACGACGCCCGACCGGGTGTCGACACGCATCGGCGAGCTGCGGTTCGTCGACGGCGTGCCCACGCTCGAGACGGCGGCGACGTTGTACGACCACCTCGACTTCCTGCGCGGCGTGGAGACGTTCCTGAACGCGTTGCCGGCGGCGTCGCTGGAGGGGCTGCGCCGCGGGCTCGCCGACCAGGGGATCGACGCCGCCCACAAGGCCGGCATCACCGATCGCCTGATGGACGCCGACCCGCTCTTCCTCACGGGCAACACCGACACGGTGTACGCGATCTCGATGCTCGACATCGAGCGCGACGGCCCGACCGTGATCGAGGTGCCGCCGGGGTGCGGTCCCGGAACCGTCGACGACGCCTGGTTCCGGTTCGTCGTCGATCTCGGCGCGCCCGGCCCCGACCGGGGCGCGGGCGGCACCTACCTGATCGTTCCCCCCGGCTACGACGGTGAGCGGCCCGAGGGCTGGTTCGTCGCCGAGAGCCCGAGCGCGGTGAACCTCGTGATCATCCGGGGCTTCCTCGTCGACGGCGCGCCGGATCACTCGACCCGGCTGTTCGAGTCGGGCGTCAGGGTGTACCCGTTCTCGACCCGCGACGATCCGCCGGCGATGGAGTGGGCGTCGCTCTCGGGCAGGGTCATGAACACGGTGCACGCCAACGACGTGAGCTTCTACGACGAGATCGATCACGTCATCCAGAAGGAGCCGCTCGGCGTCATCGACGACGAGACCCGGGGCCTGCTCGCCTCGATCGGCATCGTCAAGGGCTCGACCTTCGCACCCGACGAGCGGATGCGCGGCATCCTCACCGACGCCGTCGCCGTCGGCAACGGCACCGCGCGTTCGCTGGTGTTCCGCGCGCGGGAGCGCGAGTTCTTCCTCTACGACGACCGCATGTGGGTGAACCCCATGCCCGGCGGCGACCACCGCTTCCGGCGCGACGGCGGCAACGGCGGTCGATCCCTCGACGCGCGCACCACGTTCTTCTACGTCGCGACCGTCAACACGCCCGCGATGGCGCTGAAGATGGTCGGCAAGGGCTCGCAGTACGCGCTCGCCACGGTCGACTCGACCGGTGCACCGTTCGACGGCGCGAAGCCCTACCGACTGCGGCTGCCGGCCGGTGTCCCGGCCGCCGACTTCTGGTCGATCGTCGCCTACGATCCCCAGACCCGCTCCGAGCTGCAGACCGGGCAGCACCTGCCGAGCCGCAACAGCAGGCGCGACGCGCTGCAGTACCGCGACGACGGCTCGGTCGACATCCTCTTCGGACCGGACGAGCCGGCCGAGCTCGCCTCGAACTGGGTGCAGACCGTGCCCGGCAAGGGATGGTTCGTGCTGCTGCGCCTCTACGGCCCCCTCGAGTCGTGGTTCGACGGGTCGTGGAAGCCCGGCGACATCGAGCCGGACGCCGCATCATCGGCGTGACGCTCCGCATGCGGTGAACACCGTGACGCCGACGTCCTCATCATCGCGAGGAGCCCTCGTGGGCGTAGTACGGCCAGGGCAGGAAGCGGCGCTCGCCCCGTCGGTCCGGGCCCTCGAGCGATAACTCGCCCGTCGCAGCCCATTCGACGCCACGCGGGAACATCCGGATGAACTCGATCCGGCGGAAGGTGTCGATGTCGTGCCCGATCGTGATCGTGAAGGAGCGGCCCGCGCCGTACTCGTTGATCCACGCGATCGGCTGGTCGGTGTTCATGCCCGGCAGCGCGGCGACGCCCTCCGCGGGGATGTCGACCGGGTAGTGCGGCATCGGCCACATCGGCGCCTGCTCGTACGACTCGAGGTGTCGAGCTGTGCCTCGCCCCAGGGGCGGGGCCGGAGCCCGGTCTCCCAGGCGCTGAGCTTGGCGCCGCGCATGACGTTGTACTCCTCCGGGTATCCCCAGGAGTCCTCCTGCGCGGCGGAGCCGTGGAACCAGACGATGCCCTTGCCGTCGTCGTGCACGAACTTCAGCAGCGCGGCATCCGTCTCGGCGCCGAAGCCGATCGCCCGATCGTGGTAGCCGTCGCGACCCTCGAAGACGACGATCACGACGTCGTACTTCTCGATGATCCCTGCCCCGAGCCCGTGTGGATCCTCGACCACGCGGACGCGGAACCGCCCGGTGTCCTCCAGCAGCGTCGTCAGCCACACGTTGTGCTGGCGGAAGCTGCGGAACTCGTTGTCGTGCTCCCGGGTCATGTGGCCGGAGAGGATGAGCACGTTCAGCTGATCGGTCATTCGATGCCTCCTCCGGTGAGCGCGCGCTCCGAGGAGAGGATGGGATCGAGGACGTGCTGCATCTCCCACCCGTTCAACATGACGCTCGTGGCCGGGTGCGGCGTGAAGTCGCTCTCGACGACGATCCAGCCGTCGTAGTCGCACTCCCGGAGGGCGCGGACGAATCCGGTCGAGTCGACCAGCCCGTTCGACTTCTACGAGGAGCAGGTCGGGCTTCGGGTCCAGTCGCGCGCGAACGGCAAGGTCTACCTGCGCTCGTGGGGCGACTACTACAACTACTCGCTCGTCCTCACCGAAGGCCCCGAGCCGGCGATGAACATCATGGCGTGGCGCACCTCCAGCGCGGAGGCCCTCGATGAGGCCGCGAAGCGCGTGGAGGCCGCCGGCGTCACCGGCGAGTGGATCGAGTCGGGTCACGGCCACGGTCGCTCGTACCGCTTCACCGGCCCGTGGGGCCACACCATGGAGCTCTTCTGGGAGGTCGAGAAGTACGAGGCTCCCGAGGAGTTCCGATCGGTCTTCCCCGACCGCCCCGAGAAGCGCACCCAGCACGCCGTCGGCCTCCGACAGCTCGACCACGTCACCGTCGCCGCATCCGACGTGCGCGCCTTCACGCAGTGGTACCGCGACGTGCTCGGCTTCCGCATCATGGCCTACACGACCCTGGACGACTACCCCGTCACGGTCTTCGGCGTGATCACGACGAACGAGAAGTCGCACGACCTCGGCGTCGTGCTCGACAGCTCCGACCGGCCGGGTCGCGTCAACCACTACGCGTTCTGGGTCGACTCCCGCGAGGAGCTCCTCCAGGCCGCCGACGTGCTCATGGAGCGCGGCACGCACATCGAGTACGGCCCGTCGATCCACGGCGTCGGCGAGCAGAGCTTCCTCTACTTCCGCGACCCCAGCGGCATGCGCATCGAGTGGAACACCGGCGGGTACCGCAACTACGTGCCCGACTGGGAGCCCGGCGAGTGGAAGCCGTCCACGGGTTCGAACAACCTCTACCGCAACGGCGCCATGCCCATGTCGATGACCGAGTCCTTCCCGCCGGACCCCGGCAAGCCCACCGCCACCGAGGAGGGCATCGTGCCGGGCACCGAGGAGGCGATCCTCAACCCCTACGCGGTCCAGGGTCGCGGCTGAATCGTTCGGACCGGGATCGGGCCCTCCCTTTCGCCGATCCCGGTCCGATCGCACCTTCCGGTCCGGGCGCGGCATCCAGTCAGCACGGACCGCGCCGGTCCGCCACGATGGGACACGATGCCGACGTTCACCGGGCCGGAATGGCTGCTCCTCGCCGTGGCCGCCTTCGCGGTCGGGGCGGCCAAGAGCGGCATGCCCGCGCTCGGCCCGATCCCGGCCGCGATCTTCGCATCGTTCCAGCCCGCCAGGGCCTCGACCGGCGCGGTCCTCGGCCTCCTCCTCGTCGGCGACCTCATCGCGGTGCGGATGTACCACGCCCACGCCGACTGGAAGATCCTCCGCCGACTCCTGCCATCCGTACTCGTCGGAATCCTCGCGGGCGTCGTCGTGCTCTGGGCCGCGAACGACGAGGTCGTGCGCCGCATCATCGGTGCGACCCTCCTCGCGGCCCACTCGGGGGGTTCACCACCATGATCGCGAACGCCGCCGGCCCCGTGATGACGCTCTACTTCGTCGCGTCCCGGCTCCCGGTGCAGGCGATCCTCGGCACCGCTGCGTGGTTCTTCCTCATCGTCAACACGATCAAGCTGCCGTTCTCGGTCGGCCTCGGGCTCGTGACCTCGGAGTCGCTGCTCCTCGACCTGATTCTGGTGCCCTCGCTCGTGCTGGGCGCCTTCGGCGGTCGGATGGCGGCCGGCCGCATCTCGCAGGCATGGTTCGAGCGCGTCGTGCTGCTGCTCACCTTCGCGTCGGGGATCTACCTGCTCCGGTGAGCGCAGGCGTCGCACCGCCCAGCACGATCCGAACGCACTGCTCAGCCAACCGATCCCGGACACACGAAAACCCCCGCCTGAGCGGGGGTTCTTCACTGCTGGGGTACCTGGACTCGAACCAAGAACAACTGAAGTCGATCGCGGCGATTCGGCACCGGCCCGCGAGGGCGGAATTCCGCGGGATTCCGCGGATCTCATAGGCCCCAGTGTACGTGCTGCTACGGAGTGATGCGGGCCGAATCTGGTCTCCGAGGGCGTTTCTCGGTAGGTTTCTGGTCACCTGCCTCGGACGCCCACCACCTCGGGGGTGTGTTCGTCTGTTCTCCGGCCTATTCGCCGAGAAAGAAATCGATCGCCGCGAGCGGGCCGTCCAGGTACATCGACGTCCCGCCCATGATGCGCGGTTGCGCGTAGTTCGGATTCGGCACGACGTGCCCGCCACCCTCCACGGCGAACAGCACGACGGGTGCGTCGCCTGTGTACGTCGTGCGTGTGGCATCGGAGTCGCCCGATGCCGCGGTGTTGGTGAATGTCTCGGTCACCGGTTGCATCGTGTCGCCGTTGCGCTCCCCCAGGTATGCGGCGGTATCGTCCGCGGACCTGACGTTGCCGAGCCTGGTGCCGAATGCGCTGGCTTCTCCACCTGTGAACGGGTTGATGGGGTCGCTGGTGCCGAGCACGATCATGGTCGGCACGGGTGCACCAGCCCACTCGCACACGTTCGAGTCCTCGGCCGGGTAGGCGGCGGCGAAGGCAGCGATGCCCTTGACGAGGTCGGGAGCCTCGGTCGCGAGTCGATACGCGAAATGTCCACCGTTGGATAGTCCGGTCGCGAAGACCTGCTCGCGGCTGGTGCCGTGTTCCTCTGCGAGGCTGTCGACGAGCGCGCGGACGAACGCGATGTCGTCGATGTCATCGAGACGGGCAGCATATGGCGTCGCGGCCCGACAGTCGTGCCAGGTCTTGCCGTAGCCCTCGGGGTAGAGAGCGATGAAGCCGCGCTCGACCGCGAGCTCGTCGAAGCGGTACCCGGTCGTGGCACGCATGGTTGCGGCATCCATGTTCGATCCGTGGAATGCGAGCACGACTGGTGCGTCTGCCGGCAGGTCGGCCGGGATGACGGCGAGGTATTCGCGCTGCATCCCATCGACCTCGATCGTGCCGCGTTCAACCTGGGCATCGAGCTCCGGCTCGCTCGGTGTCGGGGCGTAAAGGAACCACGCTCCGAGGGCCCCGACGACCAGGATCAGCCCGCCGACGATAGACCCGGAGATGATCATGGCCTTGCGCAGGCGCGGGCGTCGCCGAGCCTTCGGTGTGGTTGCGTCGGTGTCGCTCATGCGAACTCCTCTCGAATCCGTCCGAGGTCAGACGGACGAGCTTGCATGGTGCCGGTGCAGGAACCACACCGGTCGGCCGTAGTCCTTCTGCAGCAGCGGCCAGAACGCCCACCAGATGAGGAGTGTCGCGCCGGCACCGGCCAGGAGACCGAACAGCGCGTCCGAGAACCAGTGCGCGTTGATCAGGGTGCGCTGCCAGAGCATGCCCACCATGATGAATCCGCCGATGACGCCCCAGACGATGCGCAGCATGCGACGCTCAGAAGGAATGAGCGCGAGTACGCCGACGGCGAGGACGGCTGCGGAGATGGCATGGCCCGAGGGGAAGGACCCGTGATCCGTGTGGAAGAGCGGGCCGAACAGCCCGAGGGATTCGTCCACGGCAGGGCGCGGGCGATCGACCACGTTCTTCATCACCTGCGAGTAGACGCCGACGCCGGCCAGTTCTGCCGAGAAGAAGAACAGGGCGGATCGCCAGCGGCCCACGATCGCCAACACGGCCGGGAACAGGATGACGGTCACGACGTGCCCGGGGATCTCTCCGAGCTGCTGGAAGAACATCGCGAGGGGCTGACGGTACGCAACGCTGTCGGGCGATGCTCCGACCAGGGTCCGCCACGCGTCGTCGATCGGCTGAGTGAAGGGCGCATCCGCATCGAGCGCGACAAGCACCCCCATCGCGATGAAGAGGCCGGTGAGGCCGACTGCCCACCACAGCAGCAGGGCGGGCCGTCGCGAGGTCGTCGCGCGCGGAGTGGTGGAGATGGACGTCGTTGTCATTCGAGCTTCCTTGTTATCGGGAGTGGGAAGGGGGCGAGTGCATGCGGGTCGGCGCTGGAGCGCCGGCCCGTGGGATCCTCAGTCGGACTGCTGCGTCTCGAGGACAGCGAACAGTACGGTGTGGACCCGGTCACGGAGTGCGTTGCCGACACCGATCGGGTCGTCGTCGACGGCGGCGCGAATCGTGGCGGCGCCCGCGCTCGGGTTGAGGACGGTGAGCATCAGATCGTTGCCGTGGAGGGCGGCCTGGACCGGGTCCATCCATGAGCCCAGCACGGCGTCGGTCGAGACGAAGCCGTCGAAGCCCCACTCGCCACGGAGCACCTCCTGCAGGAGCTGCTGATCACCGCCGGCCCATACGCCGCCGATGTTGATGAACGACGACATCGCACCCGAGACACCCGCCTCCTTGACCGTGATCTCGAACGGGCGCAGGTACAACTCGCGCAGAGCCTGCTCGGAGGCGAACACGTTGATGCCGGATCGCGCGTTGACCTCCTGGTCGTTGAGCACGAAGTGCTTCATCGTGGTGGGAACGCCGTTGTCTTCGGCGCCTGCCGCCATCGCGGCGCCCATCTTGCCGCTGATGAGCGGGTCCTCTGAGAAGTACTCGAAGTCGCGACCGCCCATCGGAGTGCGGTGGAGGTTCATGCCGGGTGCGTACCAGACGTCGACACCTGCCGCCTTGGCCTCAGCGGCGACGGACTCGCCGACGGAGTACGCAAGCTCGTCGTTCCACGTCGAGGCGATCACGATCTCGGACGGGTACCGCGCGGCGTCGATGGGGCTGAACAGGGAGTTCAGTCCGGCGGGGCTGTCGAGCAGGGTGATGGCGGGGATGCCGAGGCGCTCCACGGCCACGGTGCGGTACGCGCCGTACGAGAACAGGTCCGCCTGCTCGCCGACGGTGAGCTGGTCGAGGAAAGCGTGCCACTGCGGGTCGTCGTAGTCCAGGCCCGCCAGGTCGTCGAGCACCAGGTCGTTGTCGGCACCGTAGGTCGGGGCATCCCCCGTCGTCACCGGTTCGAGCTGCGGGTTCATGAGCGCGAGCAGCTCATCCGAGGCGAGGGTGTCGCCAGCCGGTGCGGTCGGGTAGGTGGCGTCCCAGTCGTCGCGCGACAGGAACGTCAGGTCGCCCTCGACGTAGTCGAAGCGGCTCGCCAGGCTCTCGCCGGTGACCTCGTCGCTCGTGTAGACGGCGTCGGCGGCGACCTGGCTCGAGAACGTGTACAGCGGGCTGTGCACGTCGGTCGACACCGAGATGTCGTACGTGCCCTGCTCGAGCACATATGCGCCCGCGGCGGTGTCCCACGATGACATGTCACGCGTGGCGAACGACACGGTGACGGTCTCGGAGGCGCCGGGCTCCAGGAGGGAGGTCTTGGCGTACCCGGCGAGTTCGATGGCGGACTTCTCGATGCCGCCGGGCGTGTAGGGAGCGGAGAAGTAGACCTCGACGACGTCCTTGCCTGCGACGTCGCCGGTGTTGGTCACCCTGACCTCGACCGAGATCTCATCGTCCGAGACGACCGGCTGCGCGGCATCCCACTGGAATGTCGTGTAGCTGAGGCCGAAGCCGAAGGGGTACTGCACGGTCTCGTCATACGCCGCGTCGTCGTGGTACCGCGTCTCGTAGTAGCGGTAGCCGACGTAGATTCCCTCTTCGTAGTCGAGGAACGCACGCCCGACATTGTCGTACGTGTGGTTGCCGAGGTTCTCGGTTGCCGGCGCGGATTCCACGTCGTAGGCGTAGGTGTCGGTCAGGCGACCCGACGGGTTGACGTCACCGCTGAGCACCTTCGCGAGCGAGACCGTGCCGCGCGGGCCGGGGGCGCCGATCCAGACCGCGCCCTTGATCTCGGGGTACTCCTCGAGGAAGCCGAGCTCGAACTGGTTGCCCGCGTTGATGACGACGATCACGTTCGGGATGCTGGCTGTCACGACATCGAGAAGGTCGGTCTGCTCCGCCGTGAGACGGAGTGACTCCACGGTGAGGTCCGCGGTCTCGGCGCCGAGCTCGCCGACGACGACGATGGCGGTGTCGGAGTAGCCGGCGGCCTGAGCCATGACGTCACCGGTCAAATAGTCGGGAGCAGGTTCGCCGTCGTCGCCACCCGCCACGAAGTCGAGGATCTGCACGAATGCGTTCTCGGCGCCGTCGGCGTGCTCGGCGCCCGCCTGCTCCATCGTCGCGTAGAGCTCCTTGTTGTACTCCACACCCTGCGCCTCCAGGGCCTCGTAGAGTGTCGGCGCGCCGGCGTTGGCGGCGCCACCGGAACCGCCACCCCCGAGCTGGATGTTGAAGGAGGCGAACGAGAAGACGTTCACCTTGCCGCTGGTCAACGGCAGCACATCGCCCTCGTTCTCGAGCAGCGTGATCCCTTCGTCGGAGATCGCCTCCGCCACCGGGCCTGCGGCCTCGCGGGCGGCCGCGGCCTTGGCCGTGTCGTCGGTGAACGGGATCGCGGTCAGCCGCGCGATGCCGGCGACGTAGGGGGCGACCAGCACGACGACTGCGGCAACGGCGACCGCGGCGAGGCCCCATCCGATGAGGCGACGCGGCCGGTTCTTCACCCGCCGGTACGCGCGCGCACGACGCCTGGCTTCCCGGCGCTCGGCGCGGGTCATCCCCGCGCGCGCTGCTTTGCGCTCGGTCTTCGCCGCCGCCTTCGCCTCGCGCGCCGCAGATCGGTCTGCGGCTTCGGCGGTCTTGCGGTCCGCCGGACTCATCGCCTTCAGTTCGGCACGGCGCGCCTTCTTCGCCGCCCTCTCCTCGGCCACCCGCGCTCGGGCCTCTACGCGGATCTCCTTGCGTGTTGCCATGGTGTTGCTCAGTCCTCACTCTTCGGGCGCGTCCGTTGCGCCTTGCTCTCGGGACGCGAACGGTGCGCCCACCAGGCCGACACGGTGCGGCGGATGCCACGCCAGAACCGGCCGTTGACCATCAGAAGAAGTCCGTCGACCATCGCGGCGTCGACGCCGCCGTTCGACATCCGCTCGACCGACCGGAACGGCAGGTCGAAGACGAATCGCACGTTGTTCGATGCATGCGGGCGGCCCAGGGCCATCAGCAGACGGCTGGTGCCCTCGATGAGCCCGTGCAGCACGCTCGCGAACCCGCCGCGGCCCTTCGTCTGCGCAATGATGTCGTCGCGGGTCAGCGGGCGGTCGGTCGGCCAGTCCGCAGGCGGCAGCACGCGACCCAGCAGTGCTTCGAACTCCGTGGCATCCACGCGCTCGACGTGCCCGGTCACGTAGTTCGCGGAGCCGCCGAGGACGAGCGGCTCTCCCGCGATCGACACGGGGACCTGCTCTCGGATGTCGCGTGACGACGCTCCGGCGAGCACCGTGTACTCCCCCGGCACGATCCGCCAATCGTGGATGCCGGTGTCGTAGACGTGGAAGGTGTGCTCCGCGAGGGCGATCTCGACCGTCGCGCTCGCGCCCGGCTCGAGGTGCACCTTCGCGAAGCCGGCGAGCTCGCGCGGTGCGCGTACCTGCCCGGCCGCCGCATCCGGAGCCTCGACGTAGACCTGCACGACCTCGTCCCCCGCGATCAGGCCGGTGTTGGTGACGATGACACGCGCCGAACGGGCGTCGGCCACGAGGTCGGAGTAGGCGAAGGTCGTATAGCTGAGGCCGTGGCCGAACGGGTAGCGCACCGGCGCGCCGACCTTGTCGTAGTAGCGGTAGCCGAGGTAGATGCTCTCGCGATGCTCGCTGGTCGCCTGGGTGAGGGCGAAGGATGCCGCGTTCGGCACATCCTCGTAGCGCAGCGGGTAGGTCTCGGCGAGCTTGCCGCCGGGGTTCGCGCGACCGGTCAGCACATCGGCGAGAGCGGGTCCGAGACCTTGTCCGCCGAGATAGCCGAGCACCACAGCATCCACATCGTCGGCGAAGGGCAGCTCGACGGGCGCTCCGCCGGCGAGCACGACGACGACCCGCTTGCCGAGCGCGATCACCTCGCGGGTGAGGTCGAGCTGATTCCGCGCGAGGCGCATGTGCGTGCGGTCGACGGCCTCGGCTTCGGCCGACTCGTCGAGACCCAGGAACAGCAGCACGGTGTCGGCCTGCGAGGCGAGCCGCAGCGCGCGGGTGCGCAGACGGCGGGATGCCGCATCCCTGCGCCGGAAGCCCGGCTCGAAGCCGATCACGTCGAGGTCGACGGCCGTCAGGGCGTCGAGCGGAGCATCCACACGGGTGGGGTTCACAAGGGAGCTGCCAGCGCCCTGATAGCGAGGGGTCTCGGCGAAGTCGCCGATCACTGCGATGCGGCCCGCGGACGAGCCGAGCGGCAGCATCCCCCCTCGGTTCGACGCCAGCACGATCGACCGGCGAGCGGCCTCGATCGCGTGCTGGTGATGCAGGTCATGGTCGGCGGCCGGAGCGTCGTCACGGGGTGCCGTGTGCTCGATGAGGCTGAGCAGCTCGTCGACACGGGCGTCGAGCACGGCCTCGTCGAGCGTTCCCGCTTCGACGGCGGCGACGATCTCGCGGTCCGTCACGCCATCGGTCGAGGGCATCTCGAGCGCGTTGCCGGCGACGAGGCCGGCGACCCGGTCGTTGTTGCCGCCCCAGTCGGTCACGACGAGCCCGCCGAAACCCCACCGAGCCCGCAGAATGTCGGCCAGCAGCTCGCGGTTCTCGTTCGCATACGTGCCGTTGACCTTGTTGTACGAACTCATCACGGTCCACGCGTCGCCCTGCGTGATCGCGATGCGGAAGCCCTCGAGGTACAGCTCGTGCAGAGCACGCTCGTCGACGATCTCGTCGATCGACATCCGGTGCGTCTCCTGGCTGTTCACCGCGAAATGCTTCGCACTCGCCGCGACCCCCCGCGACTGGATGCCGCGAATCATCGCTGCGGCGAGTGTGCCCGACAGCAGCGGGTCCTCCGAGAAGTACTCGAAGCTGCGTCCCGCGAGCGGATTGCGCTTGATGTTCAGGCCCGGGCCCAGCAGCACACTGACGCGCTCCGCAGCCGCCTCCGCCCCGAGGGCGGTTCCCACTCGCTCGACCAATGCGGCATCCCAGCTGTTGGCCAGGGTCGCTGCGGTAGGAAAGCAGGTGGCGGGGATGCTCGCGTTCAGGCCCAGGTGATCGGCGGCGCCGCCTTGCTTGCGCAGCCCATGGGGACCATCCGTGAGCATGATCGACGGAACGCCGAGCCGTTCGATCGGCTTGGTGTTCCAGAAGTTGGCTCCCGACATCAGCGACGCCTTCTCGATGAGCGTCATCGCCTGCCGGAGCTGAACCGTAGTCTCAGATCCCACAACGAGTAGTGTAAACGAACTTCCACCACGTGGTGGACATAGGAGGAATCGCCGTGCCCGACCGCGACACCGCATCACGCCCGGACGGATATGCCACTGGCCGCGCCACCAAGAAGGCAATCGTCGCCAAAGCCGCCGAGGCGTTCGCCCAGAAGGGCTTCTACGGCGCGTCACTGCGCAGCATCGCGACCGCCGCCGGTGTCGACCATTCCACGCTGCTGCACCACTTCGGCAACAAGACGAACCTGATGCTCGCCGTCATCGAATGGCACGACCAGCAGCAGCTGCGCGCAGACTTCCCCAAGCGGCTGAGCGCCGATGCGCTCGTGGAGGGTTTCGTCCGGGCGGCCGAGAGCAACCGCGACACCCCCGGACTCGTCCAGCTCCTCTCGACGCTCACCGCCGAAGCCGGCACCGCAGACCACCCCGCGCGCGCCACGCTGCAGCGCCGCCACGAGCGCCTCATCACGCTGTTCGCTTGGGTCATCCGCAGGCAGCGCGCCAAACTCGACCTCCACCACGACGCCCTCACCCCCGAGGAGCGCGCCGCCGTCATCCTCGCGACGTGGGACGGGCTGCAGATGTTCGACGCCCTGCACCCCGGAAAGCTCGATGTGCCCGCGCTCGTCGACAGGACCCTGCGCGAGGCATTCGGGCTCGAGGCGCGGAACTGATCCGTCCGGGCACCAGGCCTACGCGGCCGACAGTCCCGCGTCGACGTTGACAGTGATCCCCGTGACGCCGGATGCCTCGTCGGAGCACAGCCAGAGGAACGAGTCGGCGATCTCCGACGGCTTGAGCATGCGCCCCATCGGCTGGATGCCGGCGACGAACGCCTGCTGCTCCTCCGGAGTGAGATGCGCCTCGACAGCCGGCGTCAGCGTCATGCCGGGCGCTACCGCGTTGATGCGGATGCCGCGGTCGGCGTACATCAGGGCTGCGTAGCGGGTGAGCTGGATGACGCTGGCCTTCGCCGCGGAGTACGCCACTGACGCCGTGAGCGTGGGACGGACCCCCGCCATGGACGCCGTGTTGCCGATGACGCCACCTCCCTGCGCCAACATCTGCGCGATCTGGGCGCGCATGCCGTAGAAGGTCGATTCGGATGAGAGCGCGAAGGTCGCCCGCCATGCCGCCGGGTCGAGGGCTTCGAGCGGACCGCCGGACTTGTCACCGCGACCGGGGCCGCCGACATTGTTGATCGCGACATCCAGCCGACCCCACTCGTTCACGACGTCCGCGACGATGCGGGTCGCATCGTCGGGATCGGTCGCATCCGCACGCCCGAAGCGGACGTCGTGACCGTCCGAACGCAGCTCAGCCTCCAACGACTGACCCACCTCGTTCGAGATATCGGTGAACATCACCCGCGCACCCTCGCGCACCATCCCATCAAGGACCGCTCGACCGATCCCCGATGCTCCACCCGTCACCAGGACGACCTTGTTCTCGTATCGCATACAGACTCCCATGCACTCGTGCGGCGCGCTTCGCTGCGTCGCCACGAATACAGTACCCGCAATTTTGGCAGACTCTGCCATTATGGAGCCGAGGAGGACGATCGTGGGTAAACGCGAGGATCGACGCGTAGAACTGCCCCTCCGCCTGTCGAACGCGGCCGTGCAACTGTTCACTGCGCATGGCTTCGAAGCGGTGCGGGCGGAGGACATCGCGACCGCCGCGGGCGTGTCCGTGCGCACCTTCCACCGCTACTTCCCGACGAAGCAGGACGCGGTGCTGCCCGCCCTGGACGCTCTGTGGGATGAGTTCCTCGCGAGCCTGACACTCGCATCGACGTCAGTGCCGATCGAGGACGCGATCGCCGAGATCTTCCTGCGTACGCGCTCGAGCGCCCTCACCGGTCGCCAGCTCGCGCTGTTCAAGGCGATGGCGGACTCTCCGCATCTCGAGGCGGTTCGGTTGCGCATGTATGCCCGGTTCGAGGCCCGCATGCGTGCCACCCTGACAGTCATCTTCGACAGCGCCCCCGACGACCCGGAGGTCGCATTGTTCGCCGCGACACTCACCGCCGTCGCGCGACTGGTCACCGATTCCACACTCGACGGCCGCGAGTCCCCGGAGAAAGTAGCGCGGGACCTGTTCGGCGCGGCGTTGCGGCTCGCTCCGCGACGTTCCGGGGTGGCGCAACGCTCACCGTAAAAGCGTCCGCGACCGCCGAGAACCCATCCGAGGGCGACCTGCCGGGTTCCGCAGGCCCGCTCTGCAAGCTCGCGCAGTGCGGGCCAACCTCCTGAGAAGGAATGAGCCTGATCCCCCATCTGGCGCGTCCAGCTTGGTCAAGCACCTGACGCGGCCACGTGAGGCGCGCCCGAGAGGCTCAGGCGAACTCGCCGCCCGAGATCGCCGAGATGGCGTCGTCTAATGCCGTCGACAGCGGAACTCCGTGCGATTCGGCGAAGCGGTTCGCGGTCGACAGTGCGGCGAAGGCGGCGGCCACGACGGCTGCCAATTGAAGCGCGGTAGCACCCGACCCACGCTCGGCTTCGCGGCGTTCGAGCTCGATGGCGATCAGACGCTGGGCTCGCTCCATGCGCTCGAGATAGCCCGCGCGGAGCGCCTCCGAGGATTGGATGACACGGTTCACTTCGAGCGCGGAGCGACGCGAGTCCTCGTCGGTCATGTAGGTCACGACCGGGTCGAACATGCGTCGGAGCGCAACCCACGGCTGCTCGTCGAGCGGGCGTTTCGCCAGTGCAGCGGCGAAGTCCTCACCCTGTTTGTCGAACTTGCCGAGTATGAGCGCTTCCTTGCTTCCGAAGTAGCGAAAGAAGCTGCGCTTCGACATCCCGACGACCGCGGCGATCTCATCGACCGTCACATCTTCGTAGCCACGCTCGACGAACAGCGCCTGGCCGGCAGCGAGCAGCTCGGCCTGAACGGCCCGACGCGTACGCTCGCGCAGCGTGGCACCCATTCCCGGTTCCGTCATGCCTCCATGCTATACACTGAGGTACGAAAGTGTCACTCGGTGTCATATGTGGCGCGGGGTGTTTAAAGTGAGGAGTAGAAATGACCAAGACCTGGTTCATCACCGGCGCAGGCCGAGGATTCGGCAAGCAGTTCGCCTCGGCGGCCCTGCAGCGCGGTGACAAGGTGGCCGCGACGGCCCGCAACCTCGACGCCCTCCAGGACCTCGTGGACGTGTACGGTGACGCCGTCCTTCCCCTGCAGCTGGACGTCACCGATCGTGCAGGCGTTGACGCGGCCGTCGCAACCGCTGTGGCCCAGTTCGGGCGGCTCGACGTCGTTGTCAACAACGCCGGCTACGGCCTCTTCGGCGCGGTCGAGGAGATCAGCGACCAGGAGCTGCGCGACCAGCTCGAGGTCAACCTGTTCGGCGTCCTCCACGTCACCCAGGCGGTCCTGCCGACCCTGCGCGCGCAAGGCGCCGGCCACATCTTCCAGATCTCCACGATCGGTGGCATCGGCGCGTTCCCGAACCTCGGCGGCTACCATGCCTCCAAGTGGGCGCTCGAGGGCCTCAGCGAATCACTCGCCCAGGAGGTCGCTGGGTTCGGCATCAAGGTCACGCTCGTCGAACCGGGCTCGTACGCCACGGACTGGGCCGGCAGCAGCGCCGTGCACGCGACGCAGATGCCCGCCTACGATCCGCTGCGCCAGGCGATGGCGGAGCGCATGAAGGCCAGTTCCGGGCAGGCGACGGGCGACCCCGCCGCGGCAGGCCCCGCGCTACTGAAGATCGTCGATGCAGAGCAGCCTCCGCTGCGCGTCCTGTTCGGCACGGCCCCCACGCAGATCGCTCCTCACCTCTACCAGCAGCGGCTCGAAACCTGGGAGCAGTGGAAGTCGGTCTCCATCGAGGCGAACGGCAACTGAACGCACTCGGGGAGGGGCGCCGTTCGGCCGCCCCTCCCCGATCTGCGACGGATGCACTGAAGGACCTCTGAGAGGACTCCCAGCGCATCCACCTCGGCGGCGACAGATCGACCGCTACTTGCCGCCGTCCTGTCGGAACCGCTCCTCGAACTGCCCGACGAACATCGTCGAATGCAGATGCCGCACGTGCTCGCGCGCGACGTCCACGGCCATGACCGGGTCATGCGAGGAGAGAGCGTCGACGATCCGGGCGTGGTCCTCGTTCGCCGCGTGGAGCACGTCGATCGGGTACGGGATGAAGTAGCGGTACAACTCCGCGAGCACCTCGCGGTACTGCTCGAGGGCCCATGTCAGGCCACTCGCCTCCGCGATGCCGAGATGGAAGCGCTCGTCGGCGCGGTGGTACTCGGTCCAGTTCTCGGCGGCAGCGGCGTCCGCGACGTGCTGCGCCAGTTCGGCGAGCTCACCGGCGGAGGCCTTCACTGCCGCGTGGTGCGTGAGGGCGCACTCGAGGAGGGTGCGGAGATCGATGAGGCGGTGCACCTGGGCGGCATCAGCGCGGTAGGCCTCGACTGCGCTGTCCGGCACCGACGGGCGCAGGCCGGTGACGTACGTGCCGCCGTTCCGGCCGCGACGGCGTTCGACGACGCCGTCCGCGGCCATGGACTCGAGGGCGCGACGCACGGTGATCTCACTGACGTCGAGGGCGGCGGCGATTCGGGCGTCGGGCGGCAGCTTCTCCCCCACTGTCATGAGGTCGAGGTCGATCGCGAGCGCGATCCGAGCACGCACGGTGTCGACGGCCGACATTCGGCTGATCCCGCTGAGTTCGGGCTCGGTCAGCGCGTGCGCGTCCGGCGTGGAGGCCTCCGGCGGATCGGTTGATTGCAGCGAGCTCACGGAACTCACTGTACGCGGGGTCTTGCAATATTCGATCATTCTGATCTATTTTATTTCCACGCAACCCGGAAGGTCCTCATGCCCCGCACGCTTCGCATCGCCGCCCAGCAGTCGGCCCCGGTCCCCATCGGCACCGACCGTTCCTCGTTCGCGGACGAGGTCGTCGCACTATCCGGCCGGGCGGACCTCGTCGTCTACCCGGAGCTGCACCTGTTCGGGTCGGAGACGTGGCCCGACACCGAGCGCACCGAGCGTCTCCGGGCCTCCGCCGTGCCGATCGACAGCGAGCTCGTGCAGTCGCTCGGCGACCTCGCCCGCCGGGCCGGCGTCTGGCTCATCCCCGGCAGCATCTGCGAGCGCGGCGAGCAGGGCGAGCTCTTCAACACCGCGCTCGTCTTCTCGCCCGACGGCGACCTCGTCGCCCGCTACCGCAAGGTCTTCCCGTGGCGGCCGTTCGAGCCCTACGACCCGGGCGACCGCTTCGTGACCGTCGACCTCGACGGCCTCGGCCGCATCGGCCTCTCGATCTGCTACGACGCCTGGTTCCCCGAGGTCTCGCGCCACCTCGCGTGGATGGGCGCCGAGGTGGTCGTCAACATCGTGAAGACCACGACCCCCGACCGCGCGCAGGAGCTCGTGCTCGCCCGCGCCAACTCGATCGTCAACCAGACCTTCACCCTGAGCGTCAACTGCGCCGGCCCGATCGGCCGGGGCCTGAGCCTCGTCGTCGACCCCGACGGCGAGGTGCTCGACGCGTCCGACGACGGCGATCCCGTCACCCTGGTCACTGACCTCGACCTCGACCGCATCGCCGAGGTCCGCGAGCACGGCACCGCGGGCACCAACCGCATGTGGTCGCAGTTCCGGCCCGCCGACGCCCCGATCGAACTCCCCCTCTACGCCGGCCGCATCGACCCCGAGCGCTGGCATCCCGCGGCCACCGGGGCGACCCCCCTCGCCGGCATCACCCGCACGCGCACCGCCAACCCCACCCGCTAGGAGTCCTCATGTCCGCGCCATCCCCGACGCTCACCCGCACGCTGCGGCTGCCGTCGCTCGTGCTCTTCGGCCTCGCCTACATGACGCCGCTCATCGTCCTCGGGATCTTCGGCGTCGTCGCCGAGGTCACCGGCGGCGCAAGCGCGTCCGCCTACCTCGTCGCGCTCGTCGCGATGCTCTTCACCGCCTCGAGCTACGGCCGCATGGCCGCCGCGTACCCCGTCGCCGGGTCCGCGTACACGTACGTTCGCCGCACGATCGACTCGCGAGTCGGGTTCCTCGTCGGCTGGGTCGTGCTCCTCGACTACCTCTTCCTCCCGATGGTCATCTGGCTCATCGGCGCGGCGTACCTCGAGGCGCAGTTCCCTGGCGTGCCCGCGTGGGTGTGGATCGTCGGGTTCATCGTGGTCACGAGCCTGCTCAACATCCTCGGGATCAAGGTGGCCGACCGGACGAACTACCTGATGATGGCCTTCCAGGTGCTCGTCATCGGCGTGTTCGTCGCCCTGTCGATCGGCTCGGTCATCGCGAACGAGGGCGCCGCCGGCCTTGTGAGCTCCGCGCCCTTCGCCAATCCCACCTCGTCGTTCGCCACGATCACTGCGGGCGCCGCGATCGCCGCGTACTCGTTCCTCGGTTTCGACGCGGTCACGACGTTCACCGAGGAGGCGATCGAGCCGCGCAAGAACATGCCACGCGCGATCATGCTCATCGCGCTCATCGGCGGCGCCGTATTCATCCTCGTCTCGTACGTCACGCAGCTCGTGCGCCCCGGTGGGGAGTTCGCGGATGCCTCGTCGGCGGCGTTCGACATCGCCCTCCAGATCGGCGGCAACGCGTTCGGGGCGATCTTCATCGCCGGGCTGGTCATCGCCCAGTTCGCGTCGGGGCTCGCCGCCCAGGCTTCCGCCGCCCGCCTGCTCTATGCGATGGGCCGCGACGGCGCCCTCCCCCGCCGCGTCTTCGGGACGCTCAGCGCCCGCTTCCACTCTCCGGTCGTGAACATCGCGCTCATCGGAATCGTCGGACTCGTCGCCCTGTTCCTCGACGTGGCCACGTCCACGTCATTCATCAACTTCGGCGCCTTCACGGCCTTCACCATGGTGAACGTCGCGGTGATCGTCTACTACGCGAAGCGCCGCCGCGAGGGCGAGCGCCTCAACCCGGTGCTCTACCTGGTGGTGCCGATCGTCGGCGCAATCGTGACGGCCTACCTGCTGACGCAGCTCGACTTCAACGCGATCATGCTCGGCGTGAGCTGGCTGGCGCTCGGCGTCATCATGCTCGCCCTCGTGACGAAGGGCTTCCGGCGCCTGCCTCCCGAGCTCGCCGTCGACGAGGCGGATGCCGTCGACACGACCGCACCGGCCGAGCCCGCGGCCACGCGCTGACGCACTCGCTGCCGTGCGACTCACCCTCGCCCAGATCGACTCGGACGCCGATGCGGCGCGCAACCTGCGCCGCATCGGCGCCGCCGTCGAGCGCGCGGCCGCCGCGGGGTCGACGCTCGCCGTCTTCCCCGAGTACGCGATGTACGAGAAGCACGCCGTCGACGCCACGTTCGCCGAGGTCGCCGAGCCCGTGGACGGCGAGTTCGGCAGCGCTCTCTCGGCCCTCGCCGCTACACACCGCATCGCGATCGTGGCCGGCATCGTCGAGCAGCACCCCGATGGTGATCGCCCGTTCAACACGCTCGTCGTGATCGGGCGCGACGGCCGGCTGCTCGGCCGCCACCGCAAGATCCACCTCTACGACGCGTACGGATTCCACGAGTCCGCCTGGATCTCCCCGGCGGAGCACCCAGAACCGACCGTCGTCGAGGTCGACGGCGTGCGCGTCGGGCTGATGACGTGCAGCGATGTGCGGCGTCCGGAACTCGGCGTCGCCCTGGCGAAAGCCGGTGCCGAGATCGTGGCGCTGTGCGCGTCGTGGGTACCGGGTGAGCACAAGCTCGACCAGTGGCGCGTGCTCGCCCGCGCCCGCGCCATCGAGCACCTGTACTTCGTCGCCGCAGTCTCCCAGGCCGCACCGATCTCGATCGGCTCGAGCCTCGTGGTCGACCCGATGGGCGAGGTGATCGCGTCGCTCGACGAGGAACCTGCCCTGCTGACACTCGACGTCGACATCACCGAGGTTGCAGCGAGGCGGGCCGCCGCGGCGCGCTGAGGGCGACCTCCGTTCCACGCCCGTGGGCGCCGAACTCTCCGACTCAATGGAGCGGGTCAAGAGGCGATGGCACCCCGACGAGACGTGGTACCGACCGCCGGAAGCGAAATCGTGACATTGCCGGCCCAAACGGCCGGCGCACTACCACCCGCCTCGGGCCCTCATCGGGTTTCCGAGGTTCGCCGGACACCACGGAAGTGGACGACATCGCCGCTTCCCTCGGCGAGGACCGCGAAGTGGACTCCGACGAACCACTCCGCCGCTTCAGCTGAGAGCAGTCGCGCGCGGCCCTGACCGATAGCGACGGGTGCTTGCCCACCGGGGACCGCCTCGAACCGGTAGTAGTCGGCGGTGGCGACGATTCGGAGAGTGATGGAGTCGGCGTGAGGCAGCACGCGGTGGTCGACGGTGTGCATGTCATCGACTCTTCGAGCGAACGTGGTCTCGATGGTCGAGTCTCGACCACGCCGCAGCGTCAGCCGGAAGAAGTGGGCGTCGTCGCTGTAGACACCTACTCCCGCACCGTCGAAGTCCGCTGACGCCAATGTCGCCTCGAAGGTCTGCGAATCCTCGGTTTGGGCGAGCAGGAGTGCTCCCTGCCGCGGCTCGCCGAGAGCAGGGCCGCGAGGGAGTGTCACGCTGGCTTCCGTAGCGCTGATGCCGTCCGGAGACGGTCCGACCGTCTTCCAGCCGTACTCGATCCACGACGTGGGTGCGGACGTCGGCCGTGGAGTGGCTGGTGCGGGCAGTGGTGCGCTGTGCTCCTGGATGAGCTCGACGGTTCCGTCGCGACCGATGACGGGCCACCCGTCGGCCGTCCACGACACGGGCGCCAGGAAGGTCTCCCGTCCCAGATTGTGGTGCACTGCGAACCCGCCCGCGCTCTCGTGCCGTGTGCCGAGGAACACTGCCCACCAGTTGCCGTTCTCGTCGTCGATGAGGTCCGCGTGGCCGGTGCTCTGAATCGGGTGACCCACGCGGTGGCGATGGGTCAGGACGGGGTTATGGGGCGCCGGTTCGAAAGGTCCCCACGGGCTGCGACTGCGCGCGCAAGTCTGCATGTGGCCCTTCCAGGTGCCGCCTTCCGCGCTGAAGAGGTAGTACCAGTCGCCGATCCGGTACAGGTGCGGTCCCTCGATGTCGTTGGACTGGAACCCGCCGTAGTTGGTCGTGAGTTCCCGGAACGGCCCGAGCTCGCCGGTCGTGATGTCGAGCTCGGCCTGGACCACGGGGCCGAGGAAGCCGTCTTCGCGCGGGCGCATCGAGCGCCTGGTGTAGTACCAGCGTCCGTCGTCGTAGAGCAGAGACGGGTCGAATGCCTCATCGTCCACCCACAGAGCGTCCGACCAA
The DNA here is from genome assembly GCF_050565425.1 of Agromyces sp. GXS1127. NCBI lineage: Bacteria > Bacillati > Actinomycetota > Actinomycetes > Micrococcales > Microbacteriaceae > Agromyces > Agromyces sp. GXS1127. The sequence continues at coordinate 200,611 of NZ_JBOCIG010000002.1, forward strand.
GGGCCGCTCGGGTCTTCGGCACGGACGATGAAGTTGCCGCCTCCTTCCGCAACGTTCGTGCAGGCAAGGTAGAAGACCCCATCGACGCATCGAAGCGTCGGAGCGAACAGCATGATGGGGCCTTCTCGTCCGTCCCTGCGATACTGCGCCGGCCGTGAGATCGCGCCAGCGAGGATGGTCCAGTTCACCAAGTCCGTCGAGTGGCGAATGAGGACTCCGGGCATGAGATCGAAGGACGAGGTTGCAAGGTAGAAGTCCTCCCCGACTCGTGTGACGGATGGATCGGGCTCCGTACCGCGCACCACGGGGTTGTTGAAAATCGGCATCGATGGGCCTCCTCGGGTAAAACCGCTCATCGAACCGTATTACGGAGTCGGCCGCGCTCGAAGCACTTTCCCCGCACTGCGCGAACGCGCTACTCGGCCACCTTCAGGATCGACCAGAGCTTCGCGATCCGATCGGCCATGTCCACACTGTCCGGGTCCAGCAACCATTGAAGCTGCAGCCCATCCGCAACGGCGACGAGGATCGACGCAGCATCCTCGGCGTCGATGGCCGTCGAGGCCTTCCCTGCCTCCTGCTGCGCACGGATGTCTCCCGCGATCTCGTGGATCAGCCACCGGTAGCGGTCGACGAAGAATCCGTGGGCCATGCCGTCGCTGTCGACGCTCTCGGCCGACATGGAGACGAACAACCGGACGAGCCCCGGCTCGCCGGCATTTCGCGCCACCGCATCGAGCAACCGCTTCACGGAGTGGATATGGCTGTCCTCGTCGGGCGCGGTGGCGCGATCGTCCCTGCGGCGGAGCACGGCGAGGAACAGTTCTTCCTTGGTGCTGAAGTAGTGGAGCAGGCCGGCCTGGCTCAGGCCCGTCTGCCTCGCGATCTCGCGCATCGAGGTCCGGTCGTACCCGCGTCGCCCGAACTCCTCCAGTGCAGCATCGAGGATCTCGCCTCGCTTGGCGAGACCTTTCGCATAGGGACCACGTGACGCCATGTCGCCATGGTACCGACGCGGAATCTATGAAACTATGTCGCTGATTGGTTTTCCGGTCGGCGAGTCCGACGAGGAAGTGGAGACGACACCGTGGACGACGAGATCCGAAGCCACCTTCGCGCGCTTCGCGCGTCATTGACGCTCGAGGAGAAGGTCGCGCTCCTCACCGGGCGCGACTCGTGGTCCACGACCCCGCTCCCATCGATCGGGCTGCGCTCCATGGTGCTCTCCGACGGGCCGGCCGGGGTCCGCGGCGCCCTGTGGGACGAGCGGTCGCCGTCGGTCAACTTCCCGTCGCCCACGGCGGTCGCCGCGTCATGGGATCCCGCGATGGTGGAACGAGTGGGCGCAGGGCTCGGCAGCGAAGCCGTGCGCAAGGGGGTCGACGTGGTCCTCGCACCGACGATCAACATCCAGCGCACGCCGTACGGCGGCCGCCACTTCGAGGCGTTCAGCGAGGACCCGCTGCTGACCAGCGTGCTCGCGACGGGCTACGTCCGCGGGATCCAGTCCTTCGGCGTCGGCGCGACCGTGAAGCACTACGTGGCCAACGACTCCGAGACCGATCGCTTCACCGTCGACGTCCGCGTCTCGGACCGCGCGCTGCGCGAGGTGTACCTGCGTGCCTTCGAGGGCCCCGTCGTCGACGGCGGAAGCTGGCTGGTCATGAGCGCCTACAACGCCATCAACGGGCGCACCGCCTCCGAGAACGAGCTGCTCACGGCCCCGCTCAACGACGAGTGGGGATTCGACGGTGTCGTCGTGAGCGACTGGACGGCCGTGCGCTCGATCGAGAGCGCCCGCCATCCCCAGGACCTGGCCATGCCCGGCCCGAGCGGCCCGTGGGGCGACGCGTTGGTCCGCGCCGTCGAGGACGGACGGATCCCCGTCGAGACCATCGACCGGAAGGTCGACCGCCTCCTCATGCTCGCCGCGCGCGTGGGGGCGCTCCGAGATGTCCCGCGACGACCGGACGTCGCGCCCGCCGATGCGCGCGTTGTACGTGAGACGGCTCGGGCCGCGGCGATCGGGGGGTCGGTGCTACTCCAGAACGACGGGCTCCTCCCGATGACGTCCCCTCAGTCGATGGCGCTGATCGGCGAAGGCGCGCGCGTCGCACGGACCCAGGGCGGTGGCAGCGCGACGGTCATCCCGGAGGCGGTCAGCGCACCCCTCGCGGCGATCGGCGCACGATGGCCGGACACCCGGGTGAGCTGGTCGCTCGGCGCGGTCGTGCAGCACGGTGTCGCCGACCTCGCGCGGGAGGACTACACCACGCTCGACGGACTGCCGGGCATGACCGTTCGATACCTGGATGCGTCGGGGGCGGTGACCCTCGAAGAACGTCGTCAGACGTCCCGCATCGTCGGGTTCGACCCCGAGTCCCCCGTCGTCGGAGCCGCGCGCGTCGAGATGAGCTTCCGCTGGCGACCGAGCACGGACCAACCCGTCGCACGACTCGGCATCGTCGGGCTCGCGGACTACGTCGTCTTCGCCGACGGCGTGGAGGTCGCGGCAGGCGCACTCCGCACCGGGCCGGACGACGATCCGGCCGCAGCCGTCCTCCACCCGCCGGCCACGGTCGTCGAGGTCCCGACCCCGTCGGAGGAGACCGACGTCACGGTGACCTTCCACCCGGTGGCCGGCGCGATGCCCGATGCCCTGTCGCTGGGCGTCGGCGTCCCACCCACGACCCGCGACGCCGACGAGCTCATCGCCGACGCCGCCGATGCGGCCGCCGATGCGGAGGTGGCCGTGGTAGTCGTCTCGACGTCGGCGGAGGTTGAGTCCGAGGGGTTCGACCGCCGTTCGCTGGCCCTGCCCGGCCGCCAGGACGACCTGGTCCGCGCGGTCGCCGCAGCGAACCCCCGCACCGTCGTCGTGGTCAACGCCGGCGCGCCCGTGATCCTGCCATGGCGCGACGAGGTCCCCGCCATCCTCGTGAGCTGGTTCCCCGGACAGGAGTTCGGCGACGCCCTCACCGACATCCTCAGCGGCGCCGCCGAACCGGGCGGGCGCCTCCCGGTCACCTGGCCGGGTAGCGAGGAGACCGTGCCGGTGCGCGAGACCCGACCCACGGACGGCGTCCTCGACTACGCGGAGGGCGTGCACGTCGGCAGTCGTGCGTGGCTCCGCACGGGCGCCGCTCCGGCCTATCCCTTCGGCCACGGCTTGGGGTACACGACCTGGACCCTCGATGCAGCGTCCGCGCCGGCGACGGTGTCCGAAGGTGCGGACGCGACCGTCGCCATCCGACTGACCAACCGGGGATCCCGAACCGGGAAGACGGTCGCGCAGGTGTACCTCGAGCGAGTATCGCCGTCCGAGATCGACCGCCCTGTCCGATGGCTCGCCGGGTTCGCCCCGGCCACGGCGGCCGCCGGCGAGACCGTGAACGTCGAAGTGCCGGTCGCAGCGCGGGCCTTCGAGCACTGGGACGACGGCTGGCGAACCGAACCGGGAGCCTACGCGCTCCGCGTCGGCTTCTCGGTGGCCGACCTGCCCGTCACACTCGACATCGCCGTGGATGCACCGGCGCCGGTCGCAGTCGGCGCGGATGGGTCGTCGACCGCGGGCTCCTGGAGAGGAACACGATGACGCTCGACGCCCTCGGGAACGCCCACTTCATCACGGCCCGGGGAGACCGCCACGTCGCTCCGCGATTCTGGATCGAGGCCGACCTCGACCATCCACGCTCGGACGTAGTTGGTGCGGTGCTGCGCGCCACGGCCCACGGCGTGTACGAGGCCCGCATCGATGGGCGACCCGTCTCCGACTCCGTGCTCGACCCGGGATGGACCGCCTACGAGTGGCGCCTTCCCTACCAGGAGCACGATGTACGAGACCTGGTCGCCACCGGGAGCGGTGCGGTTCGGCTGGACCTCGTGCTCGGCAACGGCTGGTACCGAGGCGACCTGGCGTTCGCCGGCGCGAACGCCAACTACGGTGACGTCATCTCGGTCGCGGCAGTCCTCGAGGTCACCTACCGGGACGGCTCTGTCCAGCGCATCATCACCGATGCGAACTGGTCCGCCGTCGCGTCGGACACGACGCGCAACTCCCTGTACAACGGGCAGACGATCGACGCGCGCAGGCGGCACGTCGAAGCACCGCCACTGGAGGTGCTCGAGGTCGACGTCGATCGCGGCAGGCTGGTCCCCCAGAGCGGACCGCCGGTACTCAGACACGAGACGTTCCAGCCCACCGCGATCTGGACGTCGCCGACGGGACGCACCCTGGTGGACTTCGGCCAGAACCTGGTCGGGTGGCTCCGCCTTACGGTCAAAGGACCGGAGGGCACGCAGATCGAGATCCGCCATGCCGAGGTACTCGAAGACGGCGAACTCGGCACCCGACCGCTGCGGGCCGCAGAGGCGCGCGACGTCTTCATCCTCTCCGGCGGCGTCGACACGTTCGAACCGACGCTGACGTTCCACGGCTTCCGATACGTCGAGGTCCGCGGATGGCCGGGCGAGCTCAGTCCCGACAGTCTCGAGGCGGTGGTCGTGCACTCGGAGATGCGGCGCACCGGGCACTTCTCGTGCTCGGAGCCGCTCGTGAACCAGCTCATCCACAACTCGGTGTGGGGCCAGAAGGGCAACTTCCTCAGCGTCCCCACCGACTGCCCGCAGCGCGACGAACGCCTGGGCTGGACCGGTGACCTCGCCGCCTACGCGGCATCCGCCTGCTTCCAGTTCGACACCGCGGACTTCCTCGACAACTGGCTCGCCGACCTGCTCACCGAGACCGCTCACTCCCCCGACCGCGCCGTACCACTGGTCGTTCCCGACGCCCTGAAGTACGCAACCTTCCCTGAGGACTTCGAAATGCCGCCCTGGACAGCGACGGCGGTGTGGGGCGACGCAGCGATCTGGGTCCCTCAGGCCCTCTGGACCGCATACGGGGATGCGGACCGCCTCGCATCGCACTACCCGGCGATGAAGCTTCACCTAGCGTCGGTGCAGCGCTACATCTCGCCCACGGGGCTCTGGGACCTCGGGCACCAGCTGGGCGACTGGCTCGACCCGGACGCACCGCCCGACCAGCCCGCCGACGCGAAGGCCGATCCCCACGTCGTCGCAACTGCCTGCCTGTATCGGTCCGCGACCTTCGCCGCAGAGGTCGCGGGAATCATCGGCGAGTCCGAGGACGCCACGCGATGGACTCAGTTGGCCGAGCGTACGCGGGCCGCGTTCAACGAGCACTACGTCGACGGAGGCATCATCAAGTCCGACTGCGCGACCGTCTACGCGCTCGCCATCGCGTTCGGGGTACTGGACGACGAGGACCGCGGGCGTGCGGGAGACCGCCTCGCCGCGATCGTGCGCGAAGCCGGTCACCGGGTCACGACCGGCTTCGCCGGCACGCCGTTCGTGACATGGGCGCTCTCGGAAACGGGTCACGTCGATGATGCGTACGCATTGCTACTCGAGAGGGAATGCCCGTCCTGGCTCTATCCCGTGACGATGGGCGCGACGACGGTATGGGAGCGCTGGGACTCCATGCTGCCCGACGGCACGATCAACCCCGGCGAGATGACGAGCTTCAACCACTATGCTCTCGGCGCCGTGGCGGACTGGATCTACCAGGTCGTGGGTGGCATCCGACCTGCCGCCGCCGGCTACACCCGGGTCCGGATCCAGCCGGTGCCGGGACCCGGCATCACCTGGGCCGAGACGTCCTATGAGTCTCGGCACGGCATGATCTCGGCAACTTGGCACACCGACGACGGCGGGTTCACACTCGACGTGGCCCTCCCCGATGGGCTCCCTGCGGAGATCGTGCTACCTGACGGCCGTGTCGAGCAGGTCGTCGGCGGGGTCCACCGCCTGACCACTCACTGAACCGGGGATCGCACCCCTTCGGAATCAGGCGCGATCGGGCAACGACCGCCGTCACGGCGAATGCGGGTGCGAGCGCTGAGCGCCCGCACCCGCATCGGTGCAGCAGGTCAGATCATCGATCGACCGGGATTCCGCCCTCCTCTCGGAGCATCGCCTGCAGCGCCTTCGCCATCTCCGTCAGCTCGGCCTGGGCCTCCTCAGAGGCCTGCTTCGCGTTGGCGTTCCCGATCTGGTTGAGGAAGGAACGCAGGGCGCTGTCGGCGACCTGGGCCTTGCCCTCGGCGGAGGCGCTGAGGGCCTTCGCGATGAACGCGTCGAGGCTCTCGGCGAGGCGAGCCTCGAGCTCGCCCTCGGAGGACAGGCGCTCCACGGCTGCGGCGAGGGCGGCGTACCCTTCCTCCGCGGCCACGAAGGTGAACCGGCCCGCGCCGACCGAGTAGACGGCGAAGTCGCCCTCGATCCGCTCGAACGTCGCACGCTCGGGCGTGAGCACGGCCTGGTCGCCGTCGGTCGGCACCCACACCTCGGCGGTGGTGTTCGCCGGAACCTCGACGGTCAGCGTGAGCCGGTCGTCGGCCTTGTCCCATCGGCTGGAGGCGAGGCCCCTGGGCGTCTGGAAGCTGCCCTCGACCCACGTGAGGTCGCCGGCCGGCTGCGGCTTGAACACGAGGGACTCGTACCCGACCGAGCCTTCGGCCTGATCGATGCCCGCGAGGCCCTTCTGGAACCACTCGACGATCTGGGCGAGGATCATGTGGTTCTTCGAGTCACCGCGGTTCCACCGCTCGCCGATCGTGGTGAACCCGTCGGGGTTCGCCGTGGTCGACTGCATGAAGTAGCCGTAACCGGGGTAGGTGTCCGTCTGCACCGCGTCGAAGAGCACGTCGCCGTTGCCCGACTCGGTGAGCTGACGCACCACCGCAGCCAGTCCGATGGTGCCCGCGCTGAAGTGCGGGTCATCGTCGTCCCCGAACTCCTTCACGTTCCGGACGAGCTCCGCCGTGACCGAGTCGCGGTACTCCTCCGGGACGATGTCGGCGTCCAACGCCAGCGCCTGCGCGGCCTGGGTGGCGCCGGCGGTGCCGGCCTCGCCCTCGGCCGTGTAGAAGCCGACCGAGGTGTTGAGGAAGTGCGCGTTGAACGCGTCCTTGATGTCCTCGGCCAGCTGCGCGTACTCTGCGGCGTCCTCGTCGTGGCCGGTGAGCTCCGCCATCATGGCCATCTTGGTCATCATGACGTAGTAGCCCCACGTGCCCGAGATCCGGCCGTCGGTCTGCTCGACCGACACCCAGTCCGACAGCGCGGCGTTGACGATGTGCTCGTCGTCGCCCGTGCCCGCCTTCTCGCGGCGGATGTAGTCGACGAAGTCGACCATCCGGTCGTAGGAGCGGGTCATCGTCTCGGTGTCCCCGTAGTACTCGTACAGGAACGCCGGGACGAGGATGATGCCGTTGCCCCAGTTGATCTCGTCACCGAAGCGCCCGGTGTAGCCCCAGTCGTGGACCGGGGTCTTGAGCGCGACGTTGCCGAACATCGAGGTGTCGGCCCGCGACTGCCCCTCGACCAAGTGGTGCTCCGTGGTCTGCATGTACGCGTCGAACTCGAAGAGCCGGTGGAATCCGTCCATCGGCATCGTGTAGTCCGCCGGGTAGGACTGCTTCTCACGTCCCGGGCAGTCGGTGAAGGTCGACATGATCTGCGTCGCCATCGAGTAGTACGCCATCTTGTTGATGCGGTTGATCCGCTCGTTCGACGAGTCGAAGCTGCCGACATCGGGCGTACCCGCCTGGAGGCGCACCGCCGTGACGATGTCGGCCGTCGGCTCGAAGCCCTCGGGCAGTCCCTCGATCTGGACCCACTGCATGCCGAAGTAGTTGAACTTCGGCGCGTGCTGCTCGCCGCCGGCCAGACCGGCGGTGATGTAGCTGTTGAACAGGTCTCGACCGCGACCACCGGGGCCGAGCGAGGACTGGTTGACCGTGCCATCCGCGTTGAGGCTCTCCGCGGGCTTGACCTTGATCAGGGTCCCCGCGGGCAGCTCGGGCAGGTTCAGCTCGGGCCAGCCGGCCATGTTCTGACCGAAGTCGAACACCCAGGTACCCGGTGCCGGGTTGGTGATGGTCTGCGGCGTGAACCGCTCCGCCTCGTGGATCCCCTCACCGGCGCGCGAGACCAGCTGGGTCGCCAGGTTCGGCGGCGGCGCGATGCCCGCCGAGGTCCAGTTCACCGTCGTACCGTCGCGACGCGTCGCCGCATCCGTCAGGTCGGCGCCCGGCTCATTCCATCCGACCTGCACGCGGCGGGCGTCGAAGTCCTCGCCCGCGAACCACGCGTCGGTCACCAGGGCACCGGATGCCGCTCGCCAGCTCCGATCGGAGACGATGACGTCCGTGCTGCCGTCCGTGTAGGAGACCTCGATCCGGCCGATCATGCGCGGCGTGACCGCGGCACCCGCGCTGGGGTCGCTCGCGGCGATGTTGTTGCCCGATCCGGTCACCAGTGCGCCCGAGGCATGTGCCTCGTCGAGCGCCGGCTCGAACGAGATGCCGGTGCCGAGCGGGCCGGCCGTGCCGATCCCGGTGATGACCCGGGACTCGAGACGGTCGCCTCCGTCGCCGGTGTCGATGTTGATCGTGCCGCCGACGTGGTAGTTCGACGTGCTGCTGAGCAGGACGTTCGTCGCGCCGGCCGGGGCATCCGCCACCAGCGTGCCGGAGCCCTTGAGCTGGCTCTGCCACCACGCGTAGGGCGAGGTGCGGCCGACCGCGGGGTTGTGGATCGAACGCCGGACGTAGGCCGTGCCGTTCCCGAGCTCGACGCCGACGGCGTTCTCGCCGGCCTCGAGCGCCGACGTGATGTCGTAGGCCCGGTACTCCGTCGAGAGCTGGTAGTTCGTGTTCCCGGGTGCCATGTGCTCGTCGGTGATGCTCTTGCCGTTCACCGTCGGGTAGTGCATTCCGGCCCCGGAGAGGTAGAACAGCGCCCGGTCGACGGTCTTGCCCTCGGCCAGGTCGAACTGGCGGGCGAAGATCGGCAGCGGGTCGGACTCGGTCCGCCCGGCCTGCTCGATCCAGCGGGCGTCACCCCAGTCGTCCTGGTCCAGCAGCCCGACCGTGAAGGTCGACGGGTCGCTCCAGGCGGAGGGATTGCCGAGCGCATCCCAGACGCGCACCCGCCACGCGACCGTATCGCGCGACTCGAGGGCGTCAGGGGCGCCGTAGGCGACATTGGCCTGCTGATCGGAGTCGACCTTGCCAGAGTCCCATAAAAGGTCGCCGGCTTCGAGCGCCGCGACGCTCGAGGCCGCCTCGATCTCGTACCCGGTCTGGCGGTCCAGCGCGCACGTCCCGGCCACGGAGCCGTCGAAGCAGGGATTGCCCTCGGCGTCCTCCGACGTCATGAACCAGGACAGGAACGGGCGACCGGTCCCGAGGTCGATCGGCTCGTCGGCGCGCCCGTTCACGCTGAGGCCCTCGACGGTCACGGCGAATCGCTCCGACGGCGGGGCAGCCGAAGCAGGCACCGCGCCGAGCGGCGCCGACAGGGCGACCACTCCGGCCGCCACGAGTGATGTCATCAGGACCCTTCTCATGGCGCGATCACCGCGCCCGATCCCGACCGGGAGCGCCGTCCACGACGGCCCCCTCCGGCTCCGGCGATCGACAACATGTTCATACTCGCACTCCTTCGTGGCGGGTTGCAGGGTTCGGAACACTGCCCGGCTTGAACGACTTGAATGGATTCAATCCGTTCGGCCGCCACTCTTCCCGGTGTCGCGGAGTTCGTCAATAGCAATCGGCGAACTGCTTTTGATGCTTGACATTTGCCGGTCCGCACCGAAAAGGCGCGTGAGGCGCGCGGATTCTTGAGCCACTTGAACGCGTTCAGGCAGAACTCGTCACTCGCTGAACAGTTCAGGTCAAGCGAAGTTCCGCACAGCTGCGCCGAACCACGGCATCGGGCTCACCGTGCTCCGCATCTCTCCGCCGCGGACGCGAGCGCGATCTGAACATGTTCAGCGAGCTCGGGAGCGGAGCGGGTCCGCTCGGGGCGGTCTCGGAAGATGTCCGCGTATCCGGAATTGCCAGGGTCGACGACGCCGCGACGGCAGTGGCGAAGCGCATCGCCAGCAGTCGAGGCGACCCGGCGTGGGCGGTGGTCGAACTGGTCGACCGAATCGAGGATCCGACTCCGCTGCCGTGGAGCGCGGGGGCGGACCATCGCTGGCGTGTCGGCTACAGGACCACCGTGGTCGACTCACGCGGTGACGTCGACGAACCCCTCGGACTGATCTGGGTCGACGACGACGCCCGCGAGGCGAACGGAATGTTGCTCTCAGCCGATCGCTCCTGACGATCGATCAAGCTGGCGCAGACTCGGCGCGGCGGAAGCCCGGGCGAGCGTCTTCATCCCGCACGATGTCCGCCGCCGCGCCAAGGGTCGCGTTCGACTGGGCTGCTCAGACGCCGGCGAGCTGCACGAATCGGCCGATGGCGATGAACAGGGCCACGGCGAGCATTGTGACGTTGAACGGGGTGACCTTGGCCTCCCCGCGCCGCACGTGCGTGACGATGGCGCTGACCTGCACGATCACGAGTCCTGTCGCGGCCAACGGCGTCAGCACCGGGAGGATGCCGGTCGCCCAGGGCACGATGAGACCCACCGCGCCCAGAAGCTCGACGGCGCCGATGAGCTTGATCGTCGCGGGCGCGAAGTCCTCGGTCCAGGGCAGCATCGACTTCAGCTGCGGCTTCGGGCGAATGAGCTTGATCAGGCCGGCGGCGAGGTAGGCGGCGGCCAGGATGCCGGAGGCGATCCAGAGAGCGATATCCATGAGGGTTCCTTCGTTCGGTTCAGTTGCTGATGGCGGGGGCGGCGTCGAGGTAGGTGTCGTCGACGACTTGCGAAGCGGTGAACGCGGCGATGTCGGCGCGGCTGATCGCGAACCCGATCGAGTTCTGCCCGTAGGACCCGACCCGGAGGGCGTCGCGCTTGGGGGTGTCCTTCGGGGCAGTGAAGCGGACGATCGTCCAGCGCACTCGTGCTTGCATCACAAGGTCGGTCATGCCGATGAGCTCGGCGTAGGCGCGTGGCAGGAAGGTGCGGCCGAGGAAGCGGATGAGGCGCGTCTGCAGGGTGGGTCTCTCACGCGGATCGAGGATGCTGGGGGTGCCGTGGCCGATATACCGAGTGACGCCGTGGCGACGCATGGCGGCGAGTATGTGGCCCGTGCCCTCGACGAGTGGCAGCCCCGTGGCGTGCCGGTCCATACTCGGGCCGAGCGCGCTGACCACGACGTCGGATCCGGCGACGACGGTGTCGATCGCAGTGGCATCCTCGATCTGTCCCACCACGACCGACACCGCTCCCGCCCAGCGGTCTGGGACCTTGGCGGGGTTGCGGATGTATGCGGTGACGGCGTGCCCACGCTCGAGGAGTTCGTCGACCGTGAGTGCCCCGATGGCGCCGGTCGCGCCGAAGACCGTGACGTTCACGACCCGAGCACCTGTCGTAGTGCCGGGGCGACCCGTTCCCCGAAGCGGCGGATGGAGTCGTGCACCATCGTGCGAGGGAGTCCGCCGAGGTCGACCTGACCGAGGAAGCGGTCGGCGCCGAGCTCTGCCCGGAGGTCGAGGATCTTCTCCGCGATTTCCCGGGGTCCGCCGACCATGAGCGCGCCCCGGCGCGCGGTCAGCATCTGCGCCCCGGCAGGGTCGACCCGCCAGCCGCGACCACCATTGGTCTCCGGGGCCAGGTACCGCTGGTAGTACAAGAAGAACTCCTCCAGTGCGGTCTCCTGCGATTCGCCGACATAGAAATGGCTGGTGATGCCGACCTTCAGCACCCCATCGCCGTGACCGGCCGCCCGCCCCGCGGCGCGGTAGAGCTGCACGAGACGCTTCGCGTGGTCCAGAGTGCCGCCGATGAACCCGAGCGCCATCGGCAGCCCGAGCGCTCCGGCGCGCTGGGCGCTGGACGGGGTGCCACCCACGGCCACCCAGATCGGCAGGTCTGGACGTGCCGACGGATTGGGCGCGGCGTCCACGAGCGGCGACCGGTGCGCACCCTCCCAGGTCACGCTGTCCTCATCGCGGAGCCGGAGCAGCAGTTCGAGCTTCTCCGCGAACAGTGAATCGAGGTCGTGGAGGTTCTCACCGAACAAGGCGAACGGTTCGGCGAACGCGCTTCGCCCGGCGTAGATCTCCGTCCGGCCGTGGCTGATGAGATCGAGCGTGGCGAAGTCCTGGTAGACCCGGACCGGGTCCAGGACCGACAGCACCGACGCCGTCGTGGTGAGTCGGATACGGTCGGTCGCCTGGGCGATCGCGGCGAGGTTCACGGCCGGCGAAGACACGGCGAACTGCCGCGAATGATGTTCGCCGACCCCGAAGACGTCCAGCCCCGCCCGCTCCGCCGCGACGCCGTACGAGGTGATGTCGTCCGTGCGAGACGCGGCCGTGTCGCCGCCGGGTGCGTAGATGTCACCGAGGGAGAAGATTCCGAGTTCCATGAATGGGTGGTCCTTCCGTCGCGCGATGGTGCGGGCCGCACTGCGGCCCGCACACCGTCGCGAGTCAGCGTCAGTTGATGGCCAGCACGAGCTTGCCGAGCGTGCCGGCGGCGAAGTGGCCCAGCGCGTCGGGCGCCTCGTCGAGTGTGTAGACGCGCTGCACGGTCACGGCCGTGTGTCCCTCGGCGTGATCGCGGGCGATGCGCTCCAGTGTCGCGTTCGTGGACTGCGCGAAGATCGGGACGACTCGTACGCCCTCGACCTGCAGCTGCGCAGGGTCCATCACCAACGTCGAGACGAGAACCCCACCCTCCCTCACGATCGATGCCAATGCCGCCGGGTCGCCGGCGAAGTGCAGCACCGCGTCCACGCCGGACGGGTGGAGCTGGCGCACCTGCGCGGCGACATCCGCGCGGTAGTCGACCGTCGAGGCCGCGCCGAGTTCACGCACCTTCGCGACCTCATCGTCCGACGTCGCGGTGGCGACCACCTCGGCACCGGCCTTCGCCGCGAGCTGCACCACCTGCTGGCCGACGCCTCCGGTCGCCCCGGCGACCAGCACCCGCTGACCGGCACCGATCGCCGCGGCATCGAACGCATCCGCCGCCGCCGTGCCGGCAAGGCCCAGCGCCGCAGCCTCCGTGTACCCGATTCCCTCCGGGATGCGGGCGATGCCGGTCGCGACGGGCACGGTCACGTACTCGCTGAAGGAGCCGTCGCCGAGGTCCTCCTTCGAGACCACGCCGAATACCCGGTCACCGACCACGAACTCCGTCACGTCCTGACCCAACGCGTCGATGACGCCCGCATAGTCCTTGCCGACGACCACGGGGAACCGGTGGGTCATCATGCCCTTCAGACGGCCGCCCGCCACCGCGACGTCGAATCCGTTGATCGACGCGGCCTTGATCCGGACCCGCACCTCACCGGCACCGGGCTCGGGCAGATCCACCTCTGCCACCTCGGGAGCCGTGTCGAAGTCCTTCAACACCAGAGCCTTCATGTCTTCCTGCCTTCCTGCGATCACGAAGATCGATTTAGTGGAACCGTTGCTCCACTTCAAGAGTCAACCACACAACTGGAAGGACTATTCCACATCCGGTAAGATGATGACGTGACTAAGCCGTCGACTGCCGAACCCAAGCCGCTGCGGGCGGATGCCGAACGCAACCGGCAGGCCATCATCTGCGCCGCCGGACGCGTGTTCGCTGAAGAGGGCACCGCGGTCACGCTCGAGCACATCGCGGATGTCGCCGGTGTCGGAGTCGGCACGATCTACCGCCGCTTCCCCACAGTGGATGAACTGGTGACCGTGGTGATGGAGGAGAAGATCGCGCGGTACGCCGACCGCACCGAGCAGGCGGTCGAGCGCGCACGAACCGCGCCCTGGGAGGCGTTCGAGGACTACGTGTTCTTCATGCTCGAGCAGCAGGCCGCCGACCTCGCGTTCAGCGAACTCATCCTGCGTCCCCGCGACGCCACGGCCCTGTTCCGCAGCGAGATCTCTCGCGCTCTCGACGCCAGCATCGCCCTGGTGGACCGGGTCAAGGCGGCCGGGTCCCTTCGCGAGGACTTCGACCACAGCGACCTGTTCATGCTGATCAACGCCAACGCGGGCATCGTTCGCGGCATGGGACACGCTGCGCCACGGAGTTGGCGACGCTTCGGTGAATACATGCTCCAGGCCTTCCGCCATTCGGGCGACCACGAACTCACCCCGCCGCCGCGGACGTGGGCGCGCGCCAGCCGCGCACGCTCACAGGCGAGCATCACCGGTTGACGGGATGGCGCCGACGATGCTCGCCACTCCATTCCGGTTCTCGCGTTTCGGACCGCGAGGGGCGGACGTGGGTGGGGGGCCGCGGCAGAGCCTCCCGCGTCGTGGAACCGCATGCCTAGGGTGAGGTCATGACGGTGAAGGACGAGGTCCGCGAGTTCCTGATCACCAGGCGCGCCCAGGTGCGACCAGGCCAGGTTGGTCTGCCGGACTCCGGAGACCGGCGTGTGCCAGGACTGCGGCGCGAGGAAGTGGCGATGCTCGCCGATGTGAGCTTGGACTACTACACGCGACTCGAGCGGGGGAATATCCGCGGCGCATCGGAGAGCGTCCTGAACGCGATCGCACGGGCCCTGCTGCTTGACGATATCGAGCGTGCCCACCTCTTCGACCTCGCTCGCCGCGCGTCCGCCCCGCGAGTCTCTTCCCAGCCGATGCGTCCACCTGGGTCCGTGCGCACGTCGGTGCAGCGGGTGCTGGACAGCATGGCCCTGCCGGCAATCGTGTACAACGCGCCGCACGACATCGTCGGTGCGAACGAGGCCGGACGCGCGCTGTACCACATCCATTTCGACACCGACGCTCGCCCGAACATCGCCCGCACGACCTTCCTCGATCCACGCGCCCGCACGTTCTACGCGGATTGGGGGGAAGCGCGCCGGATGACCGCCGCGATGCTCCGACTCGAAGTCGGCCGGAACCCGCTCGACGAGGAACTCACCGCCCTGATCGGCGAGCTGTCGGCACGCAGCCCACAGTTCCGGAAGGACTGGGCCGAGCACGACGTCCACGAGCATCGCAGCGGGGTGAAGACCTTCAATCACCCCGGCGTCGGAGCGATCGAGGTGACATATGACGGCTGGCAGCTGCCCGGCGAGACGGGGTTGTCGATCGTGACGTACAGCGCCGAGCCCGGTACCCCCGACGCCGACCGCCTCGCTCTGCTGCCCGCATGGGCGGAAGGCCGACGGGCACGAACGCTCGATGCCGGTGATCCGCAGGATGCCACGCGCGTCGCGCGGATCGAAGGCTCGACCGGGTAGCCGGGACCGCCGTGAAGGATCTGGCGCACGATTCATCCGTCGACGGAGACGCGGTGCCACAGGTGTGTCGAATCGAGATTCACGCCCGAAGGCCTGGGGGGTCTGGTCCGGGCCTCCCACGCCGTTCGATTCGCAGCCACGATGGGAGCCGAACGTCGAGGAAGCACATCGGGAGGACCACGGATGCTCATGCGGAAGATCGGCTCGTTCGAGGTCAGTGCGATCGGCCTGGGCGGGATGTGGCTGTCGCTGGACGGCCGGCCCGAGGAGGGCCGCGCCATACGCACGATTCACGCCGCGCTCGACGCGGGCGTGACACTCATCGACACCGCCGACGCCTACCGGTCGCGGCCAGACGAGACGAATCACAACGAGATCCTGATCGCGAAGGCGCTGCGCAGCTACCGGGACGACACATCGAACGTCGTCGTCGCGACCAAGGGCGGCTTCCAACGGCCCGCCGATGGAAGTTGGGTCAACAACGGCACGCCGGAGCACCTCAAGACCGCGGCGCGGATATCGGCGAGGAACCTGGGCGTGGACAGCATCGCCCTCTACCAGTTCCACGACCCGGACCCTGCCGTGCCGTTCGAGGACTCGATCGGTGCGTTCAAGGATCTCCTCGCGGACGGTGTGATCCAGACGGCGGGCATCTCCAACGTCACCACGGATCAGATCCGCGTCGCCCGCGACATCCTGGGTGAGGGCCTGGTATCGGTGCAGAACCGATACTCCCCCGCCCACCAGGACTCGCGATCCGAGCTCGACCTCGCCGCCGAACTCGGGCTCGCGTTCCTGCCGTGGAACCCGCTCGGCGGCATCGGTCGCAGCCGCTCCATCGCAGGCGTGAACACGGCGTTCGGAGAGATCGCCGCCGAGCGCGGTATCAGCCCGCAGCAGGTCGCCCTGGCGTGGGAGCTGTCCCTCGCGCCCACGATGATCCCGATCCCGGGAGCCTCCCGCCCGGAGACCATCGTCGATTCCGCACGCGCGGTTGACCTGCGGCTCACCCACGACGAGCTGACCCGCCTGGGCAACTGACGAGGAGGGACGGTTGAATCCGAGTCGACGCGACCTTACCGCCGAGCGGGTTCGCTGACATGCTGAGTCCGGGCAGACGTCGACGCGCCATACGCCCGGAGAGGGGGCTCCTCCCATGAAGTACGGCAGGCTGGGCCCGACCGGCGTACGCGTTTCCCAGATCGGTTTGGGAACCGCCACATTCGGGGTCGCTCCCACAGCGTCAGATGCGGCCGGTATCGTCTCCGCGGCGCTCGATCTTGGGATCAACTTCTTCGATACGGCGGATGTGTACGGTTCGTCGCCGACGTTCGACAGGCCCGGCGCGCCTCCCTCGAGCGAGCGGGCGTCCGCGGAGGAGATCCTCGGCCGAGCACTCGCCGGTCGCCGCGACGAGGTCGTCCTCGCCACCAAGTGCGGTGAGCGGCGGTTCGATCCAGACGCCGGCCTGTCGCGACGGTATGTGATCCGCCAGGTCGAGCAGAGCCTGCGCCGACTGGGTACCGACTACATCGATCTCCACTACGCGCACTTCCCCGACCCCGACACGCCCCTGGAACAGACGCTCGCCGTCTACGACGACCTGATCCGACAGGGCAAACTGCGGTACGTCGGGCTGTCGAATCATCCTGCCTGGCAGCTCACCGAGGCGTTGTGGATTGCGGACGGCGCGCGGCTCAGGTCCGGACCGGTGTGCGCCCAGGTCAAGTACAGCCTGCTCGACCGGACCGCGGAGCGTGAACTGGCCGCGGCCTGCGAACGGTTCGACGTGTCGATCGTGCCGTACGCGCCACTGCACGGAGGCCTGCTCGCCGACCTGGCCGTCCTGGATCGTCGGATCTCCGGTGACCAACGCTTCGGCGGCACGGGTTTCACCGAGACCGAGATCGCGGTCGCAGGGGAACTCGAACGGCTCGCCCGCGTCTGGGGCATGGGCATGCAACAGGTGTCCCTGAGCTGGCTGCTTTCCCGTCCGGCCGTGGCTTCCGTGATCATCGGCGCCGAATCCGTCGACGAACTCCAGGCCAACGCCTCAGCGGCTGACGTGCAACTGACGACGGAGCAGGCGGACGCCGTATCGGCGCTGACCACCGCCGGTCACTGAGCAGCCCGCGGGTCCAGCACCCGAGCGTCGAGGCCGGCTACCGGGCGCCGTACTCCGCGTCGGTCACGTGGTTCCCCCAGACCGCGCTCGGCTGACCGGGCAGCGTATCCCACACGGCGAGGTGGGTCATGAAGCTATCCGGCGCAGCCCCGTGCCAATGTTCCTCCCCCGGAGGACAGACCGCTGTCTCGCCCGGCCGCACTTCGACGACGGCGCCGCCTCGCGATTGCACGAGCGCGATCCCTTCGAGCACGTGCAACGTCTGACCCCCGGGATGCGTGTGCCATGCCGTCCTGGCGCCTGGAGCGAAGCGGACGATTCCGGCGTTCGCCTGCTGGCCGGTTCCGTTCGGTGCCGCGACGGCGTCCAGCCAGACATCACCGGTGAACCACTCGGGCGGATTCTTGATGGTTTCGTGACGATGGACTTCCATGATCTCCTCCGTGTGTGGGCGGGCGTCAGCGTTCGAGAGCGGGGGCTGCGAGGGCACGGAGGGTCGGCACCGGGTCCTCTGTGTCGGGTTGCACGTTCACGGAGACGTGATCGGCGCCGGCGTCCCAGTGCGCCCACGTGCGATCCGCGAGTTCGTCGATGGTGCCGTGCGCGACGATCGTGTCGACGAGACGGTCGCTCCCGCCGTCGGTGAAGTCGGTGTCGCTGAAGCCGGCCCGCCGCACCGTCTCGGTGTAGTTCCGAAGCTGCAGGTACCGGTCGAGGAACCGCCGCCAATCGGGCACTCCAGAAACCAGGCCGTTTCAACTCGGTCACGCTCGTTCTCCTCGATGGGGGTCGTCGGCTCCGCGCGCGAAGCGCTCGGCTGCGAGGGGGCGACGGCGTGTCGGACTCCGGTGGAGTCCGCCATCACACCCACGTCGGCAGGTGCTCGTCGGTGTATCTCGCGCCGACCGCGCCGTCCGGGATGATCTCGTCGATCAGGTCGAGTTCAGTCGCCGTGAGTGAGAGCGCGGCGGCCGAGATGTTCTCCTCCAGCCGATCCACGCGTCGGGTGCCGGGAATGGGCACGATGTCATCCCCCTGTGCGAGCAGCCATGCGAGCGCCAACTGTGCTGCCGTCACGCCGTTGTCGTGGGCCAACGCAGTGAGCCGATCGACCGCACTGACGTTCGAACGATAGTTCTCACCCTGCCAGCGAGCATCATGACGCCGGAAGTCGCTCGCCTCGTACTGCTCGGCCGGCTTGACCGCCGATGTGAGGAAACCGCGTCCCAACGGCGAGTACGGGACGAACCCGATGCCGAGCTCCCGGGCGGCCGGAAGCACCTCGGACTCCACACCCCGCTCGAACAGCGAGTACTCGGTCTGCACCACGGAGACCGGCTGCACCGCGTGAGCGCGCCGCAACGTCTCCGGTCCCACCTCGCTGAGTCCGAAGTAGCGGACCTTGCCCTCCTCGATCAGTTCCTTCACGGCGCCCGCCACTTCCTCGACGGGCACAGCCGGATCCTGCCGGTGCTGATAGAGCACATCGATCACCTCCGTTCCGAGGTAGCGCAGGCTGTTCTCCGTCACTCGGCGGATGTTCGACGGGCTCGAGTCACGACCATTGGAATCGCCGTTCGCGTCGTAGGTGAACCCGAACTTCGTCGCGAGCTGCACTGATTCACGGAACGGCGCGACTGCCTCGCCCAAGAGCACCTCGTTCGCGCCGTTCCCGCGGTTGTACAGCTCGGCGGTGTCGAACAGGGTCACGCCGAGCTCATGGGCCCTGCGGATGACCCGGAGGTGCTCCTCCCGGCTCCCGCCACGACCGTAGAAGGCGGTCATCCCCATCGTCCCCAAGCCGATCTCGGCGACCTTCAGTCCCTGTCGTCCCAGCGTTCGTTCGTGCAGCATCCGGCCTCCCTGATGTCTTCGAGTGATGCACTCGCTCTCTACGATGCAGGGAGCGCCCGGGCGGCGGGAGGTCCGGACAGGCACCCCCAAGAGCGGCATCGAGCGGACGCCGGTGTCGCGGAGCCTCTGTCGCTTCGCTTCAGTGCTACGGCGTGGTCCCCCAGCCATCGGTGCGAACGCGGTCGACCGGCGATTCGAGGCTGGTCTTCGCAGGGTCGCGTTCGACGACGTCGCCGAGCGCGTCGTCGATTGCAGCCAGGGCGTCGGGCGGGAGGACGACTCCGGAAGCTGCGGCATTCTCGACGACCTGCTCGGGACGCGATGCGCCGATGAGCGCAGCCGCGACGTTCTGGTTCTGAAGCACCCACGCGATGGCGAGCTGAGCCATCGTGAGGTCGAGCTCGTCGGCGACCCGACCGAGACGCTGAACCCGATCCAGCACGTCGTCGCGCATCCAGCGTTCGATCATCTCGGCACCGCCGTTTCCGTCGGTCGCACGGCTGCCGGTCGGTGCCGCGTGTCGGGAACGGTACTTGCCGGTCAGCACGCCCTGGGCGACTGGCGACCACACGATCTGGGAGATGCCGAGCTCCCGCGACGCCGGCACGACGTCTGCCTCGATCACGCGCCACAGCGCGGAGTACTGCGGCTGGTTCGACACGAAGGGGATGCGCAACTCCCTCGCGAGGGCGGCACCTTGTCGCAACTGATCGGCCGTCCATTCGCTGACCCCGATGTACAACGCCTTGCCCGACCTGACGAGGTCGGCGAACGCCACCATCGTCTCCTCCAGGGGGGTGGCGTAGTCCCAGCGGTGAGCCTGATAGAGGTCGATATAGTCGGTTCCGAGGCGTCGGAGCGACCCATCGATGGACTCCATGATGTGCTTGCGCGACAGGCCGGAGTCATTCGCTCCGCCGGGTCCGACCGGGAAGTACGTCTTGGTGAGGATCTCCAACGATTCGCGACGCACGCCCTTCAACGCCTCACCGAGCACGGTCTCAGCGGCGGTGTTGGCGTACATGTCGGCCGTGTCGAACGTGGTGATGCCGACATCGAGGGCGGCACGGACGCAGGCCTTCGCCGAGTCGTTCTCGACCTGGGAGCCGTGCGTCAACCAGTTGCCGTAGGTGATCTCGGTGACTCTGAGCCCCGAGTTTCCCAGGTACCGGTACTTCACTTCGTCCTCCAGACGTCCTCGTCGAGCGCCGATGTCGGCTTCTGACGAAAGCCTAGCCCAATACAACTCATCGATTGGCTTTCATTGTTTGAACACAGGTCCATGCGCCCGCAATGCCGAGATGTCCCCGCTGCGCGCGACGCGCTCCAGCGCGTAGGCGCTGGGCTTGGGAACCCGGCGGAACTCCCCGTCGCGGTCTACTGCGATGAGGCCGAACTTGGGACGATACCCCTCAGCCCATTCGAAGTTGTCGAATGCCGACCAGTGAATGTATCCACGCACGTCGACTCCCTCCGACCTTGCTCGCGCGACCGCCTGAAGGTGCGATTCGAGGTAGTCGATCCGTTCGGCGTCGTCCTCGGTCGCGATGCCGTTCTCGGTGACATACAGCGGAAGCCCTGTCTTCGCAGCTCGATGGAGCATGTCGCGGAGGCCGTCCGGATGGACGGCCCATCCCATCTGCGTGAGCCGGGTTCCCGGGGGTGGCGTGCCGAACAAGATGGGCGACGCCGGATCCACCCAGTTCTTCCGGTAGTACTGGACGCCGAGCCACCCTCCGGCGTCAGGATCGCCGGTGAGGCCATCGAGGTAGAGATCGACGACTTCAGCGCGTAGCGCCCGCATGAAGACCTGAGTTGCCTCATCCTCGCGGGCTGGTGCGAGAAGTGGCAGTTGCACGACGAGACCCGGGTCGGCGGTGCTCTCGTCTCGAACCGCGCGAACCGCCAGCCGGTGAGCATCGAGCAGGACGCGGCCCACGCGCTTCCAGAGCGTCGGATTCGTCTCCCCTGGAGGGAAGTACCCCTCGAGATAGCCGTGGAGAGCCACCATCTGGGGTTCGTTGATCGTGCACGCGAAGTCCATGAACTCGCCGAGCTCGGGCAGGATCCGCCGGCAATAGCGGTCGAAGCAGGCCAACGCGTCGTGCGACAGCCATCCACCTCGTTCCGCGAACCACGCCGGCAGCGTGAAGTGATTGAGGGTGACGAATGACCGCATACCCGTCGCTCGCAGAGTCTCCAGCACCGTCCGGTAGTGCGCGATCGCCGCACGACTGAACTCGCCTGGCGCGGGTTCGATGCGTGCCCACTCGACGGACAGCCGGTGAGCGCTATGCCCCATTCCCGCCAGCAACTCGAAATCGTCCGAATAGCGGTGATAGTGGTCGATGGCGTCGCCTGAGGACTCCAGGGCGGCGCTGCCCGGCGCGTGCTCGTATCGCCACCAATCCGAGTTGTGGTTGTCCCCCTCGACCTGGTGTGCAGCGGTCGCCGTTCCCCAGAGGAAGTCGGCTGGGAAGTCACGAGTCACTTGTCCTCCGTGTGGGCCATCCAAGGGCGAGCTCGAGTCGTGGAGCGCCGGGCGGTTCACGTCCGCGACGCCCGTCCACGTGCCGTTGCCCGCCGTCAGTCGTTGATCCAGTGGGTTCGCGCGGGTGTCAGCTCGTCCAGTTCCGCCCAGACCTCATCGGGAATGTTCACGTCGAGGAGGCGCTGGGCTTCGTCGATTCGCCCGGGATTGGATGCGCCGATCAGGGTCGTATCGATGCGCGATTCGCGGACGGAGAACTGCAGCGCGGCTGCGGCGATGGGGATCCCGACCGTGCTGAGGAACGTGGCGATCCGCTCAGCGGCATTCACCTGCTCCGCGGTCCCCAGTCCGTATGCGTACCGGTCGCCGGGTCGGGGCCGTCGCGCGAGCGCGCCGCCGCCGAACGGCGCCGCGTTGATCACGCCCATGTTCCGCGTTCGTGCCCGGTCGAGGAGTTCGTCCGCCGTGCGGTCCACGAGCGTCCAGCGGTTGTGCGTCAGGACTACGTCGAAGTGATCCGTCTCCACGTACCGGGTCATCTCTGCGGCCGCGCCTCCGGCGATGCCGATCGAGCCTGCCAGGCCAGCGTCCCGCAGTTCGAGCAGCCCCCGGATGGCGCCGTTCCGGCCCAGTGCTTCGTCGACCGAGATGTGCCCCTCGGGGTCGTGGAGGTGCAGCAGGTCGATGCGGTCCAGTCCCAGCCGTTCCGTGCTCTCCTCGAAGGAGCGCAGAACACGGTCGCGGTCGAAGGCTCCGCTCGTGGGATCGGCATCCACCTTCGTGGCGATCAGGTGGCCATCGGGCACGCCTCCGAGATCCCGGATGGCCTCGCCGATCCGCTGCTCGCTGCGACCGTTGCCGTACGCGTTGGACGTGTCGAGCAGCGTGAATGGTCCGGTCAGAGCACGGACTGCTGTGGCGACGCCATCCTCGTGGGAGGTGTCGTGCCCGTAGAGCCCTTTCATGCCGCCGAGTGGGCTCCCGCCGATGCCCACTGGCGTCGTCAGGAGACCGGAGCGGCCCAGTCGCCGAAGCGAACTCGCTTGCGTCGCTTCCGCGCTCATCCCTTGACCGCTCCGGAGGTCAGGCCCGCGACGATCTGCTTGTTGAAGAAGATGAAGATGAGCAGCGGCGGAATCGTGATCAGCAGGATGTCGGTGAAGAGCAGGTTGTACGACGTGAAGTACTGACTCTGGAAGTTGTACAGGCTCAGCTGGACGGTGACGTTGTCCGCGCCCGGAGCGAAGTACAGCGGAGCCGCGAAGTCATTGAATACGAACACCGATTGCACGACGATGACCGTGACGATGACGCTTCGCAGCAACGGGAACGCGAACTGGAAGAACAGTCGAATCGGGCCGGCACCGTCGATGATGGCGGCCTCGTCGATCTCTCTCGGGACAGTTGCGGCGAATGCACGGAACAGCAGGATGCAGAACGACAGTCCGAACGCGATCTCGATCAGGATCAGGCCAGGCATGGTGGCGAAGATGCCGAGGGCCTTCATCACGAAGATCGTGGGTACGACCGCCGGGGGGATGATGAGACCTGCCAGAACGAGCATGTTGATCAGCCCGTTCCAGCGAGTCTGACGGCGCTGGAGGGTCCAGCCGACCATCGCAGCGAGAACCACCATGATGCTGACCGAGAAAACGGTCAGGATGCTGCTGTTGATGAACGCGCGGACGACGGTGTAGTCGCGGATCTGCAGTACTTCGGTGACGTTCTCGAAGAGGCGGAAGTCCCCGACCGGCCATCCGAACTCGAGCAGGTTCGCTTCTTCGCGGGTCTTCATCGCCGTGAGGAGGATGAAGATGAACGGCACCAGGAAGATGATGCCGGTGACGACAATGGCGATGATGCCGCCGACGAGGTTCCGGATTCGCTCGGTTCTCACAGCTCTTTCGACTTCCGGTTCAAGAAGATGTAGATCGGCAGCACGATTGCCGTCACCAAGACGAACAGGATGACGTTCCCGGCGGTGGACAGTCCGTAGTAGCCGGCGGCGTACTGCTTGTAGATGACAGACGCGATCGTGTCACTCGCGAACCCCGGCCCGCCGCTCGTCATCGTCCAGATCAGGTCGAATGTCCGGAGGCCACCGATGAGCGACAGGATCACCACGGTGATCGTGGCAGGTCGCACCAAGGGCAGCGTGATGTGCCAGAAGTTGTGCCACGCGTTCGCCCCGTCGACTCGGGCGGCTTCGTAGTAGTCGCTCGGGATCGCAACGATTCCTGCGATGTAGATGAGCGCTGCCAGGCCCACGCCCTTCCAGATGTCGACGATCGCGATGGAGTAGATCGCCATGTTCGGGTCGGTCAGCCAGTTCGGCCCGGTGATTCCGATCACCGCGAGCGCCTCGTTCACCAGTCCGTCGAAGGGGTCGAAGAGGATCTTGAAGGTCACGCCCACGCCGATCGTCGAGACGAGGACGGGGAAGAAGACGACTGCGCGAAGATAGCCGCGGGCGAAGATCCCGGAGGTGAGGACGACAGCGAGGAGGAGACCCAGCACCACCTTGGCGAACGACGTGAGTGCGCCGAAGATGAGGGTGTTGATGAAACCCTGGAAGAGCCTCTGCTGGGTGAAGAACGTCACGAAGTTGTCGAATCCGATGAATTCTGCGGACGTGAGGTTCCATCGAGTGAACGCGAAGTAGAACGAGATGACGGTCGGGAACAGGAAGAGGACTCCGTAGATGACTCCTGCCGGGGCGTAGAACCAACCGGGGTACGCGAACGCGAAGGGGTCCTTTCCGCCGCGCCGCTTCCGTTCCGTTCGTGCAGGTGGGCTGTCGCTCCGCGAGCTCCGGGTCCGCTGTCGCGGTGGCATCGTCGTGGTCAAGAGATCCTCCAGAGGGTGCGGCGGAGCCGACGTGCCGTCGGCCCCGCCGCGAATTACTTCGTGCTAATGCCGGCGGATCACCAGCCGGGAAGGCCCAGCTGCTGTGCAAGGAGAACGTTGTCCTCGTCGTATGCAGCGGCTGCCTCTTCCGCGGTCGAGATCCCGGAGCCCACCTCGACGGTGAAGTTGGCGAGGTTCGGCCCCTTGACGACGGACAGGAACTCGAACGCCGGCTCGGTCTTGCCGGACTCGAAGTACGGCAGCATGTCGGAGACGATCTGGGACACGTCGCCGCTCATCTCGCAGCCATTCACCACGTACGGCCCAGCGTTGCCGCGGGCCTCGCCGATCGCGGCGCAACCCTCGGGGCTGGCGACGAACGCCATGAACTCCTTCACCTCATCGGGGTGCTCCGTGTACGCCGGCGAGTAGACCGACGACGGCATCCAAGTGGTGAGGCCGAGGTCGTCCGCGGATTCACCGGGGACCGGGAAGAAGCCGATGTTGGCGTCGGGGAAGTCCTGCTTGAACGTGGCCTGCGTGAAGGTGAGCATCGGGTACATCGCACCCTCACCCTCCGCGAGCTTCGCCAGCGCCTGATCGAACAGCAGCGTGGAGTAGTCCTCGTTGAACGCTCCGGCATCTGCCAGGTCCTGCAGCTTCTGGAACGACTGCAGCCCTGCACCGTCGGCCCAGGTGGTTTCGTTCGCCGTGATCTCCTCGGCGAAGGCCGGGTCCTCGGCCAGGACGTTGTAGAAGTCACCGAGCACAACGAGCTGCGATGTCCAGGTGTCGCCGTAGGACTGGATGACCGGCGTGATCCCCGCGTCGCTGAGTTCGGAGACGACGTCGAGGAACTCGTCCCACGTCTGCGGAACCTCGACTCCGGCTTCCTCGAACACGTCGACGTTGTACAGGATTCCGCCTCCCATCGCGTTGCCCACCGGCGCACCGTAGGTGCCGTTCTCGGTCGAAACCGTGGCGCGATAGGCGTCGTTGAGGTCACCCACCCAGGGCTCGTCGGCGATGTTCAGGAGTTGGTCGTCCGGCTGGAGCGCGTACATCAGCGCGCCGCTGTTGTACCAGAGCAGGTCGGCCATGTCGCCGGAAGCGAGCCGTGTCTTGATGAGGTTGTCGCCCTCCACACCCTCCGGACCCGAGGCATCGACTTCGACGGTGATGTCGGATTCGTTCTGGTCGTTGAAGGCCGCAGCGAGCGCCTCAGCCGTGGCGATGTCGTCCGGAACGCCGGCCCCCATGTACCAGGTGAGCGTCACGGGCTCGCCGTCGCCGCTGTCCCCTCCGCCATCGGAACAACCGGTGAGCGCGAGCGCGCCGATGAGAACACTGGTTCCGACGACGGTGCGAAGCCGTCGGGTTCGATGGTGCAGCATCAGTACCTCCTTGTAGCGATTGCTGTGATGCGTCAGGATGCCGATCCGAAACTATTTCACTGACCGGCTTTCAGTTTGAAGCTAGACCCGCTGAGCCCGTCCTGTCAATGACTGGGATCGGGAATTCTCGTGATTGCAACCGGGACGTGACCAAGCCCCGGATGTGCCGGTCGATGATTGGCATTAGCGTCTTGCCTTCGTGAGCATCGGGTCATATCGTGAACGTTCACGAGCCTACGTCGAAGGAGGCGCTTTGCCTAGCCTTGATCTCCCCCCGCACTTCCGCTTCGGGGTCGCCACGAGCGCGTTCCAGATCGAAGGCGGCTGGAACGCCGATGGCAAGGGGCCCTCGATCTGGGACACTTTCGGGCACACCAGCGGCAAGGTGAAGGACGACGTCCCAGGTGATGTCGCGTGCGATTCGTATCATCGTCATCGCGACGACATCGCTCTGATGAACGCACTCGGCTTGGACACCTACCGCCTGTCGATGAGCTGGCCTCGGCTGCTCCCCGAGGGTACGGGTCGAGTCAACCCCGCCGGCGTGGCGTACTACGACCAAGTCATCGACGACCTCCTGAGCGCGGACATCCAGCCGAACGTGACGCTCTACCACTGGGACCTGCCCCAGGCCCTCGAGGATCGCGGCGGCTGGCCGAATCGGGACGTGGCGGAGTGGTACGCCGAGTACGCCGCGCTCGTCTTCGACCGTTTCGGGGACCGCGTCAACCGATGGGCGACCCTCAACGAGCCGATCGCGATCTGGGCAGGGTACGGCGAGGGCTTCTTCGCGCCCGGGCGACGAGACGCAGCCGACGGACGGCAGGCGATGCACAACGCCCTGCGCGCGCATGGGCGCGGAGTCCAGGCCTTCCGCGCGGCCGGTTCACCAGGCGAGATCGGCATCGTGCTCGACATCTGGAAGCGTCACCCCAAGACGGACTCACCCGCCGACATCGCTCTCGCGAACGCGGGTGACGACGACGGATTCCGCTTCTTCTTCGACGCGCTGCTCGGCGGCGGGTACAGCGATCGCATCCGCGCCAGGCTCGAAGCCGACGGCACGATGCCGGAGATCGCCGACGGGGATCAGGCGCTCATCTCGGAACCGTTCGACTACCTCGGCCTGAACGTCTACTCGCGTGTGGTCGTGGACTCCGAGAAGAACGACGGCACGAAGTGGGCGCAGAGCGACCCCTTCCCCGGCGGGAACTTCCTCGACAACGGACAGGAGTACTACCCGAGAGCGGTGTTCGACGCGCTCGAGTTGGTGCGCGACGACTACGGATGGAGCGGCCCCATCCACATTACGGAGAACGGCATGACCGACGGCCCTGCGTCCGCCGCCGACCCGCTCGACGACGACGAGCGCATCAGGTATGTCCGCGGATTCCTGGAATGGATCTCCGAAGGAATCCGCGCCGGCCACGATGTCCGCAGCTACTACCTCTGGTCCCTCATGGACAACTACGAGTGGTCGGCAGGATTCAGTGCGAAGTTCGGTATCGCTGCGGTCGACCCCGCCACGCTGGATCGGATCCCGAAGAAGTCCGCGCTGTGGTATCGAGACCTCATCGCAGCTCACCGTGCGACGAGGACCTCTCAACTGGTGCGTTGAGCGGTTCGCTCAGCTCGAGCCGCGCACGACCAGCTGAGGTCGCACCGGCCGATGGGCCGCCGGGCCGCCATCGGCAAGCGAGCCCTCGACGCTCGCGAGCAACGTGGAGAACGCCGTGCGTGCAAGTTCGCGGAAGTCGAAGCTCAGCGTGGTCAGCTCAGGCGTGACGACGAGGCCGACCGCCGAACCATCGACCCCGATGATCGACACGTCCGCCGGTACGCTTCGTCCGGCCGCCTGACATGCCTTCAACGCGCCGACCGCAATCGGGTCGTTGAAACAGACGAACGCGTCCAGGTCCGGCCACTGCGCCAGCGCTTCTTCGGCTGCGAGCCTCCCTAGGTCGATCGATGGCTCGCTGGTCGCAGTGTGTCGCAGCACCAGCTGGTCGAGCCCCAAGCTCTCGACCGCATGAACGAAGCTCGTGGCCCGTTCAGACCGAGGCTGCGAACGCGACCAATCCAGCATGACGATCCGGCGTCGCCCCTTCGAGACGAGGTGACTCGCAGCATCCGCCATCGCGCTCTCGAAATCCAGGCGTACCCAGGCGCGACGGCGCAAGTCCGGCTTGGGGTCCAGGAGGACGATCGGGGTCGGACCCACCAATTCGTCGAGCTCAGTTTCCGGAACGTCCACGAGACCGAAGAGCGCGTCGACGTGGTCCAGCAACGTTGCCACCGCCGAGCGGGCATCGTGAGACGTCTCGGCGATGAGCACCGTCCATCCGCGCTCGGTCGCCTCATCGAGCACCGCGGAGGCGAGCTCCGCCCAGAACCCGTTGGTCAGGTCGACGACGACGAGGCCCAGGGTCGGTGTCCCTCGCGATACCAGACCCCTGCCGAATCGGCTCGGGCGATACTGCAGCTCTCGAGCAGCGTCCAGCACACGTTGCTTGGTGGCCGCGCTGATGCCCGGCATGTCGTTCATGGCGCGGGTCACCGTCTGCCTGGATACCCCGGCACGTTCGGCAACGTCGATGATGCTCGCGCGCCGACCCAGGAGAGAAGCGCCGGTCGACATACTCGCAGTGTAACGACGACCGGGATTGGAGTCTCGAAGTCCAACCCGCCGCTCGCCGCGATCGGCGCCGGCGTGGAGCACACCAGCGATTCTGACCGGATGCGGCCAAGATCCTCTTGAGGTCTTGCCAGCGTCTCACCCTCGGGCTGAACTAGCCGAAAACCACTCAATGACGAGGGAGCAGTTCGTGTCCATCCAGAAACCATTCAGAACGATCGCTCTGACCTCAGCCGTGGCCCTGGGTCTGATGACGCTGACTCCGACGGTCGCCCTCGCGGCTCCACACGCCGCCGTGACCCACCTGACCACGGAGCACCGCGTCGCTCCGATCAACGTCGACGTCGAATCGCCCCGATTCGGCTGGAACATCACCTCGACCGAGCGGAACCAGCGCCAGACGGCGTACCGGATCGTCGTCGCCACGTCGGAGGCCGGCCTGAGCAATGGCCGAGGCGTGGTCTGGGACACCGGCAAGGTGGCATCCGATCGGCAGATCGCGGTCGAGTACGAGGGCGAGGCACTCGAGCCGTCAACCGCGTACTTCTGGAAGGTCGATGTATGGGACGCGAACGGTCGCCTCATCCGCCCCGGTTCGGAGGTCGCTTCGTTCGAGACCGCGTTGCTGAGCGACGATGGCGAGACCAACTGGGACGGCGCTGAGTGGATCTCGATGGCGGACAAGGAGCCGAACTCCCCCGGCATGCCGATGTTCCGCACGGATGTCGATCTGGCCAAGCCTGCGGTGCAGGACGCGCGCCTCTACATCAGCTCGCTCGGCGTCTACGACGCGTACATCAACGGCGAGCGCGTCTCCGTCCCGCAGGGCGACGGCGAGACGGTCGAACTGCTGACCCCCGGCTGGACCAACTACGACGTCAAGGTCAACTACATGACCTACGACGTGACCGACATGGTGCGGGCCGCCAAGCAGGACGGCGGCGAACTCGCGGTGGGCGCGGTGCTCGGCAATGGCTGGTTCAACAGCAGCATCTCGAACGGAGCGAACTACTACTCGCGCAACGGTAACCCACTGGCACTGAAGGCCAAGCTCCTGGTCGAGTACGCCAACGGGACGACCGAGTCGATCGTGACCGAGGCGGGCGACCAGTGGCGCGCCACCGACACCGGCCCGTACCGCTTCGACGGCGTATACGACGGCCAGGACTACGACGCCACGATGGAGATCCCGGGCTGGAGCGAGGCGGACTTCGACGACTCCGGCTGGGCCGGCACTGTCGAGAGCCCGTACGAATCGACGTTCCCGGACGCCGTGCTGACCGCCTACCCCGGCGAGACGGCTCGCATCATGGACGAGATGTCGCCCCAGCCTGTGTCGCTCTCGGTGCACACCGGCGTGACGAACGAGGAGTCCAGCCCCAACGGCCGCGGCGAGGTCGTCGTGGACGAGTCGCGCTCGGTCTCGGGCGACGCTGCGGCGGACGCCGAGGTGACCCTCGCCCACGGTGAGACCGCAGTCTACGATCTCGGCCAGAACATGGTCGGCGTCCCGAAGTTCACCGTGAGCGGTGACGAGGGCACGGCCATCCGTCTCCGATTCAGCGAGTTCCTCAACGACGACTCCGAGGGTGCGGATGGACCGGAGGGTTCGGTGTATCTGGAGAACCTGCGCGGAGCACGTGCGACGACGAACTACATCCTCTCGGGCGACGGCATGGAGACGCACCAGGACAGCCTCAGCTTCTACGGTTTCCAGTACGTCGAGGTGACTGTCATGACGGAGGGTGCTGAGGTCACGGTCCACGACGTGCAGGGCAAGGTCGGCACGTCGGCGATCACCGACATCGGCCGTGTCACGACCGACGATCAATACATCAACAAGCTGTTCGAGAACACCCGGTGGGGCCAGCGCGGCAACTACCTGTGGATCCCGACCGACTGCCCGCAGCGCAACGAGCGCCAGGGCTGGACGGCCGACACCCAGGTCTTCGCCAACACCGCCCTCTACAACGGTGACTCGTCGTGGTTCCTGAGCCACTTCATGGACAGCTTCATCGACACCACGGAGCTCTACGGCCCGGACGGCGCGCAGTTCACCTCGGTGTCGCCGGGAGCGGCGTTCTCGTTCCTGTCGCAGCGGGGCATCAGCGGATGGTCGGACGCGGGCGTGGTGATTCCCTGGACGCTCTGGCAGATGACCGGTGACGACACCATCATCGACGACAGCTGGGGCGCGATGGAGAAGTACCTCGACTGGATCCACGAGCAGACCGGCGACTCGTGGGCCGGCCAGGGCGCGGTCTTCGGCGACTGGCTCTCGTTCCAGCACACGTCCAACCAGCTGACGAGCGACTACTACTACGCGTACTCCACCTCGTTGATGAGCCAGATGGCCACGGCCACCGGGCGCACGGCGGAGGCTGCGAAGTACGACGACTGGTTCGCCAACCAGAAGCAGGCGTTCCTCGACAAGTACGTGGTGGACGACCCGGTGGCGGGCGTGCGGATCCTCTCCTCGCTGCCAACCAGCGGCTTCGCGCTCACGAACGGCGGCATCCCGGAGGACGATACCCAGACCGCACTGCTCTGGGCGCTGAAGCTCGGGTTCTACGAGGACGATGAGCAGCGCGACCAGATGATCCAGCTGCTGGCCGACAACATCAACGCCACGGATGAGTTCGTGGCCAACCACGGCCCCCAGGGGACTCAGACCATCGAGACGACGCGGGCCGACTACGCCCCCGACACGATCTCGGTGGGCTTCCTGGGCGCGAACATCATCAACCCGGTGCTGACCGACGTCGGACGCGGTGACCTCGCGTACACGCTCTTGCACCAGGATGAGATGCCGTCCTGGCTGTACTCGGTCAAGAACGGTGCAACCACCATTTGGGAGCGCTGGAACTCGTACTCGATCGAGGACGGCTTCGGTCCGGCCAGCATGAACTCGTTCAACCACTACGCCTACGGCGCGATCGTGGAGTGGATGTACGAGGACATGGCCGGCATCTCGAAGGACACGGCCAACCCCGGGTTCAAGCACTTCTTCCTCCAGCCGCACATCGACCCGACCGGGGAGATCACCGAGGTGGAGGGCGAGTACCGGAGCCCGTACGGCGATATCACCAGCGCGTGGAGCGTCGACGGTGATGCGTTCTCCTACGAGTTCGACATTCCGGCGGGCACCACCGCGACGGTTCGCGTGCCGGCAGCGTCGGCCGACGTCGTGAACGTCGACGCGGACGTCGATGTGGAGTTCATGGACGGAGTTGCCGAGTTCATGCTCGGCTCGGGCAGCTACTCGGTGACGAGCACGCTGGGCTGATCCGCCCTTCCATCGCTGCGGTGCAGCGTCCGGGATCCCCGGTCGCTGCACCGCAGTCGTGTGCGCGTGAGTTCGAGCCGATGTTCGGATACGTGTCGGGGAGCTCCGGCCACGACGCATCCGAGATGTCGACCCGGGGGTACGGAATCGGGCCCGGATGTAGTAGCTTCGACTCGAAGATTGAATCCATTCAGTTGGCGTTCAACCATCCATCCGGAGGCCGTGACGACGCGACGCGAGGGGGTTCCTGTTGCACTCTGCAAGGCCGGAACGAGAGCGACCCATGCGAGACCACATCTCAGGGATGCAGGACCCACGAGGCCATCGCCGCGACCGGAACCGCTCCGCTCAAGATCTGTCCGACGAGGAGCGCGCTATCCTCGCCCTCCTTGCCGATGGGCTCACCTTCGGGCAGGTCGCCTCTCGCGCGGGCCTCTCCGAAAGGACGGTACGTCGGCGGATCGAGAACGCCGGGCGCGTGCTCGGCACCCGCACGACGATCGAGGCCGTCGCCGTTGCTGTGCGCTGCAGCCTGGTCTGACCGTGCCGCGCCTCCGGTCGGGTAACCGCATAATCAGTGGTGAAGCGTACTTTCCCGCAGACTCGAACCAAGGACAACTCGTCAGGGATCACGTCCTCCCAGGCTTCGCGACGGCGAATCCCCCGAGATCCCCGGAAGTGCGGGCGAGAGGCCACAAAGGACCGCGCCCAACCTGAGAGGGTAGCGGAAATCGGACATACCGTCCGCGCGTTCGCAGAAAAACGAAAACCCCCGGCGAATCGGGGGTTTCTCTTGCTGGGGTACCTGGACTCGAACCAAGAACAACTGAAGTCGATCTCGGCGTTTCGGATCCGGCCCGTGAGGGGCGGAATTCCGCGTGATTCCGCGGATCTCATGGGCCCCAGTGTACGCGCTGCTACGGAGTCATACGGGCCGAATCTGGTCTCCGAGGGAGTTCTCTGCCGGTTCCTGGTCACCTGCGGCGGCGGTCGTCAGCATTTCGCGGGCGAAGGAGTCCGTGCGACTCGCGAGAGTCGGCATGCGCGGGCGAATCCTCGCCGTGTCGCACCATCACGTTTCAGCGAACGCCTCGGCCGGCGAGCGGCGCATCGCCATCGCGATGATGCCGCGCGGTCGCCACGCCCGACACCTGCACGACCAACTGTCGCAGCCACCGTTGGACCGGGTCCGCATCGAGCCGGGGGTGCCAGTACATCCCGTACGACAGGCCGGTGATCTCCGGGGGCGCCTCGGCGATCCGGATGGATGCGTCGGCGTGCCGCTCGGCGAGGCGGCGGGGCAGGACGGCGATGAGCTCGGTGCGACGTACGGCGGCGATCGCGGCCGTGAAGTACGGCACCCGCACCTCGGTCGTCGCGTGGACGCCGAGCCGCTCGAGCTGACCGACCACGATCGTCTGCTGCGGGAACATGCCCGCAACGGTCGCGTGCGGATGCTCGCCCAACTGGGCGAGCGTCAGGCGATCGGCCGTCACCGGATGGGACGCCGAGAGGACGCAGACGAAGTCCTCCGTGAAGAGCATCCGGCGGCGAAGGTTGCCGGGCGCGACGAGCGGCGTGAGCACGAGGTCGAGGCGCCCCTGGTCGAGATCGTCGAACGTCGACGGTGCCATGGATGCGATGGAGAGCGACATGTTCGGGGCCGCTCGAGTGAACCGCGGAAACAAGTCGTCGCCGAGGATCGTGACCGCGAAGTCCGACCCGGCGATGCGAACGGTGTCGGCAGCGGTCGCGGGATCGAACGAACCGCCCTCGAAGAGCGACCGGAGTGTCGGCATCACGGTGGCGAGCTCGTCCTGGATCACCCGTGCGCGTGGGGTGAGCTGGTAGCCCGTCGGCGTGCGAACGAGGAGTTCGTCGTCGCATGCGACCCTGAGCCGTGCGAGCGCGCGACTCATCGCCGACTGGGTGAGGTTCGCTCGTGCCGCCGCGCGCGAGACGTGACGTTCCCGGAGGAGCAGCTGCAGCGGCCGCAGCAGGTTCAGGTCGACCGCATCGATATGCATGCGCATCATAGTAACCGTGCCCTGATATGCATTGGACACCTGTTTGCCGCCATGCCAGCCTGATGCCACCCGAAAGAACGGAGCAGGTCGATGGTGACCGAATCTCCCGTGATCGCACGCACGATCTCCGAGCGCACCCTTCTGTCGCTGGCGTTCGCCCTCCTGATCCTCGAGGGATACGATCTCGCCGCGCTCGGCGTCACGCTGCCGTCGATGCTCGCAGATCCCGGTTTCGGGCTGTCGACGTCCTCCGGGGGCATCGCCGGTGCGGTCACGGCGCTCGGCATGCTCGTCGGCGCGGCGCTCGGCGGCATCCTGTCGCATCGCGCCGGCCCGCGTCGGCTCCTCGTCGTCGCGATCGTCCTCCTTCCGCTCGGGATGCTGACCTGTGCGGTCGCGCCGTCCGCCGGGATGTTCATCGCCGGGCGCGCTGTCGTCGGAATCGGGATGGGCATCGTGCCCCCGACCCTCCTCGCGCTCGTCACGGACCTGTCCGTGGTCGGGCGCCGGTCGCGCAACGTCGGGATCGCGATGGCGGGGATCGCGCTGGGCGGACTCTCGGCTCCCCTCATCGCCGCGGCCCTGCTGCCCGCCGCGAGCTTCCGCTGGATCTACGTCGTCGGCGCCGTCCCCGCGCTGCTGGTGATCCCGTTCGTGATCAGGCTCCTCCCCGAGAGTCCCGTGCACCTGATCCGGGCGGGCCGGATCGACGAGGCGCACGACCTGACCTCGGCGATGGACCTCCCCCTGCCGGTCCTCGACGACGAGGGTCCGCGCGGGCTCGGACTCCGCGCCCTGTTCCGCCCCGGGCTGTGCGCGGTCACCGTCCTGTTCTGGCTGATGGCGGCCTGCGCGCTGCTGCTCGTGTTCGGGGTCACTGCCTGGCTGCCGACGATCATGCAAACGGCCGGCTTCGAGCTCGGCTCGGCGCTCCTCCTGACCGCCGTGGTCGCCGTCGGAGCCGGGGTCGGGATGGTGGTGGGAGGCAAGGTCGCCGATGCCGTCGGTCCGAAGCTCGTGACCGTCATCGCGTTCGGCGCAGGAGCCGCGAGCCTGATCCTCATCGCCCAGGGGCCGCCGTTGTGGGCGCTGTTGCCCCTGATGCTCGTATGCGGGTTCGGACTGAACGGGACGCAGGCCCTGATTAACGCGTTCGTGCTGGCGAGGTACCCGGCAGCCCTCCGGGGAACCGGCTTGAGTTGGACGCTCGCGGTCGGGCGCACCGGCGCGATGCTGGGGCCGATCATTGGCGCCGCCGTGCTGTCGTCGGGTCTCGCGGTCCAGTGGAACTTCTACGCCTTCGCGATCGTCGGCGTCATCGGGGCGGGCCTCGCGCTCGCGATCCCCGCCACGGCACGCGCCGACGCATCGGATCGGCCGTCCGCATGAGGGTCATCGCACTCGAGGAGCACATGTTCCCGCGCGACGTCATCGAGTCCGCCGGCCTCGACTTCGGTCGCCGCGCAAGCGTGCGCATCCAACAGCTCGACGACCTCGACGAAGGTCGGCTGCAGGCGATGGACGATGCGGGGGTCGACGTCCAGGTGCTATCCGCACTCGCCTGGACGGTGCAGGACCTCGCCCCGACACAGTCGGCCGACGTCAGCCGCACGCTGAACGAGCGTCTCGCCACCGCGGTCGCGAGGCATCCGGATCGGTTCCGCGCCTTCGCCTCACTGCCGATGTCCGACCCCCTCGCCGCGCGCGACGAGCTCGTACGGTGCGTCGAGGAGCTCGGCTTCCTCGGCGCGATGATCCACGGCCAGACCCGCGGCGTCTTCCTCGACCATCCGTCCGTGCGCCCGATCCTTGCCGCCGCCGAGCATCTCGGCGTGCCGATCTACCTCCACCCGGCGCCACCGCCGCCCGCCGTGCGGGCGACCTACTACTCCGACCTCGACGCCGACGTGGCCGAGTGCCTGTCGACCTCGGGCTGGGGTTGGCACTCGGAATGCGCCATGCACGTGCTGCGCATCGTGGTCGCCGGCGTCTTCGAGGATCTGCCGGGACTCGAGCTGATCGTCGGGCACATGGGCGAGGGGCTTCCCTTCCACCTCGAGCGCATCGAGGACATGCTCACGCCGGTCGTGAAGGGCCATTCGCTGACCGTCGCCGAGACCCTGCGCCGCAACCTCTGGCTCACGACGAGCGGATACGACCACGACGCGCCGCTCCAGTGCGCGCTGTCGGCGTTCGGCGTCGAGCGCATCCTGTTCTCGGTGGACCATCCGTTCGCGAGCAGCAGCCGTGCGACCGCCCGCCTGCGTTCAGCACCCCTGTCGGAGCACGATCGCGCGCTCATCGCCCATGGCAATGCCGAGGCCCTCCTCGGAATACGACCCCAGCAGAGAAGGACGGCATGACCATCACCGACGCGGCGCACGCCCCGATCGCGACCTCCCACTTCATCGACGGACGCTGGTCGGATGCCTCGAGCGCGACCTTCCCGGTCCGCAATCCGCTCGATGACGCGCTCGTGGCCGACGCCGCCGCCGGCGGACGAGCCGAGGCCGAGGCGGCCGTGGCCGCGGCCTCGGCGGCGTTCCCCGCGTGGGCCGCGCTGCCGCCGGCCCGGCGACAGCAGTTGTTCCTGACCGCCGCGGACATCGTCGATCGTCGCCAGGAGGAGATCATCCGACTGATGGCCGTCGAAGGCGGCTCGAGCCGTGCGTTCGCCGCGTTCCAGGTCCACCTGTCCGCGGCGATGCTCCGGCAGGCGGCCGGTTGGGGCTACCTGCCGTACGGGGACGTCCTGCGCAGCGACGTGCCGGGCCGCACCGCGACCGTCACCCGCGCGCCCCTCGGCGTGGTCGCCGGCTTCACGCCGTGGAACGGCGCCTTCTACCTCGCCTGGCGCACCTTCCTCCTGCCGATGGCGTTCGGCAACACGACCGTCGTGAAGCCGTCGGAGGAGGCGCCGCTGACCGCCGGGCTCCTCCACGCCGAGATCCTCGCCGAGGCCGGCTTCCCACCGGGCACGTTCAACGTGGTGACCCACGCCCCCGGCGAGGCATCCGCCGTCGCCGATGTCTTCTTCGAGAGCCCGGCCGTGCGCTGCATCAACTTCACCGGTTCCGACCGCACGGCGCGCATCCTCGGAGAACGCGCGGGCCGAGCGCTGAAGCGCATGGTCCTCGAGCTCGGCGGATTCAACCCGGTGCTCGTCCTCGACGACGCCGATGTCGAGGAGGCGATCAATGCGGTCACGTTCGGCGCGTTCCTGCACCAGGGACAGGTATGCATGAACACGCGCAAGGTGTACGTCGCGCGAGCACTCCACGACGAGTTCGTCGCCGGCCTGGCGACACGCGTCGACGCGTTGAAGGTCGGAGATCCCACAGATCCCGAGGTCGTCATCGGGCCGCTCATCAACGACCGCGCTGTGGCCCAGGTCGAGGCACGCGTGCGCGACGCGCTCGATCGGGGGGCGACGCTCGTCACGGGCGGAGAGCGCGACGGACGGCTCTACCGACCGACCATCCTCACCGACGTCCCGAGCGACGCGGTGTGCACCACCGGCTGCGACGAGACCTTCGGCCCGCTCCTGGTCATCGAGGCGTTCGACGACCCCGAGCGGGCGCTCGCCGACGCGCAGGACACGCCGTATGGGCTCAGCGCGGCGATCATGACCCGGGATCGCGCGCGCGGCCTCGACCTCGCCGAGCGACTGCATGCCGGCATCGTCCACGTGAACGCGCCCACCATGGCCAGCGAGGCCGCGCTCCCCGTCGGCGGCGTGAAGGACAGCGGCTGGGGCCGGTCCGGGTACTACTCCGTGGAGGACTTCACCGAACTGCGGTTGCGGACGGTCAGCAGCCAGCCGGGTCGCTACCCGTTCTGACCCGCTGCGGCGCGGAAGGCGCGCCACTCCCGCCGGACGAACGCGGCGAACGAGGTCGGCTCGCGTCCCAGGAGCCAGGTCAGCACGTTGGGATTGCCGACGAAGTCGCTCGCGCTGTAGCGGGCGCTGATCGAGCGCAGCACGCGGAGTTCGTGCGTCGCGGTCGTCGGGTCACGATCCCCGAGCCATGCCCCGGCGTAGGTGTCCGCATCGATCCGGCGCGCCTCGATCGGCCGACCCATCACGTCGCCGATCGTCTCGGCGAGTTCCACGGCCGTCCACCGGCCGGGTGCGACCAGCTCGTAGGTGGCCGCGGCGTGGCGGGCGGAGTCGGTGAGCGCGGCGACGGCGACATCGGTGACGTCGTCGAGGTCGACGAGGCTCTGCCGCCGCTCGAGCGACCACGACAGCTCGAACATCCCTCGCGTGAAGGCCGGGCGGAGCTTCAGCGGCAGCATGTAGTTCGACGGCTGCAGGATGGTGAACTCGAGCCCCGAACCGAGCAGGTGCTCCTCGACATCGCGCTTGATCTCGTGCTGCACGAGGTCGGTGATGATGGCGTGCAGCACCGAGCTGAACACGAAGTGCTCCACGCCCTCGGCGCGGGAAGCGTCGATGAGGCCGATCCCCATCTCGCGCTCGCCCGGGCTGAGCGTCGCGCCGACGTGGTAGACGCGGTCGACGTCGCGGACGGCGCGACGCTGCACGGCCGGGTCGGCGAGGTCGCCGACCACGACCTCGTCGATGCCGAGTGCGCGCAGGCTCGCCGCGGAGGCCTCGGACCGCACGGCGGCGCGGACCGGCAGTCCGGCGCGCAGCAGCTTCGGGATGAGGAGCCTGCCCTGGTTGCCCGCCGCGGCGGTGACGAGGATCACGCGACGCCCACCACGCGCTCCCCTGCGATCCAGACGCCTCGAATGTCGCGCGTCGCGGCGATGTCGATCGTGGGGTCGGCGTCGAGCAGCACGAGGTCGGCGCGGAGGCCGGGCGCGATGCGGCCGCGATCGTCGAGCCCGAAGTGGTCGGCGGCCGCCGAGGTGGTGGCGCGGAGGGCCTCGTCTGGGCTGAGGCCGGCCTCCACGAGCAGCGCGAGTTCGTCGTGGAGGCTCGTGCCGTGCGTCGGCGAGGCCGGTGCCGCCGGCGTCTCGTTGGCGTCGGTTCCGGCGATGATCGGGACCCCGGCCGCGTGCAGCGCACGTACCGACTCGCGCGCCGGCTCGTAGGACGGACCCGGCGCGCCCGACGCCGCGAGTCGATCGACGATCTCCCGCATCATCGTGAGCGTCGGCACCACGACGCGGCCGTCGGAAGCCAGGCGCGCCGCCTGCTCCGCCCCGATCGGCTGGTCGAGGGGAACGTGGGTTAGTACGTCGACTCCGGCGCGTTCGGCCATGTCGACCGCATCCGATCGCGACGCGTGCGCCACCGTTCGCAGCCCGTGGTCGTGCGCGGCCGCGACGAGGGCGTCGACGGTCTCCTGGTCGAATCCGGGGAGGTCGACGACGATCTTCAGGTAGTCGGCTCCCTGCGCGAGCCGACGCTCGACGGCGTCGGTCGCCTCGGCGGCGCCGGGTACATGGGTCTCCGCAGCACCGGGCACGGCCGACATCCGCTGCGCATGCGCGCTCGTCGGCGAGGTGAGAGCGAGCATGCCGCTGCGGATGTCGGCCACCCCGGTGCGTCCCCGCATCGCGGCGACGAGCGGCGGCGGCGAGCTCATGTCGAGCGCCGTCGTCACGCCCGAGGCGGCGAGCAGCTCCTGCGTCTGCGGACCGGCGAGGTGGATGTGGGCGTCGATGAGGCCCGGGATGAGGAAGCCGCCCTCGGCCGCGACCTCCGGACCGGCGCCCGCCTGCGCGGCATCCGCGATCCTGCCGTCGACGATCGCGACGTCGGTCGGGTCGCCGAACCCGTCGCCGTCGAAGACACGGACGCCGCGCAGCACGGTGGCCATGTCAGGCGACCGCGGCCTTCGCGACCTCGCGGGCGAAGTCGAGCTGACCCTGCTGGAATTCGGCGCTCGGCGAGTGGAAGTCGATGCAGTGCCCCGAGCCGAGCTGCAGCTCGATGTCGACGGTCGGCGCAGCCGTGAATCCTGCGCGATACTGCTCGACCTCGCCCTGGTCGGTGACCCAGAGCGCGTCGAACTCGCCCTGCCGGTGGTACACGGGAACGCCGACCTGCGCGCACATCTCGGCACGGCGTCCGATCCACCCGCCCGTGATGTCGAGCAGCTCGACCTTGGGAACCAGCGTGTTGGAGGGGTGGCTGGCCGCCGGCATGTCGTCGGCGAACGTGCCGGCGGGCCCGAACATGACCTGGTCCTTCATGGGAACGGGCAGGTCGATCATCGGGATCGGCGGCAGCGACTCCCAGGCGCCGCGCGACTCCTGCGGGACTCGCACGAGGCAGCCCGAGGTCGTCAGGCCGAGGAGCGGCCATGACGGGTCCGATGCGGCGATCGCCGTCGCCACGGCGCCGCCGATCGAATGGCCGAGCAGGACGATGCCCGGGGACGCCTCGCCGTACTGCTCCCAGATGGAGCCGATCGCGTCGCCGAGCACTGCGGCGTTCGCGAGGATGATCGAGTCCTCGCTCTCGAGCGGGCTGGAGTCGACGTAGTTCGGGCGGTCGAGCGCGATGACCGGGATGCCCCGCTCGGTCGCGCGATCGAGCAGCGAGTAGCCGGGGATGTCGAAGTACTCGGAGGTGTAGGTCCCGCCGTGGAGTGCGATGACGAGCGGCGCGCCGTCGGCGCGCTCGACGCGGTCGAGGTTCGAGCGGCCGCTGTAGCGGCGGTCGCCATGGGTGTGGGTGAACGGAATGGACATCGTCGTCCTCTCGGGTTGTGGGTGGGTGGTCGATTCAGGCGGATGCCGTCGCCTGGTCGCGGGCGAGTGCCTCCCGCAGGTCCGCTGCGACGCCGCGAGCGAGTGCGGCGTCCCGGTGGTCGGACCGGAGCGTCAGGATGGACGCGCCCGCCAATGCCGGGTCGAGGTCGCTCGGGCGAGCGATGACGAGGAAGTGGAAGTGTCGGTGGTTCTCCCCGAAGCTGAGGAAGTAGACGCTCGGCGCGCCCGTCGCCGCCGTGAGCGCGGTCGCGAGCCGTTGCGACACCGGGCCGAACTCCGCGGCATCCTCGGCGGTGAGGCCGTCCCAGCCTTCGGCGTGCCGTCGCAGTCGCAGGACGAACCATCCCGGAACGTCGTAGCCGCGGGCGACTTCGCACGCCCAGCGCTCGTCGCGGTAGGCGATCGCGGATGCCTCGGCGTGCTCGAGCTCGCAGGGCAGGCAGCCGCTCACGCGATCACCTCGGCGGGCTCCAGCACCTCGTCGAGGAACGATTCGATCGTGCGGGCCGGGCGTCCGAGGACTCGCTCGACCGTGTCGGTCACGAACTCGGACTCCCCCGCCCGGAACAACTCGTACATCTCCGCGAAGTGGTCGGCCTCCCACTCCTCGGTGCCCCGCGCAATCAGGGACGCACGCACCTGCCCCGGTGCGACGTCGACGACGTCGACCGGCACGCCGGTGCGCGCGGCGACGAGGTCCGCGATCTCGGCGTAGGTGACCGCACGGGGGCCGGTGAGCGACAACGTCAGACCGTCCCATTCGTGGCTCGCGATGACCCGTGCGGCCACGGCGCCGACGTCCCGCGCGTCGATGAGGCTGATCCCGGCGTCGCCGAGCGGATTCATGAGCGCACCGCCGGCCTTCAGGCCGGGCAGCATCAGACGCTCGACGAGCACCTGGAGGAACGAGTTCGGCCGCAGGATGACGAACGGCTGGCCGCTCTCCTGCAGGACGCGCTCCACTTCCCAGTGCTGACGGCAGGCGTGGGGTCCGTCGGGGGTGATGGCCGAGCTCGTGCCCGACAGCTTGACGATGCGCGCCCGGCTGCGGCGGAGTTCGCGGATGACCCGCAGTTGCGCATCGGCCATCGCGAATGCGTGGGGCGAGAGCAGGAAGACCGTGTCGATCCCCTCCGCCGCGGCATGGAGCGCCCCGGCGTCGCTCATGTCGCCGCCCACGATATCGAGGTGTTCGCCCAGCTGATCGCGCGCGCGCTGCACGTCCCGGACCATGACGCGTGGGGCTTCGCCGGCGCCGACGAGCGCCGAGACGACATGCGGGCCGACGTTTCCCGTGGCGCCCAGGATGAGTGCAGACATCGTTGTCCTTCGCTATTCGCTACGATATATCCTGCATGCTAGGCATCGACCGGCTCGGGCACAACCCCCTGGGTTCAGAGTTGCTCGAGTGCGTCGATGTGCGTGCGGATCTTGGCCTCGTTCGCGGCGAGGTGGGCGCGGAGCAGGTCGATCATCGCATCCGGGTCGTCCGCCAGTGCCGCGTCAAGCAGGACGCGATGGGTCTCGTACCGCCTCACCCGTTCCTCCTCGGTGATCTGCGTCGGGTCGAATACGAGGTGG
Organism: Agromyces sp. GXS1127; assembly: GCF_050565425.1. NCBI lineage: Bacteria > Bacillati > Actinomycetota > Actinomycetes > Micrococcales > Microbacteriaceae > Agromyces > Agromyces sp. GXS1127. The sequence continues at coordinate 242,716 of NZ_JBOCIG010000002.1, forward strand.
GTGTAGCGCTCCGCAGCCATCCAGACGGTGTGCAGGATGCGCTCGTCCCACTCGTTGGCGGCGGGGTGGACCAGTGCCTCGTGGAAGTCGTAGTGGGCCTGCCAGGCGACCTCCGGGTCGTGGTCGCGGGTGCCCTCGAGCAGGGCTTCGAGCCGTGCGACCTCGGTGGGCGTCCGCTTGCCGGCCGACTCCCCCGCCAGCGGGAGCTCGATGACGTAGCGGAGTCGGTAGATCGCCGCCAGATCCGCACTGCTCAGCGGGGCGACGCTCGCGCTGCGCGCCTGTCGGAGGATGATCAGCCCCTGCGATTCCAGTCGACGCAGTGCTTCGCGGATCGGGATGTGACTGACACCCAGCTGGTCCGCGAGGTCGCGGATCGAGAAGTTCGCGCCGGGCGCGAGCGCGCCGGTGAGCACCGCGCGACGCACCTCCGAGGTCACGAGGTCCACCGCCGAGGCGTTGGCGCCCGCCACCGAGCGGACCTGGCGTTCCATCGTCATCGCACCCTCCACGGCGTCTCGACGTCCGCCCGGATCACATCGTGCCACGCGCGGCACGCGTCGCTTGCGATTCGAACGAACCCGTCGCTAGTGTATAAGATATATTCTTATCGGAACAAGGAGGTCGCCGATGTCGATGATGACGCGAGAGCCCGAGGTTCGTCGGCTCGAGACACTGCAGGCGATCGAGCGCAAGGTGTTGTGGCTCTCGACGGCGATCATCGACGCCGCGAACGCCGCCGGTCGCAAGGACCCCGACGGCCTGAAGGTCGGCGGTCACCAGGCCTCCAGCGCATCGCTGGCCACGATCATGACCGCCCTGTGGTTCACGACCCTCACGTCGGAGGACCGCGTCTCGGTGAAGCCGCACGCCTCCCCGGTACTGCACGCGATCAACTACCTCCTCGGCGAACTCGACGCGGACCAGCTCGGCACGCTGCGCGCGTTCAAGGGGTTGCAGAGCTACCCCAGCCGGTCGAAGGACCCGGACACCGTCGACTACTCCACCGGTTCCGTCGGCATCGGCGCGACCGCGCCGGTCTGGGGCGCGATCGCGCGACGCTATGCGGCCGACATCGCCGGGAACCCGCGCAGCGTCGGACGTCAGTACAGCCTGGTGGGCGACGCAGAACTCGACGAAGGGGCGGTCTGGGAGGCCGTGCTCGACCAGACCGTGTCGGAGCTCGGCGAGATCGTCTGGATCGTCGACTTCAACCGGCAGTCCCTCGACCGCGTGGTGCCCAACATCTCGGCGACCCGGCTCCAGGCCATGTTCCAGGCCGCCGGATGGCAGGTGCTCACGCTGAAATACGGGAGCTTCCTCAGCGCACTGTTCGATTCCCCCGGCGGTGGCGCGCTCGAGCAGCGCATCGATGAGATGTCGAACCCCGAGTACCAGAGACTGCTCCGCTGCTCCGCGACCGAGCTCCGCGACCGGCTCCCCGGCGACGGCCCGAACGCCGATGACATCCGCGCCCTGCTCGCTAGCCTGGATGACGCGGAGGTCATGCGCGTGATCCGCGGCCTCGCCGGGCATGACATCCCGAGCCTCGTGACCGCGTTCGAGGAGATCGACGACACACGCCCGACCGTCATCTTCGCGTACACGATCAAGGGGCACGGCCTGCCGACCGCCGGCCATCCGCAGAACCACTCGGCGCTTCTCAAGCCGGAGCAGTTCGCACAGGTCGCTGCCGAGCTCGGCGAGAACGCAGACGACCCGTGGCGACGGTTCGACGAGGGATCGGATGCCTCGGCGCTCTGTTCGCTCGTCGCCCAGCGCCTGCAGCGGCCGGTCACGGCGCCTCCTGCGAAGGTCGACGTGCCCCGCGACTTCGGGCGCAGCATCGGCGGTCACGCGTCGACCCAGCAGGCGCTCGGGCGGCTGCTGCTCGACCTCACGAGACGCGCGCCCGAAGCGGCGCGACGGGTCGTGACCGTCGCCCCGGACGTCGCCTCGAGCACGAATCTGGGCGGCTGGGTCAACAAGGCGGGCGTCTGGTCGCCGAGCGAGAAGCGCGACTGGTTCGCCGACGACGCCGAGACGATCCTGCACTGGGACGAACGTCCGACCGGCCAGCACATCGAACTCGGCATCGCGGAGGTCAACCTGGTCTCGCTGCTGGGCGAACTCGGAACCACCTGGAGTCGTTGGGGCGAACCCGTGCTCCCGATCGGCACGCTGTACGACCCGTTCGTCACGCGCGCCCTCGAGCCCTGGTCGTTCGGCGTCTACGGCGGAGGGCAGTCGATCCTCGTGGGCACGCCGTCCGGCGTGACGCTCGCCGCGGAGGGCGGGGCGCACCAATCGATCATCACGCCGTCAATCGGCATCGAGCAGCCGGGCGTGGTCTCGTTCGAACCTGCCTTCGTCCAGGACTTCGAGTGGTGCATGCTCGATGCCCTCTCGCGCCTGGGGCGGCCCGACGGGTCGTCGAGCTACTTCCGGCTCACGTCGCGCGTGCTCGATCAATCGCTCGCCGCCGTACCGGTGGACCCTGCGGCACGCGAACGGCGGCGGCGTCAGGCGGTCGCCGGCGCCTACGCGCTGCGCCGCGTGGAACGACCGGCCGTCACCCTCGTGGGCGTGGGAGCGCTCGTGCCCGAGGTGCTCACCGCGGCGGACCGCCTGCACGAAATGGGCGTCGCAGCCGATGTCGTCTGCGTCACGAGTGCCGATCGCCTCTACCGGGCGGTGCGCGCCAGGAGCGGTCATGGCGACGGCGACGCGTCGATCATCGAGCAGGTGTTCCCCGCCGATCGAGCCACTCCCGTCGTCACCGTCCTGGATGGCCATCCTCACACGCTCGCCTTCATCGCCGGCATCCGCGGCGTCCGAAGCGTGAACCTCGGGGTGACCGAGTTCGGCCAGACCGGCACACTGCAGGAGCTCTACCGGCTCCACGGCATCGGCCCGGACGCACAAGTCGCCGCGGCCCTCGATCTGGTCGACCCGTCGCCGGTAGGGTAACACGCGGAGGCTCCGCGATGAGGAATTCGCGTCTGGCGACGTCGCCGACGACCCCGGCCGCGCCTGCCGTGCCCTGGCTGCCATTGCTCAGGCCGAGCGCCGCCCAGCACTCGCTCGTTCCGGCCAGCAGCGGTGCGCAGTACGCCCGCGTCGTCAGTGAGGTCGGGGCCGATGCCGCCCAATGGGCGGTCGAGGTCGGCCTCGAGGTCGCCGAGCGCGTGGCGGCCGAGATCCCGGGACACATCGCCGAGGGCGGTCTCGATGTGCTGCGCATGGGCACCGAGTCCACGACCATCCAGCTCCTGCTGCTCCTGTCCGGCGCGGAGGTCGAGGGACCGGCCACGTCGGAAGCGCTCGGCGGCATCCCGGACTTCGTGCGGCGTCGGGTGAGCCTGGACGAGCTGCTCCGAGGCATCCAGCTCGGTCATTCGGTCATCGCCGGCGCCTTCCTCGCCGAGTGCGCGCGTCTCGGCGATCCCGAGCAGCGTCACGAGCAGATGCGCACCCTGTCGCAGCGCATGTTCGCGTTCTTCGACGCCTTCTCCACCCAGATGGCGGCGTCGTATCGCGAGGAGGAGGCCCGCTGGGTGAAGAGCGATGCGGCCTCCCGCCTCGCCGTGGTCGAGGACCTCCTGCGCGGCCACGACCAGCCCCTCGCGGTCGTCTCGCGGCGACTTCGCTACGACCTCGCCCGGAGCCACGTCGCTCTGGTGGTGTGGAGCTCCGCCCGGACGCTCGACGCCGATCAGACGGCCCTCCACGAGGCCGCCCGCGACCTGGTGCGCCACAGCGGCGCCGAGCAATCCCTCGTGCTCGCCGTCAATCTCGGAATGGTCTGGGCGTGGGCGACGCCGCGCAGCACTCCTGAGGAATTCGTGGACCGCCTCGCATCGATGACGCTGCCCGCCGACACGCACGCGGTCATCGGAGGCACCGGACGAGGATTGGCGGGATTCCGCGCCTCGCACGACGATGCACTGGCGGCATTCGGGCTGCGATCGTCGTCGACGTCGACGACATCCGTCACGCCCTACCGTGATCTCGACCTCATCTCCCTGCTCCTCGCCGACCGCGACCGCGCGATCCGGTTCGCGCGTGCGGAGCTCGGCCCGCTCGCGGCGACCGATCCGACCGCCGCCGACCTCCGCCGCACGGTCGCCGCGTACCTCGACCTCGGCGGGAGCCCCCAGGCCGCCGCGCAGCGACTGAGTGTCTCGCGCAACACGGTCACGTACCGCGTGCGCCGCGCCGAGGAGCTGCTCGGCCAGCCACTGACCGAGCGCCGGCAGCACCTCCAGGCGGCACTCGCGATCCTCGCCGAGACCGAATCGTTGGGCTGAACGCTCATCGTGCGAAGGACATTGCGCACACCGCACGGTTCGCCCTCCCGATTTGTGCTGCGCGCACTATGCGCCTGATCTCGGGTCACGTTGAATCGTGATGGCTCAGAACGCCGCAGGCATCACGGCCCGCGGCATCCGCTCACACCCGAACGCCCGATCTCAAAGGAGAGACGCACATGCCCGAGAACCAGGCCACCCACTGGCCGGCGAACCCGCCGAAGCTGCACCACACCACATTCACCACATTGCGGATGAAGGAGATGGTGGAGTGGTACGGGCTGGTCTGCGGACTTCGTCCGGTATTCCAGAGCGACGAGGCGTCCTGGCTCACCAATGACGAGGCGAACCACCGCATCGCACTGCTCTCCCCGCCCGGCCTCAAGCACCCGACCGACAAGGGCCACGAGACCGGGATCCATCACACCGCGTTCGAGTTCTCGACCTTCGACATGTGGTTGAACAACTACGTCCGGCTGCGCAACCACGACATCCTCCCGTTCCTGACGCTCGACCACGGCATCACGATGTCGGTGTACTACCAGGACCCCGACGGCAACGGCGTCGAGATCCAGGTCGACGGCTTCGGCGACTGGGCCGACTCGAGCGAGTGGATCGGCAACTCGCTCGACTTCGCGCAGAACCCCATCGGCACCTACTTCGACCCCGAGAAGCTCGTCCAGGCTCGCGACGCGGGCCTGTCGTTCAAGGAGATCCACGACCGCACCCGCGCCGGCGAGTACCTGCCAGCGGTCATCCCCGAGGACATCTTCCTCCCCGAGGTCTGGTGAGCACTCCGGCGCCCCGACCCGACCGGCCCGTCGCCATCATCGGCGGCGGCCCGGTCGGGCTCACCCTCGCCCTGGAACTGGCCCACCACGGCGTGGCCTCGACGATCATCGAGCCGCGGGTGACGGTGGAGCACTCCCGACCACGCGCGAAGACCACGTCAGCCAGGTCGATGGAGCTCTTCCGGCGCATCGGCGCGGCCCGGGAGATCCGCGCGCGCGCGTCGATCCCCGTGTCCTGGTCGAAGGAGGTGCGCTTCTGCACGTCCGTCGCGGGACGGGACATCACCTGGATCTCCGACGTGCTCGGACTCGAGCTCGAAGGATCTGCGCTGACCTCGGAAGCCGGCCAGCAGGTCACCCAGCCGGTCGTCGAGGAAGCGCTGCGTGCGCTGCTCGCGACCTCGCCCCTCGTCGAGACGCGCTACGGCAGCCGCGGGCTCGACGTCGACCTGACCGGCGACCGACCGAAGGTCACCGTCGAGGACGACGCAGGCGAGGTCTCCACGCTCTCCGCCGAGTACGTCGTCGGCGCCGACGGCTCGCGCAGCATCGTGCGCGCCGCACTCGGCGCGCACTACGAGGGCGCACCAGGCGGAAGACCGAACGTCAACATCACCTTCCGCTCGAGGACGCTGGGCGCGATGGTCCCCGCCCGGAATGCGGTCCATCACTGGGTACTCGACCAGGGCGCGCCCGGAATGGTCGGCCCGATGGGACGCGACGACCAGTGGTTCGCCATCTCGACGGGTACCGAGTCCGTCGCCGATGACGACGAAGCCGCGTCGATCGTGCGTGCGCTCGTCGGCGCTGACATCGACGTGGAGGTGCTCGCCACCGATCCGTGGCAGGCGCGGCTCCTGCTCGCCGACTCCTACGGCGCCGATCGCGCCTTCCTCGTCGGCGACGCGGCCCACCAGAATCCGCCGTGGGGCGGCCACGGCTTCAACACCGGGGTCGGAGACGCCGTCAACCTGGGCTGGAAGCTCGCCGCGGTCCTCAACGGATGGGCGCCCGACTCGCTCCTCGACAGCTACGAAGCCGAGCGCCGGCCGATCGCCCGGCAGACGATCGAACTCGCGGCGAACAACATGAAGCACCTGTCGATCGAGCTCGCCTCCCCCGACCTCGTCGCCGAGGGCGCCGACGGCGATGAAGCCCGTGCGGCCGCCGCCGAGCGCATCCAGGCGACCAAGCGCGACGAGTTCCACGCGCTCGGGCTCGTCCTCGGCTACGGGTACGGACCGAGTGCGGCGGCGCAGGCGCCGACGACGCGGGAGTACATCCCGACCACCGCACCCGGCAATCGCCTCCCCCACTCCCGGGACCCCGAGGGCGAGTCGCTCTTCGACCTCCTGGGCCCGGAATTCACGCTCCTCGGCGCCGCTTCGTCGAAGTGGGCGGATGCCGCGGCCGCCCGCGGCATCCCCCTCGTCGTCGTCGACCCCGTCGCGCACGGCTTCCCCCAAGTCGCCGGCGACGACCTCGTCCTCGTGCGACCCGATCAGCACATCGCGTGGCGAGGTCCGGCCTCGGCCGATCCGGATGCCGCGCTCGACCTCGCCGTGCGCGGCTTCGCCGCGGCATCCTGAACCCTCGAAAGGCCCACCATGCGCATCGCCAACCTCGCCGACCGACTCGTGCTCATCCACGACCACCTCGCCGTCGACGTCGAGACCGCCAGTGGCGGACGGTTCGGCCCCGATCCGGCCGCGGTCTTCGCCGCATGGGGCGAGTTCGCCGCCTGGGCGTCGGCGATCGACGTGACGGACCACCCCGACGCCACGGCGTTCCCGGACGAGGAGCTCGGCGCACCGTCGCCCCGGCCGCGTCAGGTCGTCGGCGTCGGGCTGAACTACGCCGACCACGCGGCCGAGGCCGGGCTCCCGATCCCCGATGAGCCGGTCGTGTTCACGAAGTTCGCCTCCGCCGTCACCGGGCCGAGTGCCGACGTGACGCTGCCGGGGGCAACCGTCGACTGGGAGGCGGAACTCGTCGTCGTGATCGGGACCGGCGGTCGCGACATCCCCGAAGCCGAAGCGCTCTCGCGGATCGCGGGCTACACCGTCGGTCAGGACCTGTCCGAGCGAACCGTGCAGTGGCAGGCCACCCCGGCGCAGTTCAGCATGGGGAAGTCCTTTCGGGACTTCGCCCCCACGGGGCCGGCGATCGTCACCCTCGACGAGTTCGCGGACCCGGCGACACTGGCGATCTCGGCGACGATCGTCGAGGTGGACGGCACCGAGACGCGGGTTCAGGACGGTTCCACCGCGCAGCTGATCTTCGGCGTGGCCGAGCTCGTGTCGCGGCTCTCACGCATTCTGGAACTGCTGCCCGGCGACCTGATCTTCACCGGAACGCCTCCGGGGGTCGGCGCCGGCATGGATCCGAAGCGCTTCCTGCGCGACGGCGAGACGCTCGTGACCGAGATCGAGGGCATCGGTGCGATCACCCAGCGGTTCCACGCATGACCGCCGGGCTGAAAGCACTCGTCGACGTCGCCGAGATCGACGGCGTCGTCCGGGAACGAGATGACTGACGACGTCCCGCGTCGTGGCGGACGCCCCGCGGCCGGCGAGCCCCTGCTCGATCGGGCGTTCCGCCTGCTCGGAGCGTTCGACGACGCCGACGGCGCACTGACGCTGAGTCGGCTGAGCGAGCGGTCCGGCATCCCCACGAGCACGACGCTCCGCCTCGCGCAACGGCTCGTGGGGCTTCGCGCGCTCGAGCGACGCCACGACGGCACGTACACCATCGGGCTGCGCATGCTCGAACTGGCGGCGCTCGCGCCGCGCGGTCACGGTCTGCGCGCCGTAGCACTCCCGCACCTCGAGGAGCTGCACCGCGTCACGGGACACCACGTGCAGCTCGCGGTCCGCGACGGAGACGCCGCGGTGATCATCGAGCGGCTCACCGCTCGCGACGCTGCACCGGTGCTGTACAGCGTCGGCGGGCGTGTGCCGCTCTGCGCGACGAGCCTCGGGCACGTGCTCCTCGCATACGCTCCGGCCCCGTTCCGCAACGCCTACCTGGCTCGCGAGCACGTCCTCGAGCCGGAGGGCGAGGTGATCGCCGCCGCCGCGCTGCGGTCGGGCATCGCCTGCGTGCGCCTTCGGGGTGCCGTCCAGTTCACCCGCCCGCTCCCGACGCCGGCGACCTCCGTCGCGGCACCGATCCGCGACGCGCCGGACGAGGTGGTCGCCGCACTGTCGGTGCTCGGCCCGGGACCCGGACGTATCAGCGCCGCGCTCGAGGAGACCGTCATCGCCGCCGCCCACGCCGTCTCACGCGACCTCCGGGCCTCGCGCTCGGCCGCATGACATGGACGCCGCGACCCGAGGGTCGCGGCGTCCGGGTCGTCGGGATCAGGCCTCGATGGTGACGTCCGGCTCCGGCTCCGCCTGCGGCGCGGGAGCCGGCTCGGCCTGCGGCGCCGCATTGCCCGCCGTCCGCCGGATGACCGAACGGAAGACGATCGCCGCGACGAGGCCGAGGACGATCGACACCGGCCCGTAGACGGCCGCCGGCACCGCGATGACCGGGTTCGCCAGCACCACCTGGCCGATGACGAGCGCGATGGTCGCGTTGTGGAGCCCGATCTCGAGCGAGCTCGCGAGGGACTGCGGCGGGCTCACGCGGAACAGCCGCGGCACGAAGAACCCGACCAGCAGGCTCATCACGCAGATGAGGAGCGCGAGCAGCAGGAGCGGCCCGAGGTTCGCCGCGAGCACCGCGAGGTTCCCGATGACGGTGAGGGTGATCACGGCGGCAAGGATGACCATCGAGACGATCCGAACCGGCTTGTCCATGGCGAGCGCGAAGCGCGTCGCGAAGCGGCGGATGAGCATCCCCAGTGCGACGGGCCCGAGCACCATGACCGTCACCTCGAGCGTCTTCTGGAACTGGAGTCCGATCTGTCCGCCGGAGGGGTCGAAGTAGGCGATCGACAGGTTGACGATCAGCGGGATCGTGAAGATCGCCGTCACCGAGTTGACGGCGGTCAGGCTGATGTTCAGCGCGACGTCGCCGCCGAAGACGTGGCTGAGCACGTTCGCGATGGCGCCGCCAGGTGCGGACACGATGAGCATCATGCCGATGGCCAGCAGCGGAGGCAGTCCGGACAGGGCGACGATGCCGAACGTCAGCAGCGGCAGGACGATGATCTGGCACGCGAGCGCGACGAACACCGCCTTCGGGAATCGGACGACGCGCGTGAAGTCGGCGAGGGTGAGGGTCAGGCCGAGTCCGAACATGACGATCGCGAGCGCGACCGGGAGAAGCGTTGAAGCGAGTGGCATCGAGGTCTCCTTCGACCTTGGGAATGCGGGACTCCCACAGCAGACCACCGCCGGATGCGGGCTGAGCCCTCGATTTCAATGGATGGCATCAACGCGCTGGTCGGGGTCAGTGGAGAGACGACGAGTCGCAATTCCTGGGTGCGGCGCGAAGCCCGATGAAGACTGCCGTTGTCTGGGAGGACTCGAACCAAGAACAATCCGTCAAGGATCACGTCGTCCCAGGCTCCACGACCTCGAACGCGCGAAGATCCCCGGAATTCCGGGCCAGAAGCCAGAATGGACTCCCCCGAAGCTGCGAGACTAGCGGGAACGGACATCGCCATCGCTTGTCGCTAGAAATAAGAAAACCCCCGCTGAACGGGGGTTTCTCACTGCTGGGGTACCTGGACTCGAACCAAGAACAACTGAACCAGAATCAGCCGTGTTGCCAATTACACCATACCCCAATGGCCCTGAACCGGAGTTCCGGGCCGACATGTAACTGTAGCCGATCGCGGGGTGCGGTCCAAATCGAGGGGGGCCTCGTGGGCGGATGCCGCGGCAGCGATGAACGCAGCGCGGCCGCGGCATCCGTCGGGGTCAGCCGACCAGCGCTGCGAGGCGGTCGAGGCGGTCGAGCGAGCCGACGCGACCGAGGATCTGCATGGACTCGAAGAGCGGCGGGGAGACACGTCGGCCGGAGACCGCGACGCGGATCGGGCCGAACGCGACGCGGGGCTTGAGGCCGAGGCCGTCGATGATCGCGGAGCGGAGGGCCTCCTCGATCTCGGTGTGCGTCCATGCCTCGCCGGGGATGCGCTCGAGCGCCTCGCGGGCGGCGGCGAGCACGGCGGGCGCGTCGGCGGGCAGCGACCCGACGGCGGCCTCGTCGAACTCGAGGGAGGCGGCATCCGTGAAGAGGAAGCCGAGGAGGCCAGGCACCTCGCCGAGCACGGTGATGCGCTCCTGCACGAGCGGGGCGGCCTCGACGAGCAGGGCCTCCTCGCCTGGCGTGATCGGCGTCGAGACGACGCCGGCCGCCTGCAGGTAGGGCACGGTGCGCGAGGTGAAGTCGCCGAGTTCGAGCAGGCGGATGTGGTCGCCGTTGATCGCGTCGGCCTTCTTCTGGTCGAAGCGGGCCGGGTTCGGGTTGACGTTCTCGACGTCGAAGGCCTCGATGAGTTCGTCGCGGCTGAACACGTCGCGGTCGGCCGAGAAGCCCCAGCCGAGGAGCGCCAGGTAGTTGACGAGGCCCTCGGGGATGAAGCCGCGGTCGCGGTGGTGGAAGAGGTTCGACTCGGGGTCGCGCTTGGAGAGCTTCTTGTTGCCCTCGCCCATCACGTAGGGCAGGTGGCCGAAGCGGGGCACGAAGCTCGTCACGCCGATCTCGATGAGCGCGTGGTAGAGCGCGATCTGACGCGGCGTCGACGAGAGCAGGTCCTCGCCGCGCAGCACGTGCGTGATGCCCATGAGTGCGTCGTCGACCGGGTTGACGAGCGTGTAGAGCGGGGCACCGTTCGGACGCACGACGACGAAGTCGGTCGTCGAGCCGGCCGCGAAGTCGATGCGGCCGCGCACGAGGTCGTCGAAGCCGAGGTCGGCGTCGGGCACGCGCAGGCGCAGCGCCGGCTGGCGGCCCTCGGCGCGGAACGCGGCGCGCTGCTCGTCGGTGAGGTCGCGGTCGAAGTTGTCGTAGCCGAACTGCTTGGGCCGACCGGATGCCTCGTTGCGTGCGTCGATCTCGTCGGCGGTCGAGTAGCTCTCGTAGACGTGCCCGGCGGCCTTCAGCCGCTCGATGACGTCGGTGTAGATCTCGCCGCGCTGCGACTGCCGGTACGGACCGTGCGGGCCGCCGACGTCGATGCCCTCGTCCCACTGCAGGCCGAGCCAGCTGAGCGCGTCGATGATCATCGCATAGCTCTCCTCGCTGTCGCGGGCGGCGTCGGTGTCCTCGATGCGGAAGACGAAGGTGCCGCCGGTGTGGCGCGCGTACGCCCAGTTGAAGAGGGCCGTGCGCACGAGGCCGACGTGCGGGGTACCGGTGGGCGAGGGGCAGAACCGCACGCGGATGTCGGATCCGGTGGCGGTCGTCGTGGGGTGGGTCGTGTCAGACATCGCCCTCAATGGTACGGCCCGAGCCCGCATCGGCGGGGGTGCCGCCGCGGCCTGCGATGTGGCGCGCGAGCGCCTCGGCGGCCACCGCCACGGCCGGCACGCCCCGCCCGCCCCGCGCGGTGACGAGGTGCAGGGTCCGCCGGTCGCCGTTCGTTGTGCCGCGCACCGCGACCCCGGCGCGCGTGCCCGCCGACTCGATCGCGAGCGCGGGCAGCACGGCGACGCCGAGCCCGCTCGCGACGAGCTCCTCGACCGCGACGAAGTTGTCGGTCTCGACGGCGATGCGCGGCGAGAACCCGGCCGTATCGCACAGCTCGAGGAGGTGGCCGCGGCAGCGCGGGCAGCCGGCGATCCACGACTCCCCCGCGAGGCCCGCCAGGTCGACGGTGTCGCCTCCGGCCAGCACGTGCGTGTCTGGCAGCACCACGTGCATCGGGTCGCTGCCGATCGTCGTCACCTCGAGCCCACGCGCGCTCTCGCGGTGCGGATCGGTGCGGTCGCCCGGGTAGCTGAAGGTGAGGGCGAGGTCGGCGCGGTCCTCGCGCACGGCGGCGACCGCCTCGGGCGGCTCGGCCTCGACGAAGCCGACCCGCACACCCGGGTGCCGGCGGGCCATCTCCGCCATCATCGCGGGCACGATCGTCGGCGACGCCGACGGGAACGCCATGAGCCGCACGCGACCCGAGCGGAGCCCTCGCAGTTCGGCGAGCTCGCCGCGGGCCGCCTCGAGCGCGGTCGCGACCGCGCCGCCGTGCCGCGCGAGCACGCGGCCGGCAGGGGTGAGACGGATGCCTCGGCCGGTCCGCTCCACGAGTGCGACGCCTGCGCGCGCCTCGGCCCGTCGCACCTGCTGACTGAGCGCCGGCTGGCTGTAGCCCAGGGCGCTCGCGGCCGCGGTGATCGACCCGCGCTCGGCGATCTCGCGGAGCACGAGCAGGCTGGTGGCGTCGAGATCGGCGAGGCCCGTGGTTTCGGCGGGCGAGGCATCCATGTCCAGATCATAAGCCTGACTTATGCGGATGATCGCACACCTGCTCTCGACGGATCGAATCTCACCGCTCAGGCTGGAGGCATGATCGCGACCACCCTCGCCTCGACCGCGACGACCCTCCCCGACCCGCGCTTCACCGCCGGCCGCGGCTACCTCGCCGCGTGCACGCTCGGCATCCCCGCCGCGCCAACCGTCGCCGCGGTCGCCCGCGACCTCGAGCGCTGGCGCGACGGCCGCGCCTCCGCCGCCGAGTACACGGGCGTCGTCGAGCGGGCACGCGGCCACGCCGCGACGCTCCTCGGCACGTCCGCCGATCGCGTCGCCGTCGGCTCGCAGGTCTCGGTGTTCACGGGCCTCGTCGCCGCGTCGGCCCCGGCGGGCGCCGAGGTGCTCTGCGTCGACGGCGACTTCAGCTCGGTCGTGGCACCGTTCCTCGCCCGTGGCGACCTGCGCGTGCGCCACGTGCCGCTCGCGCACCTCGCCGACGAGGTGCGCCCGAGCACGTGGCTCGTCGCGTTCTCGCTCGTGCAGTCCGCGACGGGCGAGGTCGCCGACGCGGCATCCGTCATCGCGGCAGCCCGCTCGGCGGGTGCGCTCACGCTCGTCGACACGACGCAGGCGACCGGATGGCTCCCCACCACCGATCTCGGTGCCGACCTCGTCGTCTGCCACGCGTACAAGTGGCTCTCGGCGCCGCGCGGCGCGGCCTTCATGTCGACGAGCGACCGTGCGCTCGACGAGATCACGCCGCTCACGGCGGGCTGGTACTCGGGCGAGGACCCGTGGGCCTCGTGCTACGGCCCCGAGCTGTACTTGGCCGCCGGCGCGCGGCGCTTCGACGTCTCCCCCGCGTGGCACGCCTGGGTCGGCGCCGAGGCGGCGCTCGAGCTCGCGGCCGGACTCGACCCCTCCGCCGTGCTCGCACACGACCTCGGGCTCGCGAACGGATTCCGGGCGCGGCTCGGGCTCGGGGCATCCGCCAGCGCGATCGTCACGTGGCCCGACCCCGACGGCGACGACCTCGCCGCACTCACCGCGGCCGGACTCGTCGCATCGGGGCGCGCCGGGCGCGCCCGCGTCGCGTTCCACGTGTGGAACGACGAGGAGGACGTCGAGCGCGCGGCGACCGCCGTGCGGACCGGGCGGCACTGACCTGGGTGGCGCTGACCTCGGGCTGACCGATTCGTCCGACGGCGACGGCACTCCGCGCGCTACCGTGAGGGCATCTCGAGCAAGGAGCACCTCATGGGCAAGGTGGTCATGTACGCCACGGTGTCGGTCGACGGCTTCATCGCCGACGAGAACGACCAGCCCGGACCCCTCTTCGACTGGCTGACAGGCGGCGACGTCCCGTTGGACGAGAGCGGCGTGCTGAAGGTGTCCCAGGCGTCCCACGAGTACGTCCGCGCGTACTGGAGCGAGATCGGGGTGACGATCTGCGGCCGCCGCGTCTTCGACCTGACCGACGGCTGGGACGGGACGCCACCGAGCGGCGTCGACCACGTGGTCGTCGTCACGCACCGGCCGCCGCCCGATGGGTGGGACCCGGCCGCGCCGTTCCACTTCGTCGACGGGATCGAGGCCGCGGTCGCCACGGCGCAGGAGCTCGCGGGCGACCGCACCGTCGAGGTCGCCGCGGGCGACGTCGGCGGCCAGGCGCTCGCCGCCGGCCTGGTCGACGAGGTGCGCATGGATGTCGCACCCGTCGTGCTCGGGTCGGGCCGGCGGTTCTTCGGCTCGGTCGACGCGCCGCACCTCCTCGAGGATCCGGACGTGGTGATCCGGGGCGAGCGGGTGCTGCACCTGCGCCATCCCGTGCGCCGCTGACCGAGCCTCCCCGATCAGCGCGCGGGCGCCTCGCCCACGTCGTCGATCTCCCCCGCTGCCGCGAGCCGGTCGCGCGTGCCGATCGTCTCGAACGCGCTGCCCGATCCGCCCGCGAGTCGCCGCTGCATCGACGACGCGATGCGCCGCGCCTGGACCTTGGCTCGTTCGGCGGACTCCCCGGCGAACAGGTCGTCGACCGTGGCCGTCCAGAGGTCGAGCCAGCGCCCGAACTCCGCCTCGCCGAGCGGCGCCCGGCGATTCAGCGCCTCGTGCAACGTGAGCGCGTTGCGGTGATAGGTGCCGGCCTGGAACACGACCGTCTCCCAGAAGTCGCACATGATCGGCAGGTGGTGCTCGAGATCCATCCGCGCGACGTCGGTGAAGATCGGACCGATGATCGGGTCGGCGAAGGCCCGCGCGTAGAACTCCCGGACGAGTCTCGCGATGTCGGCGCGGTCGCGCAGGTCGCGGACTTCGCCCGCACCGCCCGCCATCAGCGGCCGGGCGCCTCGCGCACCGGGTTCACGAGCGAGCCGAGCCCCGAGACCGACACCTCGACCGAGTCGCCGTCGACGATCGGCCCGACCCCGGCGGGCGTGCCGGTCAGGATCACGTCGCCCGGCAGCAGCGTGAAGACGTCGGACGCGTACGACACGATCTTCGCGACCGAGTGCACCATGTCGGCGAACCGCCCGTGCTGGTGCCGCGTGCCGTTGACGCTCGTCGTGAGCTCGCCGGCGGCGAGGTCGACGTCGGTCTCGATGAGGGGGCCCAGCGGGCAGAAGGTGTCGAAGCCCTTCGCCCGCGTCCACTGTCCGTCGCGGCGCTGCAGGTCGCGTGCCGTCACGTCGTTCGCGATCGTGTAGCCGAAGACCACGGATGCCGCGTCCGCCTCGCTCACGCGGCGCGCGACGCGCCCGATGACCACCGCGAGCTCGCCCTCGAACTCGACCTGCGCGCTCTCGGGCGGCAGCACGATGGCGTCGCCGGGGCCGATCACCGAGGTGTTGGGTTTCAGGAACAGCAGCGGTTCGGCCGGCGCCTCGCCGCCCATCTCCTCCGCGTGATCGCGGTAGTTCTTGCCGACGGCGACGACCTTCGACCGCGGGATCACGGGTGCGAGCAGCTTCGCGTCGGCGAGCGCGACGCGCTCCCCCGTCGGCTCGTAGCCGGCGAACATCGGGTCGGCCTTCAACACGACGAGCTCGTGCTCCTCCTCGTCGACGATGCCGAACGAGATGGTCTCACCATGGGAGAAGCGCGCGATCTTCATGCGCCCAGCCTATTCCGCTGCGTCGCCCGCCGGCCGGGCCGCCGCGGCGTCGGCGACCGACCCGAGTCCGCCCAGCGGCTCGTTGCGATCGGGCCGAGGCCCGTCGGGGATCAACCGCTTGCCGAGACCGACCGCGCCGTCGAGCTCGTACCCGAGCCGGCGGTACCAGTCGATCACGGCCGTGTTCGTCGAGCGCACCTGCAGGTTGAGCTTGGGGCACCCGCGCTCGAGGAGCAGCCGCTCGGCCTCGGCCATGAGCCGCGCGCCGAGCCCGCCGCCGCGATGCGCCGCGTCGACCGCGAGGTAGTTGAGCCAGCCCCGATGGCCCTCGTAGCCGACCATCGCCGTGCCGACGACCGCCTCATCGTCACCGGCGTCGGCGACCGCGACGAGGAACAGCTCGGGCTGCACCGTCAGCTTCCGCTCGATGTCGCGATACGGGTCGTTCCACGGCACGAGGAGGCCCGCCGCGCGCCAGAGCGCGACGACGGGCTCGGTGTCGGCGACGTCGAACGAGCGGATGCGCACGGACGTCGCGCCCGCGGCATCCGCTCGATTCGCCAGGCTCACGCGTCGAGTCGCACCATCCAGCCGTGGCGGTCCTCGACACGCCCGTACTGGATGCCGGTGAGCTCCTCGCGGAGCGACAGTGCGAGCTCCTCGGCCTGCGGGCCGGAGTGCACGATCTCGAAGTCCTCGCCGAGCAGGCGCCCGATCGGCACCACGACGGCGGCCGTGCCGCACGCGAACGCGCCGACGATGTCACCGGATGCCGCGCCCTCGCGCCACTCGTCGAGCGTGATCGGGCGCTGCTCGATCTGGTGGCCGCGGTCGGCGGCGAGACGCAGGATCGAGTCGCGCGTGATGCCCTCGAGGATCGAGTCGGACTCGGGCGTGAGGAGCGTGCCGTCCTTCTTCACGAGGACGACGTTCATGCCGCCGAGCTCCTCGAGGTACTTCCCCTCGTCGAGGAAGAGCACCTGCTGGCAGCCCTTCTCGTAGGCCTCGGCCTGGGGCAGCAGGCTCGACGCGTAGTTGCCGCCCGTCTTCGCCGCACCGGTTCCGCCCTTGCCCGCGCGCGCGTACTGCGTCGACAGCCAGATGTTCACCGGCTGCACGCCACCGGGGAAGTAGGCTCCCGCGGGGCTCGCGATGAGGTAGTAGTTGACCTTCTTCGCCGGGCGGACGCCGAGGAACGCCTCCTTGGCGAACATGAACGGGCGCAGGTAGAGGCTCGTCTCGGGTGCGCTCGGCACCCAGTCGGCGTCGACCGCGATGAGCTGCTTGAGCGAGTCGATGAAGATCTCGACGGGCAGCTCGGGCAGCGCCATCCGCCTCGCCGAACGCTGCAGGCGAGCGGCGTTCTCGTACGGACGGAAGGTGCGGATGGAGCCGTCGGCGTAGCGGTACGCCTTCAGCCCCTCGAAGATCTCCTGCGCGTAGTGCAGCACCGCGGCGGCCGGGTCGAGCTGGATGGGGCCGTACGGGGAGACGCGGGGCCGGTGCCATCCGCCCTTCTCGGACCAGCAGATGTCGACCATGTGGTCGGTGAAGTGGTTGCCGAAGCCGGGGTCGGCGAGGACGGCCTCGCGCTCCTCGGCCGACTTCGCGGTCTCGTTCTTCGTGACCTGCCAGATGAGGCCGGCGGGCGACGGGGCCTTCAGGGTGAGGTTCGACGTGGTCAAGGGATCCTCCTTCGGGAAGTGGTGCGAGTCAGTGGGCGCCGACGGTGGCGCCGATGCGTGCGGCGATGGCGTCGCCGATCTCGGAGGTCGAGCGCCGGGCGTCGCCGCGGTCGGCGACGTCGGCGGCGACCGCGTCGCGCACCCGGTCGGCTGCGGCCCCGTGACCGAGGTGGTCGAGCAGGAGCGCCACCGAGAGGATGGCTGCGGTCGGGTCGGCGAGACCCTTCCCGGCGATGTCGGGAGCCGAACCGTGCACCGGCTCGAACATGCTCGGGAACGTGCGGTCGGGGTTGATGTTGCCCGAGGCCGCGAGTCCGATGCCGCCGCTGATCGCGCCGGCCAGATCGGTGAGGATGTCGCCGAAGAGGTTGTCCGTGACGATGACGTCGAATCTAGCAGGATCCGTGACGAGGAAGATCGTCGCGGCATCGACGTGCAGGTAGTCGACCGTGACATCCGGGTACTCGGCGGCGACGGCGTCGACGAGCCGCTTCCAGAGGGAGCCGGCGAAGACGAGCACGTTCGTCTTGTGCACCAGCGTCAGCTTCCGCTTCGGGCGAGCGGATGCCGCGGCGAACGCGTAGCGCACGACCCGCTCGATGCCGTAGGCGGTGTTCACCGAGACCTCGTTCGCGACCTCTGCCGGCGTGCCCACGCGGATCGCGCCGCCGTTGCCGACGTACGGGCCCTCGGTGCCTTCGCGGACGACCACGAAGTCGACGTCGCCCGGGTTCGCCAGCGGGCTGGTCACGCCCTGGTACAGCACCGACGGCCGGAGGTTGACGTAGTGGTCGAGCTCGAACCGGAGCTTCAGCAGCAGGCCGCGCTCGATGTTCGCGCCGGCGAGGCGCGGGTCGCCCGGCACGCCGCCGACGGCGCCGAGGAGGATCGCGTCGTGGCCCTTGATGGCCTCGAGGTCGTCGTCGGTCAGGGTGTCGCCGGTCTCGAGGTAACGGGCGGCGCCGAGCGAGAAATGCGTCTGCTCGAACGCCACGTCGGTGCCGGCCGTGGCGGCCTCGAGCGACTTCAGCGCCTCGCCCACCACCTCGGGACCGATGCCGTCGCCCGGGATGACCGCGAGCCTGACCGTCGTTACCATGAACACTCCTTCGTACGCCAGCCCTCCCAGCGTACTGTCCGCCGTGAGCGGCGATCACTACACTCGGCGGCATCGGGGCGGCATCCCGCCCCTGCCCCGCGGCCCCCGCGGCCGCCCGAGTGAAAGCAGGCACCCCAAATGAGTCTCGGCCTCGGAATCGTCCTCTTCGCCATCGGCGCCGTCCTCGCGTTCGCATTGAACCTCGCGGTGGACTGGATCAACCTGCAGATGGTCGGCTACATCCTCATGGCGGCCGGCGCCGTCGTGATCATCCTCGGCATCATCCTCCTCGCCCGGCGTCGGAGCTCGGTCTCCACGCAGCGCACCGCGGTCGACCCCGCGACGGGCGAGCGCGTCACGCGCGCCGAGACGACGCGTCCGGACGACACCACCACGATCTGACCCGGATCCCGCCCGCCGGGCCGGGCCATCCGCCCGAAGGGCGCCGCCTCACTCCGAGGCGGCGCCCTTCGCGTCGTCTGCGCCCCTCGCGTCGTGCAGGGTGAGCGCTGCGACGACGCCCGCGCCGACCATGAGCAGCACGCCGATGAACGAGGTCACCACCACGCCGCCGTCGAAGGCGTGCGCCGCCGAGGCGAGCAGGTCGGCGGATGCCGCGGGCTGCAGCGACTCGGCCACCGTGACCGCGCCCGCGAGCGTCTCCCGCGCGGCATCCGCCTGCGACGCCGTCAGGCCTGCGGGCAGCTCGAGCGACGCGCGGTACCAGGCCGCGAGGATGCTGCCGAGGAGCGCCGTGCCGAGCACCGCACCGAGCTCGTACGCCGTCTCGGACACCGCCGAGGCCGCGCCCGCCTTCGCGGGCGGCGCCGCCGAGAGGATGAGCTCGTTCGACACCGTCTCGGCCATGCCGATCCCGAGCCCCAGCAGGACGAACGCGACCACGACGCCCGCGATGCCCTGCTCCCCCGCCGTGAGCGCGACCACCAGGTAACCGGCGGCCGAGACCGCGAGCGCTGACGGCACGAGCACGCGCGGGCGGATGCGCCGGGCGAGCGGCACCACGGAGAGGCCGGCGGCGATCATCATCACGAGGCCTGGTGCGAGCGCGAGCCCGGCCTGCACCGGCGAGAGCCCGGCGACGAGCTGCAGGTGCTGCGAGACGAAGAAGAGGAACCCGACGAGCGCGATGACGCTGAGGAGGTTCACGACCACGCCGCCGCCGAACGCGCCGACGCGGAACAGCCGCATGTCGAGCATCGGCGTCGCTGCACGCAGCTGCCGGCGGACGAACCACCCGCCGAGCGCGAGCCCGCCGACGATCGCGCCGAGCGCGACGGCGTCGACGCCCGCGGTCGCGAGGTGCTTGATCCCGAAGACGGTCGCACCCATGGCGCCGAACGAGAGCAGGATGCTGGGCACGTCGATGCGGCCGGGCGCGGGGTCGCGGCTCTCGGGGATGAGGATCGGCAGCAGCACCACGAGCGGCACGAGCACGGGGACGGCGAGGAGGAAGACCGAGCCCCACGCGAAATGCTCGAGCAGCAGGCCGCCGACGATCGGGCCGAGCGCGGCGCCGGCGGCGAAGCCCGACGCCCAGATCGCGATCGCGAGGCGCCGCTCCTCGCGCTCGGTGAAGACCGAGCGGAGCAGCGACAGCGTGGAGGGCATGAGCATGGCGCCGAAGAAGCCGAGCGCGGCACGCGCCGCGATGAGCGCCTCGGAGGTCGGGGCGAACGCCGCGCCGATCGAGACGACGGCGAAGCCGATCGAGCCGATCAGCAGCATCCGGCGGCGGCCGAACCGGTCGCCCGCGCTGCCCATCGCGACGAGGAGCGCCGCGAGCACCAGCGGGTAGGCGTCGATGATCCAGAGCTGCTGGGCCGCCGTCGGGCCGAGGTCGCGCGCGATCTCGGGCAGTGCGAAGCTCAGCACCGTGTTGTCGACCGCGACGAGCAGCACCGGCAGCATGAGCACCGCGAGCGCGACCCAGCGACGGGTCGCCGCGCGACGACCGCGCGGCTGCGACCGACCGGGGTCGGGGCGCAGAGCGGATGCCGCGGCATCCGTCGTCGCGCGGGCCTCGGCGGTGCCGCCGCGGCGGGTCGTGTCGATCGCGCTGGTGTTCGTGTCGTTCGTCATGTCGGAGTCCTATTACTATACCGGCTGGACGGTAGAGTATCAGATGCCGCCGACCGTTCCCCTCGCTACCATCGGAGCCATGAGCCGACCCCCCGCCGCCCGCGACGCCGTCCTCGACGCCTTCGAGCGACTGCTCATCGACGGCGGCGTGCGCGCGGCCACGCTCGACGCCACTGCGCGCGCCGCGGGCGTGTCGAAGGGCGGGCTGCTCTACCACTTCGCGAGCCGCGACGCGCTCGTCGAGGGCGTGCTCGAGCGCTTCTCACGGCTCATCGACGACGACATCGCCGTGCTCGAGCGCGCGCCCGAAGGCGCGATCGCGTACTACGTCCGCAGCTCCGTCTCGCAGGACTCCCCGCTCGAGCGCGCCGGCGTCGCCGCCGCCCGGCTCGCGCAGGCCGGCAGTGCACCCGCGGTGGTGATGATCCGCGACGTGCGCGACCGGTGGCTGCGCGCCATCCGCCGCCATGTGCCCGACCCGACCGTCGCCCTCGCGGTCACGCTCATCGGCGACGGCCTGTACTACGACTCGGCCCTCCACGGTGTCGACCCCGAGATCGGCGTCGACGCGCCGCACGGCGCCGACATGGACGCGTTGGTCTCGTTCCTCGAGCGGCTCGCCCACGGTCCGGTGGTCCGGCCGGAGCACTGACGCCCGCGTGATCCCGGCGCCATCCGACGACTCCCGCCAAGTGGCGCCTAGGTCCGCCATTTCACGGGACTCACGTAGGCCGCGTGCGCGCTGCGCGCTGCCCGCCGCGCGCCGCCCGCGCCCTCCAAGTACTCGCCAGACGGGGCGCCCGAGCATTCGGCGACTCCCGCGAAACGGCGCCCGGGCCAGCAATTTCACGGGACTCACGCCGGTCTCGCATGCTGCACGCGGCGCGCTGCGTGCCGCCCGCCCCGCGCTCGGTCCGGCCACTCCCGCCAAACGGCGCCCGAGGCCACCATTTCACGGGAGTCGCCGCGAACCGAACCGAGACGCCGAAGGGCGGCGGGCCGCACGTGCGACCCGCCGCCCCGCGGCATCCGTCTCGGACTAGGACTCGGTGATGTCGACCTCGACGAGCACGTCGGCGGCGATCGCCTCGCCCACGCGCTCGAGCACGTCGGACGGCACCGGCGAGTCGACGGTCAGCACCGAGAGCGCCTGGCCGCCCGCCTCGCGGCGCGCGATCTGCATGCCGGCGATGTTGATGCCGGCCTCCCCGAACTCGCTGCCGTAGACCGCGACGATGCCGGGGCGGTCGGTGTAGAGCATGACGATGTGGTGGTCGGCGATCGGCACCTCGACGTCGTAGCCGTTGATGCCGACGAGCTTCTCGGTCTGCTTGGTGCCGGTCAGCGTGCCCGAGACCGAGACCTGCGTGCCGTCGGCGAGGGCGCCGCGCAGCGTGATGACGTTGCGGTACTCGGGGCTCTCGGCGTCGGCGATGAGGCGCACGGCGATGCCGCGCTGCTCGGCGAGGAGCGGTGCGTTGACGTACGACACCGACTCGCTGACGACGTTGGTGAACACGCCCTTGAGGGCGGCGAGCTTCAGCACGCTCACGTCGTAGTCGACGAGCTCGCCGTGCACCTCGACATCGAGGCTCTCGAGCGGACCCTGCGCGAGCCCGGCGAAGAGCTGGCCGAGCTTCTCCACGAGCGGGATGCCGGGGCGCACGTACGGGTCGATGACGCCGCCCGCGACGTTCACCGCGTCGGGCACGAGCTCGCCGGCGAGCGCCAGGCGCACCGACTTCGCGACCGAGATGCCGGCCTTCTCCTGGGCCTCGTCGGTCGACGCGCCGAGGTGCGGCGTCACGACCACGTTCGGCAGCGCGAGGAGCGGCGACTCCTTCGGCGGCTCCTGCACGAAGACGTCGAGGCCGGCGCCCGCGATCGTCTTCGCGACGAGGGCGTCGTGCAGCGCGTCCTCGTCGATGAGGCCGCCGCGCGCGACGTTGACGATGTACGCGGTCGGCTTCATCTTGGCCAGCTGCTCGGCCGCGATCATCCCGGTGGTCTCGGGGGTCTTCGGCATGTGGATCGTGATGAAGTCGCTGCGCTCGAGGAGCTCGTCGAGCGACACGGTCTGCACGCCGAGCTGCTGGGCGCGCGCGGCCGTGATGTAGGGGTCGTACGCGATGACCTCGACGCCGAACGCCTGGAGGCGGGCGGTGATGAGCGCGCCGATGCGGCCGAGGCCGATGATGCCGACCGTCTTCTCGTAGAGCTCGGTGCCGGTGTAGGCCGAACGCTTCCACTGCCCCTCGGCGAGCGCCGAGTGCGCGGCGGGGATGTGCCGGGCGAGGCTCAGGATGTGCCCGACCGTGAGCTCGGCGGCCGAGATGATGTTCGAGGTCGGGGCGTTCACGACCATGACGCCCGCGGTCGTCGCCGACTTGATGTCGACGTTGTCGAGTCCGACACCGGCACGGGCGATGACCTGCAGCTTCGGCGCCGCGGCGATCGCCTCGGCGTCGACCTTCGTCGCCGAGCGGACGAGGATCGCGTTCGCATCGGCGAGCGCGGCGAGGAGCGCCGGGCGGTCGGTGCCGTCGACGTTGCGGACCTCGAAGTCGGGCCCGAGGGCGTCGACGGTGGCGGGCGAGAGTTCTTCGGCGATCAGCACGACCGGCTTGGACACGGACGGATCCTCACTGCGGTTGGAGATGCGGTGCGCGCACCGCGGAACGTCGCGCCGGCGTCGTCGGGGCGCGGATGACGCGGCCAGCCTACTTCAGGGGCGTCGCGCCGCCCGAATCGTGTGACGCGCGCAGACGAGCGGTCGCGGCCGGCGCGCCTGCTCAGGCGAGCAGCGCGCCGGGCCCGAACATGAGCAGGATGTCGAGGTACAGCGCCGCCGAGACTGCGAGCCCCGCGAGGTACAGCGCCCCCTGCAGCACGGCGCTCCGGCGCCGGCCGATGAGGAACGCGATCGCGAACAGCGCCACCGGGAGCAGTACGGCGACGATGAGCACGACCCATCCGGTCGCGGTCACGGTCGTGCCGAGCGCCGACGCGACGCTCGCCATGCCGACGAGGTTGCCCACGGCCTCCCAGGCGTCGTACGCGAAGAACAGGCCGAACACGATCGCGAGCGTGAGCTCGAGCCAGAACGGGGTGCGGCGGGCCGGCGCCGCTTCGGGGGCGGCTGCGGTGGCGTCATCCGTCGCGTCGCCGGCGCCCCGCGTCTCCTCGGCGCTCATGCCGTCACCCCCGCCACGAACGGCACCGGCAGCAGCGCGACCGCCCCGATCGCGAGCCACGTGAACCGGAGCGGCACCCGCCCCCGCGTGAGCGCGAACGTCACGCCGAACCACAGCGCCGGCGCGAGCACGGCGAGCCACAACCCGAGCGCGAACATGAACTGGCCGACCGGGTCGGTCGCGGTGTTCGTCACCCGCAGCGCGGTCAGGATCCAGCCGAACGTGTAGAGGAGGAATGCCCCGCCGAAGACGCCGAGCAGCACGAGCTCGGCGGAGCCGATCTGCGGGCCGGCGTCGGCGGCAGCGTCGGTCGCGACCGCGTCGTCACCGTCCGTGCGAGCGGATGCCGCGGCATCCGCGACCTCGTCGTCGGCCCCGTTCGCGGCGGGGACCGCCGCCGGCTCGCCGACGCGCTTCCACCCGGGTGCGAGCGTCGCGTCGTCATCGCCCTCCCAGCGGAGGGCCTCGTCATCGTCGCCGGAATCGCGGGCCATGCGGATCAGCCTAGCGACGGCGGGACCGTTGACCGCTCACAGGACCGCGCGCATCATGGACCTGTGGGCGTCTCGTCGCACGGCGCCCCGGTCGCAGGCGTCGGTGGCGCGGCCCGGACCGGCAGCGGCGCAGCACGGCGGCGCGGCGGCATCGCCGTCGCCGCCGGGGTCCTCCTCGCCCTCACGGCGTGCGCGTCGTCCGGTCGAGCCGGGCCGGGAACGGGCAGCCCGAGCATGGAGCCATCCGCCTCACCGACACAGGACGTCGCGGTCGAGGCATCCGTCGACGACCTGGTCGCCGACCCCGACGCCTGGCTCGGCGAACGGGTGGAGGTCGTCGGCAAGGTGTTCTTCCTCGCGCAGTGCCCGCCGCCGGGCGCCGAGGCGACGCCGTGCGTGCTCGCGGGCTACCTCGCCGACCCGGAGCGCGGGGTGCTCATCGCCGCCGACGTCGATGAAGTGCTGCCGCTGGCCGAGGACGGCGCCCTCGTGACGTGCCACGAGCCGGGCAACGGCGCGGGCGCCTGCGACGATTGGGAGCGCGAGGCGACGTACACGCTCGGCGGCGTGCTGGAGCGCCAGACGCTCGCCGGGCAGGAGCGGTCGAAGGTGCAGTTCGACGTGCTCGAGCGCGGCGCGCCGAACGAGTGAAACAACCCCCGAACTGGGGACAGCCGATCGTCCGAGCGAGGGTGGACGCCGCTTCCGGGCAGGGCCATACTCGGCGCCGTCGAGTGCGTCCACCACGGGACATGGGGGTGCCCCGGGACGCACCGAGGGGGTTGTGATGACCGAGCGCGTCGCCGAACAGACCGCAGATTCATCGAAGAAGGGGTTCCTGGCTGCACTCGCAGCGGCCGTCTTCCTCAGTACGCAGATCCTCGCGCCGGGCGCCGGCGCGGGCGCGGCGACGATCGACGCCGACTACGTCGCGCAGGGCCCGAGCCCGATCACCGGCGGGCAGGTCGAGTCGGTGACTCCAGACAACGAGGTCGCCGGCGCCGTGCACACGGTGGTCGCACACCCCGACGATCCGAGCATCGCCTGGATCGGCACCGTCAACGGCGGGGTGTGGCGCACGAACAACGCCACGTCGGCGTCGCCGCACTGGACGCCGCTGACGGATCAGCAGTCCAGCCTCTCGATCGGCGCGCTCGAACTCGACCCGACGGTCGCGAGCGATACCGTCCTCCTCGCGGGCATCGCCCGCGTGAGTTCCTTCGGTCGCACCTCCGGACCGCTGAACGGGCTGCTCCGCACGTCGGACGCCGGGACGACCTGGACTCCGCTCGGCGCCGCACAGCTCGCGGGCGAGAGCATCTCGGGCGTCGCGCCACGAGGCGCGACCATCGTCGTGGCGTCCAACGCGAACAGCAACGTGTTCGGCGCCGGTCAGGGCGGGATCTTCCGCAGCACCGACGGGGGCGCGAACTTCACGCGCCTCTCCGGCAACGGCACGAGCGGCCTGCCGAACATCGGCGTCTTCGACCTCGTCGGCGACCCGTCCGACCCGACCGTGCTCTACGCCGGCTCGCAGCAGGGCATCTTCCGCAGCACGAACACCGGCTCGACGTGGACGAACGTCACCAACCAGGTGACCGGCATCAACAACGCGACGACGAACAACCTCGAACTCGCGGTGCACGCCGACGGGAGCGACAACATCGTCTACGCGGGCGTCGTGAACGGCGGCCAGCTGAACGGCCTGTGGCGTTCACCCGACCAGGGCGCGAACTGGACCCAGCTCGACACGCCGACGACCAACGAGGGCGGCGTGATCGTGGGCCTGCAGCCGCGCGAGAAGCCGGGCGGGCAGGGCGGCGTCCACTTCTCGATCCTCGCCGACGCGACCGATCCCGACGTCGTCTACCTCGGCGGTGACCGGCAACCCCTCGACGCCGGACCGAACGCCGGGAGCTTCCCGAACTCGATCGGTGCCGACGACTTCAGCGGCCGTCTCTTCCGGTGCGACGCGGGACTCGCCGCCGGAAGCCAGTGCGTGCCCCTGACGCACAGCGGCACCACCGACGGCGACAGTGCGCCGCACGCCGACTCGCGCGAGATGGTGTTCGACGCCAACGGCGACATCCTCGAGACCGACGACGGCGGCATCTACCGCCAGACCGACCCCTCGACCGGCAACGGCGACTGGGAGTCACTGAACGGCGACCTGCAGATCGCCGAGCACCACTCGTGCGACTACGACAACGTCGGCGACATCATCCTCTGCGGCGACCAGGACACGGGCGCGCCCGAGCAGTCCTCGTCGGGTTCGACGAGCTGGGAGACGCTGAGCGCGGGCGACGGCGGATTCGTCGCGGTCGACGATTCGGGCGTCGCCTCGGTCCGGTACAGCAGTTCGAACAACCTCGGCGCGGGCTCGTTCCTGCGGCGCGGATGCACTGCGGCGAACCTCTGCGTGAACTCCGCACCGGACTTCGTGGTCGCGGGCCAGGGCGGGCAGACGCTGCAGCAGTTCGAGACGAACGCGGCAGGCAATTCGACGTTGCCGCTCTACACCCCGCTCGTCATGAACGACATCGATCCGAGTCGATTCATCGTGACGTCGAACCGGGTCTACGAATCGCTCGATGCGCTCGATGAACTGACGATCGTCGTCAACTCCCTCGGCGGACCGGCCAACAACCCGACGCTCACGACGCGCGCGATCGCCTACGGCGGCCGCGCCGGCGGCGCCGACAATGCCGGTGTCCTCTGGTACGGCGACACGGTGGGCCAGCTGTTCCTACGCAGCAGCGGAGCGGGGACACCCGCGGCGCTGCCGGGGTGGACCTCCGGAACGACGACCGACATCGTCCTGAACCCCGAGAACTGGGCCGACGCCTTCGTCTCGACCGCGACCCAGGTGATGCGCACCACGGATGCCGGCGGCACCTTCGCCGACGTCACGGGCAACCTCGGCACGGTCGCACCGGGTGCGACGATCCGGTCGCTCGAGATCGTCCCGGTCCCCGGCACGAACGTGCTCGCCCTCTTCGCCGGAACCGACACCGGTGTCTTCATGAGCCAGACCCAGAACCTCGGCGTCTGGGCCGAGCTCGGAGCCGGGCTGCCGAACGTGGTCTCGTTCGACCTGACGTTCGACGCCGGCGACGACGTACTGCTCGTCGGCACGATGGGCCGCGGCAGCTGGCTCGTCGAGGGCATCTCCGACCTCATCCCGATCGCGGACCTGCGCGTCGACAAGTCCGACTCCCCCGACCCGGTCATCGCCGGCGAGGAACTGTTCTACACGATCACCGTGACGAACGACGGTCCGGATGACTCGGCCGGCGTCGTGGTCGTCGACGAACTGCCGGACGACCTCGACTACCTGTCCGACGACGGCGACTGCACGTACGACGCCGTCGAGCACCGGCTCACGTGTGCCGTCGGCGACATCCCGGCCGGGGAGTCGCGCGAGATCGTCGTCAAGACACGCGTGCACTCCGACACGGTCGTGGACGAGGACGACGGCACGCTCCGCATCGAGAACGTCGTGACCGTGTCCGGCGCGAGCGTCGACGACGACCTGACGAACAACTCCTCCACGGAGTACACGTTCGTGCAGGAGCGCAGCGACCTCGCCGTCACGAAGGTCTGCAAGCCCGACGACGAGCTCCCCGCGGGCGAGACGGGCACCTGCACGATCTTCGTCGACAACCTGGGTCCGTCGTCGGCGCGCGACATCGTCGTCACCGACACGAACCTGAGCGACGGCGACTTCTCGTTCGGGACGATCACCCCGAGCCAGGGATCCTGCGGTGTGGGCGGCGGAGTGGTGACCTGCCAGCTCGGCGACCTCGCTGCAGCCTCGCCGTCGGCCGGCGGCAGGGCGACGATCACGGTGGAGGTCTCCGCAACGGAGGACGTCGACATCAACGACGTCGTCCGGGTGACCTCACCGACTCCGGATCCGGACCAGTCGAACAACGAGGCGCAGGAGTCCATCAGCGTGATGGCCGTCGCCGACCTCTCCGTCGACAAGACCGGACCGCCGACCGCGATCGCGGGGACCGAGATCACCTACACCCTCGCGATCGTGAACCACGGGCCCTCGACCGCCTCCGGCGTCGTGCTGACGGATTCCGTCTCCAGCGGCGTGGAGATCGTCTCGGTGTCGGCGTCGGGCGGCGCCTCGTGCAACGCGGGCGTGCCCGGCGATGCCGCACGGCCGAGCGAGTGCTCGTTCGGCAACCTCGCGCCGGGGGCGACTCGGACCATGACGGTCGTCGTGCGCATCCTGCCGGCCTTCACGGGCGAACTGCACGATGATGCGCGGGTCGGCAGCGCGACGTTCGACAACGATCTGTCGGACAACCTCGACACGGTGGTGACGGATGTCTCAGCATCGGCCGACCTCTCGGTCACCAAGACCGACTCGCCGGATCCGGTCCTCGCGGGTGACGACCTCACCTACACGATCACCGTGTCGAACGACGGCCCGTCCACCGCGACCGCGGTGCTCCTCACCGACGAGCTCCCGGACGGGACCACGTTCATCGAGGGCGTCGACGGGAACGGCACGACGGTCTGCGCGCTCGTGCAGGTCGGCACGGTCGTCTGCGATCTCGGCGACCTCGCCCCGGGCGAGAGCGCGACGGTGTACGTGACCGTCACGGTCGATCCGTCGCTGCCGCCCGATGCGGTCCTGTCGAACACCGCGACGGTGACCTCCGACACGCCGGATCCTGACGCCTCGGACAACGAGGCGACGGAGACGACCGAGGTCGACACCGCAGCGGACCTGTGGCTCGACAAGACCGCCGAGATGCGGTCGGGCAACCCGGCGCCGGTGATCGTCTTCACGCTCACCGTGCACAACGACACCGGCTGCGAGCAGGACGCCCAGTCGACGCCGTCGCCGAACTGCGGCACGGGCGGTCCGTCCGATGCCCAGGACATCGTCGTGACCGACGACCTGCCCCTGACCGCGAAGAAGCTCGTGGTGCAGTACGTGTCCCCGCAGTGCACCTACGACTCGGCAGTCCACGAGGTGACCTGCACCGCCGACACGGTGCCGGCCGGCGCGACCGTGCAGTTCGTCATCGAGGCGCAGGCCAACGGAAGTGTCGGGACGATCCAGAACGACGCGGACGTGACGAGCGCCACGCCCGACCCGGACACGGGCAACAACGCCAACGCCGCGACCATCGTGGTGAAGGGCGGCACCGGGAAGGGCAAGGGCGGCAAGGGCTGAGCCCGCCGCGCCCCGGGTGCAGTGGGACCGGTCGGAGCCGGTCCCACCGCACCGCGGTCGCTCGAGGCTCAGAAGACCGGCGTGCCGCCGCGCGTGAGCCGCCAGTTCTCGACGTGGAAGTCGGCCGGGTCGATCACGCCCGCCTCCGACGCGTACGACACGATGGCCTCGCGGATGGCGACCTGCGCGTTGTACACGACCGGCGCGGTGGCGATATGCGGGAACCCGCCGCCGCCCGACTGCCGGTAGTTGTTGACCGCGACGAGGAACTGCTGGTCGGGTGCCACGGGCGCGCCGCCGTACGACAGGTTCGCGATACGGGTGCCCACGGGCTGCGAGATGTCGACGTCGTAGTCGACGCCCGAGAACTGGTCGTAGTTGTAGTCCGGCGTGCCGCCGGAGTTCGTCCACGATGCGGGGTCGACCGGGGCGCCGGCCGCCACCTGGGTGAAGTACTTGGCCGAGTACTCCAAGTAGTCCCTGATCTGCGCGCCCGTCAGCACCGATGCGAGGAGGGTGTTGTCGTAGATGTACAGCCCCGCGACATCCTTGATCGTCACCTCGCCGGCCGGGAACGTCGCCGCCCGGTTGAACGGCGCCGCGATCGAGACGATCGGCAGGGATGCCTCGGGCGAGCCTGCCACGGCCGCCGCGACGGTCGCGGTCTGCACCGCGTTGACGTAGTCGAGGATCGCGGTGTCCTTCCAGCAGGCCTCGGCCGCCGACAGTGCCTCGGTGGAGGTGGCCACCGGGGTGTTGACGTACGTGACGACCGCGTCGTGCTGGGCCCGGATGACCGACACGAGCGCCGGGTCGTCGACCACGGTGTTCGTGTTGACCGTGAGCGCCGCGGCCTCGGCGACGCTCCACCTGCCGCGCGCGAACTCGAGCTCGAGGTCGAAGACGCTGACGCGCTGGCCCCAGTTCTTCGGTTCGCTCATGATGACGCGGCGGCCCGTCTGCGCGTTCGTGACGAAACGTTCCGGGACGTCGCGGTGGGCGTGGCCGAAGAGGATCACGTCGATGTCGGGCACCTGTTCGGCCACGAGCGCCGCGGCGTTCTCGACGGGGAGGTCGTCGCCGTACGACGACGTGCCGCTGTCGCCGGAATGCGCGCTGACGACGACGATGTCGGCGCCGGCCCGCTTCATCACGGGCACCCAGCGCGCGGCCGCCTCGACGAGGCCCTGCACCTCGATCTTCCCGCCCACGTTCGCCTTGTCCCAGATCACGACGCCTGGGTTCGTGAGGCCGAGGACGCCGACGCGGACCGGCGGCCGTCCCTTCACCTTCATGGTCTTGATCGTGTACGGCGTGTAGGCGGGCACCTTCGTGCCCGCGTGCACCGCGTTCGCGGCGAGCACGTCGGCGTCCATCTGGCCGATCCAGTACTCGAGGAAGTCGAGGCCGTAGTTGAACTCGTGGTTGCCGAGCGCGACCGCGTCGTAGCCGATCGCATTCATCTGGGCGGCGATCGGGTGCACCGCGCCCGACTCGGTCACGGGGTCGACGAGGGCGTAGTAGAAACCGAGCGGCGAGCCCTGGATGGTGTCGCCGGCGTCGAACAGCAGCGTGTGCTCGCGGCCCCGGTCGGCGCGGATCTGGTTCACGACGCTCGACACGCGCGCCAGGCCGATCGCGTTCCCCGCACTGTCGCTGTACGTCGCGTCCTTGTAGTAGTCCCAGTTGACGGCGTTGCTGTGCAGGTCGGAGGTGCCCATGATGGTGATCTTCACGTTGCCGTCGCGCGGCGCGGCGTGCGCGGCGGCCGGCCAACCGGCTGCGGCCAGCACGCTGGCGGCCGACGCGCCGATGAGCACATTGCGTCGACTGACACCGGATGCCGCGGGCGCGACCTCCTCGTCGGGGACGGCGCAGGAGCACCAGCGCGGGGTGGGTTCGGGGGCGGAGTGGGTGTGTCGGGTCATGAGATCAGATGCGACCACAACGTGGGCCGTGCGGACAAGGGGTCGGAGCGGATTCGCGTCTGCTCATTCGCGCACGGATGCACCGCGGCGGGGCCGGCGCAAGCTGTCCCCGCCGCGGGACCGCGGAGTCAGCGTGAGCCGAGCGGGCTGAGGTCGTCGTCGACGGTGGAGACCGGTACGGAGCCGTCGGCCGGGGCCTTCGGCGTCGCGGTCGTCCCATTCGAGCTGTTCGACCCGTTCGGGCTCAGGTCGTCGTCGACCGTCGACGCGGGAAGCCGGTACAGCTCCTCCATCTGCCGAGCCTGCATCGGGCTGAGGTCGTCGCGCACGCTCGACGACACCGACGTCTTCGCGGATTCGGAGGTCTCTTCCGAGCGGGTGCCCTGGCACCCGGTGAGCGCGACGCCGATTGCGACGGCGGACGCGGCGGCGGTGATGCGGATGAGTGTGCGTGTGGTGTTCATGCCTCGACGGTGCGCCCGGCGGGTATCCGCCCGGCGCCCGACCGGTATCCGTCTGGTATCCGTCGTCTCGGGGGTTCATTGACAGGCGGGTGCCCACGGGGGAACACTGCGACCATGGGCATCGGGGTCTTCGGCCCGCTTCGCCTGGAGGGGGTCTCGCTCAGCCCGCGCGAGCGCATCGTGCTCTCGGCGCTGGTGCTCCGCGGCGGGCGGCCGACGACGACGGACGAACTCGCGGATGCGGTGTGGCGCGACGATCCGCCGGAGACCTGGCCGAAGCAGCTGCAGATCTCGATCGCCAGGATCCGCGCGGCCATCGGACGCGATGCGATCGAGACCAGTCCCGGTCGCTACACGCTTCGCATCGATCCCGACACCGTCGACGCCGAGCGCTTCGAACGCTTCGCGTCATCCGCACGGGACCACCTGGAAGGGGACGACCCGGCGCGGGCAGTCGATGCCGCCGACCGCGCGCTCGCGCTCTGGCGCGGCACGCCGTACGCCGACCTCACCGACTGGCCCTCGGCCCTCGTCGAGGCGGAACGACTCGATGAGGTGCGGTTGGACGTCGAGGAGGTGCGCCTCGCGGCTCGATTGCGTCTGGGGGAACACGCCGCCGCCGTCGCCGATGCCGAGCGCCTCGTGCGCGAAGCGCCGCTGCGCGAGCGCCGCTGGACGACGCTCGCGACGGCGCTGTATCGCAGCGGACGCCAGGCCGACGCACTCTCGGCGATCCGGTCCGCCAAGGAGCGCCTCGCCAACGACCTGGGCGCGGAGCCGGGCGAGGAACTCCAGGCCGTGGAGGTCGCGGTCCTGCGCCACGACGACTCACTCGATCTCGGCGAAGCACCGAGGCCTGCGAGCGACGCATGCCCCTACCGCGGGCTCGCGCCGTTCGGCGTCGAGGACGAGGACGACTTCTTCGGTCGCGCGAGCGACACGACCGCCGCGCTCGCACGGCTCGCGCGCTCCAGGTTCCTCGCGATCTCCGGTGCCTCCGGCAGCGGCAAGTCCTCACTGGTGCGCGCCGGCCTGATCCCCGCCCTCCGACGTCGGGGTGACCGCGTCGCGCTGCTGGTCCCCGAACGCGACCTCGACGTGCACGTGCGCGACGCGCTGTGGGGCGCGCGGCGGGCGGACGTGATCGTCGTCGACCAGTTCGAGGAGGTCTTCCACGCCGGCGAGGCCGATGTCGACGCGGCCGCCGGCGCGATCGCGGAGGCCGCGGCGTGCGGGACGACCGTCGTGCTCGTGGTCCGCTCCGACTTCCTCGACGACTGCGCCGCCCACCCCGACCTCGCACCGCTCGTGGCCGAGGGGGTCCACCTCGTCGGCCCGATGGCGCCCGACGCGCTGCGCGAGGCGATCGAGCAGCCAGCCAGGCGGGCGGGACTCCGCCTCGAGCCGGGCCTCGTCGAACTGCTCCTGCGCGATGCCGCGGGCGAGGCAGGCGCACTCCCCCACCTCTCGCACGCCCTCGTCGAGACCTGGCTGCGGCGCGAGGGCGGAACGCTCACGGTCGCCGGCTACGAGGCCTCGGGCGGCATCTCCGGCGCGATCGCGCAATCCGCCGACCGGCTCTACCAGTCGATGGACGCCGAGCAGCGCGCGCTCTGCCGCTCGGTGCTGCTGCGGCTCGTCGCCCTCGCACCGGACGGCACCCCGGTTCGTCGGCGCGTCCCGTCGCGGCCGCTGCGAACGGATGCCGCGAGGGAGGATGTGCTGTCGCTGCTCTCGCGTGAGCGGCTGATCAGCGCCGAGGCCGAATCGGTCGAGGTCGCGCACGAGTCGCTCGCCACGGCATGGCCGAGGCTGCAGTCATGGCTCGCGGAGGACGCGGAGAGCACCCGACTGCTCAACGCCGTCTCCGCGGCGTCGGAAGCCTGGGCCGCCGCAGGCCGACCCGCCGACGACCTCTACCGCGGCGCGCGACTGCAATCCGCGCTCGAGTGGCGGGACGCCGCACCACGCGACCTCACCGACATCGAGGCGGCGTTCCTCGACGAATCGGCCGCACGGGCCACCGCCGAGCGCGACGAACTCGCCGAACGCGCCCGCCGGGACCGGAGCCAGAACCGACGGCTCCGGAGCCTGCTGATCGTGGCGGCGAGCCTCATCGTCCTGCTCGTGGGCGCGGGATCAGTCGCCGTGGCCGCGTCGCGCGAGGCGGCGGCCCAGCGCGACAGCGCCACGATCGAGGCGCTCGTTGGGAGCGCACTCTCGCTGCGCGGATCGGAGCGGGATGTCTCGGCGCTGCTCGCCGCCGAGGCATATCGACGCTGGCCGGAGGATCCACGGACACGCGCCGCACTCATGGGAGTCCTGCAGGGTGCGGGCGGCTTCATCGGCAACGCCGTGATCGACGGCACCCAGCACTCGTGGGGCGCGGCGATCCCAGGCAGCGCGAACGGGTTGGTGGTGACCTCGGAGGGCGATCTCTCGATCCGGGATCTCGCCACTGCAGAGGTCGTGTCGGCCCTCGACCTCGGTTTCGACGAGGGCCCCGTCGGACCCGTGCTCGTCGACGTCTCCCCCGACGGTCGCGTCGGTGCGGTGCTCTGGACCACCGCGGCGGAATCGCCACCATGGATTCCACAGCTTTCGATCGCGAGTCGGCTCGTCATCGTCGATGTGGCCGAGGGACGCAGATCGCACGAACCGATCGATCTGCCCATCGGCGCGGGTGCCCTTGCGATCGAGGCCGACGGCTCGACGATCGCCGTTGCGAGCGCTGCCGACGGTGCCATCACGCTCGTGTCGTCCGAGACCGCCGAGACCCGTCCGGTCAGCGGGGAGCGGCTCGCGCCACTCGACACCGACACGATCGCCGCGGCGGCCGCATTCACGTCGGACGGCGAGTTGCTCGTCGGCAGGCTGGGTGCCGAGCTGGAGGTCATCGACCCGGATTCGGCGACCGTCATCCGCCGCGTCGCCGTCCCGGAGACATCCGCCAACCAATCGATCTCGGTCACGCGGTCGGGGAACATCGTCGCCAGCGGAGCGACGCACCTGATCTCGGTCGACCCGGACAGCGGCGAACTCCTCTGGAGCACCGATATCGTCGACGCTCCGTTCGGCCCGTGTCACTGGGTCGCCGGAGCTGAGCTCGTGGACCGCGCGTTCTGCGGCAACCGGTTCGGTCGGATCACGCTCTTCGACCTCACGACCGGAGCGGCGACCGGAGAGGAGATCGCGGCACTGCTCGGGGACGTCGGACCGATGGACATCTCCGAGGATGGCCGGGTCCTCGTGGCGTTCAGCGGCACCGAGGCAGCGATCTCCCGATGGAAGCTCGACGGCCGGGGTGCCACCGACCGGCTGATCGCGCCCGATGCGACGGCGATCGGCGGGTACTCCTACGAAGGCTCTTCCATCGTGGCCGCCCCGCAGCAGAGCGCCTCGGTCTCTCAGGACGTGTGGAACGGCGCCGCCGTTATCGATACGGAGACGGGCGAGCCCTCCTACTTCTTCCGCGAAGCCATCACGGATGTCGCGTGGATCACCGGAAGACGCGTGATCGCCTTGCACGAGTCCGACGGGATGTATCACGCGATGGATGCGGACACCGGCAGCACGCTCTCGACGAGCCTCGAGCTGGCGCGATTCTGGGTGACCGACGCAGGAACCCGGGTCCAGGCCATGGGCACCGACGGGTCGATCACGCCGCTCGATGCGGCCGACCTCCGTCCGGTCGACGAGCCTCTGGAAGTCGAGGGCTGGCCGATCTGGTTCGCGAAGTCGCCGGATGGCGCGCGCATCAGCGTGTCGTCCTTCGGAGAGCCGGAGCTCGCCCCTGATGGCACGGTCGTCCAGACCCGGGTCGCGATCATGGACTCGGATGCTTCCCGCATCATCTCCTCCGGGCCGCTCGGCGTCGGCGGAACCGTGCTCCTCGACAACGGGGATCTCATCGGACTGGAGGACAACCGGATCGGTCGCTATCGATCCGAGGGGCTCGATCGGATCGGAGCGCTCACGGGGACAGCCGGCGGACTCGGCATCCCCACCCTCAGCACCGACGGCAGAACGCTCCTCATCACTGCAGCCGACGGAACCGCGATGCTCTACGACCTGCCCAGCGGCATCCGGATCGGCGAACCCATTCGAATGGCGTCCGGAAGCATCGGCGCCGGACATCTCCGCCCCGATGGGCTCGAGATGGCCCTGAGCATGCGGGACGGCGTCGTCGTCTGGGATCTCGATCCCGACCACCAGTTCGACGCGGTCTGTCGCATCGCCGGTCGAGAACTCACCACGGACGAGTGGAGGACGTACCTGGCCGACCTCGGACCGCAGCAGCCCACGTGCGGCTTCGCGAGCTGAACGCCGGCGGCGGGGCCGGCCGGAGCCGACCCCGCCGGGCGGGTGGTGCTACGTCAGGACGCGAGCGTCAGCGAGCGACCTCGCCGTCCACGTAGTCGTCGTCGTCCGACGAGTTCCAGGCGAAGAGCTTGCGCAGCTCGCGACCGGTGGTCTCGATGGGGTGCTGCTCGCCCTTGGCGCGGAGCTCGAGGAACTCCTTCTGGCCGTTGTCCTGGTCGGCGATGAAGCGCGTGGCGAAGGTGCCGTCCTGGATGTCGGCGAGCACCGCCTTCATGTTCTCCTTGACCGACGGGTCGATGACGCGCGGGCCCGAGACGTAGTCGCCGTACTCGGCCGTGTCGGAGACCGACCAGCGCTGCTTGGCGATGCCGCCCTCCCACATGAGGTCGACGATGAGCTTCAGCTCGTGGAGCACCTCGAAGTAGGCGATCTCGGGCTGGTAGCCGGCCTCGACGAGGGTCTCGAAGCCGTACTGCACGAGCTGCGAGGTGCCGCCGCAGAGCACGGCCTGCTCGCCGAACAGGTCGGTCTCGGTCTCTTCCGTGAAGGTCGTCTTGATGACGCCGGCGCGGGTGCCGCCGATGCCCTTCGCGTACGACTTCGCGATGTCCCACGCCGTGCCCGAGGCGTCCTGCTCGACGGCGATGATGTCGGGGATGCCGCGGCCGGCGACGAACTCGCGACGCACCGTGTGGCCCGGCGCCTTCGGCGCGACGAGGATCACGTCGACGCCCGCGGGGGCCTCGATGTAGCCGAAGCGGATGTTGAAGCCGTGGCCGAAGACAAGCACGTCGCCCTCGTTCAGGTTGTCCTTCACCGACTCGGCGAAGATGTGACGCTGGTACTGGTCGGGGGCGAGGATCACGACGACGTCGGCCCAGGCCGCGGCGTCGGCGACGTTCTTGACCTCGAAGCCGGCCTCTTCGGCCTTCTGGATCGACTTCGAGCCGTCCTTGAGGCCGATGACGACCTCGACGCCCGAGTCGCGCAGGTTCTGCGCGTGCGCGTGACCCTGCGAGCCGTACCCGATGACGGCGACCTTGCGCCCCTGGATGATCGAGAGGTCGGCGTCCTGGTCGTAGTACATCTCAGCCATTGCGGTTCTTTCTCCTTGTGGTGGTGTTCGGTGACGGATGTCGCAGCTCGCGCCGCGGCATCCGATTTCAGTTCTTGAAGACGCGCTCGGTGATGGACTTGCCGCCGCGGCCGATGGCGAGGAGGCCCGACTGGGCGATCTCCTTGATGCCGTAGGGCTCGAGGACCTTCAGGAGCGCGGTGGTCTTGCCGGAGTCGCCGGTGACCTCGATCACGAGCGCGTCGGTCGAGACGTCGACGACGCGGGCGCGGAAGAGATTCACCGCCTCGAGCACGGCCGACCGAGTGGTGTTGTCGACGCGCACCTTGATGAGCAGGTGCTCGCGCTGCACCGACTGGGCGGGGTCGAGCTCGACGATCTTGATCACGTTGACGAGCTTGTTCAGCTGCTTCGTGACCTGCTCGAGCGGGAGGTCCTCCACGTCGACCACCACGGTGATGCGGCTGAGGCCGTCGATCTCGGAGTGGCCGACCGCGAGCGACTCGATGTTGAAGCCGCGCCGGGCGAAGAGCCCCGCGACGCGGGTCAGCAGGCCGGGCTTGTCCTCCACGAGGAGGGAGAGCACGTGGGTCGACATGTTCAGTCCTCCTGGCTGAAGGCCGGCGAGTGGTCGCGGGCGTACTGGACGTAGGAGTTGGAGACGCCCTGCGGGACCATCGGCCACACCATGGCGTCGGCGGACACGACGAAGTCGATCACCACCGGGCGGTCGTTGGTCTCGAGCGCGAGCTTGATCGCGTCGTCGACCTCCTCCTGCTTCGTGACCCGGATGCCGAGCGCGCCGTAGGCCTCGGCCATCTTCACGAAGTCGGGCACGCGCACGGTGTCGTGACCCGTGTTCAGGTCGGTGTTGGAGTACCGGCCGTCGTAGAACAGGGTCTGCCACTGCCGGACCATGCCGAGCGAGGAGTTGTTGATGACGGCGACCTTGATGGGGATGTCGTTCAGGGTGCAGGTCGCGAGTTCCTGGTTCGTCATCTGGAAGCAGCCGTCGCCGTCGATCGCCCACACGGTGCGCTGCGGCTCGGCGACCTTCGCGCCCATGGCCGCGGGGACCGCGTAGCCCATCGTGCCGGCGCCCCCGGAGTTCAGCCAGGAGTTCGGCCGCTCGTACCTGATGAACTGGGCGGCCCACATCTGGTGCTGGCCGACGCCCGCGGCGTAGACGCCCTCGGGGCCGGTGAGCTCGCCGATGCGCTGGATCACGTACTGCGGCGCGAGCAGCCCGTCGGTGGTCGGCGAGAAGCCGAGCGGGTACTCCGTCCGGAGTCCGTCGAGTGTGGCCCACCACTCCTCGAGGTCGGGTGCATCGGACTTCGTGACCTCGCGGTAGGCGGCGAGCAGGTCGACGAGGACCTCCTTAGCGTCGCCGACGATCGGCACGTCGGCGGCGCGGATCTTGCCGATCTCGGCCGGGTCGATGTCGACGTGCACGACCTTGGCGTCGGGCGCGAACAGGGCGGCCTTGCCGGTCACGCGGTCGTCGAAGCGCGCGCCGAGCGCGATGAGCAGGTCGGACTCCTGCAGCGACAGCACCGCCGGGACGGTGCCGTGCATGCCGGGCATGCCCAGGTGCTGCGGGTGGGAGTCGGGGAACGCGCCGCGCGCCATGAGCGTCGTCACCACGGGCGCCTTCGTCGCCTCGGCGAGCGCCTTCAGCTCCTCGGATGCGCCGGCTCGGATGATGCCGCCGCCGACGTAGAGCACGGGGCGCTTCGCCTCGGCGATGAGCTGCGCCGCGGCCAGCACCTGCTTGCCGTGCGCCTTCGTGATGGGGCGGTAGCCGGGCAGGTCCATCTTCGGCGGCCACGAGAACGCGAACGTCGACTGCTGCGCGTCCTTCGTGATGTCGACGAGCACGGGCCCCGGCCGACCGGTCGAGGCGATGTGCGCCGCGGCGGCGATGGTCGCGGGGATCTCCTCGGCGCGCTTGACCAGGAACGAGTGCTTGGTGATCGGCATCGTGATGCCGACGATGTCGGCCTCCTGGAACGCATCGGTGCCCATGAGGTTCGAGAACACCTGGCCGGTGATCGCGAGCAGCGGCACCGAGTCCATGTGCGCATCGGCGATGGCGGTGACGAGGTTCGTGGCGCCGGGGCCGGAGGTCGCGATCGCGACGCCGAGCTTGCCGCTCGACGATGCGTAGCCCTCGGCCGCGTGACCGGCCCCCTGCTCGTGGCGGACCAGGATGTGGCGGAGGCGACGGCTGTCGAGCAGCGGGTCGTAGACGGGCAGGATCGCGCCGCCGGGCAGGCCGAACACGTCGGTGATGCCGATCAGCTCGAGCGATCGGACGACCGCCTCGGCTCCGGTGATCATCTCGGGCCCGTTCTGGGACTGCGACAGGGTGGCGGGCGATGGCACGGGGTTGGCTTCCGTGGTCATTCGATTCCTGTTCATGGTGATGGTGAGTTCGGGACAGGCGAGAGCCTCAGCCCGTGGTCGCGCCTTCGGCTGCGGAACGCACGAGCTTGGAGTACTTCGCGAGGACGCCTCGGGTGTAGCGCGGGGGAAGCGGAGCCCAGCCGTCGCGGCGGGCTGCCAGCTCGGTTTCGTCGACCAGTAGGTCGATGGAACGAGCCGCGATATCGACCCGAATCAGATCACCATCGCGCACGAAGGCGATCGGACCTGCGTCCACCGCCTCGGGTGCCAGATGGCCGATGCACAGGCCGGTTGTGCCGCCTGAGAATCGACCGTCCGTCAAGAGTAGTACATCTTTTCCGAGCCCAGCGCCCTTGATGGCGGCGGTGATGGCGAGCATCTCGCGCATGCCGGGGCCGCCCTTGGGGCCCTCGTAGCGGATGACGACGACGTCGCCGTGCTTGATCTCACCCGCGGTCAGCGCGTCCATGGCCGCGCGCTCGCGCTCGAATACGCGGGCCGGCCCCTCGAACGTCGCCGCGTCGAAGCCCGCGGTCTTCACGACCGCGCCCTCGGGCGCGAGCGAGCCGTGCAGGATCGTGAGCCCGCCGGTCTCGTGGATCGGGTTGTCGAGCGTGCGGAGCACCTCGCCGTCGAGCGGGGCGATGTCCATCTCGGCGAGGTTCTCGGCGAGCGTCTTGCCGGTGACGGTCAGGGCGTCGCCGTGCATGAGGCCCGCGTCCAGCAGGGCCTTCATGAGCACGGGCAGGCCGCCGCGGCGGTCGACGTCGTTCATGACGTACTTGCCGAACGGCTTGAGGTCGCCGATATGCGGCACCTTCGACCCGATGCGGTTGAAGTCGTCGAGCGTGAGCTCGACCTCGGCCTCGCGCGCGATGGCGAGGAGGTGGAGCACGATGTTCGTCGAGCCGCCGAGCGCCATGCCGACCGCGATCGCGTTCTCGAACGCCTTCTTGGTGAGGATCTGCCGCGCGGTGATGCCCTGCTTCAGCAGGCCGACGACGGCCTCGCCGGAGCGGTGCGCGTAGTAGTCGCGGCGGCGGTCGGCCGACGCGGGCGACGCCGAACCCGGCAGCGAGAGGCCGAGCGCCTCGGCGACCGACGCCATCGTGTTCGCCGTGTACATGCCGCCGCACGCGCCCTCGCCGGGTGCGAATGCGCACTCGATGCGCTTCGCGTCGGCCTCGCTCATCTTGCCCGCCTTGACCGCGCCGACGGCCTCGAACGAGTCGATGATCGTGATGTCCTTCTCGGTGCCGTCGGACAGGCGCACCCAGCCGGGCGCGATCGAGCCGGCGTAGAGGAACACCGAGGCGAGGTCGAGCCGCGCAGCGGCCATGAGCATGCCCGGGATCGACTTGTCGCAGCCGGCGAGCAGCACCGAGCCGTCGAGGCGCTCGGCCTCCATGACGACCTCGACCGAGTCGGCGATGACCTCGCGCGAGACGAGCGAGAAGTGCATGCCCTCATGGCCCATCGAGATGCCGTCGGAGACCGAGACGGTGCCGAACTGCAGCGGGTAGCCGCCGCCGCCGTGCACGCCCTCCTTGGCGGCCTGCGCGAGGCGGCCGAGCGAGAGGTTGCAGGGCGTGATCTCGTTCCACGACGACGCGATGCCGATCTGGGGCTTGTCCCAGTCGGCGTCGCCCATCCCGACCGCGCGGAGCATCCCGCGGCTGGTGGTGGCCTCGATGCCATCCGTGACGACGCGACTGCGGGGCTTGGGATCGATCTCCGACATGGGTCGAGTCTACGGGCCGCCGGAGACCGGTTTCGTCGCGGGTCGGGCGGGTGCAGCGGCATTCGCTCGCCACCGTGTCGAAGCCGGGCGGATGCCGCGGGGCGGCGTCTCAGCGGGCGGCGTCGCGGGCGTCGGCGATGAGTTCCAGGAGCTCGGCGACGTCGTCGGGACCCTTCAACCGGTACGCGGCGAGGGACTTGCCCTGCCCCACCTTCACGCCGACGTCCTCGCCCTCGAGCACGGCGAACGCGTCCTCGTCCGTGACGTCGTCGCCGACGTAGAGCACGGCGTCGGCGCCCGCGTGCTGGCGCAGCCGCAGAAGCGCCTCGCCCTTGTCGCTCGCGCGCACGGCGAACTCGAGCACGTTCTTGCCCGTGCGGGTCGACAGTCCGGGAAGCGCCTGCTCGACCTGCTCGCGCGCGCTGCGCTGCAGCGCAGCGCCCGCGGAGGCGCCGAGCATGCGGGTGTGCAGCGCGATGCCCGCGGGCTTGCGCTCGACCCAGGCGCCGTCGGCCGCGGATGCCGCCTCCTCGACGATCTCGATGAGCTGCTCGAGCCGGGTGAGCTCGCCCTCCCGGAGGTCGATCGTCACCCCCCCGCCGTCGAGTTGCAGTTCGACGCCGTGCGAGCCGCTGAGCAGCGCGGCGACCGGCGGGGCGGCGACCTCCTTGAGGCTGTCGAGGGCGCGGCCGGACACGAGCGCGACGCGCGTGTCCTCGTGCTCGGCCATCCGCTCGATGGCCTCCCGGGCGCGCTCGGTCGAGCGCGCGTCCTCCGGGCGGTCGACGATGGGTGCGAGCGTGCCGTCGAAGTCGAGCGCGACGAGGAGGCGCGGCGTCTCGGCGAGTCGGGCGATCGCGCTGCGGAGCCCGTCGGGGACGCCCGGCGCGATCTTGCCGACGCCGGTGAGCGTCTCGAGGAAGGTCGCGGACCAGTTGGCGACGTCGTTCTCCTTCACCCGCTTGCGGAGCACGCGCATGCGCCGGGCCCGCTCGCGCTTGGGCATCTGCGTCGCCTCGACCATCGCGTCCTTCAGGCCTTCGATGTCGTGCGGGTTCACGAGGATCGCCTGGCGGAGCTCGTCGGACGCACCCGTGAACTCGCTGAGCAGCAGCACGCCGTCGTCGTCGTAGCGGCTGGCCACGTACTCCTTCGCGACGAGGTTCATGCCGTCGCGGAGCGCGGTCACGAGCATGACGTCGGCCGCGAGGTACAGCGCCGCCATCTCCTGCCGCGGGTAGCCGTGGTGCAGGTACGTGATCGCCGGGTGCCCGAGGGAGGAGTGGTCGCCGTTCAGGCGGCCGACCGTGAGCTCGATCTCGTCGCGCAGCTGCCGGTAGGTCTCGACGCGTTCGCGCGACGGGCTCGCGACCTGCACGAGCGTCGCCTGCTCGACCGACAGCCGCCCGTCGCGCAGGAGTTCGCCGAACGCCTTCATGCGGTGGCGGATGCCCTTGGTGTAGTCGAGTCGGTCGACGCCGAGCATCACGATGTCGGGGTCGCCGAGGCTGCGACGGATGGCGCGGGCGCGTTCCTGCACCTCGGGCATGCGCGCCAGGTCCTCGAAGGCGGCCGCGTCGATCGAGATCGGGAAGTGACGCGCGACGACGTGGCGGACCATGCCGTCCGCCTCCGGGACGTCGACCACGGTGCCGCGCGTCTTGTATCCGAACAGGCGACGGACCGCGCGCGAGAAGTTCCCGGCATCCGCGGCCCGCTGGAAGCCGATGACGTCGGCGCCGAGCAGTCCCTCGACCACCTGGCGGCGCCACGGCAGCTGCGAGTAGATGCCGTACGCGGGGAACGGGATGTGGTTGAAGAAGCCGATGACGAGGTCGGGGCGCGTCTCGCGGAGCATCCGCGGCACCAGCTGCAGCTGGTAGTCCTGCACCCAGACCACCGCGCCCTCGGCGGCGGCCGCCGCCGCGGCCTCGGCGAAGCGCCGGTTCACCGCGACGTACGCCTCCCACCACTCCCGGTGGAAGCTCGGCGGCGCGATCACGTCGTGGTAGAGCGGCCAGAGGGTGTCGTTCGAGAAGCCCTCGTAGTAGTCCTCGATCTCCTGCTCGGAGAGCGGGACGGGCACGATCGAGATGCCGTCGTGCTCGAACGGGGCGAACTCGCGGTCGGCCACGCCGGCCCAGCCGACCCACGCGCCGTCGTTCGCGCGCATGACGGGCTCGAGGGCCGTGACGAGCCCACCGGGCGAGGCCTTCCACCTCGTGTCGGCGCCCTCGCCGCCGACGTA
This sequence comes from Agromyces sp. GXS1127, assembly GCF_050565425.1. Lineage (NCBI taxonomy): Bacteria > Bacillati > Actinomycetota > Actinomycetes > Micrococcales > Microbacteriaceae > Agromyces > Agromyces sp. GXS1127. The sequence continues at coordinate 286,257 of NZ_JBOCIG010000002.1, forward strand.
GTCGACGGGCAGGCGGTTGCTGACCACGACCATGTCGTAGATCGGGCGGACCTCGGATTCCAGCTCGTGTGCGGTCTCGGAGTCGGTGGCGGGCTTCACGTCGGATCCTCCTGGCGGCTCGCGAATCAGGCTAACAGCCGAAGGTCCCCACCCGATCTCCAGCCGCCGGGGCTAGACTTCGAGCCTCATGATGCGTATCGGAATGAGCACCACCTGCGTGTATCCCCTCGAACCCGAGCACGCCTTCCGCATCGCGAAGGAGGCCGGTTTCGACGGCGTCGAGATCATGGTCACGCAGGAGGCGACGACGCAGGATCCCGCCGCGCTCATCGAGATGTCCGAGCGCTACGAGCTGCCGATCCTCTCCATCCACGCCCCGGTGCTGCTGCTCACGCACTTCGTGTGGGGCCGCGATCCGCGGGTGAAGCTGGCGAAGACGGCCGAGCTCGCGAAGGCGGTCGGCGCGGACAGCGTCGTGGTGCACCCGCCGTTCCGCTGGCAGGCGAGCTACGCACTCGAGTTCCTCTCCATCGTGCGCACGCTCTCCGAGGAGCACGGCGTCGCCATCGCGGTCGAGAACATGTTCCCCTGGCGCGCCGCCGGCCGGAACATGAAGGCGTACGCGCCCGGCTGGGACCCGCGCCTGATGGACTGCGACGACGTCACGCTCGACTTCTCGCACGCCGCGCTCTCGGGCACCGACAGCATGCAGCTCGCCGTCGAGCTCGGCGACCGCCTGCGCCACGTGCACCTCTGCGACGGGTCCGGTGCGATCGGCGAGGGCCAGATCTTCGACGAGCACCTGCTGCCCGGCAAGGGCCGCGAACCGGTCGCCGAGGTGCTGCGCATGCTCGCCGACCGGGGCTGGGAGGGCTCGATCGTCGCCGAGGTCAACACGCGCAAGGCGAAGACCGAGGCCGAGCGACTCGAGATGCTGCGTGAGACGGTCGCGTTCGCGCGCGAGCACACCGCCGTCGCGCCGCGGACGGATGCCGCGGAGCCGGCGGCCGCGTCACCGCTGCGACGCGTCATCGACGCGATCATCCCGGGCCGGCACGCGTAACCCGCCGCGGCGTCGGGCTCTATCCGTCGAGGCGTCCCCCCCTCGGCTCTCGCACCGCCGACCGCATGCGGCGGCGACGCCGGGCGTGAGCCGCGACGCCGCCGCCGAGCGCGTCAGGCGCTCGCAGGCGTCGCGGGTGCGAGCCGCGGTGCGGTGCGGATGCCTCGGCGCCGGGCGACCACGATCGCCGTGCCCGCCACCCCGAGGACACCGAACAGCACGAGCGCGCCCGCCGCGGCCCAGACCCCGGAGCCGCCCGCGCCGGACACGATGAGCTGCATGCCCTGCACGGCCCACGTGAGCGGCAGGAAGGGGCTGATCGCCTGGTAGGGCCCGCTCACGATCTCGAGCGGGTAGACCCCGCCGGATGCCGCGAGCTGGAGCACCACGAGCACGAGCGACACGACGGTGCCGACGGCGCGGCCGAGCCACGCGGAGAGGAAGGCGTGGATCGCCGTGAACACGACCGCGAGCAGCGCCGAGAACGCCAGCGTCTGCGGCAGCAGCGACCAGTCGACGCCGAGCACGGTGTGCATGAGCGCCACCACGGCGACGGCTTGCGCGAGCCCGATGAGGGAGCCGCGGAACAGCGTGCGCGCGACGAGCCGGCCGGTCGGCGCGGTCGTCTCGAGCGCCTCGCGGCGGAGCGGACGGAAGACCAGGAACGTGGTCATGGCGCCCAGCCACAGGCCGATGGGCCCGATGAGCATCGCGACGACCTCGCCGAACGTCGAGATCTCGTTGGCGCGCGACGCCTCCGTGACGACCGGCTCGGCGACGACGCTCGCGGTCTCCTCGGGGTCGAGACCCTCGAGCGACGAGGTGCCCTCTGCACCCTGCGCGAGCCCGTCGGCGAGATCGCCCGTGCCATCGGCGAGCTGAGCAGCACCGTCGGCGGATGCCGTGGCGCCGTCGCTCAGCTGCGTGAGGCCGCTCGCGATGCCGCTCACGCCGGACGCGAGGCCGTCGGCGCCGTCCCGCAGCGCGGGCGAACCGGCCGCGGCCTGGGCCGCGCCGCCGGAGAGCTGCGAGATGCCGGACTGGAGGCCGTCGATGCCGGACCCGGTACCGGAGACGAGGGTCGCGCCGCCCGCGGCGAGCTCGTCGAAGCCGGAGGCGGTGCCCACGCGCAGCGCGTCGCCGCCGGCCACGAGCTTCGCGAAGCCGTCGGCGGTTCCGGTCTGGAGCTTCGCGCCGCCCGCCGCGAGCCCCGCGAACGTGGCATCCGTTCCGCTGACGACGTCGCGACCTCCCGCGGCAGCGGCCTCGACGTTCGCCGCGTACTCCGCCACGGCGGCCTGAGCCAGCGCGCCCGTGGGGTCGGCGGCGAGCAGCGCCGGGATCGACTCGGCGAGCTGGTCGCCGCCGTCGGCGAGCTGGTCGAGCCCGTCGACGTACCGCGCGGTTCCGGCGGAGAGCTGGGCACCGGCGCCGGCGACGCCCTCGAGGTAGTCGGCGATGCCCGCATCGACGCCGGCGCCGGCCGCCTTCACGCCCGCGACGTACTGCGCGATGCCGTCGTCGATCCCCGAGCCGGCCTGCGCGACGCCGTCGACGTACTTCGCGACGCCCGACGTGATGCCGTCGAGTCCGCCCGCTTCGGCATCGAGCGTCCCGAGCCCGCCCGCGAGCTGCTCCACGCCCGACGTGTACTGTCCGACCCCCGACGCGTACGCGGCGGCGCCGTCGGCCGCCTGCGCGGTGCCGTCGGCGGCGGACCCGATGCCGCCCGCGAGCCGGTCGAGCCCGCCGGCGAGGTCGTCGGCGCCGTCGGCGAGCTGCCCCGCGCCATCCGCCGCATCGCCGAGTGAGCCGCCCACCTGGACGAGGTTGCCGTAGAGCCCCTCGAGGTACTGGGTCGTGAGCTCGTGGCCGAACGTCGTCGCGATCGCGTCGCCGACCGTCGCGCCGATGGTGCCCGCCAGGTAGCTGTGCGCGTCGTCGGTGCGGATGTCGAGCGCCGCCGTCGTCGGTGCGTCGCCCGAGAGCGAGGTGACCGAGGCGGAGAAGTCGGCCGGGATGGTGAGCACCGCGTACGCCTCGCCGTCGGCGAGCTTGGCCGCGGCCTCCTCGTCGTTCGAGATCGTCCAGTCGAACCCGGTGTCGCCGTCGCCCGTGAGCTCGGTCACGAGCAGGCGGCCTGCGAGCACAGGCTGCTCCTCGCCGTCGGGCGTGGTCGCGGTGACCATCTCGTCGTTGTTGACGACGACCGCGGGGATCGCGTCCATGCGCTCGTCGGCGCCGCCGATCGCGCCGGCGACGAGGCCGGCGACGGCGAGCGGAACGGCGATCACGGCCGCGAGCAGTGCGGCGCGGCGGCCTCTGCGGCGGGCCGCGGGCGCGGCCTGGGCGGGGGCGTCGGTGCGGGTCATCGGAGTGCCTCCATGGGGCGGGTGGCGAGGTCGATCGAGCGGATGCCGCGTGGCTCGAGCGCCGCGCGGGCGGCATCGAGGTCGGCGTCGGGGTCGGCGGTCGCGATCAGCACGACGCCCGGAGGAACGATGCGGTCGAGGGCCGTCCATGCGGCGGCCGACCGGGAGAGGCCGTCGAAGTCGACGACGATCGCCCGGGGATGCTCGGCGAGCGCCGCCGACACCGTGACCAGCAGCCGGTCGAGCGGGTCGAGCGAGGCGATCGGGGTGTCGGGGTCGATCGTGCGGCTGCGGCGGGCGACATCCGCGCCGGGCGCGACGCGGGCGTCCGCGACGCGGCGGAGCGCCGCCTCCACGGCCGACCGGGTCGAGTCGAGGCGGTACCACGCGCGGGTCGCGTCGGCACGCGCGGCGATGAGCTCGCCCGCGCTGCCCGCGGCCGCGGCATCCGCTGCCCCGTCGGCGATCGCGACGCGGCGCATGACCGTGCCGGCGTCGATCGGGAGCGGGGCGTCGAGCACCGCGAGGCGTCCGCCGGCGGGGACGACCCGCCCGGCGAGGGTCGCAGCCACGAGTCGGCGCTCGGCGGGCTCGCCGAGCACGACGAGGGCGCCGCCACGCGGCACGCTGACCGAGATCGGCCCGAGCGGTGCCGCCGGGTCGCCGACGAGCAGGTCCTCGGCGAGCACGTCCGCGTTCCGCGCAGCCGCCCACTCCGACTCGGCGAGGTGGTGGCGCAGGCCCTCGCCCTCGATGTCGACGTCTGGAAGGATCCGACCGAGCCACTTCGGCAGCCACCACGCGCCGCGGCCGGCGAGCGCCATCGCCGCGGGCACCAGGGTCATCCGCACCAGGAACGCGTCGAACGCGACGCCCACGGCGAGCGCGAACGCGATGCCCTTGATCACGCCCGTGCCCTCGGGCACGAACGCGAAGAAGACGAAGAACATGATGAGTGCGGCGGCCGTGACGACGCGCGCGGCGTGCTGGAAGCCGTGCACGATCGAGCTCCGTGGCTCCTTCGTCTTCACGAACTCCTCGCGCATGCCGGAGACGAGGAACACCTCGTAGTCCATGGCGAGGCCGAAGAGCACGGCCATGAGCAGGATCGGCAGGAAGCTCAGGATCGGACCGGGCTCGATGTGCATGAGGTCGGCGAGCCATCCCCATTGGAAGACCGCCACCGTGAGGCCGATCGCGCCGAACGCCGAGAGCAGGAAGCCGAGCGCCGCCTTGATCGGCACGAAGAGCGAGCGGAAGACGACGAGCAGCAGGATCACCGAGAGGCCGACGACGATGAGCGCGAACGGCACGAGGGCGTCGTTGAGCCGCTGCGAGATGTCGATCGAGACGGCCGTGTAGCCGGTCACCGCGATCGGGGTGCCGAACTCGTCGACGATGTCGTCCTCGAGGGCGCGGATGTCCTGCACGACCTGCTTGGTCTCGGGGTCGGTCGGCGCCGACTCGGGGATGACCTGGATGATCGCGGTGTCGACGGTCTCGTTCGGCAGGCCGTCGCCGACGTAGGCGACGCCGTCGACCTCGGCGAGCCGGGCGCCGATCGCGTCGAGGTCGCCGAAGATGTCGGTCGTCTGCGTGATGTCGACCGTGACGATGAGCGGGCCGTTGTAGCCGGGCCCGAAGCCCTCCTCGATCATGTCGTACGCCTCGCGCTGGCTCGTGCCCTCCTCGCCCTGGCCGCCGGGCAGGTTGAGGTCGAGGCTCGCGGCGGGCACCGCGGCTGCGCCCAGGAGGCCGACGACGAGCAGCACGAACACGACGGGCGCCTTGAGCACGGTGTCGACCCAGCGGCGGCCCATGGTGCGCTTGCCGGAGTCGTCGGATGCCACCGCGCGACGGTGCGCGCGGCTGCCGGGCTTCGGGGCGAGCCGGCCCTTCGCGAGGCCGAGCAGCGCGGGCAGGAGCGTCGTCGCGCCGAAGACGGCGACGAGCACCGCGAACGCGGCGGCGACGCCCATGACGCTGAGGAACGGGATGCCGACGACCAGCAGGCCGAGGAGCGCGATGATCACGGTGAGGCCCGCGAACACGACCGCGCCGCCCGCGGTGGCGACGGCCTCCGCCGCGCTCTCCTCCGGATCCATGCCGCGTGCGAGCTGGGTCCGGTGGCGCGACAGGATGAACAGCGCGTAGTCGATGCCGACCGCGAGGCCGATCATGACGGCGAGCATCGGGGCGGTGCTCGAGACCGTCGCGAACGCGGCGACGACCGAGATGCCGCCGAAGGCGGTGCCGACGCCGACGAGCGCGGTGAGCAGCGGCATCCCCGCCGACAGCAGCGAGCCGAACGTGATGAGGAGCACGACGCCCGCGAAGATCACGCCGAACGCCTCGGTGATCGTCAGTCCGAACGTGGTCTCCTGGAACACCTCGCCGCCGAACGCGACCTCGAGGCCCGCGCCGCGGCCGAGATCGCCCGTGGCGAGCACGGCGTCGAGCTGGTCCTGCGTGACCTCGGTCGTCTGGCCGTCGAACTGGACCTGGATGTAGGCCGTGCGGGCGTCGTCGGAGACCTGGTCGCCGGCGTACTCGTCGAAGGGGCCGAGCACGCTCGCGACGCCGTCCACGTCCTCGAGCTCGGACTCCATCTCCTCGATGGCGGCGCGGTACGGGGCGTTCTCGACGGAGTCGCCGTCGGGCGCCTCGACGACGGCCTTGGCGGATGCCCCGGCGGTCTGCGGGAATACGGCCGCGAGCTGGTCGATCGCGTCCTGGGATTCGGTGCCGGGGATCGCGTACGACTCCTGGAGCTGGCCGCCGAGGGCGATGCCGCCGCCGACGAGACCGCCGAGGGCGATCACCCAGGCGACGATCACGATCCAGGCGCGGCGGTAGGCGAAGCGTCCGATGCGGTGGAGGAGGAGGGCCACGGTTCTCTCTCAGTTGCTGGGGGTCGGGGCGGGGGTGCGCGGTGAGGTTCCGGCGGTCGTTCCGGCCGGCGTTCCGGCGAACGATCCGGCCGGCGTGAGGATCTCGGCGATGATGCGACGGAGCGCGTCGCGCAGTTCGTCGTCGGTCGGCACGGTCGACTCGTCGGCGAAGGTCCGGCCGGCGGTGAGCAGGAACGCGGCGCCGCCGATGGCGATGCCGAAGCGGACCTGGTCGTCGACGCTCTCGCGGTCCTCGCAGACGGCGGCGGCGAGCCGGCGCACGGCCACGTTGGCGCGGTCGATGGCCGGCAGGCCCGCGAGGCTCTGCCCCTGGGTGAGGAAGACGTGCACGGCCTCGCGGTGCTCGAGGAGCAGGTCGACGACGCGGTCGACGAGCTCGCGCCGGCGAGTGGAGCCGGGGCCCGTACCGCGACCGGCGAGGAAGGCCTCGAGCACGTCCTCGAAGCCCGCGACCGCGGGCTCGATCGCGGCCTCGAGCAGGGCCTCCTTCGACGCGTAGTGGTAGAGCACGCTCGACTTGGCGTAGCCGGCCTCGTCGGCGATGTGCTGCAGCGACGTGCCGGCGAAGCCGACCGAGGCGAACTGCTCGAGGGCGGCGTGCTTTAACTCGTCGGCGGCGCGCACGCGCGACGTCGTTCTCGCATCGGTGGGCATGGATTCGACGCTAGTTGACCGATCGGTCAGGGTCTGCACGATCGGTCAGACTCGGGGTGTACTCACAGCCTGCGCGGCGCACGTCAACCGGTCGCGCGAGCGTTCGGCGACGCGATAGCGTTGCGGAATGCGCAAGTACCTCTTCAGTGGAGCGGTCCTGAGTTCGCTGTTCGGCGCGGTCGGAGTCATCCGTGCCACGCAGGCAGGGCCACGTGACTGGAGGCTCGTGCTCATGTGGGTCTCGTGGGCCGCGACGCTCGCCATCGCGATCGGCACCGTCGCCGACGAGCAGAAGCGCCGCGAGCTGGCCGAGTAGCTCCGGCCGAGTCGCACCGTCCGCGTCCGACGGCTCGACGCCCCCGCGGCGTGTCCGAGCCCGGGGGGTCGCCGCGTGACGGACACTGGACGAAACCCGTCCGACGAAGTCCGCCACACCGTTCCGACCGAGAGGACACCGATGTTCCGCCGCTGGCGCCGCGCGCGGCTCGCCGCACAGGCCGCAGCCCACACCGCCCCCGCACCGTCGCCCCGCGCGACGGCCGCGGACCTCCGCGGCGAGCACATCTTCGAGCTCGTCAATGCGCGCCTCTCGCGCTTCATCGGCCCGGAGGGCCAGTGGGCGCTCGTGCGCCGCACCGCGGACGACTCGGACCGGATCTTCCAGGCCATGCTGACGCACCAGATCGCCGCCGAGGTCACGCGCGCGATCCTCGAGGAGCGCGAGCAGGTCGCCGTCGTGGTCCCCGCAGAAGAGGCGTCGCACGCCCTCAGCTGGACGCCGGCCCCGCTCGTCATATGGGCCGACCCGGTCGAGGTCGACGAGACGGATGCCGCGGCGTCGGCGATCGACGCCGAGACCGAGGCCGGCAACGTCGCCGAGCTGGCCGTCGAGGAGCCCGCGCGCGCCGCGTGACCCATCGTCGCTCGAGGAGGTCCGGCCGTGACGACGCCGCACGTGATCAGGCCGCTCACCCTCGAGACCTTCCCGGCGTGGCTCGCGCTCGCGGAGAAGCACAACGGGGTCTGGGGCGGGTGCTACTGCTCGTACTTCCACGGTGACACGGAGCAGACCGTGAAGGACGACCACGACCGGCCGACATTCAAGCGGCGGCTCGTGGCGGAGGGTATCGCGCACGCCGCCCTGGTGTTCGACGGCGACGATGCGATCGCGTGGTGCGAGTACGGGTCTCCTGCCGAGCTGCCGAACATCTACCACCGCAAGCAGTACGACGCGGGCGAGACGAACCCCGCACCGTGGCGCATCACCTGCTTCTTCGTCGACCGCGATCACCGACGTTCGGGAGTGGCGCGCGAGGCGCTGGACGGCGCACTCGGTCTCATCGCACAGGCCGGCGGCGGCGAGGTGGTGTCGTTCCCCAACGAGCTCGCCCCCGGCAAGCGGACGTCGTCATCGTTCCTGCACAACGGCACGCGAGCGATGTTCGAGAAGGCGGGATTCGTGTTCGAGCGCCGCATCGGCAAGAACAAGACGGTCATGCGGAAGACGGTCCCGCCGGCGGATCGCTGACCGGCGCGACGCCGTCGGACGGTCGTCGTCAGCATCGGCGGGTTGGCGCCGCTCGGCACCCGCCGATCCTGACGACATCCCCAGCCGGCCGCGCCCGTTGCCGCCCGGCCAGCCGAGCCGTCCCGCGGCCGGCGGCGACCTCGGCACTCCAAAATCGGTCCGGGATTCTTGTACGGCCACCTCGCGCGGCGCCTCCCCCGCGGTTCGTAGCGTGAACGACACGGGCATCCCGCCCCTCACGCCGACCGATGGGAACCGCATGACCGTCGCACCCAGCCCCGTCGCCGCGCCGGAACGGCGCCGCGTCCGCACGTCCGCCCGCGACCTCGCGCAGATCGCCGTCTTCGCCGCGCTCATCGCCGCGCTCGGCCTGCCGGGCGCCCTCTACCTCGGCGGCACCGCGGTGCCGATCACGTTCCAGACGCTCGGCGTCATGCTCGCCGGCGCGATCCTCGGCGCGCGGAAGGGTGCGCTGAGCGTGCTCCTGCTGCTCGTGCTCGTCGCGGCGGGCCTGCCGCTGCTGTCGGGTGGACGCGGCGGCCTCGGCGTCTTCGTCGGCCCGTCGGTCGGCTACCTGATCGGCTGGGTCCTCGGCGCGCTCGTCATCGGCTGGTTCACTGCCCGCCTGCTCCCCCGCTACCGCATCCTGCCTGCCCTCGGCGCGACGGCGCTCGGCGGCATCGTGGCGATCTACCTCGTCGGGGTCCCGGTCTTCGCCGCGATCACCGGCACCCCGCTCGGCGTCGCGATCGCCGGGTCCGCGATCTTCCTCCCCGGCGACATCGTCAAGGTCGTCGTGACCGTGCTCGTCGCCAAGGGCGTGCACCGCGCGTGGCCGGGGCTCATCGAGCCGCGCCCGCGGCCGTGGACTCGGGCCGCCGCGGAGGCCGCCGCCAGGTGATCGACCGGCTCGGCGCATCCGGCGACCGCATCGCGCTCTCGTTCAGCGGACGGCACATCCGCTCCGACGAGCTCGCGCGTGCGGTCGCCCGCGCCGAGCTGCCCGCAGGGCCGGGGCCGGTCGGATGTCCCGCCGACGCCGACCCCGTCGCCGCCATCACGACGGTGCTCGCCTGCCTCGACCGTGGCCGACCGGTGCTCGTCGGCGGCACGCAGGCCGACGCCGACCGCATCGCCGGCGACCTCCCGGAGGGAACCGGACTCGCCCTCACGACCTCGGGCTCGACCGCGACCGACGGCCGGCCGCGGATCGTCGCGCGCACCGTCGAGTCGTGGCTCGCGTCCGCCGAACCGCTGGCCGAGCTCGCGGGGCTCGGACCCGACGACCGCGTCGCGGTGACCGGCCCGCTCGCCGTGTCGATGCACCTCTACGCGGCGCTGCACGCGCTCTGGATCGGCGCGACGGTCACCGACGACCTCAGCACCGCCACGGCCGTGCACGCCACGCCGACACGCCTCGCACGGCTCCTCTCCGCCGAGACGGCGCCGCCCCGCACGGCGATCGTCGCGGGCGCGGCCCTCCCGGCTCGCCTCCGCGAGCAGGCGGCGGCGCGCGGCATCCGGCTCATCGAGTACTACGGCGCCGCCGAACTCTCGTTCGTGCTCGCCGCCGACCACGCACGCGGCGGCGGTGCCGGGGGCACCCTCGCGCCGTTCCCCGGCGTCGAGATCGACCTCCGACCAATCGACGCAGGGCTCGAGCTGTGGGCGCGATCGCCGTACCTCGCGCTCGACGTCGTGGGCGGGCGGATGCGTCGCGACGCCGACGGGTTCGCGACGGCCGGCGATCTCGCGGAGCGCACTCCCGGCGGAGGCATCCGGGTGCTCGGACGCGGCGACGCCGCGATCATCACGGCGGGCGCGACCGTGCTCGCCGAGGACGTCGAGGCGCACCTCGTCGCGCTGCCCGGCGTCCGCGACGCCGCCGTCGTCGGCGAGCCGCACGACCTGCTGGGCGAGCGCATCGCGGCCGTCGTCGAACTCGAGCCCGGCGTCCGGCTCGAGGCTGTGGCGGATGCCGCGCGCGCCGCGCTCTCCCCGGTCGAACTGCCGCGCCGGTGGTTCGCCGCGGACCTGCCGCGCACCGCGTCGGGCAAGCCGGCGCGCGGGCAGCTACGCGAGGAGATCGTCGCCGGGCGGCTCGGCACGGGGCATCCGCCGCCCTTCATCGACGGGAGGAGCGCATGATGCGCGACGCACCCGTGATCGTCGCCGCGCGGCGCACCGCGATCGGCACCTCCGGGCGAGGCTTCGCCGGGCACGCCGTCGATGCGCTCGCGGCCCCCGTGCTGGCCGCCGTCGCCGCCGAGGTCGCGCCCGCGGGCGTCGCGGTCGACGACGTCGTGCTCGGCAACTGCATGGGTCCGGGCGGCGACCTCGCGCGCGTGGCCGCGCTGCGCGCGGGGCTCGGGGCGCACGTTCCGGGCGTGACGGTCGATCGGCAGTGCGGGTCCGGGCTCGACGCGGTGATCCAGGCGGCGTCGCGCGTGCGCGCGGGCGACGCCGGGCTCGTGCTCGCCGGCGGCGCCGAGTCGGCGTCGACCGCGCCGCACCGTCTCTGGCCCGACTCCGGCGAGCGGTACACGCGCGCGCCGTTCGCGCCGGCGGGCCTCCCCGATCCCGACATGGGTCCGGCGGCGGAGCACCTCGCGCAGGTGCGCGGCATCGGCCGCGAGCGACAGGATGCCTGGGCCGCGCGTTCGCACGCCCGCGCCGCCGCAGCCCGCGACGCCGGGTGGTTCGACGCCGAGGTCGTGGCGATCGACGGCGTCGCCCGCGACGACCGGCCGCGGGCGTCGATGGATGCCGCCATGCTCGCGCGCTTCGCGCCGGCGTTCGTTCCCGAATCCGAGGACGTCCTCGGATTCGGAAGCGTCCTCGGATTCGGGAACGAACGCGAGCATGCGACATCCGGCACCGTCATCACCGCCGCGAACGCCGCCGCCGGCACGCGGGGCGGCACCGCGGGCACCGTCACCGCCGGCAACTCGTGCGGGTTCTCCGACGGCGCCGCCGCGATGGCCGTGACCACCGCCGACCTCGCGCGCGACCTCTGCCTGCCCGCGCTCCGCATCCGCGCGACCGCCGTCGCCGCGGGCGACCCCGCACTGCCGGGTCTCGGCGCTGCCTGGGCCGGGCGCCGCGTGCTCGAGCGCGCCGGCATGACCGCTGCCGACCTCGGCTTCGTCGAGATCACCGAGGCGTTCGCCGCGCAGGTGCTCGCCGTGAGCGACGAGCTCGGGCTCGACGAGGAGACGATCTCGGGCGACGGCGGCGCGATCGCGCTCGGCCACCCGTGGGGTGCGTCCGGCGCCATCCTGCTCGTGCGCCTCGCCGCCCGCATGGCGGCCGCCGACGACGCGCGCGCGGGCCTCGCGGCGTGCTCGATCGGCGGCGGGCAGGGCGTCGCGATGATCGTGGAGCGCGTCGCATGAGCGCCATCCGCTTCGAGGGCGTCAGCCACCGCTTCGACGTCGAGCCCGTCGTCGACGACGTGACCCTCGAGCTCACCGAGCGGCGCGTCGGCATCGTCGGGGCGAACGGCTCGGGCAAGTCCACGCTCGCGCGCATGATCAACGGGCTCGTGACGCCCACGTCGGGCACCGTCACGGTCGACGGCCTCGACGTCGCCCGGCACGGCCGCGAGGTGCGCCGACTGGTCGGGTTCGTGTTCACGAACGCCGACACGCAGATCGTGATGCCGACGGTCCGCGAGGACGTCGCGTTCACCCTCCGCCGGCACCGGCTGGATGCCGCGACGGCGGCCGCACGGGTCGACGCGGTGCTCGCCCGGTTCGGGCTGGTCGAGCTCGCCGACCGGCCCGCGCACCGCCTCTCGGGCGGGCAGAAGCAGCTGCTCGCCCTCGCAGCCGTGCTCGTCGGCGAGCCCGCGATCGTCGTGGCCGACGAGCCGACGACGCTGCTCGACGCACGGAACGCCCGCCGCATCGCCGAGCACTTCGCCACGCTCGACGAGCAGCTGGTCGTCGTCAGCCACCAGCTCGAACTGCTCGAGTCGTTCGACCGCGTGATCGTGATGGAGGCCGGCCGGATCGTCGCCGACGACGCCCCCGAGCACGCGCTCGACGCCTACCGGACCCTGATCGGGTGAGGCGGCCATGATCGGCGTGTACCACCCCGGCACCTCGGTCGTGCACCGGATGCCGGCGCTCGCGAAGCTCGCACTGCTCGCGGCCACCGTGACGGCGACCGCGCTCGTCGGCTCACTGCCCGCGCTCGGCATCGTCTCCGCCGCGACGCTCGCGCTCTTCGCCCTCGCGCGCATCCCGGTGCGCGTCGCGTGGCGCCAGGTGTCGCCGATCCTCTGGGTGCTGGCATTCGCGGTGCCCGTCCAGTGGATCTTCGCCGGCTGGGAGGCCGCCGCGACCATGGGCGTGCGGCTCGTGCTCGCCGTCGCGCTCGCGGCCGCCTACACGTTGACCACCCCGGTCACCGCGACCCTCGACGCGATGCAGGTGCTGCTGCGCCCGTTCGCACGGTGGATCGACCCGGATCGCGTCGGGTTGGCGCTGGCCCTCGCCATCCGCTGCGTTCCCCTGCTCGCCGAGCTCGTGCGCGAGGTGCTCGAGGCACGCAGGGCGCGCGGCGCCGAGGGGTCGCTCACCGCGCTCGCGGTGCCGGTCATCGTGCGGGCGCTGCGGACGGCCGACCACCTCGGCGAGGCGCTGGCCGCCCGCGGGCTCGACGACTGATCCGGCCCTACGCGTCCGCGTGCTCGCTCCCCGCCTCGAGCACGTCGCCCGCCGGCAGCTCGCGGTGGCCGCCGAACTGCAGCCGCATCGCCGAGAGCAGCTGGTTGGCGTAGCGGTCGTCCTCCCGGGAGGCGAAGCGCTCGAAGAGGGATGCCGCGAGCACCGGGGCCGGCACGCCGGTGTCGACCGCGGCCTTGACCGTCCAGCGACCCTCGCCCGAATCCGACACGCGGCCCGCGAGCCCCTCCAGCGTCGGATTCTCGGTGAGCGCCGCCGCAGTGAGGTCGAGCAGCCATGACGAGATGACCGAGCCGCGCCGCCAGAGCTCCGCGACGGCCGGGGTGTCGATCGTGAACCGGTAGAACTCGGGCGACTCGAGCGGTGCGACCTCGGCCGAGTGCTCGGCCTGGCGGAGCCCGGCATCCGCGTTCTTCAAGATGTTCAGCCCCTCGGCGAGCGCGGCCATGATCCCGTACTCGATGCCGTTGTGCACCATCTTCACGAAGTGGCCGGCCCCCGCCGGTCCGCAGTGCAGGTAGCCGTGCTCCTCCGGCGCCAGGTCGCCCTCGCGGCCCGGCGTGCGCTCGATGTCACCGGGTCCGGGCGCGATGGTGCGGAGGACGGGCTCGATCCGGGCGACCGCGTCGTCGGGGCCGCCGACCATGAGGCAGTACCCGCGCTCCAACCCGAAGACGCCGCCGCTCGTGCCGACGTCGACGTAGTGGATGCCCGTCCCCTCGAGCGCCGCCGAGCGCCGAACATCGTCTCGGTAGTTCGAATTGCCGCCGTCGATGATCACGTCCCCCGGCTCGAGCACCTCGGCCACCTGGTCCACCAGCGCCCCGGTGATGCCCGCCGGCACCATGAGCCAGACCGTCCGCGGCGCCTCCAGCTTCGCCGCCAGGTCGGCGAGGTCCTCGGCGCCCGTCGCCCCCTCGCGCGCGAGCGCGTCGACGGCGCCGGGATCGACGTCGTACACCACGCAGTCGTGCTCGTCCCGCATGAGCCGGCGCACGATGTTCGCGCCCATCCGCCCCAGTCCGACCATCGCGATCTGCATCCTCGGATCCTCCCGTCGTTCAGCCGACGCGGACGCTCGGACCGGCCGGCGGGTTCGCCGCGCAGTCTAGGTCGCCGGACGAGCGGGCGGCACGGGGTTGCGCGCGGGATGGCGGGCGATGTCGGGCGCACCCTGCAGACTGGTCCCCGGTGGACCCTTCGCCACCCCCGCCCCGCCGATTCGGCCGACCCACGGAGCACCGCAGACCCGATGATGGGCATCACCCATGCCACGAGCGGCGCCGCCGCCTGGCTCGCGATCACCGGAACCATGCCGATCGTCACCGCCGGCGCCTATCCGCTCGACCCCGTCGGGGTGCTCGCCGGCACGGCGGTGTGCGCCGGCGCGGCCCTGCTCCCCGACGCCGACCACCACAGCGCGACGATCGCGCGCTCGGTGCCCGTGCTCGGCAAGCTCGCGACGGGCGTCGTCGAGGCGGCATCCGGCGGCCACCGTCAGGGCGCGCACTCGCCCGTCGGCGTGCTCGTGACGTTCGCCGCGGCCTGGGCGCTCACGCTCGTGACGTTCCCGTTCGACGCGCTCGGCACCCTCGCCGTCGGCGCGGGAGCCGGCACCGCCGCGCTCACGGCGTTCGGCCTCAAGGCGCGGGGGCTCATCCGCTCGTGGCCTGCGGCATGGGCGATCGGCGCCCTGCTCGGGGCGTTCATCATCGTCTTCGCCCCCGAGCAGGTGGCGTGGTTCCCGCTCGCGGTGCTCGTCGGGTTCGTCGCCCACCTCGCGGGCGACCTGCTCACGACCGGCGGGCTTCCGGGCGTGATCTGGCCCTGGCGCATCCGCCCGCCGCGGTCCCTGCGCCCCATCCCGGTGCTCAACCGGATCTGGCTCCCCAACGGCTACGTCTCGCTGCCCGTGCTCGGCGACACCGGCTCGCTGCGCGAGACCATGCTCGGCGCTGCGCTCGGCACGTACTGCTTCGTCGGCACCACCTACGAGGTGCTGCGCCTCATCGGCGTCGATCCGTTCTCGTTCTGGTGAGGCGGTGCGAACGTGCCCCGGGGCTGGTGAGGCCGTGCTCGTCGGCGGGAACGACGAAGGCCCCGGCGATCGCTCGCCGGGGCCTGCTGGTGCACCCCCAGGGACTTGAACCCTGAACCCACTGATTAAGAGTCAGTTGCTCTGCCGATTGAGCTAGAGGTGCGTTTCGGCGGGATTTTCTCAACCCCGAACCGAGGAACAAAGTTATCAGGTCGCGGGCCGAACGCGAAATCGGCACGGCACCGGGCGCGTCGCACCGATCGCGCCCGGCCACGCCCGCCTCGTGGCATCCGCTCGCCCTCGCCCACGGCAGACGCCCGCCCCGCTACCGTTCTCAGGAACCCCTGGCCCGATCGGACCCGTTCTCAGGAAGACACGCCGCCCATCGCGGCGACGCGCCGGAAATCTCCTGAGAAGAGAATCGCACCCGTAGGCTGGGCCGGTGACGGATGCCTCGTACGCCGACGACCTCGCCCTCGCCCTCGAACTCGCCGACCTCGCCGATGCCGCCGCCATGGCGCGGTTCCGCGCGGTGGACCTGCGGATCGACACCAAGCCCGATCGCAGCTTCGTCACCGAGGCCGACCTCGCGGTCGAGCGCGCGGTGCGCGACCTGCTCGCCGAACGGCGGCCGGACGACGGCATCCTCGGCGAGGAGTACGGCACACAGGGGTCGGGCGCGCGGCAGTGGATCATCGACCCGATCGACGGCACGTCCAACTTCCTCCGCGGGGTTCCCGTCTGGGGCGCGCTCATCGCGCTCACGGTCGACGGCGTCGCGGTCGTCGGCGTCGCGTCGATGCCCGCGCTCGGACGACGCTGGTGGGGTGCGACGGGCTCGGGCGCGCAGACGACGGATGCCCCGGGCGCCACGCCCCGCGACATCCGCGTGTCGAACGTGGCCGACCTGGGCGACGCGTCGCTGAGCTTCCAGAGCATGGCGCAGTGGCGCGACGCCGGGTACCTCGAGCGGCTGCTCGCACTCGCCGAGCGCGTGTGGCGCGACCGTGCGTACGGCGACCTGTGGTCGTACTGCCTGCTCGCCGAGGGCCTGGTCGACGTGGTCGGCGAGTTCGACGTGAAACCCTGGGACCTCGCCGCGCTCATCCCGATCGTCGAGGGCGCCGGCGGCCGGTTCACCTCGGTGTCCGGCGACGCCGGGCCGGGCAACGGCAGTGCGCTGGCGACCAACGGCCTGCTGCACGACGCGGTCCTCGAGGCGCTGAAGTGACCCGCGAGCTCGAGGTCTGCATCTTCACCGAGCCGCAGCAGGGTGCCAGCTACGCCGAGCAGCTCGCGCAGGCGCAGGCGGCCGAGCGCCTCGGCTTCGACGGCTGGTTCCGCAGCGACCACATCCTGCACATGGGCGCGGGCGACCCGCTGCCCGGGCCGACGGACGCGTGGACGGCCCTGGCCGGCATCGCCCGGGAGACGGAGCGGATCCGGCTCGGGACCCTCGTCTCGCCCGTCACGTTCCGGCACCCCGGGCTCCTCGCGATCCAGGTCGCCCAGGTCGACGACATGTCGGGCGGCCGCGTCGAGCTCGGACTCGGCGCGGGCTGGTTCGGCGCCGAGCATGCCGCCTATGGCATCCCGTTCCCGCAGCGGCGGTTCGACCTCCTCGAGGAGCAGCTGCAGGTCGTCACCGGCCTCTGGCAGACCCCCGTCGGCGAGACCTTCACGTTCCCGGGCGTGCACTACGACCTCGCGGACGCCCCGGCGCTGCCCAAACCGGCGCAGTCGCCCGTACCGCTCATCATGGGCGGCGGCGGCCGCTCCCGCCTGCCCGTCCTCGCGGCCCGCTTCGCGACCGAGTTCAACCGCGGCTTCTCCGACGAGGACGAGATCGCGGCGTCCTTCGCGCGCGTGCGCGCCGCCTGCGAGGCGATCGGCCGCGATCCCGGCACGATGAAGCTGAGCGTGGCGCTGCCCACGGTCGTCGCGACGGATGACACGACCTACCTCCGCCGGCTCGACGCGATCCACGCCGACCCCGCCACGTTCGCCGAGGTCAACGTCGCCGGGACCCCGGTGGCCGCGGTCGACAAGATCCGCCGGCTCGCCGACCTCGGCGCCGATCGCGTCTACCTCCAGGTCGTCGACCAGCGCGACCTCGACCACGTCGAGCTCATCGCCGCCGAGGTGCTCCCCCACCTGAGCTGACCGCCGTGGGCTGCCGACGCCGAACGCCGGACGACGGACGCCGGACGACGGACGCCGGACGCCGGACGACGGACGCCGGACGCCGGACGCCGGACGCCGGACGACGGAGCGTGCCACGCTTCGCCGCGGCTCCGCCATCGCGTTTCGGCCACGATCCGCGCGATCGTGCCGGAGTGTCGCCGGCGTCGCGTACCCTTGTCGGTGAGGGCCGGGGGGCCTCGAGGGGGAAGAGATGCGGCTGATCGCACGCCGACGACACGAGTTCGTCGACCAGCAACCGCTGGATCCTGAGGACGATCCGTACGCCGCCTACCTGATCTGGAAGGCCGAGCGCGAGGCCGCGGCCGCCGCGCTCGTCACGGACGACGGGGAGGCGGAGGGCGCCGTGAGCGCCGCCTCCGCCGCCGCGGCGATCGAGTCCACCCAGCCGGAGCGCGGCTCGTGGTTCCGCCGCATCACCGCACTCGGGCACGTCAACGCCGCACGCGACCGCTGACGCGACATGACGACGGCCGCCCGAGGGCGGCCGTCGTCAGGCGGGCACAGCGTGCGATGACGACCGGTGGTGGAGATGGGGGGAATTGAACCCCCGTCCATCGCTGGGATTCCACGGTTTCTCCGGGCGCATCCTGTGAAGCGTTCTGCTCGGCCCCGACCCTTGCCACAGGCAGCCAGGTCGACGGGCCCAGCCTGAAGAAAGTCCCGTACGACGCTCAGGCGACGTCGTACAGCGAGTTCCCGAGATGACGCCAGCGACCGGGGCGGGAACGAACCCGGGCTGACGGACTAACGGACTCGCTTAGGCAGCGAGGGCGTAGTCGTTCTGCGACTTATTGGCAGTTATTGGTTCGCAGGGAGCGTTCACGAGATAACCCTGCATCCTCGGCCCGCTTCACGCGGTCTCGCAGGCGATGTCGAAACCGATCATCCCCAAGAGACGCGCTCCGACCATGGTCGGAAGGCGGGTCGTCATCGCACGCTGTGGAGTTGCCAACCGCGCCGCCCCGAAGGGTGCGCGGCCCTACAGGATACAACAGGACCAACCGCCGGGGCATTCCGGATGGCGCGACGGAATCGTTCATGTGCCTGTAACCCGCGGGGCTCCGCCAGCCCGTAGCGTCCCCGCATGGGACGTTCCGGATCCGCCGCGGGAGCCGCATGATCGCGCGGGTCGACCCGTTCATCGGCACCGAGGCCGTCGACCTGCCGCCGCAGACGGGGCTGGCCGCGACCTGGTGGTGGCCGAAGCCGCAGGTCGGCAACACGCATCCGGGCGCGACGTACCCGCTCGGGATGGTCTCCGCGTGCGCGTACTCGGGCGCCTATCCGACCGGGTACGGGCGCTACGACCTCGCCACCGAGGGCGTGCCCCCGACGATCCACGAGGGCGCCGTGGCATCCGGGTTCACGCACTTCCAGCAGTCGGGCACGGGCGCGATCCGCAAGTACTACAACTACTTCCGGGTGACGCCCATGCTCGAGCCGCTCGACGTGCTCGGCCGCACCTGGGAGCTGGCGGAGGAGGCCGCGGAGCCCGGGTACTACGCCGCGACGCTCGACTCCGGCATCCGCGCCGAGCTCACCGTCGGGCCGAAGTCGGCCGTGCACCGCTACACCTTCCCGCGGAACCCCAACGCCCGCATCGTGATCGACTTCTCGCTCGGGGGGCTGTCGATCCCGCACGGCGAGACGATCCCGCTGCGCGCGCGGCTCGAGCAGGTCGCCCCGGGCGTCGCACAGGGCGAGATCGTCGTCGAGGGCGCCCCGCTCGCGGTCTACATCGAGTGCGACGCGCACACGTGGCGGCAGATGCTCTGGTACGACCGGCGCCTGATGCCGGGCGGCACGAAGCTCGCGTTCGACCACATCCGTCCCACGACCCTGCGCCCGTTCGGCCTCATGTGGGCCGGCCCGAGCGAGCCCGGCCAGAGCATCGAGGTCCGCATCGGGTTCTCGCTGCGCGGCGTCGACCAGGCACGCGCGAACCTCCGTGCCGACCAGGGCACCGGACCGACCCGGTTCCCGCACCGCCGCGACCGCACGAAGAAGTCGTGGCGCAAGCACCTCAAGGCGATCACGGTCGACACGCCGTCGACGGAGCGCCAGACGATCTTCTCGACGGCGCTCTACCACTCGCTGATCAAGCCGTGCCTCGCACCCGAGGAGAGCCCGTTCTGGCCGACCGAGGGCCCGTTCGTGTTCGACCTCTGCACCATGTGGGACATCTACCGCACGCAGCTGCCGCTCATCACGACGCTGTTCCCCGAGCGGGCGGTCGAGCTCGCCAACGCGCTGCTCACGATCTGCGAGGAGGAGGGCAACTTCCCCATCGGGTACCGGATGGCGCGTGGCAGCGACCGCTTCTCGCGGCAGGGCAGCGCGCTCGCGCAGACCTTCCTCGCCGACCTCTGCCAGCTGGGACTGCCCGGCGTCGACTGGGAGTGGGCGCTGGTGCACATGCACGCCGATCTCCGTCGCACGTACGGCGAGGACTTCCTGCTCCGCGGTCATGCTCACCCGATCAGCCACACGCTCGACCTCGCCTACGGGTACTGGTGCACCGCGAAGGTCGCGGCCCGGGTGGGCGACCGCGCGCTCACCGAGGAGTTCACGGCGCTCGCGGCGCGCTGGGTCAACGCGTTCGACGCGCAGACGGGCCTGCTGCACGACTCGACGTTCTACGAGGGCAGCCGCCACAACTACTCCTTCCGCCTGCTGCACGACATGCGCCGACGGATCGAGCTCTCGGGAGGCGACGACGGCTTCATCGCAGCGCTCGACGCGTTCTTCGGCTACGGCGCGCAGCCGGTGCGGCAGCCCGGTGTCGCACCGGGTCTCGAGGAGCTCGCCGCCGGCTACGCACTCGGCCGCTTCGAGGGGCTGAACAACGAGCCCGACATGGAGGCGCCCTGGGCGTACCACTATGCGGGCCGCCCCGACCGGACGGCCGAGATCGTCCACGCGGCCGTGCACCAGCAGTTCGGCACGGGTCGCGGCGGGCTGCCCGGCAACGACGACTCGGGCGGCATCAGCTCGTGGTACGTGTGGGCGAGCCTCGGTCTCTTCCCGGTCGCCGGGCAGAACCTGCTCCTCGTCAACGCGCCGTCGTTCGCCGAGTCCGAGCTGCGCGTCGGCGGCGACGCGTTCCGCATCGAGACCACCGGGTTCGTCGAACCGCACCGCGACGGCCCCGTGCAGTACGTGCAGTCGGCGGAGCTCAACGGCGACCCGCTCGAACGCACCTGGCTCCGCGGCGACGAACTGCATCGCGGCGGCAGCCTCCTGCTGCGCCTCGGTCCCGAACCGAGCGAGTGGGGGCGGATGTCGCGGCCGCCGTCGTACCCGGAACGCTGAGCCCGCGGCATCCCGCCACCAGACCTGCCCCATGAGGACGCGCAGCTCGCGCCCAACCAGGAGAGGAGGAGCCATGAACGCTCCGCCCCGGAACCGCCTCGTCATCGTCAACCGCGCCGATCCGGTGATCTGCGGTCATTCGGTCGAGGGCCGCAACCTCGCCGAGGCCGCACTCGAACGCGGCTTCGACGAGGTGCGGATCGTGACCTGGCCGATCGATCGGCTCGAGGCGGCGGGTCTGCCGCTGAAACCCCTGGATCGGATGCTGCCCTACAGTCCCGGCATCATCGTCGAACGCCCCGAGCCGGTGGGCGACTACAAGGTGCCCGACGGCCGGTACCTCGCGGGCATCACCGGTCGTCTCGTGGAGCTCTTCACCGACGGCGTGCCGACCGTGTGCCTCTCGCTCTACCTCAGCCCGCACACCGTCGCCGTCACCGATGCGGTGCGCGCGGCATGGAGCACCGGGCTGCCGGTGAACGTGACCACGATCGCCGAGGCGGTCGGATCGGATGTCACGAACGTCGTGCGCTCGTGCGTCGAGGAGGGCCGCTTCGGGGCGGCCGCGCACATCCTCTCCAGCTACCTGGCGCAGGATCACTGCGTCGCGGTCTCGGAGTACACGCGCGAGCTCATCGTGGCGGCGGCATCCGAGATCGACGCGTTCCACGGCACCCGGTTCGCCGAGCAGTGCCGCGACCGCATCCGGATCTCGTACCCGGCGATCGACACGTCGCAGTACCTCGACCTCGACCCGGCGATCGTGCGCGGCGTGCTCGCGGCCCGGGGGCTCGACCCGGACGGCTACGTGCTCTTCCTCTCCCGGCTGACGGAGGCGAAGGGGGTCGACGACCTCATCGGGGGCTTCGAACGGACGTCGGCGCACGACCGGCTGAAGCTCGTGATCGTCGGTCGCGGTCCGGCGGCCGAGAAGTTCAGGGCGCGCGCGGCCGCGTCTCCCGTCGCGGACCGGATCGTCTTCCTCGACGACGTCGACGACGCGGAGAAGCCGTACCTCATGGCCGGCTGCGCGACCTACGTGCTGCCGAGCAAGCCCAGGCCGGAGTTCGTGGAGACCTTCGGCATCGCGCTCGCCGAGCAGATGCTCGCGGGCGGCGGCACGGTGATCACGACCGACACGGGCGGCATCGGCGAGGCGGTCGGCGAGCACGCGATCATCGTGCCGGTCGACGACCCCGGCGCCATCGCGGAAGCCATCGATCGGGCGCTCTCCTTCCCGCCGGAGGAACGCGCGCAGCGCACCGAGCGTGCACGGGCGTATGCGCTGCAGTTCGACCGCGGCGCGGTGTTCGAGCGACTGTTCGACGGAGCGGGGGTGCTTCCGGCGCGCGCCGTCGCGTGAGCGGCCGCGCGCCCCGCCGTCGGCGCCGGCCGACGTATGCTGAGGTCGGCCGCGCCCCGGTGCGGCCGACCGACGCCGCGCCGGGCCGCGGCCGAACCCCCGGGGGGTCAACGAATGCCGACCACGATCGCCGTCACCGGTCGCGCCGAGGAGCGCGTCGATCCCGAGCTCGGGGCCGTGTCGCTCGCCGTCGCGTCGAGCGGCGCCGACCGCGACCGCGTGCTCGCATCGATCGGCTCGACGCACGAGCGCCTGCTCGCCGCGATCCGGGAACTCGACTCCGCGGGCGCCCTCGAGTCGTGGTCCGCTGGGCAGCTGCGCGTCTGGTCGCATCGACCGTGGAACGCACAGGGTCGGCAGCTGCCGCTCGTGCACGAGGCCGCCGCCGACATCGAGGTGGTCTTCCGCGACTTCGAGGCGCTCGGCTCATGGGTCGGTCCGATCTCCGGGACCACCGACGTGACCGTCCAGGGTGTCGACTGGCGGCTGACGGACGCCACGCGCTCGCGCGTGCAGGAGTCGGCCCAGCGGGCGGCCGTCGCCGATGCGGTGCGCAAGGCCGGCGTGTACGCCGAGTCGCTCGGACTCGGCACCCCGACGCCCGTCGAGCTCGCGGATCACGGCATGCTGCAGGCGCAGCCCATCCCGCGCGCGCACAAGGCCGTCGCGATGCGCGCGATGGCGATGGAGGCCGATGCCGGGGCGGCACCGGAGTTCGCGCCGGCGAAGCTCGTGGTCGAAGCATCCGTCGACGCCCGCTTCACGGCCGGCTGACCCTGCCCCTGCGGCGGGGCGACGCTCAGTCTCGCGCGACGAGCCACGCCTCGAGCGCCTCGAGCTCATCGTGGCCGAACCCCGAAGCGACGAGGTACTCCCGCACGGAGCCGTGGCTGCGCTCGACCTCGTCGAGCGCGGACTCGAGCGCCTCGCGCGGGCTCCCGCCCATGAGGGTCCGCAGCTCGGGGGTGTCCGGCACGCCGTAGGTGCCGATGAGCGCGACCATCTCCTCCAGCCACTCGCCTGCGAGGTGGCCCTCGGTGAGGGCGTAGTCCACGATCACGGCCTCGCGGTCGACGCCCGCGGCCAGGAGCGCCAGCGCCACCACGATGCCCGTGCGATCCTTGCCCGCGGTGCAGTGGACGACCACGGCCCGCTCCCCTGCGCTCGAGATCTCGCGGAGCGCCTCGACGACCACCGCGGAGTGCTTCGTGACGATGCGGTGGTAGAGCGCCTCGAGCGAGATGCCGCGTCCGCCCTGCGATGCGCCCGAACCTTCGAAGACCGGGAGCCGGCGCACCTCGACGTCGAGGCCGTCGAGGTCGTCGGGCATGGCTCGAGCCTCGTTGTCGTCGCGGAGGTCGACGACGATGCCGACCTCGAGGCGGCGAAGGGCGTCGCGACCGTCGTCGCCCAGCCGGTGCAGCCCGTCGGAGCGGAAGAGGCGCCCGTGGCGGACGCTCCCGCCGCGAGCGGGCAGCCCGCCGACGTCGCGGAAGTTGTACGTGCCCGGCACCGGGATGCGCGTCGAGATCTCCACGCGGCGGAGTCTAGCCCGCCGTGCCGCCGGGTGGCCGAGAGCCGGCGATCCGGCACGGTCGGGACGGTCGCGAAACTACTTTCTTTACTTGCAAGTAGTTGCTACGATCCTGACATGTCCACGAACGAACCCACGGGTGCCGACCTCCCCGACCGGGCCGACGCCGCCGCCTTCGTGCGCGAGGCCGAGTCGGCGGTGCGCCGGGTCGCCGTCGAGGGCTCCGCATCGGCGTCCGCGTGGCTGACCGGGCTGGCCGCCGCCTCAGCCATGTACCTCTTCGCCCTCGGCTGGTACGACCGCAGCGACGAGGGGCCGATCCTTGCGCTGTCCATCGCGTTCGGTGCCGTCCTCGGTGTGCTCTCGGTCGTGCACCTGCGGCGCATGCGGGCCGCGAGCCTCGGCTTCTCGCGCCGCTTCGGGCTCGCCGTGGGCGGCTGGGGCGCCGTCTTCGGCGTCTCGCTCACGCTGGGCCTGCTCCTCTTTCCCGCCGTCCCCGCCTACTTCGCCGTCGCGGCGATCGCGACCGCGACGCCCCCGCTCTGGGGGTCGTTGCGCGAACTGGTCGTGGTCCGTGGCTGACGCCGATGACGCCGGGCACCCCCGCCACCGTCTCGACCCGATCCTGCAGCGCCCCGTGCCGTTCTCGATCGCCGCGCTGCTCGCCGCGGCCGACGAGGCCGAGTTCGCGTTCGTCCGCGACTCGGTGGAGCTCACCGACTCGGCGCTGAGCAAGCAGGCGTCGGCGCTCGAGGCGGCGGGGTACGTGTCGGTGCGCAAGGGGTTCGTCGGCAAGTACCCGCGCACGTGGCTGTCGATGACGCCGCAGGGCCGTGCCGCGTTCACGGCCCACCTGGCCGCGCTGCGCGAGATCGCCGGCTGAGTCGTCGCGCCGGCCGCCTGATGCCGGTCGGCTACTCCCCGAGGTGCCGATGACTGGCCATGGCGCGCTCGGCCTCGCGCCTGTCCTGCCGCTCGCGCAGCGCCTGCCGCTTGTCGTACTCGCGCTTGCCCTTGGCGACCGCGATCTCGACCTTCGCACGCCCGTCCTTGAAGTACAGCGACAGCGGGATGAGCGTGTAGCCGCCCTCCTTCGTCTTGTGGCTGATCTTCACGATCTCCTGCTTGTGCATCAGGAGCTTGCGCTTGCGTCGCGGGGCGTGGTTGTTCCAGGTGCCCTCGGTGTACTCGGGGATGTGCACCGCGTCGAGCCAGATCTCGCCGCCGTCGATGAATGCGTACCCGTCGACGAGTGACGCCCGCCCCTGCCGGAGCGACTTCACCTCGGTCCCCGAGAGCACGATGCCGGCCTCGTAGGTGTCCTCGATCAGGTAGTCGTGGCGCGCCTTGCGGTTGGTCGCCACGACCTTCTCACCGCGTTCCCTGGGCACGGTCCACTCCTCGCTTCGATGACGGATGCCGCCGGCGAGCGCCGGCAAGCCCTTCAGTCTACCGGCGGTCGCGGCATCCGTCGCCCGCAGGGTGGGCCTCGGCCCGTACTCGCACCCGACGGGCCGCCCGGTCCGGGCGCCGCGGCCGCCTGCTCAGACGCGCAGGTAGCGCCGGATCGCGATCGCCGCCGACACCGCGGCGAGCAGCACCCCGACCGCCACCAGCAACGGCACGACGAGCAGCGCGTCGTCGAGACCGACGAACGTGAACGACAGCGAGTCGGCGAGGTAGCCCTGCACGAAGAAGGTCACGATCGCGACCACCGCGCCGCCCGCGAGGAGCGAACCGAGCAGTCCGGCGAAGACGCCCTCGAGCACGAACGGCGTCTGGATGAAGCGGTTCGAGGCGCCGACGAGCCGCATGATGCCGAGCTCCTTGCGCCGCGAGAACGCGGAGAGCCGGATCGTCGTGGCGATGAGCAGCGCGGCGGCCACGAGCATGATCGCCGCGACGGCGATGGCCGTGTAGCTCGCGGCGTTCAGCACGTCGAAGATCTGGTCGAGGTAGCGGCGTTGGTCGACGACCTGCTCGACGCCGGACATCCCCGCGAGGCTCTCCACGAGCACCGCCGACTGCGACGGGTCGGTGAGGTTCACCCAGAACGTCTCGTTGAGCACGTCGGGCGTGACGTAGTCGGCCGCGGGCGTGCCGGCGAACTGCTCCTGGAAGTTCGCGTACGCCTGCTCGCGGTCCTCGAAGTAGTACTCGTCGATGAAGGGCGCGAGCGTGTCGCCGCGCAGCTGCGCCTCCACGGCCTCCTTCTGCTCGGGCGTCGCCTCGCCGTCGATGCAGCCCTCCGTCGTCGAGACGGCGGTGCAGAGGTACACCGCGACCTGGGCGCGGTCGTACCAGTACCCGCGCATCTGCGCGATCTGGAGCTGCAGCAGCGCCGCCGTGCCGACGAACGTGAGCGAGACGAACGTGACGAGCACGACCGAGATGACCATGGTGGCGTTGCGGCGGAGGCCGTTCGCCGCCTCCGAGAGCACCAGACCGAACCTCACTTGACCGGCCCCACTTCCTGGTCGTCGTCGCCCGCACGCGGGCCGGCGGGGCTGCGGAGGCCGAGACGCTCGGCGAGCGTGAGGTGGGCCGACTTCGCGCTCGCAGGTGCGGCAGGCCGTCCGGGTGGGCCCTCGCGTTCGTCGTCGTCGCCGTCGTCGGCCGGCGCGGCGCCGTCGGCGCCCCTGGTCAGCGGCTCGATCGGCATCGTCGCGGCGGCCGTGATCTCGGCGGCCTCGTCGGTGACCTCGTCGCGCTCCTCGGGTTCGACGTAGAGCGGCGGTGCGTCCTGCATGACCTTGCGCGTGACCTTCGGTGCGGCCACGCCCACGGTCCCGGTGTCCATCGGCGTGTCGTCGGATGGCGCGGCCGCCGCCTCCGCGACCGCCTTCGCACCGGCCGCGGCCTTCGACGGGCGCTTGGTGCGCGACGGTGCGCGCTTCGGCTTCGACGGTGCGGTCTCGGCGACGGATGCCGCGGCATCCGTCGTCACGGACGACCCGGCACCCTCGGACGTCACGCCCCCCTCGGCGTGCGCCGCGTCGACGGGCGCTGCCTCGGCGGCGTGCGCGGCCTCCTCGGCGCGGATCGACGCGAGGGTCGCGTCGGCCGTGTCGTCCGTGCCCGTCCCGCCCCCGGCGACGGCGGCCGACGACGCCGCTGCCGCATGTGCCGCCTCGACGCCGACGGCGTCCGCGCCGGTCTCGGCGCCGGCCGCACCGACGGCGGCGAGCGCCGCCGCCGCGCGGTCGGTGGGCACCGAACCGTCGGCCGGGATCGCGCCGACCACCGACGTGGTGGGCGCGAGGTCGTCGCCGACGGCGTATCCGGCGCTCCGCTCGTCGCGCACGATCTCGCCGGCGCTGAGTTCGATCACGCGTCGCTGCATCTGGTCGACGATGCCGGCCTCGTGCGTGGCCATGACGACGGTCGTGCCGCTCGCGTTGATGCGCTCGAGGAGCGTCATGATGCCGGCGCTCGTGACGGGGTCGAGGTTGCCGGTCGGCTCGTCCGCGAGGAGGACCTGCGGCTTGTTGACGATCGCGCGCGCGATCGCGACCCGCTGCTGCTCGCCGCCGGAGAGCTCATGCGGCATCCGCATGCCCTTGCCGTCGAGCCCGACGAGCTTCAGCGTCTCGGGCACCGCCGACTGGACGAACCCCCGCGACTTGCCGATGACCCGGAGCGCGAAGGCGACGTTCTCGAACACGTTCTTGTTCGGCAGCAGCCGGAAGTCCTGGAACACGACGCCGAGGTTGCGGCGGAAGTACGGGACCTTCCGGGTCGAGATCGAGCGGAGGTCCTGGCCCAGCACGTGGATGCGACCGGACGTCGGCCGGTCCTCCTTGAGGATCAGCCGCAGGAAGCTGGACTTGCCCGACCCCGAGGCGCCGACGAGGAAGACGAACTCGCCGCGCAGGATCTCGACCGTGATCCCGTCGAGGGCGGGTCGGGTCTGCCCGGGGTAGGACTTGGTGACGGAGTCGAAGCGGATCATCGCGTTCGAGCGTAGGCGCTGCCCGGGTGAATCGGGGCAGCGACACCGGAAAACGCGTCGCCGGAACAGGCCCGGCGACGGACGGTGCGGACGGGGTCAGGCCGGCTGCGCGGCGAGCTCGGCCGCGACCTGCCGCGCCCACTCGTCGATGGCGTCCCAGTCGCGGAAGTCCCCGTCCGGGAGGAGCCCGTTGTCCGGCATCCAGCTCACCATCCGGTCCGGTCCCCGCAGCTCCTCCTTGCGCAGCGCGCCGTAGAACACCATGTCGCCGCGAGGGCGGATGAGCTCCGCGAACTCGTCGAACTCCTTGGGCCGCGCCTCGACGAGCATGTCGTTGCCCTCCGCGTCGAAGCGCTCCGTGCCGAGCGGGCCGCTGGAGAACAGCCACACCGGGCGCGAGGCGAGCAGCTCGTGGTTGCGGCGGACGAACTTCCTCGCCTCCTTCCGCCACTTGCCCACGTACGCGGCGCTGCCGATGACGAACGCGTCGAATCCCTCCGGGTACTCGACGTCGTCGCAGTGCTCGATGTCGACCTCGTGTCCGGCCTCGCGCAGGCGATCGGCGATCCGGTCGGCGATCCCCCGCGTGGAACCGTACTTGCTCGAGTACGCGACCAGCACGCGCATGATCCTCACACCCCCTCGGGACCACCCGGTCCCTCACCGCGGAGGTTAGGACGCGCGCGTCGGCGCGGCTGGTGCCGAAGGTCCCGCGCGTGGCCTAGTCGTCGTGCTTCTGCTTGCGCCAGCGGATGCCGGCGGCGATGAGCCCGTCGAGGTCGCCGTCGAACACGGTCGCCGGGTTCCCCACCTCGTAGCCGGTGCGGAGGTCCTTCACGAGCTGCTGGCCGTAGAGGAAGTAGGAGCGCATCTGGTCGCCCCAGCTGGCGGTGATGGTGCCCGCGAGCTCCTTCTTCTTCGCCGCCTCCTCCTCGCGCTTCAGCAGCAGGAGCCGGGTCTGGAGGACCCGCATCGCGGCGGCGCGGTTCTGGATCTGCGACTTCTCGTTCTGCATCGAGACGACGATGCCGGTGGGGATGTGCGTGAGCCGCACCGCCGAGTCGGTCGTGTTGACCGACTGGCCGCCGGGACCGGACGAGCGGAACACGTCGACGCGGATGTCGTTCTCGGGGATGTCGACCTCCTGCGCCTCCTCCATCACGGGGATGACCTCGACGGCGGCGAAGCTCGTCTGGCGCTTGTCGGCCGAACCGAACGGGCTGATGCGCGCGAGTCGGTGCGTGCCCGCCTCGACCGACAGGGTGCCGTAGGCGTAGGGCACGTCGATCTCGAACGTCGCCGACTTGATGCCCGCGCCCTCCGCGTAGGAGGTGTCCATGACCTTGACGGGGTACTTGTGGCGCTCGGCCCAGCGCAGGTACATGCGCATGAGCATCTCGGCGAAGTCGGTGGCGTCGTCGCCGCCGGCGCCGGAGCGGATGGTGACGACCGCGCCGCGAGCGTCGTACTCGCCATCGAGCAGCGTCTGCACCTCGAGCTGGCTGACGGTCTCCTCGAGGGCGGCGAGCTCCGTGCGCGCCTCGACGGCGGAGTCCTCGTCCTCCATCTCGTTCGCGAGCTCGACGAGCACCTCGAGGTCGTCGATGCGACGCTCGACGTCGCTGACGCGCTTGAGCTCGGACTGGCGGTGGCTGAGGGCGCTCGTCACCTTCTGCGCGTTGGCCGGGTCGTCCCAGAGGCTCGGGTCGCCTGCCTCCTCGGAGAGCCGCGCGATGTCGGCCCGGAGGGCGTCGACGTCGACGACGGCGCGGATGTCGCTGAAGGTGCTGCGCAGGGAGGCGATCTCCTGCGTGAGGTCAAGATCCAACATGGCCCGTCCAGCCTAGTGGCCGCGGCCGTGAGCGGCCTGCGCGGCGGCGCCGGCATCGGCGCGGCATGGGGGCCGGGCGTACGATCGGGAGCGATGACCGCCGACACCGCCCACTCCTTCTCCTGGCGGTCGATCGTCCTCCCCGCGTACCTGCCGACGCTGCTGTTCTCGCTCGGCGAGGGCGCACTGATCCCCGTGATCCCGGTCGTCGCGGTCGACCGCGGCGCTTCGCTCGCCCTGGCCGGCCTCATCGCGGCCATGCTCATGGTCGGCGAGCTCGTCGGCGACCTGCCGGCCGGATGGCTCGTCGCCCGCGTCGGCGAGCGCGCGGCGATGATCGGCGCGTCCGCACTCGCGGCGGCGGGCACGCTCCTCGCCCTGCTGGTGCCGACCGAGTGGGCGCTCGCGGTCGGCGTGTTCCTGCTCGGCCTCGCGACGGCCGTGTTCGGTCTCGCCCGCCACGCGTTCCTCACGAGCTACGTTCCGGCACGGGTGCGCGCCCGCGCGCTCTCGACCCTCGCGGGCGTGTTCCGCGGCGGTTGGGCGATCGGCCCCTTCACGGCGGCGGCGATCATCGCGTGGACGGGTTCTGCGACGGCGGTGTTCTGGGTCCTCGTGGCGGCGTGTGCGGCGGTCGTCGCGGTGCTGCTGGTCCTCCCCGATCCCGAGCGGGTCTTCGGCGCCGCGATCCGGGTGCGCGCGGCATCCGTCTCGAACGATGACGGCGCCGCGACCGATGCGCAGGGCCGAGCGGATGCCGCGGGCGGCATCCGTCACGCGATCGTCACGTATCGCGGGGTGCTGGCACGGATCGGCACCGGCGTGGGCCTGCTCGCCGCGCTCCGCGCGAGCCGGACCGTCATCCTGCCGCTCTGGGCGGTCTCGCTCGGTGTGGCGCCCGATGCTGCGGCCCTCATCATCGGCCTCGCGGCGACGATCGACTTCGCGCTGTTCTACGTGAGCGGCCACGTCATGGACCGGCACGGCCGGCTGTGGAGCGCCATCCCGGGACTCGTCGGGCTCGCCGCAGGGCACCTCCTGCTGTCGGTGACGCACGACATGCCCGACGCGGTCGCCTGGTTCACGGGCGTCGCGATGCTGCTCGGCGTCGCGAACGGGCTGTCATCGGGTGTGATCCTGACGCTCGGCGCCGACCTCGCGCCCGCGTCGAACCCGGCGCCCTTCCTCGGCGCGTTCCGCACCATCGCCGACGCCGGCGGCGCAGCCGCACCGCTCGCGATCTCGGCGATCACGTCGGCGCTCTCCCTCATGGCCGCAGCCGCCGCGAT
Organism: Agromyces sp. GXS1127; assembly: GCF_050565425.1. Lineage (NCBI taxonomy): Bacteria > Bacillati > Actinomycetota > Actinomycetes > Micrococcales > Microbacteriaceae > Agromyces > Agromyces sp. GXS1127. Next base: position 317,001 of record NZ_JBOCIG010000002.1, read on the forward strand.
GGGCGTGCTCGGGCTCGTCGGTGCGGGCATGCTGTGGCGATGGATCCCGCGATACGTGCCGCGCGCGCCGCGGCATCCGTCGCCCGAACCGCCCGAGCCCGACGAGGCCTGGACGCCCGCCGCCGACACCTGAACCGCGCACGACACCACCGCCGTGATCACGCACCGACGGGCCGGATGGCCCGAACGGACCGCCTCCCCGACGGTAGGGTCGCGGCGTGAGCGTCCACGGCGTGCTGCTCGACCTCGACGGCGTGTTCTACGTCGGCGACGAGCCCGTGCCGGGCGGGGCCGAGACGGTCGCATGGCTCGTCGACCGCGGCATCCCCCACCGGTTCGTGACGAACACCACGTCGCGCCCGCGGCGCGACATCGTCGCGAAGCTCGGGCGCATGGGCATCGAGGTCGACGTCGGCGAGGTGCTCACGCCGGTCGTCGCGGCGGCGGCCTGGCTCGAGGCGGAGGGATGCCGCCGTCCGGCGCTCTTCGTGCCGGAGGCGACCGCGTCGGAGTTCGCCGAGCTCGGCGTGGGCGCGGCCGACCTGGCAGCGGCGGCGGATGCCGTCGTGGTCGGCGACCTCGGGAGCGGGTGGGACTTCGCGACGATGAACCGGGCCTTCCGGCTGCTCGCGGGGGATCCCGGCATCCCCCTCGTCGCGCTGGGACTCACCCGCTACTGGCGCGCGGAGGACGGGCTGCGGCTCGACGTCGGCCCGTTCGTTCGCGCGCTCGAGTTCGCGTCGGACCGCGAGGCCGCGGTGCTCGGCAAGCCGGCTGCCACGTTCTACCGCACCGCCGTCGACTCGCTCGCGGAGGCGCCCGATGAGGCGGTGATGGTGGGCGACGACCTCCGGACCGACGTAGAGGGCGCGCAGAGCGCGGGCCTGACGGGCGTGCTCGTCCGGACGGGGAAGTTCGATCCGGTCGATCTCGTCGGCGCGATCCGGCCCGACGCGGTGCTCGATTCCATCGCCGACCTGCCCGAATGGTGGCGGAATCGATGAATCGGCGCGGGAATCGACGAATCCTCGATTGAGCTCTTGACAGCGTGAGACGGACGCGGCCAAGGTGGCGCGTAAGGTCCGCACAGCGCCAGAAGCGTGGCGAGCTCCGTACGCACAACGTCGTCACTCATCCCCTCGCGCCGGAAGACGGACCGGAGGGGTCGTCATGACTGGAAACCGTTCCACCCGCTCCCGCATCGCCTTCGGAATCGCCGCCGCGGCCGTCGTCGCGGCGATGCTGAGTCCGATCGGCGCCAACGCCGCCGAGGACGACGTGGGGTCGCTCGACATGTACGTCGCCGAGGTGACCGCTGAGCAGGCGGCCGACATCGCCGAGTCCGGCCTCGATGTCGCCGGCAGCCACGCCGTCGGGCGCGGCCTCGAGATGGACCTCATCCTCACCGAGGACGAGGCCGACGCGCTCGCGGAGCGCGGCATCGACGTGAAGGTGAAGAAGAACAAGGACGGCAAGTCCGCCAAGCAGGTGGCGGAGGAGCAGGCGGCGTACGGCTTCGACGTCTGGCGCTCCTACGATGAGCCGGGCGGCATCCGCGACGAGCTCTACCGGCTCGCCAAGGAGAACCCGCAACTGGTCAAGCTCGTCGTGCTCGGCGAGACGTACGAGGGTCGAGAGATCATCGCGGTGAAGCTGACCCAGGGCGCCAAGGGCCAGAAGGACGGCTCGCGCCCCTCGGTGCTCTACAGCTCGACGCAGCACGCGCGCGAGTGGATCTCGACGGAGACGAACCGGCGCCTGCTCAACTGGTACGTGGACGAGTGGAAGTCCGACGACAAGGAGGTCAAGAACCTCCTGAAGTCGACGGAACTGTGGTTCCTCCTCGTGGCGAACCCGGACGGGTACCAGTACACGTTCGACCACGAGCGCCTGTGGCGGAAGAACCTCCGCGACAACGACGGCGACGGCATCGTCACCGGCGCCGACGGCGTCGACCCGAACCGCAACTACCCGGAGCACTTCGGGTACGACGAGGAGGGGTCGTCCTCGCAGATCTCGAGCGCGACGTATCGCGGCCCGTCCCCGGCATCCGAGCCGGAGACGCAGGCGATGATGGCGCTGTTCGACCGCGCGCAGCCCGAGTTCCAGGTCAACTGGCACTCGTACGGCGAGTGGCTGCTGTACCCCGAGGGATGGCAGGTCGGCACGCCGAGCGCGGACGACCCAATCTACTACGCCCTGTCCGGCAACCTCGACGACCCGGCGATCGACGGCTTCGAACCGGGCCTGTCCTCCGACGTGCTTTACGTCACGAACGGCGAGACCACCGACTTCGCACACGTCACGCACGGCACGCTCGCGTGGACGCCCGAACTCAGCGACGGCGGCAGCGGCGCCGGCTTCGTCTTCCCCGATGACGAGGAGTCGGTGCAGGCGGAGTTCGAGCGGATCCTGCCGTTCTCGACGGATGTCGCGAAGTCGGCGGTGGACCCGGCGAACCCGGTGTCGCACCTCGGCATCGAGACCGAGCCGTTCTACCTGGAGAGCGACGACGACTACAAGGTCGGGCTGCCGCAGTCGAACTTCACCTTCGACCACTCCTACGGCGACCCGCAGGAGGTGCGCGTCCTCGCGAAGCGCAGCCTCGGCGACGTGACCGTGAAGTACTCGATCAACAGCGGCGACGCCCAGAGCGCACCGACCGAGGAGTGGGACGGCGGCGACCGCTACGGCGGCACCACCGACGTCCACTACCGCGTGATGAGCGGCGTGGTGACGGGCACGGATCCGGGCGATTCCGTCACCGTCTGGTTCGAGGGCGGCGGCGAGGTGAGCGACTCGTTCACCTACGAGGCCGTCTCCGAGTCGGGTGCCGACGTGCTGGTGCTCGCGGCCGAGGACTACACGGGCTTCTCGCCCGCTCAGGCGCCGGGCCCGCACCACCTCTCGTACTACACGGACGCGCTCGACGCGAACGGCACGAGCTACGACGTCTACGACGTCGATGCCAACGACCGGACCGCGGCCGACGCGCTCGGCGTGCTCTCGCACTACGACGCCGTCGTCTGGTACACCGGTGACGACGTCGTGACGCGTGAGGCGGACTGGGGTGGAGGCAACGCCTCGCGCCTGGCGATGGACGAGCTCCTGAACGTCCGCGACTTCATGAACGAGGGCGGCCAGGTGCTCTACACGGGCGACTACGCGGGCAGCCAGTACACGCCGAACCTCGGCACGCAGTACTTCGACCCCACTCCGGCGAACGCCGAGTGCCGCGCCGATCCGACCGTACTGGCGCGCTGCAATGCGCTCGGCGGTTCGGGCGACTTCACGAACGACGTGCTGCAGTACTGGCTCGGCGCATACGTGGCGGTCGACTCGGCCGGCCTGGACGACGAAGGCGACGTGCTCGACGCCCTCGGCGTGGACGTGCCGCTCGATGGCCTCAGCTGGAGCTTCAACGGCGCCGACAGCGCCCAGAACCAGTTCCACACGAACTCGTTCATCACGACGAGCGGCGTGCTGCCCGCGTCGGACTACCCGCAGTTCGACAGCTGGGTCTCGGCCCGCTGGGATCGCGCGGGCGGGCCGTTCGAGCCGCACACGGGCGACTACTACCTGTACTCGCAGCTCGGCGACGTCTCGTACAAGCAGGTGACGCGCACGATCGACGTTCCGGCCGGCGGCGCCACGCTGTCGTTCTGGACGTCGTACGACACCGAGGCCCACTGGGACTTCACGTTCGTCGAGGCGCACACGCCGGGCCAGGACGACTGGACGACGCTGCCCGACCTCAACGGGCACACGTCGCAGGACACGGGCGACAGCTGCCTCTCCGGATGGAACGAACTGCACCCGCAGGTCGACCATTACCAGTCGGCCACCTGCGATCCGACGGGCTCGACGGGCTCGTGGAACGCGGCATCCGGCAACTCCGGCGGATGGCAGCAGTGGGAGGTCGACCTCGGCGCCTACGCCGGCGGCCAGGTCGAGATCTCGCTCTCGTACGCCAGCGACTGGGCGACGCAGGGCCTCGGCGTGTTCTTCGACGACATCGAGGTCTCGACGGGCGAGGGCACGACCTCGTTCGAGACCGAGGACCTCGGCGGCTGGGAGATCACCGGTCCGCCCGAGGGCAGTTCGCCGAACCCGAACAACTTCATCCGCACCACGGCGGGCGGGTTCCCGGAGGCCGCGGTCGTGGCCACGCCGGGCTCGCTCTACGCGGGCTTCGGGTTCGAGGGCATCACGGATGCCGCGACCCGCGCCGACTGGATGGAGCGCGCGCTGGACCACCTGCTGGACTGACACGCACACCCGTTCGGGACACCGAGACGGAGCGGCCGGCGGCCTTCGGGTCGCCGGCCGCTCCGCGTCCATCCACAGGTCACGCGATCCGCCCCACGGCGGCGCGCCGAGCCCTATCGTGGCGCGCATGCCGACCGACGATGCTCCGCAGCCCACGAGTCCGCACCGATGCCCGCTGCCCGCAGCGACCGCCCACACCGTGGGAACCATCTGGGAATGCGCACACTGCGGTTCCCGCTATCGCCGCGTGACCCGAACCGGCATGCAGCCGAACGCCATGTGGGACCACGACGCGATGTACCGGCTCCGCCGGGCGGTCGTCGTCGGCGTCATCGGCGTGCCGGTCCTCCTCATCGTCATCCTCCTCATCGCGGCGACGGCCCGGGGCTGATCCCGACGGGGAGCCGACGCGCCGTCGGCCGGTGCTGCCGCCTCAGTGGAAGACCGACCGCGCGTCGGCGGTCACCTCGATCGGGACGGTGACCGGCACGAGGTCGGTCGAGATCGGCGCATGCCAGACGGCGCGGAGCGTCACGCTCGCGCTGCGTCCGTCGGCCGATCCGGCGCGCACGAGTTCGAGCCCGCGCAGCGAGTGCCCCGCGTCCCCGAGGTAGGTCGCCGCGGCGTCGGCGACGGATGCCTCGTCGAGCCCGAACACGAGCGCGTCGCCCTCGAGGCGGACCTCCTCGAGCCGCCACGACTCCGCCGCCGCGAGCGCGGCACCGTCGGCGAGGGTGAAGAGCCGCTTGCGCTCGAGGTAGAGCGACGTCGCCGACGTGACCACGAGCACCAGCGCGAGCGCGAGGACGCCGTAGAAGATCGTGAGGAGCAGCGTCGAGCCGCCCTCGTCATCACTGAGGCGCCGCGGCAACGGCCGAGTCACGACGCACCGGCGAATCGCGACACGGTCTGCGTCGCTTGCGACTCGAGCCGCACGGTGCCGATGCCGCTGGAGGCGAGCGCCTGCGGCACGAGCGGGAGGGCCACCGAGGCGCCGACCGCGACCGTGACCCGCGTCCCGGGCGACGCGCACGACGCACTGCAGTCGATGTCGACGGATGCCGCGCCCGCGTCGATCCCGTAGTCGGCGAGCACCACGCGCACCGTGCGCTCGACGGATGCCGCGGGCTCGCCGGCATCCGCTCGCAGCACCGCGACGCGGGCAGCCTGACGAGCTGCACCCTCGACGCCGAGCGCGGCGGCCTGGATCGAGGCCATGGCGAGCACGAGGTACACGAGCGGCACGAGCAGGATCATCCCCACCGTGAGGAACTCGAGCGAGGCCGAACCCGCCTCGCCGTCGAGCCCCCGATCGGTCGTGTCAGTCGATGAGCTCGATCGCGGCATGCCCGGTCACCTCCAGCCCTCGCTCCGGGCCGAACAGGCCGACGACGGGAAGCACCGCCCGGACGGTGACCGCGATGGCGGGAGCTCCTCCGACCGTGGTCGTCGCGGCCGAGACATCCGATGCGTACTCGGCGGCGATCGCCGCGTCGATGAGCCGACGGGTGCGTTCGACGCCCGCCGCGGGCGACGACCCGGCGAGCGCCGCGTAGCGGGCACCCTCGGCGGCCGCGTCGAGCACGGTGTTCCGCACGTGCAGCGCGAGCGCCAGCTGCACGACCGCGAGCAGCAGCGCCGTCAGGAGCACGCCCACGAGCGAGAACTCCGCGATCGCCGACCCGCGTTCGTCGACGAGTCGCCTCAGAAGCCGACGACCCGATCGATCGCCTGGTCGAAGACCCCCGAGAGCGCCGGTCCGGCGAGCCCCCAGATCACGATCACGAGTCCGGCGGTCATCAGCGTGATGAGCACCCATCCGGGCACGTCGCCGCGTTCGTCGGCGAGGCGTCGGGCGATCCAGCGGGGCATGCGGGGTCCTTTCGTCGGAAGGCGGAGCAGTGCGGCGCATCAGAAGCCGGCCTGGAGCACGAGGTAGCCGGGGAACAGCGCGAAGGCGATCGTCACCGGGAGGATGAGGAAGACGAGCGGCACGAGCATCGCGATCTCCTTGCGGCCCGCGAGCTCGATGAGCGTGCGCTTGGCCTCGGAACGAGCGTCGCCCGCCTGCGCCCGGAGCACCTCGGCGAGCGGCGTGCCGCGCTCCAAGGCGCCGAGCACCTGGTCGATGGCCCGCGACAGCGCCGGGTGCTCGAGGCCGTCGCGCACGTCGGCCAGGGCGGCGCCGAGCGGCACGCCGGTGCCGACGGCGGCGACGACGCCGGCGAATTCGCGGGAGAGCTCGCCCGAACCGGTCCGTGCCACGCGGCGGAGGGCGTCGAGCATGCCCTCGCCGGCCGTGAGGCTCAGCGTCAGGAACTCCAGCACGGTCGGCAGTTCACTCGTGATCCGGGCGAGCCGCCGCCGCGCGGCGCGCTGCAGCATCCAGTCGGCCGCGATGGCCGCCGCGATCGCGCCGAAGGGCGGCACCGCCCAGCGCAGCACCGTCGGTGCGGTCTCCATCGCGGGCGCGAAGAGCGCGAACAGCGCCCCGAACGCGAACCCGGTGGTCGCCCACAACAGCTGGCGCCCCCGGAAGCGCTCCACCGTGACCTCCGCTCCGGCCTGCCGGAGCCGACGTGCGATCGCGTCGTTGCCGCCCAGGATCGACGACAGGATGGCGCGGGCTCGCCGCGCCGCGGGCAGCACGAGCATCCCGATGACCGACCCCGGGTCGGAGGCCGGCCGGGCGCGCATCGCGCGCGCCTCGGCGGAGATGTCGGTGATGTACGGCGCCACGCGATCGACGAGTCGCGCTCGGCCGATGCGGGGCACCGAGGCGACGACGAGCCACAGCCCGAGCCCGAGGACGGCTCCCGACGCGATGGCGAGCACGGGCGTCGCCGTCAGCTGAACCATCGTCGCTCCTCGGGAAGCCGTCCGAGTCCGAGCATGAGGCGGTAGGCGACGAGGGTGACCAGCACGCCGCAGAGGATGAGCACGGTGCCCGCCGTCGAGTCGTACGAGGCGAGGGTCTCGGGCCGGGTCGCGAGCACGCAGAGGAGGAGCCACGGCGCGGCGACACCGAGCCGCGCCGCGTTCCGGATCCACCCCTGCCGCGCGACGACCTCGGCGCGGAGCGCGGCATCCTCTCGCAGGTAGCCCGCGAGCCCGCGAAGCACGGCGGTCAGGTCGGTGCCGCCGACCTCACGCGCCATCCGCAGGGTCTCGAGGATGCGATCGGCGACCGGGTCGGCGAGTCGGTCCTTCAGGGAGTCGACCGCCGAGCCGAAGTCGCCCGTTCGCCGGAACTCGTCGTCGAACGCGCCGAAGGCACTCCTCGTCGCCGCCGGGCCCAGGTCGGCGAGCGACGCGATCGCGTCGGGCAGGTTCATCCCCGCGCGCACGCCGGCGACGAGGTGGTCGACGACGTCGGGCCAGATCGCGCGATTGGTCGCGCGGCGGCGGTTGGCTCGCGACCGGATGAGGACGGGCAGCACGCCGGCGCCGAGGAGCGCCCCGATCAGCGCGAGCAGGGGCACGCCGAACACGGCCTGCGCGAGCGCGGCGCCGAGTGCCGCGAGAACCAGGGCGAGGACGGCCACCACGACGACCGGGACGCCCGGGATCCCGGCGAGCGCGAACTCGTCCCGGACGGCCGCGAGGGTTCCGCGGGTCCCGGCCGCGCCACCGGCTGCGTCGGCGCCGGGCCGTCGTGACGGCCAGAGCCACGGCGACAGCACCAGGACGAGGCCGGCGCCGAGCGTCGCCCCGAGGATGAGGCTCACGCCGCCGCCCCCAGGACGATCGAGGGATCGAGCCCGGCCGCCTCGAACTTGTCGAGCCGGGTCGGGTGCGCCGCGGTGCGGACGAGTTCCCCGTTCGATCCGGCCGCCCGGTCGAACCGGAAGATCGCGTCGGCCTCGACCCGCGCGCCCGCCGTTTCGCCGGTGGTCGCGGCGATCTCGGCGACGCGACGCCGTCCGTCGCGATCGATCGCGAGGTGCACGACGAGGTCGATGCAGGATGCCACGGTCGGCACGACGAAGGCCGAGTCGACGTTCCGGCCGGCGAGGAGCGGCAGCGTGCAGAGCTTCGCGAGCGCATCCTGCGCGGAGTTCGCGTGGATGGTGCACATGCCGGGCAAACCGGAGTTCAGGGCGATCAGGAGGTCGAGGCTCTCGGCCTCGCGCACCTCGCCGACGATGAGCCGGTCCGGCCGCATCCGCAGCGCCTCCTTGACGAGCCGGCGCAGGGTGATCTCGCCACTGCCCTCGAGGTTCGGCTGACGGCACTGCATCGCGACGAGGTCGCGCACGTCGAGGTCGAGCTCGAACGTCTCCTCGACCGTGACGACGCGCTCGCCCTGGCGCGTCGCGGCCAGCAGCGCGTTGAGCATCGTCGTCTTGCCGGTGTGCGTCGCACCCGAGACCAGCACGTTGGCGCCGGCGAGCACGCCCATCCGCAGGAACTCGGCCGCCGGCCTGGTGATCGAGCCCAGTTCGACGAGCCGCTGCAGCGAGCGGATGCGCTGCTGGAACTTCCGGATGTTCACCGCCCAGTGCGCCCGCGTGACATCGGGAATCGCGACGTGCAGGCGCGAGCCGTCGGGCAGCGACGCGTCGACGAACGGCGAACTGAGGTCGACTCTCCGGCCCGAGTGCTGCAGCATCCGCTCGACCAGGTCGCGCACCTCGCGGTCGGAGAGCACGACCGTGGTGAGCTCGGCCACGCCGCCGCGCGCCACGAACACGCGGGTCGGCGAGTTGATCCAGATCTCCTCGATCATCGGATCGTCGAAGAAGGGCTGCAGCGGCCCATAGCCGGTGATGGATGCCACGACCTCGCGCGCGGCGACCTGCTCGTCGCCGAGCGGCGCGTGCGCACCGGCGAGCGCCCGCTCGGAGTACCGCCGCACCTCCTCGGCGGCGAACCGCGCGGCGACGCCGTCGTCGCGGCCGAGGTCGACGCCCTCGCGGAGCACCCGCCCGCGCACGCGCTCGGCGATGGTGCGCACGGGGTCCGACATGGCTCCCATCATGGAGAAGCGGTGGGCCCGGCCCGCTCAGTTATCCACACCGTGGCCTGCGTGGGCGCCCGCGACGGCGGCCGTCGCCCGTTGAAGGCGACGGCCGCCGCGGTGCATCGTCAGGCGGTCGGCGCGCAACGATAGCGGTACGTCGGCAGGGGCGGCCCGAGCTGGGGTGCGATCTCGACCACCGAGGACTCGCCTCCGAGCTCGTCGCACGGCGCGCCGAGCCGTGCGAGGACCGTGGGGGTCGGCGGCAGCCCGAAGTCGCCGCAGGTCAACGCACCGGACTGGGAGCCGAAGTCCTGGCCGAGGCTGAGGCAGACTTCGCCCAGTTCGAGCGTGGCGGGCTTCGGGCACACCACGGTGATGTCACGGAAGCCGTCACGCGGGAACACCTCGTCCGAGACGATGGTCCACGTGGCCGACGCGGCCGGACATGCCGGTTGGAACGCGGACCTCAGTGTGGCCCCGGTCGGCTCCGGGTGGTCGTTCCAGAAGCATCTCCACGCAGACCAGAGGTCGGAGTAGGCCCCGCCGGTCTCGGCGCACAGCTCCTCGACGGTCGGCGGCGGCGGCGTCAGCCGGATCGTGACGAGCGCCGACGCCGAGAGGTCGCCGTCGGAGACCGTGTAGCCGAAGGTCATCGACTCCACCCCGTCGCCGGGCGTGGCCGTGATGGCCCCGCCCTCGAGCGCCGCCGTCCCGTCCGTCGCGTTCTCGACCGAGACGACCGAGAGACCGGGACCGTCGACATCGGAGTCGTTGACGAGCAGATCCGCCGCGGAGATCACGAGCGGAGTCCCGGCGGTGGCCGAGACGAGGTCATCCACCGCGACCGGTGCGTCGTTCACGGGACGCACCGCGATGTCGATCGAGGCGGTCGCCTCGATCGCGCCGTCCGAGATCCGGTACTGCAGGGTGCGGGAGCCGGCGAAGTCGGGCGCGGGCGAGAAGCTCAGCGACCCGTCGGGAGAGACGGCCACCGACTCGCCCGCGGGTGCGCCCGGCGCCTCGACGCCGATCGCGCTCAGCTGGTCGCCGTCGACGTCGACGTCGTTGCCGAGGACCCCCGGCGCCGGCACGACGAGCGGCGTGTCCTCGTCGACCTCGTAGACGTCGCCGGCGGCCTCGGGTGCATCGTTCACCGGCGAGACGGTCACCGTGACGGTCCCGACGGCGGAACCGCCGTTGCCGTCGTGGGCGCGGTAGGTGAAGGAATCCACCCCGTTGAACTGCGCGGACGGCGAGTAGCCGAACGAACCGTCGGGATTCAGCACGAGGGTTCCCGACGCGGAGCCGCTCTCGAGGGCGACGGTCAGCTGATCGCCGTCCGCATCGCCGTCGTTGGCGAGCACGCCGGGAGCGGGCACGGTGAGCTCCCCGTCCTCGTCGACGGAATAGAGATCCTCATTCGCCTCGGGTGCGGCGTTGGCGATCAGGATGGAGACCGAACCGGAGCCCACTCCGCGGTCGCTCAGCCGCACGGTCACGGAGAAGACGGATTCGCCTCGCTCGAGGTCGACCAGCGCGGCCCGATACGTCGTCGTCTTCCCCGAGGACTCCACGCGCGACCCGCAGTCCGCCGCCGTCGTCCCGCCTCCGGGCGCGCGGAGCTCGCACGTCATCGAGTCGATGGACTTCTCCGAGCGGTTGACGGTGTACTGCACGGTCGCCGTGCGCCCGTCGAGGATCGGTGCGGTGAACGTCACGTCGGGTTTCGACGACCCCGGCGCCGCCGATGCGGGCGGGCTGCCGACGACTCCGGCCGCCAGTCCCAGCGCGAGCGCCGCGACCGCGGCGAGCGTGCGTCGAACGGCACGTCGTCCGACGGACTCCGGCGTCGGCGGCGCAGCACCCTCGACCGGATGTCTCGATTCCTCGCGTCGGAACAGCGAAGGCAGAGTGGGCAGGGACCGATACATGGCGCCTCCAACGGCGTTCGGCCACGGCCCCGCGGCGCTCCTCACGCTAGAGCGCTTCGAACCGGAGGTCATCCCCCATTCCGTGGGTCAGCGCAGCGACTGGACGGCCCCAGCATCGGATCCGCTCAGGCCTCGTCGTCGCTCAGCGCCGCCTCGGCCTCGTCGCGGGCGCGCGCCGAGCGTTCGGCCTCGGCAACCGCCGATTCGTGGGCTCGCGTCGCGATGCGCACCTCCCGCTCGGCCGGGCGGAGCTCGTCGCGCACCTCCGACAGGCGCCGCTCGAGCTCGTCGCGCTCGGCCTCGAGGTCTTCGAACCGCTGCTCTGCGGCGTCGCGGCGAACGGATGCCTCGGCGAGCGCGTGCGCGTCGTCGTCGGCCCGCTCGCGGGCGGCCGCCACGGCCGCTTCGCGTCGCTCGCGGTCGCGCCGGGCCTGCTCCGCGGCGGCATCCGGGTCGGTGGCCCGAGCGGTCACGCGGATGTTCGCGGGGCGGGACGCGGCATCCGCTCGCCCCTCGGCGCGCTCGGCCGGGCGTCTCCCCAGTCGCCGCGGCGGCCCCGGCTCGCCGCCGCCGACCGCACCCGCCAGGTCGACGTCGACGCCGACCGCGCGGAGGGCGCGCACGAGCCGACCGCTCGCGACGGCCGACCCGGCCTCCGCCGAGACGCTCGCCGCGACCAAGGTCTGCTCGACCTCGTCGAGCACGGCTCGCGACGGCGTGCGGTCCGCGGCGTCGGCGAGCCCCGACGCCAGCCGCATGAGGTCGCCGATCAGTTCGCGCCGTTCGGCGACGAGCGCGCCGAGCGCCCGGCCGTCGCCGGCGGCCTGCGCGTCGGCGAGCTCCCCGCCGAGTCCGACCAGGTCGCCGACGCGGTCGGGCTCGTCGCGCGCGAGCCGGTTGACGATCCAGGCCGACGGCGACGGGCGTCGCAGCCCGGTGATCGCCTTGGCCGCCGCGGTTTCGCCGGCGCCGCGCGCCTCGGCGGCGCGTTCGTTGCGCGCCGCCGTGAACTCCTCGGGGACGAGCGCGTAGAGCGCGTCGGCCGCCTCCGCCACCGGGTCGGTCGCCATGACTCCATCATGGCGCGGTCGTCGGGCCCGCCGTCGGTCGAATACGCAGGACGAGACGCGTCATACCCCCGCCACGAGCCCCATCACCCGCCTCATCCTGCGAACGCGGCGCGCCGCCGCCGTGCAGACCACAGCGGGCAGGCGCCCGCCACGCGGCATCCGTTCACACCGTCTCGAGGTACTTGTGCACGAGGCTCACCGCGACCGCGCCCTGCCCGACCGCCGACGCGACGCGACGCATCACGTCGTGGCGCACGTCGCCGGCGGCGAAGATGCCGGGAACGCTGGCCTCCTGGGGGAACGGGTCGCGGCGCGGCGTCCATCCGCGCGGCCGGCGCCCGTCGACCATCAGGTCCTGCCCGGTCAGGACGAAGCCGTGGTCGTCGAGCTCGATCAACCCGCGCACGAGCTCGGTGCCCGGCACCGCGCCGATGAAGACGAACATCGCGTCGGCGGGCATCTCCTCCTCATCGCCCGTGCTCGTGTCGGCCACGGTGACGGAGCGCAGCCGGTCCTCGCCGGTCAGCGCGACGACCCGGCGGTGCGGGAGCACGGTGATGTTCCGCGTCGCCTCGATCTGGTCGATGAGGTAGCGCGACATCGACGACTCCAGGCCCGCGCCGCGCACGAGCATCGTGACCTCGGCGGCGTACCGCGAGAGGAACATCGCCCCCTGCCCGGCCGAGTTCGCGCCGCCGACCACGACCACGCGGCGTCCGGCGTACTCGGCCGCCTCCGACGCGGCCGCGCCGTAGTAGACGGATGCCCCGGCCAGGCGCTCCTCGCCGGGGACGCCGAGCGTGCGGGTGTCGACGCCGGTCGCGAGCACGAGCGCCCTCGAGCGGAGCTCGGTGCCGTCGTCGAGCGTGACGATCTTGTACGAGTCCTCGACGCGGATGGCCGTGACCGACTGCGGCGAGAGGATCTCCGCGCCGAGCCGGCGGGCCTGCGTCACGGCGCGCCGCGCGAGGTCGGCGCCGCTGATGCCGTGCGGGAACCCGAGGTAGTTCTCGATGCGCGAGCTCGTTCCGGCCTGGCCGCCGGGCACCTCGCGCTCGACGACCGCGGTGCGGAGTCCCTCCGACGCGCCGTACACGGCGGCCGCGAGGCCGGCCGGACCGGCGCCCACGACCACGAGGTCGTAGAACGGCTGCTGGGCGGGCGCGCGCAGGCCGATGCGCTCGGCGAGCTCGTGCAGGTCGGGGCAGAACAGGGTCGTGCCGTCGGGCAGGAACACCACCGGCAACCGCGTGAGGCCGCTCGAGGACGCCTCGACCAGCGCACGGGCGCCCTCGTTCTTCTCGATGTCGAGCCACTGGTACGGGATCTGGCTTCGCGCGAGGAAGTCCTTCACGGCGTGCGTCGTCGGCGACCACAGCGTGCCCGCGACGCGCACGCCCTCGTAGGTCGGCGGCGTGCTGGCGTGCCAGTCGTCGAGCAGGTCGTCGATCACCGGGTACAGGCGGTCCTCGGGCGGATCCCACGGCTTGAGCAGGTAGTAGTCGAGGTCGAGCGTGTTGATGCTCGTGATCGCCGCGCTCGTGTCGGCGTAGGCGGTGAGCAGCACGCGCTTCGCGTTCGGGTAGAGCACGAGTGCCTCGGTGAGGAACTCGGTGCCGGTCATGCCCGGCATGCGCTGGTCGACGAGGAAGAGCGCGATCGCATCGCCGCGGCGCTTGAAGGCTCGGACGGCGTCGAGCGCGTCCTGGCCCGAGCCCGAACGGACGATGCGGTAGTCGTCGCGATACCGCGCCTGGAGGTCGCGCGCGATCGCGCCGAGCACCTGCGGCTCGTCGTCGACGGTCATGATGATCGGCTTGGCCATCGGTCACTCCCCTTCCGCGGCGTCGAGGGCGGCGTCGAGCGCGTCGTCGAGGTCGTCGTCGGCCTCGCCGTCGGTCGGCGCGACGCCGACCGGCAGCCGCGCGGTGAACCGCGTGCGCCCGCCGCCCGACGACGCCGTCAGCTCGCCGTGGTGCTTCTTGACCACGATGTTGCGCGAGATCGGCAGGCCGAGGCCCGTGCCCTCGCCGGGCGGTTTCGTGGTGAAGAACGGGTCGAACAGCTTCGACAGCGTCTCGGCCGGGATGTCCGGTCCGTCGTTCTCGATCTCGACGACCACGTGGTCGCCCTCCTGCCCTGCCCGCACGACGAGCGTGCCCTCTCCGTGCATCGCATCGATCGCGTTGTCGATCAGGTTCGTCCACACCTGGTTCAGCTCGCTCGCGTGCGCCTGGATCGTCGGCAGCCCGGGCTCGTACTCCTTCACCACCTGGACGCCGCGCTTCAGCTTGTTGTGCAGCATGACGAGCGTGTTGTCGAGGCCGAGCCGAACGTCGACGTCCTGCACGGGCGCCTGGTCCATGTACGTGTACGTCTTCAGGGCCTTCACGAGTTCGACCATGCGCGTCGTGCCCACCGCGACCTCGGCGAGCAGGGCGTACACGAGGAACTTCTGCCCGAGCCACTCGACGATGACCCGGCGCTCCTCCTCGGGGAACACCTCGCCGAGCCGCTCGAGGTCCTGCACGGTGAAGCCGAGGCCGACCAGCGACGGCGCCAGCTCACCGCCGTCGGCGACGCCCTCCCGGTCGAGCCACGACTCGACCTCGGTCTCACGGTCGATGCGCTCGAGCGCGCCGAGCTCGACGGGCGCGGTGGCGTGGTCGGCGGCGAGGCGGTCGAGCTCGCGCAGCCGATCGAGCTTCGATCCGTAGAGCCCGAGCCGGCCGAGTTGCAGCTGGGTGACCTGCAGCTTGGCGAAGGCGGCCATCGCCTGGCTCGACCCGCGCTGGGCAGCGGATGCCGGGTTGTTGAGCTCGTGCGCCATGCCCGCGCTGAGCCGGCCGAGCGAGGCCATCTTCTCCTGGAGGATGAGCTGGTCCTGCATCCGGCTCAGCTGGTCGAGCGTTCGCTCGAGCGCCGCGTTCTTCTCGCGCAGCTGCGCGGAGCGGGCGCGGAGGTCGCGCTCGTTCTGCCGCAGCGACTCCTCCGCCGCCTTGCGTTCGGCGATGTCGCGGATGATGCCCGTGTAGTACCGGTCGCCGTCCGCGATCCAGGTCGACAGCGACAGCTCGATCGGGATGCGTCCGCCGCCCTTCGTCTTCGCGGTCAGCTCGACCGTCCGGCCGATGACGCGCGCCTCGCCGGTCTCGGCGTACCGGCGCATGCCGGCGTGATGCGCGTCGAGGTGCTCGGGCGGGATGATCAGGTCCAGCAGCCGGCCGAGCGCCTCCTCCTCGGAGAATCCCAGGATCCTCGTCGCGGCGGAGTTCCAGGCGACGATCCGGCCGGCGCGGTCGGCCGAGACGATCGCGTCGATGGCCGATTCGGCGACCGAGGCGAAGGTGTCCTGGTCGGGCGTCGCGACCCCGATCTCGTGCACGATCCCGGTGTAGTAGCGGTGGCCGTCGAGCACCCAGGTCGCGAGCGACAGGCCCGCGACGAACTCGGAGCCGTCGCGGCGACGAGCGGGCAGCTCGACGCTCTGCCCGATGACGTGCGACTCGTGCCCGTTGCGCACCCGATCGACACTGGCGCGCAGCGTGTCTCGCAACTGCAGCGGCACGACGAGGCCGACGGGCTGCCCCACGGCCTCGTCCTCGACGTACCCGAGCAGGGTGGTCGCGGCGGGATTCCAGCCACGGATGACCCCGCGTGCGTCCGCGGTGATCACGGCATCGGGCCACGCCGCCATGACGGTCCGGAATCGCCCCTCGGAGTCACGGAGGGCGGCCCTGATCCGCGACACGGAGACGAGCCGTTCGACCCGATCGAGCACGTCCTCGGCGTCGAACGGCGTGGAGAGCAGGTCGTCGCCCTCGGCGAGCGCCCGCACTCTCGTCGCGACGTCGTCGGCGTGGGCGACGAAGGCCACCGGCACGAGCCGCATCGTCTCGTCGGCGTGCAGCGCCGCGGCGAGCGCGAACGCGTCGGTGGCCGACATCCCGACGTCGAGGATCACGAGATCGGGTCGACTCCGCGCCGCCACCGCGGCCGGGTCGCCGTCGCCCGGCGTGGTGCGCATGGCGTAGCCGGCGCCGTCGAGGATGGCGGGCAACTCGCGCACGACACCGGCGTCGTCGGAGACGAGCAGGGCCGTGCCTCGTTGCGTCATCGCCACCCCCTCTCACCGGTCCGGTCGTGTGTGCCGGGGCGCCTGCCGCAAGGGTATCGACGCAGCGCGCCGACACACGCCCCGCGTTCGGGTGCCACCGAGCCGACACGCCCGCGCGACGCGCCCACCCCCATGCCAGGGCGTCACTACATTCGGGCTCACGACACGGTCGCGGGGGGCGACGGAAACGGAGCAATCGCATGACCCGACCCGGACGAGCGGCCGCCCCCGAGGCGCCCGGCGCCGCGCCATCCGTCGACCACGGGTCGCCCGACGACGTCTACCGACCCGAGGCGATCGACGACCTCGTCGACCGCATCGTCGCGCAGGAACTCGCCGAACTGCGCCGCGGCTTCGCCACGGGCGCCGAGTTCGCCCTCACCCGTCCCGGCGCATCGCGCGAACCGACCCTGCACCGGCTCGAGTGCGCGTCGATCGAGTCGCACCTCGACCGTCGCTCCCGCTGGACCGAACCGCACCGCCGGCGCCTGGCCGCGGATCCCGCCTACCGGATGCCGCTGCCCGCGCTCGTGACCCGGCAGGCCGCGCGCGGCCTCTCCGGCGTCCGTTCCTGCAAGGTGTGCTGGCCGAACCCGACCGGTACGGACCCGCGACCGCTGCGCCGCCTGTCGGCGCGGAGCCTCGGCCCGCAGCACGTCGGACACGTGCTCGCACGCCCCGACGGCGAGGCGATCGGGACCATCGTCCGCTGGGGCGCCCGCACGGGCGCCGACCTGTTCGGCGTCGAGCACGACGAGATCGAGATCGTCACCTCGACGGGCGTCGAGACGGTCCAGCCGGACGCCCAGGTGACGATCTGGGACCTCCCGACCGACGAGCAGGCCATCCGCCGCAAGACGCAGCTCTTCCAGCGGTTCGCGGAGTCGGGCGACGCGGTGCGCTGACACGGTCGCCGCACCGCGGCACGCCCGCGGCGCCCGCGCGCGCCGCCCCGCGCGCGCGGCGCCACCGCCCGCCGCTATGCGAGCGACAGCGTGAACGAGAGCACGAACCCGGCCGCGGTGCTGAGCGCCACCGCGGGCCCCCCGTGCTCGTACGCCTCGGGCATGAGCGTGTCGGCGAGCGAGGCGATGACGGCGCCGGCGGCGAAGGCGAGCGGCAGCGACACCGTCTCCGGGTCGCTGTTCGCGAACGGGCCGGCGCCCACCACCACGGCGAGGACGAGGACGACCGCGCAGGCTCCCCACAGCACCAGGATGCTCGCGGCGGACCGCCCCCGCGCCCGCATCGACGAGGCGCCGACGAGCGCCTCCGGCAGGTTCGAGACGAAGATCGCCGCGAGCAGCGCGAGTCCGCCCGAGCCGGCCCCGCCCAGCGAGACGCCGAGCGCGAGGTTCTCAGGGACGCCGTCGAGCGTGACCGCGGCGAGCAGCGCCAGCCCGGCTGCGCCGCGTGTGGAGGCTGCGGCGGCCGGGCGATCCGCCGCGGCGGCGTCGGTGTCGAGCTTCACGCTGCCCTCGACTTCGTCCGCCGGGATCGGTCGCGCCCGCGGCTGGGCCCAGCGGTCGAGCAGTGCGCTGAGGACCGTGAACACGAGCGCGCCGACGAGCAGCCCGAGCGCGGCGCGGACCAGCCCGCCTCGCTCGTAGGCGTCCTCGAACAGCTCGAACGACAGCGCGGTGATGAGCGCGCCCGCCGCGAACGAGAGCAGGATCGCGAGCAGACGCTTGGGCAGCCGGAACCGCACCCCGATCGCGGCGCCGAGGATCAGGGCGCTGGACGCCACCGCGCCGAACAGCCATGCCGAACCCATGCCGCAACCCTGCCCGCCCGGGCGGCCCGCGCGGCACCCCTTGACTCCGCCCGCCTAGACTGGGCGGGCACTCGCGGGAGTGGTGAAATCGGCAGACACGCAGGATTTAGGTTCCTGTGCCTTCGGGCGTGAGGGTTCAAGTCCCTCCTTCCGCACTGGAGCGCCCGGTCAGGCGCGCCCATCCAGGCAGGCCCCGTCAGGCGCGCCCCTTCAGGATCATGTGCCAGTACACCCACGGCAGCACGTGCCGGTGGTCCCGTAGCATGGCGGGCATGATCGAGCCGGGCGTCTACGAGCACTACACGGGCGCCCGCTACGAGGTCATCACCCTCGCCAGGCACAGCGAGACGGAGGAGCAGGTGGTGGTCTACCGCCAGCTCTACGGCGATCGCGGCGTCTGGGTGCGACCGGCCGACATGTTCGGCGAGCAGGTCGAGGTCCACGGCGAACACGTTCCGCGCTTCCGGCGCGTCGACTGAGCGGCGAGCGGATGCCGCGTGGCGGGCGCCTTCCGGCCCGTCATCCTCAGGGCGGATTCGGGGGCCGCCCCCATGGCCGCGAGGCATCCGCTCGGTAGACTGCACGGACACCCCAGCCGACCGGGACCGGCCGTCACCGCGTCCGACGACAGGAGCACCACGCCGTGATCCACACCGCGCTCATCCCGTGGCTCGACCCCGAGACGATCATCCAGGGCGCCGGACCATGGGCGCTCCTGGTGGTCTGCTTCATCGTCTTCGCCGAGACGGGCCTGCTCGTCGGGTTCCTGCTGCCGGGCGACACGCTGCTCGTCATCTCTGGCCTGCTGTCGAACCCCGAGCTGGTGCCGCCCGCGGGCGTGTTCGGCGTCTCGGTTTGGATCGTCGCCCTGCTCATCGGGCTGTCGGCGTTCGTCGGCGGCGAGGTCGGCTACGAGATCGGCCATCGCGGCGGGCCGAGGGTGTTCGAACGCAAGGAGAGCGGGCTCTTCAGCGTCAAGAACGTCGAACGCACGAACGCGTTCTTCGAGCGGTTCGGCGGGCTCACGATCATCCTCGCCCGCTTCGTGCCGATCGTGCGCACGTTCGCGCCGGTCGCCGCGGGCGTCGGCCACATGAACCGCGGCAAGTACACGCTCTACAACTTCATCGGCGCGGTGCTGTGGGGCTTCGGCCTGACGATGTTCGGCTACGCGGTGAGCTTCATCCCGCCGATCGCCTACCTCGTGCGCGAGTACATCGACCTGATCCTCCTCGTCGCGGTCGGCGGCACCGCGCTCATCACCGCGTGGCACTACTTCAGCGAGCGCCGCAAGGCGAAGAGGGCCGAAGCCGCCGGGGAAGACGTGGTGACCGACGAGGATGAGGCCGAGGAGCTCGTGCTCGACCCCGACGTGTTCGACCGCCCGCCGCACCTCGACGGCGACCGCCCGCACCACGGCGACCAGCACGGCGACGAGCGGCCGCCGCACGACGGGCGCTGACGTCGAGCGGATGCCTCGGGGCGCAGACGCGCGCCCGGCCGGTGTTCAGCCCGTGAACCACCCCGTCGCGCCGACGGTCTCCCCCATGCGCGGCACGTACTGGTCGAAGTAGACCCGCGAGATGAGCTCGCGACGGCTGCGCACGCCGGCCTTGTCGAAGACCGCCTTGAGGTGGTCCTGCACGGTGTAGGCCGACACGTGCAGCGTCGTGGCGATCTCCTTCGTCTCGACGCCCTGGAGCACGAGGCGCGTGACGTCGCGCTCGCGCGGGGTGAGCCCGAACGCGGCGACCACGAGCGAGACGATCTCGGGCGGTCGCGCCTCCTCGATGGTCACGACGACGTCGCCCGTGGCACCCGTGGCGCCGCGCAGCGGCGAGGCGTGCAGCAGCAGCCAGATGCCGGACCCGGTACGGACGCGCGCACGCGCCGGCGGCGACGCCGGATCGGCGAGCGTGCGTCGTGCCGCGCCCACGAGCGAGGTGACGAGGCTGAGCGGGTCGCCGCCGTGCGCGTTGCCGCGCAGCTGCTCGAGCCGCTCCTCCGCACCGATGCTGATCTGCGCGACCTCGTCGTGCGCGTCGACGATGACGACCGCGGGGCCTCCGGTCTCATCGCCGACGACGTCGTGCGCGAGCCGGGTCAGGATGCCGGAGCGCACGCCGCGCGCGAACGACTCGGACAGCGAGCCGAGGAACTCGACCTCGTCGGTCGTGAACGCGGGGTCGTCGGGGCCGCGGAACATCGCGAGGCAGCCCCAGACGGCCGTGCCGTCGCGGAAGAGCAGTCGGGCCTCGTCGGCGAATCCGTAGACGGGCGTCATGAGCCGCGACATCCGCTCGGAATCGTCGGCCCGGGCGTCGTCGGTCGCGTGCATGCCGATCGCGAGGCGGTCGCCGACCGCGAGCGACCGGAACGACGTGGGCTCCTCCGAGCCGTACTCGATGATCCCGAAGAGCCGATCGTGCTCGTTGTGCGCCTTCAGCGCCCCGTACTTGCGGGCGCTCGTCAGCATCATCGTCGCCGGATCGTGGGTTCCGACGCAGGCGCCGACCCACGGAACGGCGCGCAGCACCGAGTCCGTCGCCTCGCCGATGAAGTCGTCGAGGTCCAGCCCGGCGCGCGAGAGCACGTCGAGGTCGCCCCGCACGCGGGCGCCGGTCAGCCGGGAGATCACGCGTTCAGTATGCGCCTCGACGGACCGGACCGGTATCCCAGATCGCTGGGGGTCGCGGGAGCCACCCGGCCGGGGTCGCGGATTCCCCGACCGCTCGGGATACCGCACACCCGGCCCCGCTGCGCACGATGTCCGGCGTGACCACCACCACGACCATCGAGACCCGGTCCGTCGACGACCGCGGCGTGCTGATGCACGCCGACGACGCGACCGCGCAGCTGTGCCTGTCACTCGTCCGGCTCGAGACGGCGCTCGTCGAGCGCGGCCTGGGGCTCGGCGCGGTGACGCAGGTGCGCATCCACGCGACGCAGCCGGCCGCGGCCTCGGAACTGGTCGAGCTCGTGCTCGAGCGATTCCGCTCCGGTCCGACGACGCCGATCGTGGCCTGGGTCTCCGCCACGCCGCCCGAGGCCCCGGGAATGCTCGTGCGCCTTGCGGCCGACGTGGCGATCACCACCCCGCACTCCTGAATCGAAGGACTCCGACATGACCCCCTCACTCACCGACACCGCCGCGCTCCGCGGCCTCGGGACCGTGCTCCTGCCGGGCGATCCCGGCTTCGAGGCGGCGACCGTGCCGTGGAACCTCGCCATCCTCCAGCGGCCCGCCGCCGTCGCGGTTCCGCGCGACGCCGACGAGGTCGCCCGGATCGTCGCCGCGGCGGCCGCACTCGGGCTGCGAGTCGCGCCGCAGAGCACCGGCCACGGTGCCGCCGCGCTCGCGGCCGGCTCGCTCGACGATGTCGTGCTCCTGCGCCTGCACGAGCTGACCGGCGTGACCGTCGACCCCGCGACCCGGACGGCGCGCGTGCTCGGCGGCACGCTGTGGCGCGACGTCGTCGAGGCGGCCGCACCGCACGGTCTCGCCGCGCTGCACGGCAGCGCGGGCGACGTCGCGGTGGCCGGATACGCGCTCGGCGGCGGACTCTCGTTCTACGGGCGTGCGCACGGACTCGCGTCGTCGCACGTGCGGGCGGTCGAGCTCGTGACCGCCGACGGCACGCTCGTCCGCGCGAGCGCCGACGACCACCCCGACCTGTTCTGGGCCCTGCGGGGCGGAGGTGGCGGCAACTTCGGCGTCGTCGTCGCCGTCGAGATCGACCTGATCCCCGTGCCCGAGGTGGTCGCCGGCATGCTGCTCTGGGACCTCTCGCGTGCCCTTGACGTGACCCGCGCGTGGGCGCGCTGGACGGCGGCGGCGCCGGAGTCGGCGACCACGTCGCTTCGGTTCCTGCGGTTCCCGCCCGACCCGGCGATGCCGCCGCTCCTCAGCGGCCGGAGCCTCGTCGTCATCGACGGCGCGATCCTCGAGGACGACGACCGCGCGGCGGAGCTGCTCGCCCCGCTCCGCGCCCTCGCACCCGAGGTCGACACGTTCGCGCGCATGCCCGCCGCGGGGCTCGTCGACGTGCACATGGACCCGCCCGGTCCGGTTCCCTCGGTGAGCGACCACGCGATGCTGGCCGACCTGCCTGACGACGCGATCAACGCGCTCGTCGCGGTCGCCGGCGCCGACGTGGAGATCCCGCTGATCTGCGCCGAGCTCCGCCACCTGGGCGGTGCCCTCGCGCGGCCCGGCGAGGGCGCGCTCGCACGCCTCGACGGCGCCTACGCGCTGTTCGCCCTCTCGCCGGCCCCGACGCTCGAGATGGCGGCGATCGGCGAATCGGTCACGAGCTCGGTCGCTGCCGCGCTCGCCCCCTGGGCCAACGGCAGCGCGTTCCTCAACTTCGCCGACCGCGGGATCGACGTCGCCACCGGGTTCGACGCCGACGCCTGGGCACGACTCGTCGAGGTGCACCGCACCGTCGACCCCGACGGCGTCTTCGCCGCCTCCCACCCGATCGGCGACCGCCGATGACCACCACCGACACGACCCACCCCACCGAACCGAAGGAGATCACCACCATGTCCATCCGCCGTCTCGCGGCTGCCGGCGCACTCGCCGCCCTCGCCGTCGCCGTCGCCGTCCCGACCCTGCCCGCACAGGCTGCGCCGTCGGGCGAGCCCGACCGACCCGACCACGCGACCCGGGCCGCCCTGGTCGCCCAGGTGCGCGCGGCGACCGCGCGGTTCCACGACGTCGACGTCGCCCTCGCCGAGGGCTACCTCGACACCCACGAGTGCTCGAGCAGTCCCGCCGGCGCCATGGGCATCCACTTCATCAACCCGGCACTCATCGCGCCCGGCGCCCCGGTCGACCCGACCCGGCCGCCCGTGCTGCTGTACGGGCCGTCCGCCTCGGGCGAGCTCGAACTGTGGGGCGTCGAGTTCTTCGAGCCGGATGTCGGGCAGCCGACGCCGATGTTCGGGTCCGTCGCGTTCGACGGTCCCATGCCCGGCCACGATCCGGAGATGCCCGTGCACTACGACCTGCACGTCTGGACGGGCAAGCACAACCCGAGCGGCCTGTACGCGCCGTTCAACCCGTCGCTGTCCTGCTGAGCCGGCGGATGCCGCGCGCCGGCCGGGGCCCGCACGGTCCCGGTCGGCGCCGTGCGCCGGCCGGGGCCCGCACGGTCCCGGCCGGCGCCGTGCGCCGTGCGAGTGCCGTCGTGGCGACGACGAGGCGGTCAGGCGGGGCGGGGCTCGCTCCGCCGGGACCGCACCCCCGATGGGCTCGGCGTCAGCGCGAGCCCGGCGCCCAGGAGGACCGACGTCGCCGGGACGAGCCACACCGCGATCACCATCGCCGGTCCGCGGAGGAACACCTCCATCTGCATGCCGGTGGCGAAGCCGAGGAGTGCGACGCCCACCAGCAGCACGAGGCTGCCCGCGACGGCGAGGGGCGTGAAGCTCAGCGCGCCGAGCGCGTGCGACCGCATGGCGATGACCCCCGACGCGATGAGCACGGCCAGGATTCCGAGGAAGCCGGCGCCGACGAGGATGCCGCCGACGAGGTCGAACGCCCCGCGCCAGCCCGAGACCGTCGGCATGGCGTAGGAGAACATGGCGAGACCACCGAGGCCGAGCATCGCACTGGCGGCCACGGCTCCGGTGCGCAGCGTCGACGCCATCGCCGCCGAGGCGGCGGAGAGCCGATGCACGAGCGCGAGGAGCCCGATCGCGGTGAGCAGTGCGCCGACGAGGACGATCGTCGGATGCACGAAGACATCGCTCGAATCGAACCCGACGACCGCACCGGTCTGCCGGACGAGACCCCAGAATCCGTAGCTCGAGTAGCTCGCGACGATCATGGGCAGCCCGATCGCGGTGGCGATGCCGGCGCCGAGGCCGGAGAGGTTGACGTGCATGACGGACTCCTTCCGTGCGTGTTCCCGCATGGCTGCGAGCATCAGGTCGAGGACGATCCGCGCCCGTGCCGACCGAGCCGACGAGGCGCCCTGCGCCCGCGCCTCACGGACGGTGTCGCGGGCGAGGACCCGGATCTCCTCCCCGTACTCGGCGCGGAACTCGCCGGGCAGCATGAGCATCGCCGCGCCGAAGAGGCGGCCCTCGATGCCCGGCGCGGACATCAGATCTCACCCCACCCCGTGAGCAGGCGCTTGAGCGCCGCCTGGCGGGCCAGCGCCGCGACGCGCGCGGCCTCGGCGGCCGCGACGCGCGCGCCGAGGCCGGTGATGCGGTAGTACTTGCGCCGCTCGTCGTCGAGTTCGGGGTCGACCCGGGTCGCCGCCTCCTCGATGAGCCCGAGCGAGCGGAGGCGCTTGATCGCGCCGTAGAGGGTGCCGGGCGCGAGCACGACCGATCCCTCGGTGCGCTCCCGCACCTCGCGCATGATGCCGTACCCGTGGCGCTCCTCGTCGGCGAGCGACAGCAGGATGTGGAAGACCGGCTCCGTCAGCGGGAGCAGGTCCTTCGGCTGGGTCTCGGCGGTCATGGGCTCCTCGATCGGATCGATATATCGAACTACGGTATATCGCGTCACGATACATCCGGACCCGACGCGCGTCAAGGGCGGGCCAGGGAGTTCAGGCGTGGGTCGCCGACTCGCGGCGGCCGCGACCGGACGGCTCGAGCTGGAAGGTCGAGTGCTCGACGTCGAAGTGCTCGTCGAGGCATCCGCCCAACTCGTCGAGCAGGGCGCCGACCCGCCCCTCGGCGAACACCGCCGGCTCGACCTCGACATGCGCGCTGAAGACGTGCGCACCGGTCGTGATCGCCCACACGTGCACGTCGTGCACGGCGACCACGCCGGCGGTGCCGAGGATGTGGTCGCGGATCTCCGCGACATCCGTCTCGGCCGGAACGGACTGGCTGAGCACCCGCATGACGTCGCGCAGGAGCATGAGCGCGCGGGGCACGACCAGGGCGGCGATGCCGAGCGACGCGATCGGATCGGCCGCATCCCAGCCCGTGACGAGGATCACGACGGCGGCGACGATGACGAGCACCGACCCGATCGTGTCGCCGAGCACCTCGAGGTAGGCGCCGCGCAGGTTGATCGACTGCGACGCCCCGCCGCGCAGCACGAGCAGTGCCGCCACGTTGGCCAGGAGCCCGACGATCGCGATGACGAGCATCGGTCCGCCCGCGACCTCGTGGGCCTCACCCGTCGCGCCCGAGGCGAGCCGGCCGATGGCGCTCGCGGTCACCGCGACCGCGACGACGACGAGCAGCACGCCGTTGAAGAGCGCACCGAACACCTCGAACCGCCGGAACCCGTAGGTCTGCCGGTCGTTCGCGGGACGGGCGGCGACGATCGCCGCGCCCAGCGCGACGACGAGCCCGAGCAGGTCGCTCGTCATATGCCCGGCGTCCGCCAGCAGCGCGAGGGAACCCGTCAGCAGCCCGCCGACGACCTGCACGACGACGAACGACGCGATGATCGCGATCGCGATCCCGAGTCGTCGGCGGCCGGCGGCGTTCGCGTCGGCGGCGTGGTCGTGCGAGTGTCCCATCCCCTCAAGCGTAGGCACGGATGCCGCGGCTCGCCGCTGATGGGAACGAGACCCGTTCTCAGCCGAACCGCGCGACGCGCTCCAGCTCGGGCAGGAGTGCCCGGAACGCCCGCGCGCGATGGCTGTGCGCGTTCTTGACCTCGGGCGTCAGCTCGGCGGCGGACACGTCGAAGCCGTCGGGCAGGAAGATCGGGTCGTACCCGAAGCCGTTGGCGCCCGCGCGCTCGGTCGCGATGCGCCCGGGCCACGTGCCGACGGCGGCGAACTCGTGCGGCTCGCCGCCCGCGGCATCCGGCACCACCAGCGCGATCGTGCAGTGGAAGTGCGCGGTCCGGTGCGGATCGCGGATGTCGCCGAGCTGCGCGAGCAGCAGCTCGAGGTTCGCCTCCGCGCCACGCCCCGGCCCCGCCCAGCGCGCCGAGAAG
Source organism: Agromyces sp. GXS1127 (assembly GCF_050565425.1). Classification (NCBI taxonomy): domain Bacteria; kingdom Bacillati; phylum Actinomycetota; class Actinomycetes; order Micrococcales; family Microbacteriaceae; genus Agromyces; species Agromyces sp. GXS1127. The sequence goes on from NZ_JBOCIG010000002.1 coordinate 343,049, forward strand.
ATCCCGGGCGAGCCGCCCATGACGTCGACGGCGATCCCCGAGTCGTCGGCGAGCGCGATGCGCCCGGTGTGGGATGCCGCGGCGCGGGCCTTGATGAACGCGTTCTCGTCGAACGACGTGCCGTCCTCGACGGGCTCCGGCCCGGCGTACGGCAGCACGGTGAGCCCGGGGAGGGCGTCGCCGAGGATGTGCTGGAACTCGGCGACCTTGTGCGCGTTGTGCGTGGCGAGGACGACCTCGAGCGGCTGCGGCATCCGTCGGCCCTCGATCAGCCCGCGGCGCCCGCTGCGCCCGCGCTCGCGCCCGCCGCGCCGAGCTGCGCCTCGAGCGCGTGCCGCTGGATGCCGGCGAGCTCGGTCGTGCCGGCGAGCGCGAGGTCGAGCAGCTGGTCGAGCTCGCGCCGGTCGAACGGTGCGCCCTCGGCGGTGCCCTGCACCTCGACGAAGAGGCCGCGGCCGGTCGCGACGACGTTCATGTCGGTCTCTGCACGCACGTCCTCGACGTAGGCGAGGTCGAGCATCGGCGTGCCGTCGATGATGCCGACCGAGACCGCCGAGACGGTGTCGATGAGCGGGGTGGCCTTCTGCGCGATGAACTTCCTCCCGCGCGCCCACTCGATCGCGTCGGCGAGCGCGACGTAGGCGCCCGTGATGGCCGCGGTGCGCGTGCCGCCGTCGGCCTGCAGCACGTCGCAGTCGATCTGGATGGTGTTCTCGCCGAGCGACTTCATGTCGACCACGGCGCGGAGGCTCCGTCCGATGAGCCGGCTGATCTCGTGCGTGCGGCCGCCGATGCGGCCCTTGACCGACTCGCGGTCGTTGCGCGTGTTGGTCGACCGAGGCAGCATCGCGTACTCGGCCGTGACCCAGCCCTTGCCCTTGCCGGTCATCCAGCGCGGCACGCCGTTCGTGAAGCTCGCGGTGCAGAGCACCTTGGTGTTCCCGAACGAGATGAGCGCGCTGCCCTCGGCGTGCGCGCTCCAGCCGCGTTCGATGACGACGTCGCGGAGCGCGTCGGGGGTGCGGCCGTCGGCACGCACGAGGTCGGGGGTCTCGGTCACTGGGGTCTCCTGTCGGTGACGGATGCCGCGGGCGCGGCCGGAAGCGTGAGCACGCCGGTCTGCACGAGCTCGACCTGCGAGATCTCGGGGCCGATGAGGCGATGCGCGAGGTCGAGGAACGCGGCGCTCGAGCCGCCCGTCGCCTCGAAGCGGTGCACGGGCGGTTCGGGCGAACGGCGCTCGAGCCCCTGCGAGACGAGCACGCGGTAGACGTCGTTCGCGGTCTCGACGTCGCTCGAGACGAGGCTCACGCCCTCCCCCATGACGTACGATATGGCGCCCTTCAGGAACGGGTAGTGCGTGCAGCCGAGCACGAGCGTGTCGACGCCCGCGGCGCGAAGCGGCGCGAGGTACTCCTCGGCGACCGCGAGCACCTCGGGCCCGGTCGTGACGCCCGACTCGACGAACTCGACGAAGCGCGGGCACGCGGCCGACGACAGCTCGAGGTGCGGGGCGGCCGCGAACGCGTCGTCGTACGCGCGCGATTGCACGGTCCCGGCGGTGCCGATCACGCCGACGCGCCCCGTGCGCGTGGTGGCGACCGCGCGCCGCACCGCGGGCTGGATGACCTCCACGACGGGCACGTCGTAGCGCTCGCGCGCGTCGCGCAGCATCGCCGACGAGGCGGTGTTGCACGCGATGACGAGCATCTTGACGCCCTGCGCGACGAGGTCGTCGAGCACGGCGAGCGCGTAGCGTCGCACGTCGGCGATCGGCTTCGGCCCGTAGGGCGAGTGCTCGAGGTCGCCGACGTAGAGGATCGACTCGTTGGGGAGCTGGTCGCGCACCGCGCGGGCGACGGTGAGGCCGCCGACCCCCGAGTCGAAGATCCCGATCGGTGCATCACTCACGAGCCACCAGCCTAGATCAGCCGCGCGCGGCGGGCGCCGCCGCGGCATCCTGACCCCGCGCACTAGGCTGGCCGGGTGACCGGGTCTGCTGCGCTGCTCACCGACCGCTACGAGCTCACGATGGTGGACGCCGCGCTGCTCGACGGCACCGCCCACCGCGAGAGCCTGTTCGAGGCGTTCGCGAGGCGCCTGCCCGACGGCCGCCGCTACGGCATCGTCGCCGGCACGGGCCGGCTGCTCGAGCTCATCGAGCGGTTCCGGTTCGAGGACGCCGAGCTCGAGTTCCTCCGCGAGCAGCGCGTCGTGCGTTCCGAGACCCTCGACTGGCTCGCCGATTACCGCTTCCACGGCGACCTCTGGGGCTATCGCGAGGGCGAGGCCTACTTCCCGGGCTCGCCGCTGATCACCATCCAGGCGCCCTTCGCCGAGGCGGTCATGCTCGAGACGCTCGTCCTCTCGGTGCTGAACTACGACTCGTCGGTCGCGAGCGCCGCCGCGCGCATGGTCTCGGTGGCGCTCGGCCGGCCGATCGCCGAGATGGGCTCGCGCCGCACCAACGAGGGCTCGGCCGTCGCCGCGGCACGCGCGGCCTACATCGCCGGTTTCGATGCCACCAGCAACCTCGAAGCCGGTCGCAGTTGGGGCATCCCGACCATGGGCACCGCGGCGCACGCCTTCACGCTGCTGCACGACAGCGAGGAGGACGCGTTCCGCGCGCAGGTCGAGGCGATGGGTCCCGGCACCACGCTTCTCATCGACACCTACGACATCCCCACCGGCGTCGAGACGGCGGTCCGCGTGGCCGGCACGGAGCTCGGGGCGGTGCGCATCGACTCGGGTGACCTGCCGACGGTCGCGGCCGCGGTGCGCGAGCAGCTCGACGGTCTGGGCGCGGTCTCCACGCGCATCACGGTGACCAGCGACCTCGACGAGCACGCGATCGCCGCGCTCGCGAGCGCGCCCGTCGACGCCTACGGCGTCGGCACCTCGGTCGTGACCGGATCGGGCTCCCCCGCCGCCGGCATGGTCTACAAGCTCGTCGCACGACGCGGCGACGACGGCGAATGGGTGAGCGTCGCGAAGGCCTCCACGAAGAAGTCCAGCGTCGGCGGTCGCAAGAACGCGGCGCGCCGCATCGACTCGACGCGCACCGCGCGCGAGGAGCTCGTGTTCATCGGCGACGGACCCGCCGGCGAGGACGAGTTCACCGCCGGCGACGAACTGCGCCCCCTCATGGTGCGGCTCATGCACGAGGGGCGAGCGGATGCCGCGTTCACGGGTCACGCGGGCGTCGAGGCCGCGCGGGCGCATCGCGCCGAGGTCATGCAGGAGCTGCCGATCGAGGCCTTCCGGCTCGGCCGCGGCGAACCGGTGATCCCGACGACGTACCGCTGAGCGTCCCCCGCGCCACCGCTCGGGTGCGCGCGCGGAGGATGCGGGGCCGTCAGCCCTTCTTCATCCGCTCGTAGATCTCCTTGCACGCGGGGCAGACCGGGAACTTCTCCGGGTCGCGCCCCGGGGTCCACTTCTTGCCGCACAGCGCACGAACCGGCTTTCCGGTCATCGCCGACTCGAGGATCTGCTCCTTCTTGACGTAGTGCGAGAACCGTTCGTGGTCGCCGGGTTCGATGTGCTCGTCCTCGAGCAGCTTCTCGAGCTCGCGGTCGAGGACCGAGGTGCCGCCACCGGGCGCGTCGGGGTCGGCGATGCTCGCGTGCACGGGTCGGATCATGCCGAGAAGTCTACGCCGCGATCAGGCGCGGACGGCCGCCGCGACGATCTCGGGACCCCGCCGCTCGAACACGCGTCCGCCGGCCAGCACGCCCACGACCAGCACGACCACGCCGAGCCCGGCGCCGGCCGCGAGCGAGGCCGCGTGCCACGACGAGTCGTCGAAGATGCCGAGCGCCGCGAACCCGATCGCGGGTGCCGCGACCAGCAGCGAGCCGAACATGGTGATCGACTGCACGAGCGCGGTCAGCGCCCCGGTGGACTGCGGCTGCTGGAACGGGCTGTCGCCCGGCTTGACGACCGGGTACGGCATCGCGGCCGACGTGATCGACCCGATGCCGAGGCCGGCGAGCAGCAGCGCGGTGCTCACGCCGAGCAGCGACGGCAGCAGGCGCCAGTCGTCGAGCACGAACACGGTCACGGCGCTGCCGAGGCCGATCACGAGGATGCCGGCGACGAGCACCGGCACGAGCCGGCCGAACCGGTCGGCGGCGCCCCGGACCCCCGAGGCGACGTGCAGCCAGATGGCGGTGTTGTCGTACGCGGTGTCGTTGTGCAGGCTCCAGCCGAGGAGCAGGCACACGAGCGGCACCGGGATCAGCCCGAGGTACATCGACGGCACGCCCGCGATGCCGAGCGGCAGCATCACCAGGATCGGGGTGATCGGCACCATCAGGAGCGACACCCAGTAGCGGGAGTCGCGGAACCAGTACGTGGTGCTGCGGGCGGCGATCGCACCGGTCGGTCCCGAGGTCGTCCGCCCGAACCAGCCGAGGCCGTGGTAGCTGCGGGGGCTCGCCTCGCGTCCGGGCGTCACGAGCATCTTGGCGACCAGTGTCCGCCAGGCGAGCCAGCCGAGCCAGACGCTCCCAGCCGCGATCAGCAGCTTCAGGACGGCGAGGCCCCACGCGCCGGCGGCGGCCTCGCCGGGCACGGCGAACGCGGCGCCGAGCGGCGTCCACGAGAGCGCGGCGGCGACTGCGGCGATCGCGGTGCGGCCCGAGGCCGCCCAGTCCACCGTCGTCAGGGCGACCGCGATCGGGGCGAGCATCACGACGAAGAGCACCCCGAGCACCGTCCCGACATCCCGCGCCCGACGCGTCTCGAGGAGCAGGCCGGCGACGCCGGCCATGAGCCGAGCCCCGAGCAGGCACGTGGCGAACCCGAGCAGCGCGCCGAGGATCGCGAACACGGTCGTCCCGAATCCCCGCGACCAGGTGACGACGGTGCCCGTGAGCACGATCGCGAGGGCGACGGCCGGAACGCCGATCACGGCCGACAGCGCGAGGCCGAGCGCGATCGTGCGGTCGGGGATGCCGAACAGGGCGAAGCGCCTCGGATCCATCGTGTCGTCGACGCCGAACACGAGCGGCACGACGAGGAACCCGACGACCGTCGCGGCGCCGCCCACCACGAGCACATCGCGCACGAGCGCGACGTCCTCGACGGAGCGCAGGCCCACGAGCGTCAGGAACAGCAGCGCCGAGATGCCGAGCCCGTAGACGATCGCCACCGACAGGCCGACGACCTGCCACGCACTCCGCTTGAAGATGTTCCCGAGCAGCCGCAGCTTCAGTCGGAGAAGCTGTGCAACCATTCCATGCCCTCCGCTGCCTTGCGTCCGCCCGCGAGCTCGACGAACCGGTCCTCGAGGGTGTCGCCGCGGCGCACCTCGTCGAGGGTGCCGGATGCCAGGACCCGCCCGCCCACGATGATCGCCGCCGAGTCGCACACCCGCTCGATGAGGTCCATGCTGTGGCTCGAGAGCAGCACGGTGCCGCCCCCGGCCACGTAGCGCTCGAGGATGTCGGTCAGGTTCGCCGCCGACACCGGGTCGACCGATTCGAACGGCTCGTCGAGGACGAGCACGCGGGGCGAGTGGATCATCGCGCAGGCGAGCGCGATCTTCTTCGTCATGCCGGCCGAGTAGTCGGCGACGAGCCGGTCGAGGGCGTCCTCGAGGCCGAACGCGTCGGCGAGGTCGGCGCTGCGCTCGAGCACCGTGCGGTGGTCGAGGCCGCGCAGCGAGCCGGCGTAGTAGAGCATCTCGGACCCGGTGAGCCGGTCGAAGAGCCGCAACCGGTCGGGGAGCACGCCGATGATGCGCTTGGCCGACCGCGTCTGCTTCCAGACGTCGATGCCGTTGACGTGCACCGAGCCGCCGTCGGGCCGCAGGAGCCCGGTGATCATCGAGAGCGTCGTGGTCTTCCCCGCGCCGTTCGGGCCGACGATGCCGAAGAACGAGCCCGCGCGGATGCCGAGGCTGATCGCGTCGACCGCGGTGGTGTCGCCGAAGCGCTTGACGAGCCCGTCGATCGAGAGCACCGTCGGGGCGTCGGCCGGGGGCGCGTCACGGGCGACGCGGATCGTGCGCTTCTTCCTGGGCGCCGGCTTCGCCGTGGCGGCGGCAGCGGTGACGCCGAGCGGGATCACCGCCACGCCGCGCTCGCCCGGCTGGTCGCCGTCGGCCTCGGCCTGCGGCTCCGGCCGGGACTCGACGAGCGGCTCCGCTGCCGCGAGCGGTTCGGGCTCGACGACCGGCTCAGTCTCGACCACCGGCTCAGTCTCGACGACCGGCTCAGTCTCGACGACCGGCTCCGGCTCGACGACCGTCGCGGTCCCGGGCTCGTCGACGACGGCGTCGGCACTCGGCCCGGCCTCCGGCTCGGGCTCGCGCTCGCGCTCGCGCTCGCGCTCGCGCTCGACGACGGTCACGGTGTCCGGCTCGTCGGCGACGCCGTCCGCTCCGGCCTCCGGAGCGGCCTCCTCGGCGGGGGGCTCGGCCGCCGCCTCCTCCGTCGCCGACGCATCGTCCGGTCCACCGGGATGCCACGTCCGCGTGACCTCCGCCGCGGCGACGTCCGCCGCCTCCACGACCTCGTTCGGGGACTCGGACGCGGGCGCGGCCTCGGGGACCTCTGTCACCGGCTCGCTGCCGATCGGTTCGACCGGGCCGGTCGCCCGCCGTGACCGGGGCTCGGCCTCGGTCGTGTCGGTCGTGACCGACGCGGCCACCCGCTGGCGGGCGGATGCCGCGGCCGTGCGGGCTTCGGCGGCGCGCGTGCGCGCCGCCGCGGCGGACGCCGCCCGAGCCGACTTCGCCGACCGGCCGCGCTCCGCGGAGGTGCTCGCGGTCTCGGCGCGCGCGTCTGCGGCGCGCTTCGACGCCGGCGCGGGCGTGGGCGCATCCGTCGGTGCGGCGGTCGCCTCGGACGGCTCCGCCGCACCCGACGACGCGGACGCGCCCTTCGTCGACGCCGTGCGAGCCGAGGCGCGCTTCGCCGCGGCCGCCGAGGCGGGCCGCTTCGCGCTGCCAGAGGATGCGGCCGGCCGTCGGGCCGAGGAGCTCCGCTTCGCCGGAGCCTTCGCGGGCTCGGCGGCGGTCGTCTCGACCGCCTCGTCGGCAGCCGTGCTCGCCCGAGCGGCGGAGGCGCGCTTCGCCGCCGTCGAACGCGTCGCCGCGGACTTGTCGGTCGTCCTCGACGACTTCGCGGCGGCCGACCTGGACGCCGACGCCTTCGCGGCACTCGTACGTGCGGCCGCGGACTCGGCCGCCGTCACCCGGCCCGTTCGCTTCGCGGCGGCGCGACCCGATGCGCCACGCCCCTCGTCGGACGCGACGGATTCCCCCCGACGAGCGGACACCCCCGTGCCCGTGCCTTCGGGAGTCTCGTCGTCAGGACCTGATCGCGAAACGGAAGTCACCACGACAACCTACCAACCACCCGGCCCGCAGCCGCGGACCTGTCACAGCGAATTCACGTGGAGCGCACGGCGTGCGGATCGTGCGAGCCGCCTGCGCATATCACGATCACGCTACGGCTTCGGCGCAACCCCGGGCGGCGGGATGGGCCGTCCGGTATCCTGTGAGTCGGCATAACGGCGTGTCCAGAAGAGAACTTGCGGATGAACCCCCGGTGAACTCGAACCGAATCGAGGCGCCGGCATCCGATCGACGAAGGAGATGCAGTGACCACGCAGATCGTGATCCTCGCAGCCGGCATGGGGAGCCGGCTCGGGCGTTCCCTCCCCAAGCCGCTCACCGAGCTCAGCGACGGCCGCACGATCATGCGCCAGCAGTTCGACAACATCGAGCACGCGTTCGGCCGCAACGCCGCCGTGACGATCGTGGTCGGCTACAAGCTCGAGCACATCATCGAGGCGTTCCCGCAGGCGTCCTTCGTCTACAACGAGGAGTACGACCAGACGAACACCTCGAAGTCGCTCATGCGCGCCCTGCAGGCGTCGCAGGCGGGCGGCGTGCTCTGGATGAACGGCGACGTGGTCTTCGACCCGGCGATCCTCGACCGCGCGCTCGCGTTCATCGCGCGCGACCAGTCGTTCGTCACCGTCAACACCGCGAAGGTGTCCGACGAAGAGGTGAAGTACACGACCACCGCCGAGGGCTACATCAAGGAGCTCTCGAAGACCGTCAAGGGCGGCCTCGGCGAGGCGGTCGGCATCAACTACATCTCGAGCCGCGACAAGGCCACCTTCCTCGCGCACCTCCAGCGCGTCGGCGACCAGGACTACTTCGAGCGCGGCCTCGAGCTCGCGATCGAGAAGAACGGCCTGCTCGTCGAGCCCATGGACGTCTCCGACCTGTACGCGGTCGAGATCGACTTCGCCGAGGACCTGGAGCGCGCGAACCACTTCGTGTGACCTGCGCGCCACACAGCGTGGGAAGCGGATGCCGGTCGCGGCATCCGCTTCTCGCATCTCCGGGAGATCGCAGCGCCGGCGCCGATCCGGCCGGTACGGAGGCCCGCCACCGTCCATCTACGATGAGAGCGTGATGAGCTACGCCGACTCGCATCCGTTCACGCGGACGCCATGGGACGGCTACCGGCATTCGCTGTGGCTGCTCACGACGCGCGACCTCAAGGTCCGCTACTCGACCTCTGCGCTCGGCTACGTCTGGTCGGTGCTCGATCCGCTGGTGATGGCGGGCATCTACTGGTTCGTCTTCACGCAGGTGTTCGACCGCTCGGTCGGCCAGCAGCCCTACATCGTCTTCCTGCTCGCGGCCCTGCTGCCGTGGATGTGGTTCAACGGCGCGGTCGGCGACTCCACCCGCGCGTTCCTGAAGGACGCGAAGCTCGTCCGGTCGACGATGATCCCGCGCACGATCTGGGTGAACCGGATCGTCCTGTCGAAGGGCATCGAGTTCCTGCTCGCGCTGCCCGTGCTCGCATTCTTCGCGATCGTGTTCGGCGCGACCGTCTCGTGGGAGCTCGTGCTGTTCCCGCTCGGCATCGTCCTGCAGGGCGTGCTCACCGCCGCGGTGAGCCTCATCGTCGCGCCGCTCGTCGTGTTCTTCCGCGACCTGGAGCGTGCGGTCAAGCTCGTCCTCCGGTTCCTGTTCTACGCGTCACCGATCATCTACGGCACGAGCGACCTGCCGGAGGGCTTCCAGTTCTGGGCGGCGTTCAATCCCCTGAGCGGCGTGTTCAGCCTCTACCGCGCGGGTTTCTTCCCCGACCAGCTCAACTGGTTCGACGTCGGCGTGTCCGCGGCGATGTCGCTCGCGCTGCTCGCCATCGGGCTCTGGGTCTTCCGGTCGTCCGAGCGCCAGGTGCTGAAGGAGATCTGATGGCCGTGGCCCCGTCTGCTCCGTCGCCGTCCACCGACGAGTTCGCGATCCGCGTTCACGGGCTCGGTGTCCGGTTCCGGCGCAACCGCCGCGCCCGGCGCTCCTTCAAGGACCTCTTCGCCGGCCGCTCGCGGCGCACCCGTCCCGGCGAGTTCTGGGCCTTGCGCGACGTGGACGTCGACGTCCGCCCGGGCGAGGCGATCGGCGTCGTCGGCCGCAACGGGCAGGGCAAGTCGACGCTGCTGAAGCTCGTGGCCGGCGTCCTCATCCCCGACGAGGGCGGCGTCCGCATCACGGGCGGCGTGGCGCCGCTCATCGAGATCACGGGCGGGTTCGTCGACGACCTCACCGTGCGCGACAACGTCTACCTCACGGCCGGCCTGCACGGCATGAACCGAGCCCAGATCGACGCGAAGTTCGACGAGATCATCGACTTCGCCGAGATCGGCGACTTCCTCGACACCCCGTACAAGCACCTCTCGAGCGGCATGAAGGTGCGCATCGCCTTCGCGGTGATCTCGCAGCTCGAGGAGCCGATCCTGCTCGTCGACGAGGTGCTCGCCGTCGGCGACAAGGGGTTCCGCGAGAAGTGCTACCGGCGCATCGAGGAGCTCCTCGCGGGTGGGCGCACGCTGTTCTTCGTCTCCCACAACGAGCGCGACCTTCGCCGGTTCTGCACGCGCGGCCTCTACCTCGACAAGGGCGCGCTCGTGCTCGACGCCTCGATCGACGAGGTCCTCGACCGGTACAACGCCGACTACGGCACCCGCTGACGCATCGTCAAGCCCCTGCCCCGCGAGGCGGGTCCCGGAGACGTTCCCATCCGCGCCGCCTAGGATCGACGCCATGTCCGAACGCGTGCACCGGATCACGACGATGGGCCGCGGTGCGCCCGAGGAGGGCGCGCCGACCGGTCCCGACGCATCGGCCGGCCGGGGTGCGGGAGGCGGCGCGACGCCGTCCGACCCCGCCGACCGTGCCGTCGGCCTCGAGCGCGGCCTCGACCGGCTGCTGTCGATCCAGCGCCCCGTCGTGCTCGCGCACCTGCGTGCCATCCGCCGCAATCACCCGACGGCGACGCCTGACGAGCTCGTGCGGGTGCTCGAGCGCCGCTACCTCACCGCGGTCACCACGGGCGGTGCCGCCGTCGGCGCGACGGCGGTGGTGCCGGGCATCTCCACCGGCATCACGCTCGCGCTGTCGGGCGTGGAGACGGCGGGCTTCCTCGAGGCGACGGCGCTCTTCGCGCAGTCGGTCGCCGAGGTGCACGGCCTGCACGTGGAGAACCCCGATCGCGCCCGCGCCCTCGTGATGACGCTCATGATGGGTCGCGAGGGCGCCGACCTGGTGCGGCAGTTCGCCGCGCAGGCGACCGGCACGGGCGTGCCGCGGAACGCCTACTTCGGCGAGATCATCACGAGCACGCTCCCCCGCGCGGTCATGGGCTCCGTCGTCGATCGCCTCAGGCACGTCTTCGTCAAGCAGTTCGCCGTGCGCGGCGGCGCAGGCATCATCGGGCGCGCCATCCCGTTCGGGATCGGGGCCGCCATCGGCGGCATCGGCAATCACGTACTCGGCCGCCGGGTGCTGCAGCAGTCGCGCCTCGCGTTCGGCCCGGCGCCGTTCGCGCTCCCGGTCGAAATCGAACCGCGCGGCGACGAGACGGCGATCACGTCGGCCGGTCGACGCCTCGCCCGGGCGGCGTCGACCGCGGGTCGTGTCGCACGTCGGCCGTTCGGCAGGCTCACGGCGGCGCGGTCGAAGGACGAGCAGTCGGGTGCCGCGGGCGACGCCGCCGCCGTCGACGGTATGCCTCGCACCTGACGGGTGGGACTCGCGGCGGAATGTGGGCCGACTTCGGGTCGGTCGGTGCGCATCGAGGAGTGCTGATCGTCGACGCCGGCGAACTCAGATCCACCCCTGCATCCAGGCCTTCTCCGCCGCCTCGTGTCGGGACGCCGCGTCGAGCTTCGTCATCGCCGACGACAAGTAGTTGCGCACCGTCCCGGGCGCGAGGTGCAGCCGCTCGGCGATCTGCTGCACGCTCATCGTCGACTCGATCATCCTGTGGGGGGTGGTGTTCGGCGTGCTGTCGAGCCTCGGGATGTCGTTCGCGACGCGCTGAGCGCGGTGCGAGCCGCCTAGTCGATCGGCTCGTACCCGAGCAGCTCGCGCAACTGGCTGGTCTCGGCGTCGAGCACGTCCTCGGGCTTGCCCGCGTCGCGCCGCACCCGGAAGCGCCCGCTCAACGGGATCAGCCGATCCGCGACGTCGTGGTCGGGGTCTCGCTCGATCACCCGCAGCGTGATCACGAACCACCGTTCGGCGAGGGCGAGTTCGTCGGCGAGCTCGAACGCCTCGGCGACGTCGAGGTGCCGCCACCACTCCCCGTTCCCGGAGCCGCGCAGTGCATCGGCCGCCTCGACGGCCGCATCGCGCCGGCCGAGCGCGAGCAGGATCGAGACGAGCGTGCCGGTCGTCTCGTCGGGTTCGGCGTCGGATGCCTCCCCGGCGCGCCGCACCATCGCGAGCGCCCGGTCGAGCTCTCCGGCCATCTCGAGGTGCTCGGCGGCGACATGGAGCAGGTGGGCACGGCGGACCCCGGCGTCCAGCTCGAACGCCGCGGCATCCGTGGCCCATCGCTCGAGCAGGTCGGCGCGCGCGACGTGCCCGCCGTTCTCCACGACACGGAGCTCCAGGTCGTCGAGGTCGGTCTCGGTGATCAGCTGCGCCATGGCCCGAGCCTACGCACCGCGCCGGGCGATCGCACCGGTCGGTGTCGGGTCAGTCGACCTCGAGCTCGTCGGACTGCTCGGCGGCCTCGCCCTCGGCGTCGTGGTCGTCGACCTCCGGATCGGTCGCGTGCAGCGCCGCGAAGCGCTCCCACTCCTCCATGAGATGGTCGACCGCGTCGTGGAAGCGCCGCGTGGTCACGCCCGGCGTCGTGTCGCCGAAGTACCGCTCGACCCAGTAGCCGAGGCGTTCGAGCGCCTGTTCGTCGTGGGCGACCTCGTCGACGCGTGCGAGCATGGCCGGGCCGTCGGACGGGTCGAGCCACTCGCACGCCGCCAGGTACCCGCCCGTGTCGACCTGCGCATCCGGGTTGGCCGGGCGGGTCACGAGGAGCGGCTTGCCCGCCGCCAGGCGGTCGTACACCATCGCCGAGATGTCGACGATCGCGACATCGGCGGCGGCGAGTTGCCACCCGAGGTCGTTGCCCTCGTCGACGACGTGGTGCGCGGTCGGGTCGGCGGCGTTCGCCTGGCCGAGCATCCGCTTGATCTCCTGGTTGGCGCTGCCGTAGTCGTGGTCGACCACGCCCGAGCGCGGGTGAGGACGGTAGATCACGCGGTGACGCCCGGACGCGATGAGCTCACGGACGAGCGCGACGCCGTGCGTCGCGATCGAACCGTAGGCCGCGGCCCCGCGGTCGCCCTCCCACGTCGGCGCGTAGAGCACGACCTCGCGGTCGTCCTCGGGGTACGGCAGGGCGCGGCCGTCGAGGTAGTGGTCGGCCTGCGGACGCCCGATCGGGATGGCGCGCTTGTCGAAGTCGTAGTCCCAGAGCACCTTCTCGAGGCGGGCCCGCGCGGCATCCCCCGCGATCAGCGCGTAGTCGTAGGCCTTGAACTGGTTCGTGGTCATGTACATCTTGTCGGACTCGCCGTGGTTGATGAACACGTGCCAACGGCGCCCGTATCGCATCATCTGGAAGTTCTTGGCGTTCTGGTTGACGTAGAAGACCACGTGCAGGTCCTGCTCGTGGATGACGCGCTCGAGGTCGGCCACGCGGCGCACGTAGGCGACCGGCAGCGGGGACTCGTCGAGCAGTGCGAGCGCGGCGCCGGAGGCGCGGCTGAGGACGAGCACCGGATGCCGCTCCGCGAGCCGGGCGAGCGGCCGGTACCACTGCCGCAGCTGGTAGAGGTTGACCTTGCCGTCGGCGAAGTAGACGGCCACGCGGAACCGGTGCGGCTCGAACGGCCCCTGCTGCGCGAGCTTCTCGACCAGTCGCGCCTGCGCCCGGCGCGACCGGACGACGTTCTGCACGAGCTTCACGGCGCGGCGCGCGTCTCTCCTCAAACCCACCGTCCAAGGGTAGCCGTCGGCGTGCGCCGGCACGTCCGGGTCAGACGACCGGCGGGCGCCCCGCGAGCGTCATCCGCCACACCGTGCGCCAGCGCATGGGCCGACGCTCCCCCGCGTCCTCGCGCCATCCGGCACGCCAGCCCGCGAACCACGCGCGGAGCGCGTCGGGCCGGCGGAACCACCGGAGCAGTTGGATCGCGGTCCACGAGCCGACGTAGCAGGGCACGAGGATCACCGGCAGGTTGCGGCGGGCGAGCCAGATGCGGTTCCGCGCGTTGAGCCGGTAGTAGTACTCGTGCCGTGCCGGATCGATCACGGGGTGCGCGGCCTCGAGGTCGCCCGCATACCAGGCGCGGTACCCGGCGTCCCACACCCGCCAGGCCAGCTCGATGCCCTCGTGGGCGTAGAAGAACGGGTCGGCCCAACCGCCGGATGTCTCGAACGCGCGTCTCGGCATGAGCACCGCGCCCTCCCAGCACGAGAACACGTCGCTCGAGTGCGCGGGGTCGCCCTTGCGGATGCGCGGGATCCAGCGTCGCGGCGATTCGAGTCCCGTCGGGTCGACGACGCGCGGTTGGACGAGCCCGAGGTCGGGCCGTGACGCGAGCAGGCGGCATCCGTCGGCCAGGAAGGTCGGGCTCGGCAGGTAGGCGTCGTCGTCGAGGAAGAACAGGACGTCTCCGGCGACCTCGGGAACGCCGCGGTTGCGACCCGCGGGGATGCCGAGGTTCTCGGGCAGGTGGAGCGTGCGCACCTCGCTCGGCAGGGGCGGGTCGGCGGTCGCCGGGTCCCAGCCGTTCCCGACGCACACGACGTCGACGTCGACGCCCTGCTGGTCGAGGACGCTCCGGATGCCGCGGGCGAGCTCGACCGGGCGCCGCCCCATGGTGAGCACCACGACCCCGACCCGGGGCCTGGTGGCCGGGACGGCGTCGCGGGCGTCAGGAACGGACACGACGGGAGGCCATGATCGCGACGAAGTGGCCGACGAGGGCGAGCGCGGCGAGCGGCAGGAGCGCTGCGACCACGATGCGGTCGACCAGGGGCTGGCCGGCGAACAGCCCCACGACGGCCGCGGCGAACGCGATGAGGGTCAGCTCGACCGAGTGGTAGAGGCGGTGGAACGGCACGAACCGCGCCGCCTTGCGGAGCTTCGCGACGAGCCCGGCGCGCGGTGCCGTCTCGCCGTGCGTGTCGGCGAGCTTCGGCAGCCCGGCGTTCGCGCGGGCGACGTGCACCATGTCGTTCAGCGCCTTGTTGAGCACGATGACGAGCGCGAGCAGGGCCGCGATCGTGGTCCACAGGAAGTCGGCCGGGAATTCGAGCGGGTAGGCGGCGGCCCGGATGCCGAGCGCGAGCGGAATGAGCGCCTCGGTCGAGTAGTGGCCGACCTTGTCGAGGAACACGCCAGCGGGGCTCGACGTGCGGCGCCAGCGGGCGACCTCGCCGTCGCAGCAGTCGACGAGCATCTGCAGCTGGCCGAGGACGACGGCGAGCAGGGCGCCCCAGATGCCGGGAATGAGCAGCGCCGCCGCCGTCGACCAGCCCACGAGGATCATGAGGCCCGTCACCCCGTTCGCGGAGATCCGCGTGTGCAGCAGCAGCCAGGTGAGGTACGGCGACAGGTTCCGCAGGTAGAGCGAGGCGGTCCAGTGCTCCGCGTTCCGGCGGCCGCGGACCTCGGGCGGCTGCGTCACCGCGCGCTGCTCGGCGAGGCTCGATGGGATCCGCCGCTCCGGCATGGGCTCCGACATGCTCACCTTCCCGTGTGCTTCGCGATGTTGCTCGTGAGCGAGAGGTAGCCGAGCACGAATCCGGTCCCCCACGCGACGTGGATGCAGGGCAGCACGAGCAGGAACCAGGCTGCGGTCGCCGCGCCGCGACCCCGCGCGTACGCGATCGTCGCGGCCACGACGAACAGCAGGTACACGAGCGGGACGGCGAAGCCGAGCAGCAGCCACGGGGCCTGGCCCGTGGCGGCCTGGACGATGCCGATCACGCCGAGCACGAGGCCGACCACCACGCCCACGACCATCGCCGGCGGCACGAAGTAGCGGATGCCGTTGGCCGCCGGGAACCGTCGCGCGAGCTCGCCGCGCCAGAGCCCGGTGGAGAGCATCTGCCGCGCCAGCCGCTCCATGCTGGACCGCGGCCGGTAGGTGACGGCGAGCTCCGGCGTGAACCAGACCGTGCCGCCAGTCTGCCGGAGACGCCGGTTCAGCTCCCAGTCCTGGCCGCGCTTGATCGTCTCGTCGAAGAGGCCCACGCGCTCGAGCGCGCTCTTGCGGAACACGCCGAGGTACACGGTCTCGGCGGGTCCCTCGTGGCCGCCGACGTGGAACGCCGAACCGCCGAGGCCGACGGGGGTCGTGTACGCGAGCGCGACCGCGCGCTCGAACGGGGTCTCGCCGCGTGCGTCCATGATGCCGCCGACGTTGTCGGCGCCGGTCCGCACGAGCGTCTCGACCGCGAGGCGCGTGTAGTCGACCGGCAGCATCGAGTGCGAGTCGACCCGCACCACGACCGGATGCACCGCGGCGCGGATGCCGAGGTTCAGGCCGGCCGGCGTGGAGCCCGCCTCGTTCTCGAGCACGCGCACGCGCGCGTCGCGGGACGCGAGGTCCTCGACGAGCTCGTTCGTGCCGTCGATCGAGGGGCCGAGCGCGATGAGCACCTCGACGGGACCGTCGTACTCCTGCGCGAGGATCGACCCGACCGCCGCGCGCACGTGCGACGCATCGTTCAACACGGGCATGACATACGAGACGCCGATCGGCGGCGACAGATCCGCCGGATGGTGCTGGTCGGGCATGGTCCTCACTCGGGCACAGGGTCGATCGAGCCTAGCAGCAGGGATCGCCGCGATCCGCGGCGCGGCGCGGATGTCCGGGGCACGACGACGGGGGCCGGACCATCGGTCCGGCCCCCGTCGCGGTGAGGGTGCGATGCGGCGCGTCAGCCCTCGTAGGTGCCGAGCGTCACCGTCACGGTGTTCGACTCGCCGTCGCGCGTGTAGGTCAGTTCGGCCTCCGCGCCGCCCGCGAGGGCGCGCACCTGCGCGGTCAGGTCGGTCTGGTCGGTGATCGGGATGCCGTTCAGCGCCGTCACGACGTCGCCGGACTGCAGCCCGGCCGCCTCGGCGGCACCGCCGGAGCTCACCTCCGAGATGAGCGCGCCGACCGTGGAGCTCTCGCCGCTCGCCTGCGCCGAGGTGACCGTCGCGCCCAGGAGGCCGTGCGTCGCCGAGCCGTTCTCGATGATCTCGCTCGCGATGCGCTCGGCGAGGTTCGAGGGCACCGCGAAGCCGACGCCGATGTTGCCGGCCTCGGTCGAATTGCCGCCGGCCGAGAGGATCGCGACGTTCACGCCGATGAGCTTGCCCTCGCCGTCGAGCAGCGCACCGCCCGAGTTGCCGGGGTTGATCGCGGCATCCGTCTGGATCACCGGGATCGAGATCAGGCCGCCGCCGCTCGAGGAGCCCGAGCCGCCCTCCTGGCCGTCGAAGTTCCAGAAGTCGAACGGGCTGTCGCCCGATTCGCCCTGGTCCTCGCCGCCGTCGGGCGTCGTCTCGGGCGCCGCCGACGACTCCACGTCGATGCTGCGGTTCAGCGCGCTGACGATGCCGTTCGTGACGGTGCCGGAGAGACCGAGCGGTGCGCCGATCGCGATCGCCGTGTCGCCGACGTTGAGCTCGCCCGAGTCGGCGAACTCGATCGGCGTGAGGCCGGAGGCATCCGCCAGCTTGATCACGGCGAGGTCGCTCAGCGGATCGGTGCCGATCAGCTCGGCCGAGTAGAGCGTGCCGTCCTCGGCCTTGACCTGGATCGTCGGGTCGCCGGTGGCGCCGTCGAGCGTCACGACGTGCGTGTTGGTGAGGACGTAGCCGTCCTCCGACAGGATGATGCCGGAGCCCGTGCCGCCGGACTGGCCGCCGGACACCTCGATCGTCACGACGCTCGGGCCCGCCGCCGCGGCGACCGCCGCGACCTGGTTCACGGAGCCGTCGTCCTCGACGACGATCCGCTGTGTCCCGTTCGAGGTCTGCTCGATCGCGGTGTCGCCGTCGTTCGACACGAGCGCGGTGATGCCCGCACCCGACGCACCGCCGATGAGGGCGGCGGCGACGATCGCCGCGGCCACGCCGAGCCCGACGCGCCGCTGCTTGGCGGGAGCGGGCTCCTGCGCTGCGGTCGGCGCACCGCCGAACGCGGGCGGGACCGTGCCCGAGCCGCCGGCGTGCGGGGAGCCCTGCGTCGCGGCCGCGGCGACGGCCGGCCCGGTGAGGGGGGTGGTCGGCTGGGTCTGGCCGGCGGTGGGCGCGGCGGCCGACTCGTGGCGGTACTGGCCCGCGACGTACGGCTGCGGGGCCTGGCCCGGCGTGTAGACGGTGCCGGTGGGTCGCGGGGCCGGCGCGGCGGGAGCGGTCGGGGCCGGAGCGACCGGGGCGGGAGCTCCCGGCTCGGCCGCAGCGGCCGGCGCGGGAACGCCCGGCTCGGCCGGGGCGGAGGCCGCCTCGGCGCGCGGGGTCTCGACCTGGGCGGGGGCCTCAGCGGCATCGGCCCCGTCGGCCGACGGCGCGGGCCGGTTCTCGGGGGTCTCGTCGATCCCGCCGGTGTTGGTCTCGGTCATCTTCGCTCCTTCCAGCGGATGCCAGCATCCCGCTCCAAGCTGTGCGGCGAATCGGGGGTTCCTATGTCGGGGCTATGTCGCCACCGTGAACCGTCCGGGCGCCGGACACAGCGTAGCCGCCGGACCGTGGCATACGGTGTGAGCGTGGATGCCATGCCCTCACGACCGCTCGCACCGTGGCAGCGGACCGCCGCCGGTGCGGGTCTCCTCGCCGCTGACGGCGGCGTCGCGCCCACCGTGTTCGCCGAGATGAGCGCGCTCGCCGTCTCGACCGGGGCGATCAACCTCGGCCAGGGCTTCCCCGACGAGGACGGTCCGCGCGAGGTGCTCGACGCCGCCCGCGAGGCGATCGCCACGGGCGTGAACCAGTACCCGCCCGGGCCGGGCATGCCCGTCCTCCGCGAGTCGATCGCGCGGCACCAGCACCGCTGGTACGGCCTGACGGTCGATCCCGCCCGCGAGGTGCTCGTCACCGCCGGTGCCACCGAGGCGCTCGCCGCGACGCTGCTCGCCTTCGTCGACGACGGCGAGGAGGTCGTGACGTTCGAGCCGTCGTACGACGCGTACGGCGCCGTGATCGCCCGAGCCGGCGGCATCCATCGCACCGTGCCCCTGCGCTTCCCCGACTGGCGGCCCGACCACGACGAGCTCCGCGCGGCCGTGACCGATCGCACGCGGGTGATCCTGGTCAACTCGCCGCACAATCCGACCGGCGCCCTCATCGACGAGCCGACGCTCGACCTCGTCGTCGAGCTCGCGCACCGGCACGACGCGCTCATCGTCACCGACGAGGTCTACGAGCACCTCGTGTTCGAGGGGCGGCACGTGCCGATCGCGACCCGCCCGGGAGCGTGGGACCGCACGGTCTCGATCTCGTCGGGCGGCAAGACGTTCAACACGACCGGCTGGAAGATCGGCTGGGTCACGGGCCCGGCCGAGCTCGTGACCGCGGTGCTCGCCGTCAAGCAGTACCTGACCTTCGTCAACGGCGCCCCCTTCCAGCCCGCCATCGCGACCGGGCTCGACCTGCCCGACCGGTTCTTCACGGATGCCGCGGCCGAGCTCGCGGCACGCCGCGACCTGCTCGTGGCCGGGCTCACGGGCGCGGGCTTCACCGCCTCGGTGCCGGCATCGGGCTACTTCGTCGTGGCGGATGCCGCTCCGCTCGGCGCGCACGACGGCGATGAGTTCTGCCGCGAGCTCCCCCACCGCGCCGGGGTCGTTGGCGTGCCGGTGACCGCCTTCGTGCACCCTGATCGGCGGGGCGACGTGAACAGCCTCGTGCGATTCGCGTTCTGCAAGCGCCGCGACGTGCTCGAGGCGGCGGTCGAGCGGCTCGCCGCGATGGGCTGATCCCGAGGTCTCGACGGCTCGGCGCGCGGCGCGACCCGACGGGTTCAGCGCGGCGCGGCGATCGGCTCCGGGGGAAGGGCGCGACCGCCGCTCAGACCTCGCGCACGACGACCGAGAACCGGCGCAGCGCGAGCGCGGGATTGCGCGTGCGCACCGCGGCGATGCGCTCCGCCGAGAGCCACGCCACCGCGACATCCGTCTGCTCGCCGATCGTCGCGACCTCGACGCCCATGGGGTCGACGACCATGCTGTTGCCGGCGCCGACGGGCGGCGCGTGGTCGGCGGCGAGCACGTAGGCGGTGTTCTCGATGGCGCGCGCGGTCGTGAGGGTGCGCCAGTGGGCCTCCTTGAGCGGCCCGCGCACCCACTCGGCCGGCATGCAGACCACGTCGGCGCCCGCGTCGACGATGCGCCGCGAGACCTCGGGGAAGCGCACGTCGTAGCAGGTCTGCAGTCCGAAGCGGAAGTCGCCGACGACGAAGGTCTCCGGGTCGCCGATCTCGCCCGGCGCGACCCACTCGCTCTCGCGCTGCCCGAACGCGTCGTACAGGTGGAGCTTGCGGTACCGGGCGACCACGCCCTGCCCCGGCGCGACCGCGACCACGGTGTTCGCGACGCGATCGCGCTCGTCGGGCAGCCGCTCGATCATCCCGGCGACGAGGTGCACGTCGAGACGATCGGCGGTCGCGCGCAGCGCGGTCGTGAATGCGCCGTCGACCGGCTGCGCGGCATCCACCCACGCCCGCCCCGGCTCGGGCGTGAAGAAGCTCGAGTACTCGGGGAACACGACGAGGCGCGCGCCGCGAGCCGCCGCGACGCCCGCGAGCCGTTCGATCTCGGCGAGGTTGGCACCGGGGTCGTCGCCGGGCGCGAACTGCGCCACTGCGACGGCGAGCGGCGCGGCATCCGTCTGCATGCAGCCAGCCTAGGGGGCGTAGTGAAGCCCATCGACGGCCCGAAGGCAAGATCTACCATCGCGCCGACGCACCTGCTGGACTGGTGAGGTTCACGCGCGCGACCGGAACCGGCCGCCGCACGATCGGGTCCCTACGCCGACGGACCAAGCCGGCTCACCGGCACCGGGGCCATGACAGATGGGATACCCAGTGCGCAGAGCACCACGTCGCTCCATCGGCGCGTTCGCCGTCGGAGCCCTCGCCGCGAGCTTCCTCGCGGCGACCGCAGCGCCGGCCTCAGCCGACGACCACGAGAACCTGCCCGGCGAACCGACGATCACGCTGCCGATCAACGACAGCGCCGCCGGTGGAACCTACGATCAGGACTTCACGCGCGTGTACGCCGGCGTGACGCCCGACGGCACCCCCGTGTACATCTACGTGCCGGAGGGCACGCCGCTCGACGGGACCGCGCCCGAGGGCGTCGAGAGCCTCGACCCGGCGTTCGACCACAACCCCGGCGACGAGTTCGAGCCGTGCGTCGACTCGAGCGTCGAGGACTACACGCTCACGCAGGCCCAGATCGACTACATGGGAGACCAGCTCGCGAACCAGATCGTCGCCGTCGATGAGGAGCACTTCGGCCCCATGGACGCGGCCGACCCCTCCGAGCCGGCGAGCGACTCGCTCGTCATGGTCGTCTACAACGTGCAGGACGAGCAGTACTACGACTGCGACGTCACGAGCTACACGGCCGGGTACTTCGCACCCGACTTCATCGACTCGTCCGGCATGAACGCGATCGTCATCGACGCATACGACTGGGCGAACCGGGTCGGTCCGGATGACTCGGAGTGGCGCGACGACGACCCCGCCAACGATCAGGCGACCCTGTACGAGGGCGTGATCGCGCACGAGCTCGAGCACCTGCTGCACAACTACAGCGACCCCGGCGAGCTCAGCTGGGTCGACGAGGGCCTCGCCGACTTCGCGGTGTTCCTCAACGGCTACGACGTCGGCGGCTCGCACCTGACCTACCACCAGGTGTTCTACGCCGAGACGTCGCTCACGCGCTGGGCCGGCGGCCTCGAGAACTACGGTGCCGCGTACACCTACTTCCAGTACCTGTGGGAGCAGGCCGGCGGCAACGGCGACGGCACCTACGAGCCCGACCTCGAGTACGACGGCGCGGGCGGCGACCTGCTGATCAAGCTGATCTTCGAGAACCAGGGCGACGGCATGGCCGGCGTGCAGGCGGCCATCGACCAGTTCAACGCCGAGACCGGCAGCGACCTGCGCACGGCGAAGGAGCTCTACGAGGACTGGGCCGTGGCCGTGTACCTCGACGACGAGGACTCGGAGCGCTTCGACATCAAGGCCGTCGACTTCGGCGACCCGGCGTCGACGAGCTGGACCATCGACATCGCCGACGACCAGTTCTGGGACGGCCGCGGCTCGAACCAGGGTGCGCAGCCGGCGGCCAAGTGGGACCGGCGGAAGAACGGCCAGGCCGACACGGCGCTGCCGTACGGCATCCAGATCGAGCGGTTCCGCAACCCGGGCCCGACGGTCGACGTCTCGCTCGACGGTGAGGACACCACGCAGATCGCGCCGCACACGGGCGACACGCACTGGTACGGCGGCTACGAGAGCCAGGCCGACAACGTCCTCGACGTCGACGTGACGGATGGCGCGGCCTCGACCCTCGACTTCTGGAGCTGGAGCTTCATCGAGGAGGGCTGGGACTACGGCTTCGTCGAGGCGCTCGTCGGCGGCGAGTGGGTCACGGTGCCCCTGACGGATGACTCGGGCGCGGTCGTCACGACCGACGAGGACCCGCACGGCAACAACGAGGAGGGCAACGGCCTCACGGGCACGTCGGGCGGCGAGTACTTCGTGGACGAGCCCGTCTACGTGCACCTGTCGGCCGAGCTGCCCGACGGCACGACCGACGTGCGGTTCCGCTACTCGACCGACGCCGCCTACCTCGACACCGGATGGTTCGTGGACGACGTGATGGTCGACGGCGAGGCCGTGTCGCTGTCGTCGGCCGAGGGCGAGTGGATCGAGACGACCGGGCTCCAGGACAACAACTGGACGCTCCAGGTCATCGCGAGCTGCGACCTCACGCCCGGCGAGGAATCCGACTACGAGATCGTCGACGGGGCGGGCAACCACGTGTACCGGCTCGAGGGCGACGACATCACGATGGCGGGCCTCGACACCTCGTGCGCGAAGGGCAAGAACCGCGACTTCGCCACCCTCGTGTCGAACCTGCCGACCGGTGACCTCGACACGCTCGACGCGGGGTACGAGCTCACGGTGACGAACGCGGGCAACTCGAAGAAGAAGTAGTTCCCGCGGAACGACGGGAAGGCCTCGGTCCGGTGGACCGGGGCCTTCTCCGTTGGCCCCCGACGCATCCTATGCAGATTAGGCTTTGAGCTAAAGGTGTTAGGCTGGGCGGATGACCCGGCAGACGTTGACCCGCGAGCGAGTCGTCCGCCGCGCCGCCGAACTCGCCGATGCGGGGGGAATGTCCTCGGCCACCCTGTCGGCGGTGGCACGATCCTTCGGCGTGCGAACCCCGAGCCTGTACGGCCACGTGCGCGATCTCGCCGCCCTGCGCGACGGCATCACCGTTCTCGCGCTGCACGACCTGGGCGAGCAGGTCGGCGAGGCGATCGCGGGCCGCTCGGGCCGCGACGCCCTCATCGGCTTCGGCGACGCGCACCGCGCGTTCGCACGGCGGCATCCGGGCCTCTGGGAGTCGCTGCAGGGCCGAGCGAGCGAGACGGTGGTTCGCGACCCTTCCGCCGCGCGCATCGTGCGCCACGCCGAGGCCGTGCTGCACGGCTACGGCATCGCCGAGACCGATCGAGTGCACATGATCCGCCTGATCGGCGGGGCGCTGAACGGATTCCTGAACCTCGAACGCCGCGGCGACTTCGACCACAGCGAGCCGCCCGCCGAGCAGTCGTGGCCCGTGCTGCTCGACTCGCTCGATCTCATGCTGTCGCGCTGGAACGAGCGCGACCGCGACGCCTGACGGCACTCATGCCGGCCACCCTGTCGTCCGATGTGCTCCGGCCGCAGAACACCACCGAAGGAACCTCCATGCGCCCACTCCTCGAACCTCTGATCAGGAGCTCGTTCGTGAACGCCTCCAAGCGGGAACGCGCCGCAGTGCGCCTGCCCGCCGACTTCGCGACACTCGACTGGGATGCGCTCGACTACCTCGGCTGGCGCGACCTCAAGACGCCGAACGTCGGCTACGTCGTCACCTGGATCGACGACGACCCCGTGGGGCTCCGCCTCCAGCGCGCCGACGCCCGGCCGCGCTCCCGCGCGCAGTGCTCCTGGTGCGCCGACGTCCGACTGCCGAACGACGTCGTGCTCTACACGACGAAGCGCGCGGGCGCCGCCGGGCGGCGCGGCGACACGCTCGGCACGCTCATCTGCGAGGACTTCCAGTGCTCGAGGAACGTGCGCAGGCTCGCGCCGAGCGCCTACGTCGGCTTCGACCGCGAGGCGGCACGGCAGACCCGCATCGTCATGTTGCAGGAGCACGTCGACCGTTTCGCGCGCGACGCGAGCGGCGAGCGCGACTGAAGGGCCGACGCGCTCAGCGGGTCCCGAGGACGACGTCGACCGGGGCGAGAGTTCCGTCGAGGCGGTCCGAGGTCCCTCCCATGATGCGGGGTCGGTCCTCCCGAAGATCAGAAGGTGGATGCTCCGAATGCGCCGCGGATATGCGAAAAGCCCCGGTCCGAGTGGACCGGAGCCTTCCGTCGTTCTGATGAACGCAGCGTTGCGGGGGCAGGATTTGAACCTACGACCTCTGGGTTATGAGCCCAGCGAGCTACCGAACTGCTCCACCCCGCGGCACAAGAGATAACACTAGCACGGGTTCCGAGGGCGGTCGAATCGGGGCCGCATCCCGGGCGGGTCGGGTCTCGATACGGCGCTGCGCGCCTACTCGACCACCGGGAGCGCTGCGCGCCTACTCGACCGCCGGCGCGGGCGGCCGCGAGGCGACGAGTTCGTAGCCGAGCGGCAGCCACTGCCGGTCGGGCCAGCCGAACATGCCGTCGCCCTTCGGCACCGTGATGGGGAACATCCGCCACGGCAGCTCGTAGTGCTCGTCGAAGTGGTCGACCGTGAGCCCGGCCGCGCGCAGCGCGCCCACGACCTCGGCGAGCGGATGCATCCACTCCCACGTTCGCGCGTTCACGAGGCGCGCCTCGGGGTCGGCGTAGTCGCTCGGGTCGTCGATGATGTCGGGTCCGGTGCTGACGTACGGGTACGCGAACGCCGGCAGGCCGTGGGGCCCGGCGTCGCCCTCGAAGACGTACGCCGCCGGGTGGCCGTCGGCGAAGAACAGCCGACCCCCGGGCTTCAGGAACCAGGCGATGATGCGCGCCCACTCCGCGACATCCGGAAGCCAGCCGATCGTGCCCCACGTCGTGAAGACCAGGTCGAACGACTCGGGCTCGGGCAGGCGGTGCCTCGCGTCGTAGACGTTCGCCTCGACGAACCGCGCGCGGTCGGCGACGCCGAGCTCACCCGCCATCCGCCGGGCCTCCTCGACGGCGGGCCGCGAGAAGTCGAGGCCGATCGCGGTGGCGCCGAGGTTCACGAGCGAGAGCGTGTCGGAGCCGAAGTGGCACTGCAGGTGCAGCACGCGCACGCCGTCGAGACCGTCGGGGTGCAGGCGGTCGATCCCCGCCTGCGCGATCGGGTCGAGCACGCTGCCCCCCGCCCGCAGGCGCGTCCGGTCGTAGAACGGCGACGCGACGTGCAGGGCCACCCGCTCGTCCCAGTTCGCGCGGTTCTCGTCGAGCCACTCGCCCGAACCGAGGTCGACGGACATCAGCCGTTCGAGGGCTCGTCGGTCGACGGCGCCTCGGTCGACGGGGTCTCCGTCGAGCTCGCGCCGTCGTCCGCGAGGACCACGAGCTCCGAGATGATCTCGGCGAGCTCGGCGTCGGCGGCGCCGTACGCCGCCCAATCGCCGTCGGCCAGCGCCTGCTGCTTGTCCTCGATCGCCTGCCGAGCGCGGTTCAAGAGGGACTGCAACTCGGTGTCCTGGGTCGTCGGCGGCGCGTCGCCCTCGCCCCCGCCCTCGGTCTCGCCGCCGTCGGGCGTGGTCGGTTCGACCTCCTCGTCGCCGGCCGCCGCACCCGAGTCGCCGCCGAACAGCACGTTCAGCGCCTCGTCGAGCGTGTCCTGGAACGCGATCTCGTCGCCGAAGGCGACCAGCACCTTCTGCAGCAGCGGGTAGCTCGTCTCACCGGTCGACTGCACGTAGACCGGCTGCACGTAGAGCAGGCCGCCGCCGACGGGCACCGTCAGCAGGTTGCCGTTGATCACGTCGGACTGGCCCTGCTTCAGCAGGTTGAGCGACTGCGACACGGTCGGGTCGGAGTTGAACGTGTTCTGCACCTGACCGGGACCGGGCACGTTGTCGTCCTCCGGCAGCGCGAGCAATCGCAGCTTGCCGTACCCCTCGGCCCGTTCGCCCTCGGTCGAGCCCGCATCCGAATCCACCGCGAGGTAGCCGCGGAGCACGTTCCGGCTCGCGCTGCCGCGGGCCTCGGGGATGAACGTCGAGTAGATCGAGTACGACGGGGCGTCCTGGCCGGGCATCTGCATCGTCAGGTAGTAGGGCGGCTGCAGGTACGCCGTCGCCGCGCTCTGCGTCGGGTCGAGCGGCGTCGTCCAGGCGTCCTCGCGCGAGTAGAACGTCACCGGGTCGGTCACGTGATAGCGGCCGAGCACGGCGCGCTGCATCTTGAACAGGTCGGCCGGGTAGCGGACGTGGCTCATGAGCTCGCCCGACATCTCGCTCAGCGGCTCGATCGCGTTCGGGAAGACCTTCTGCCACGTCTCGAGGATCGGGTCCTCGGTGTCCCACGCGTAGAGCGTGACCGTGCCGTCGTACGCGTCGACCGTCGCCTTCACCGAGTTGCGGATGTAGTTGACCTCGTCGAACGCGAGCGGCTGCTGCACGGCCTCGCTGTCGGAGATCGCCTCGCTGTAGCTGACCTTGTTGGAGTACGGGTACTGGTCGGAGAGCGTGTAGCCGTCCACGATCCAGACGAGCCGGTCGTCGACGACCGACGGGTAGGTGTCGCTGTCGAGCGTCAGGTAGGGAGCCACCTTCTGCACGCGCTCGATGGGGGTCCGGTCGTAGAGGATCTGCGACTCGTTCGTCACCTGGTCGGAGAGGAAGATCTGCTCCGACTGGAACTTCAGCGCGTAGACCAGCTTCGTGAACACGTTATCGAGCACCGGACCGCCGTCGCCGGTGAACGTCGTCTGCTGCGGCTCGCCTTCGCCGCCCGCCGGGTAGTCCAGCTCGATGGGATCGTCGCCCTCGGGCGCGCCGACGATCGAGTAGTCGGGCGAGTTCTCGCCGAAGTACACGCGCGGCTCGAACTCGGGCAGCGTGCCGCTCGACGGGATGCCCGACTCGAGGAACACCGGCTGCCCGTCGCTCGAGCGCTGGTTGCCGGCGGCAGCGACGAGGCCGTAGCCGTGCGTGTACACGAGGTGCGAGTTGAACCACGTCTGCGCGTCGTTCAGGCCCTCGAGGTTGAGGTCGCGGATCGCGACGACGGTGTCCTGCGACTCGCCGTCGATCTCGTATCGATCGACGTCGAGCGTCTCGGGGAACTGGTAGTACTGGCGGAACTGCTCGAGCTGCCGGAACGCCGGGCTGATGACCGCCGGGTCCATGAGGCGGATGCTCGCGGTCGTCGCCGCGTCGGAGCGCAGCGCGCCTGGCTCGGCATCCGTCTCGGCCTCGTAGGGGATCTCCTCGATGTCGGCGACGCCGAACGCCTCGCGCGTCTCATCGATGTTCTTCTTGATGTACGGCGCCTCGAGGGCACGGGCGCTGGGGTCGACCTGGAACCGCTGGACCACCCACGGGTACAGCGAGCCGATGAGCAGGCTCGAGACGATGAGCAGCACGGCGCCGACCAGCGGCAGCCGCCACCGGCCGAGGATCGCGGTGATGAAGAACAGGACGGCGACGACCGCGGCGATGACGGAGAGGATCTGCCGGCCGGGGATGGTCGCGAACACGTCGGTGTACGACGCACCCGTGATGAGCGAGCCCTGCTCGGTGACCGTGGCGAACTGGTCGAGCCAGATGCTGACGGCCTGCAGCAGCAGGTAGAGGCCCGCCGTGATCGCGATCTGGATGCGCGCGGCCTTCGAGATGACGACCTCGCGGCCGTTCACCCGGATGGCGCCGTAGAGGTAGTTCGTCGCGATGACGAGCA
Source organism: Agromyces sp. GXS1127 (assembly GCF_050565425.1). Classification (NCBI taxonomy): domain Bacteria; kingdom Bacillati; phylum Actinomycetota; class Actinomycetes; order Micrococcales; family Microbacteriaceae; genus Agromyces; species Agromyces sp. GXS1127. The sequence continues at coordinate 370,543 of NZ_JBOCIG010000002.1, forward strand.
GGCCCGAGAGCAGCACGACCGCCGAGGCGAACCCGACGATCGAGCGGTAGAACGGCAGCTCGAAGACGTAGAACCCGATGTCGAGGTGGAACTGCGGGTCGGTCGCGTCGAACGGGGTGCGGTTCAGCCAGGCGAGCACCGAGTCCCACCGGCTGGCGGTCGAGACGCCGGCGAAGATGCCGAGCACGGCCGGGATGCCGTACATCGCGAGGCGTCGGAGGGGCTCGAAGATCTCCTGGTAACGATCCAGTTGCGAATTGAGCTTCGCGTACACGGGGCGGGTGCGATACGCGATCTGGATCGACAGCCACACCGGCACGGCCATCGCGAGGAACCCGATGAAGAAGAGCACGATCCGCGAGATCCACTCGGTGGTCAGCACCTCGAGGAATCCGAGCTGGCGATACCAGAGGATGTCCGCGTAGATTCCGGCGAACACGAAGAACGCGACGACGAGGGCCCCGACGATGCCGATCGTGATCGCGATCGGCGCGCGGCGGCGCGTCGTCCTCGGTTCCTGCGACTGTGCTGTGGACACTTCTCGGCCTCATTCGGGGTCGGGACGGGATCGGATTCCCATCCTACGGTCGGCTGGCTCGGAAACGGCTGGCGAGGCGGATGCACGGCTCCGCTCCGGGCGAACGCCGGACGCGGCATCCGTCACCGACGACCCGGGCGGATGCGTCGGAGACGTCGGTCAGCGAACGACGACGTCGCAGCTCCGGAATCCGGAGGTGTCGCCGCCCTCGCCGATCGTCTCGACGATGGTGCGCGCCTCGTCGAGCGTGCCGACCGCGAACACCTCCAGCCCGTCGGGTACGTTGCCGACGACCTCGTCGCAGTTCGCCTCGGGGGCGAGGAACCACGGGGCGTCGGCGTCGAGGGCACCCCACAGCTTCTGGCGGATGCCGCCGATCGGGCCGACCGTGCCGTCCGAATCGATGGTCCCGGTCCCGGCGACGTTCTCGCCGCCCGTCATCGCCCCGGGCGTCAGCGTGTCGACGATGCCGAGGGCGAACATGAGCCCCGCGCTGGGGCCCCCGACGTCGTTGAGCTGGATCTCGACGTCGATCGGGAACTCGTACCGCATGCGGACGCCGACCCCGAGCACGGCGTTGTCGCCGTCGGCCGCCGGCGTCGCCTCGACGGTCAGCTCCTCGCCGTCGCGGACGACGCCGATCTCGGCGGGCGTCTCCGTTCCGTGCTCGCGCAGCGTGCTGCGCAGCTCGTCGACCGAGTTCACCTCGGCGCCGTCGACCGAGCGGATGACGTCGCCGACCTCGACCACGCCGTCGGCCGGAGTCCCCTCGTTCACGTTCTGCACGACCACGTCGCGCGGGAAGTCGTAGCCGAGCTCGACGAGGGCCGCAGCGATGGCATCCTGCTGCGAGTCGACCATCTGCGCCTCGTTCACCGCGTCGCGGTCCTCGCTGCTGAGGCCGGGCGGGTAGATCACCTCGATCGGCAGCACCGCGCGACGCGGGTCGAGCCAGGCCGCGGCGACGTCGAGCCAGCCGGGCGTGCGCCCGGGTCGGCCGATCGCGGAGACCGTGAGCAGGTCGAGCGATCCGTCGGCCGGGAAGGTCTCCGCGTCGGCGACCTCGATGAGGGGGACCTCCTCGCCGTCGACCTCGGTCGTGCCGAGCGTGTCGTAGACCGGCCCGGCCTGCTGGATGACGTACGGGGTGGGAAGGAGTGCGATGCCGAGGCCGATGACGGCGGCGATCCCGATGGCCGTCCACCCGATCCGCTCGCGACGCGAACGCCGGGGTGCGACACCCTCGTCGGGCACTGCCGAGGGCACCGGCCGGTCGTCGCCAGGGCCGCCGAAGAGCGTCATCCGCCGTGGTCCTTCCCGAGCGCCCGCGGGGAACCCGGCGCTGTTCGCGACGGGCGGACACCCGAGGGGTCAGCCTAGGCCATTTCCCGGCGAGGACGCAGATGCGCGGCGGTAGCGTGGAGCGCGAAGCGAGGGAGGTGGCCCGAGTGGCCGAACACGACCGCGAGCCCGACCGCGACCCCGAGGACGAGTTCCGCGACATGCTGCGCGAACTGCTGTCCGGATCGGGCGGCATCGACCCGTCGAAGCTCGCCGGGGCGGCCGGCCTGCCGAGCGATCCCGCGAGCCTCGCGGCCCTGTTCAGCCAGCTGCAGCAGGCGATGCAGCGATCCGAGGAGGAGGGCATCGACTGGTCGCTCGCACTCCGCCAGGCCGAGCAGCGCGCCTCCAGCGGGCAGCGCCAGGTCCAGGCATCCGAGACCGAACGCCTCGACCGCGCGTTCGACCTCGCCGCACTCTGGCTCGACGAGGCCGTCGACATCTCGGCCCTGCCCGGCACGCCCGAGCTGCTCACCCGCCGCTCCTGGGCCGCGGCGACCATGCCGATCTGGACCCAGCTCGCCGAGCCCGTCGCGCTGAGCATCGCCGACTCGCTGACGCGCGTGATGAGCGAGCAGGCGCCCGAGGAGCTCCGCTCGATGGTGCAGGGCGCGAGCCGGATGATGCGCGGCATCGGCGGCGCGATGTTCGCGATGCAGCTCGGCCAGGTCGTCGGCCAGCTCGCGACCGAGGTCGTCTCCGGCGGCGACGTCGGGCTCCCGCTCCTCGAGGACGGCCGCGCGGCGCTCCTCCCCGAGAACGTCGTCGAATTCGGCGAGGGCCTCGACATCCCGACCGACCAGGTCGAGCTCTACCTCGCCGTGCGCGAGCTCGCGCACGCGCGTCTCTTCCGCCACGCGCGCTGGCTCCGGCTGCAGCTCATCACGGCGATCACCGCGTTCGCGCGCGGCATCGACGTCGACGTCGAGCGTCTCGAGCAGCTCGCCGAGGGCTTCGACCCGTCGAACACCGACGAGCTGCGCGACGCGGTCGCGAACGGGGCACTGCTGCGCCCGAAGAGCCCGGAGCAGGAGGCCGCGCTCGGCCGCCTCGAGACCATGCTCGCGCTCGTCGAGGGCTGGGTCGACGTCGTGACCGCGGATGCCACGTCCCGACTGCCGAAGTCCGACGCCGTCGCCGAGACCATCCGGCGCCGGCGTGCGACCGGCGGGCCGGCGGAGTCCGCGCTCGCGACGCTGGTCGGCCTGGAGCTGCGCCCGCGCCGGATGCGCGAGGCCGCGGCCATGTGGCGCGCCGTCACCGACGCGGTCGGGGTCGCCGGTCGCGACGCCCTGTGGGCGCATCCCGACCTGCTGCCGACGGCGGCCGACCTCGACGATCCGGCACCCCTCGCGGCCCGGCTGGCCGCCGGCGGCGAGGCCGGCGGCGAGACCGATGCCGAGTTCGACGAGGCGCTCGAGGCGCTGCTGCGCGGCGACTTCCCGGCTTCGGGCGAAGCGGATGGCGCCGACGGCGCGACCGCCGACGGGGCCGGTCGCGGTGGCGACGGGGACTCGGCCGGCCCGGGCGACGACGACGCCCCGGAGGGTCCGCGCCTGGCCTGACGGTCGCTGCACGTCGACGACTCCTCGCCGGGGCGTCGGGCCGCTCCCGGCCGCTGATCGCCCGGACCTGTGGACGCGCGCCGACGCGGCCTCGACCCCTGCGCCATGCTTCCGGCATGACGCCCCGACTGGACCCCTCGCTCCCCCTCGTGTGGCGCTCGCCGAGCACCCTCCAGCTCGGCGGCATCCGGCCCGTCGCCCTGATCGACGAGCCGGGCGCGCTCGAGACCGGGCTGCTGCAGGCGCTCGCCGCGGGCGCCTCGCGGTCGACGCTGCACGTCATCGGCTCGGCGTTCGACGGCGACCCCGCACGGATCGATGCCCTGATCGACCGGCTGGAACCCGCCTTCACGGACGACGACGGCCCCGCGGCATCCGGAGTCGTCGCGCTGGCCGGGCCCACCACGCTCGTCGACGACCTCGGCACCGCGCTGCTCAGGCTGGGGCACCGGCCGGTGGCGGCGGCCGACGCCGACCCCGAGGCCACGGATGCCACGGTGCTGGTCGCGCCACGCGTCATCCCGCCGTCGTCGCACCTGCCCTGGCTCGCGGCGGACGTGCCGCATCTCGCGGTCGTGCTCGACGAACGCGGCGCCGAGGTCGGGCCGTTCGTGCGGCCGGGCAGCGGACCGTGCCTGCGGTGCCTGCACCTGGCCCGGCGCGATGCGGATGCCGCGTGGCCGGCGATCGCCGCGCAGCTCGCGGTCGCGCCCGCACCCCGGCACGCCGGGCGGGCCAGGCACGAGGCGCTCGCGCTCGCGGCATCCGTCGTCGACGACCTGCTGCGCACGGGCCGGAGCTCGCTCGACGCCGCGACGGTCGTCGTCAGCGACGCGCCCGGGCAGGCGCTCCCGAGGCCGGCGCCGGTCGGGATGCACCCGGACTGCGGATGTCGAGCTCCCGCAGGAAGCGCGACGGCTCCCGCTCGGCTCGGCGTCCGGACGACCAGCGTGCGAAGCTCAGCGACAGGCGTCGCCGTGCCCGCGTGATGCCGACGTAGAGGAGCCGCCGCTCCTCGTCGATCGCGTCGAACCCGGTCGCGTACGCGATCGGCAGCATGCCCTCGACGAGCCCGGGCAGGTGCACCTCGTCCCACTCGAGGCCCTTCGCGGAGTGCAGGGTAGCGATCGTGACCGCGGCGACCGCGGGCTCGTGGTGGGTCTCGGCCCTGGTGCGGAGGTCGTCGGCGAAGGCCCGGAACGTCGTGCCGGGCGGCTGGTCGTCGACGAGCCGCGCGATCGCGTTGAGCGACTCCCACCGGTCGCGCACCGCGCCGGGACCGGCGGGCGGCTCGACGGTCCAGCCGAGCGAGCGCAGGACGTCGCTCACCGACTTGAAGAGCGGCTCGTCGGCGATCGCGAGGGCGGCGGCGCGGATGGCGTGCACCGCCTCGCGCACCTCCGGGCGGTCGAAGAAGCGCTGCGCCCCGCGCACCCGCACGGGCACGCCGACGTCGCCGAGCGCCTGCTCGAAGAGGGCGGACTGGGAGTTCACGCGGAGGAGCACGGCGACGGACTCCGGCGGGACGCCGGCATCGATACGCCGGCGGATCCGCGTCGCGACGCCCCGCGCCTCGGCGAGCTCGTCGGGGAACTCGGTCACCTCGGGCGCCGGGCCGTGGGCGACGCGCCCTGCCGTCGCGGTGCCGCCCGGGCGGCCGCCGTCGGGCGGCGCCGCGAGGTCGCCGCCGTCCGGCGCGGGCGCGAGGTCGCCGCCGTCCGGCGCGGCCGCGGGGTCACCGCCGTCCGGCACCGCCGCCTCGAGACGCAACGCACCCGGCCGCCCGCGCATGAGCCGGTTCGCGACCTCCACGATCTCGGGCGTCGACCGGTAGTTGCGCTCGAGCCGCACGATCGTGGCATCCGGGTACCTGCGCTCGAAGCCGAGCAGGAAGTCGGCGCTCGCGCCCGCGAACGAGTAGATGGTCTGGCTCGCATCGCCCACCACGCAGACGTCGCGCCGGCCGCCGAGCCACAGCTCGAGCAGGTGCTCCTGCGCGGGCGAGACGTCCTGGTACTCGTCGATGACGAAGTGGCGGTACGCCTCGCGCACCTGCATCGCGACGGCGGGCTCGGACTCGATCATGCCCGCGGTCGCGAGCAGCACGTCCTCGAAGTCCATCGCGCGGCGCTCGTCCTTGAGCTCCTCGTAGGCCTCGACGAGCGCGAGCATCTGCTCGGGGGTGAGCGTTCCCGGGGCCCCGCGCGACGCGAGCCGGACCCGGTAGTCGTCCGGGCCGAGGAGCCCGACCTTGCGCCACTCGATCTCGGCGGCGACGTCGCGGAGGGTCGCGGTGTCGACCTTCACGCGGCAGCGTTCGGCGGCGAGCCCGAGCAGGCGCCCCTTGAACTCGAGCACCCGCGGCGCGGGGCCGCCGACGACGATCGGCCAGAAGTGGTTCAGCTGGGCGAGCGCCGCGGCGTGGAAGGTGCGGGCGGCGACCGACCCGGCCCCGAGCGCGCGGAGCCGCGTGCGGAGCTCGGCGGCCGCGCGGGAGGTGAAGGTGAGCGCCATGACGCGCGCGGGATCGTACGACCCGGAGGCGACGCCGTACGCGATCCGATGCGTGATCGCGCGCGTCTTGCCCGTGCCGGCGCCGGCGAGCACGCACACCGGGCCGATCAGCGCCTCGGCGGCGACGCGCTGCTCGTCGTCGAGCGCCGCGAGGAGCGGGTCGCCCGTCACGAGGTCGACCACGGCATCGACGAGGCGAGGGGGCCGCCGTACCACTCCTCCAGCATCCAGCGCGCGATCGACGTCTCACCGGGCAGGGCGACGCGGCCGAGCGCATCACGGAGCTCGTCGCGGTCGAACCAGCGGAGCTCGAGGATCTCCTCGCCGTCGGGCACCGGCACCGTCGAGGCGCCGTGCACGACCCGCGCCCGGAACGCGCACATCAGGCTCGCCGGGAACGGCCACGGCTGTGACCCGAGGTACTCGACGCGATCGACCGCGAGCCCCGTCTCCTCGACGAGCTCGCGCACGACCGCGGCCTCGAGCGACTCGCCCGGCTCGACGAATCCGGCGAGCACCGAGAACCGGTCCTGCTCCCACATCGCATTCGACCCGAGCAGCACCCGGTCCTCGTCGTCGGTCACGAGGACGATCACGGCCGGGTCGGTGCGCGGGAACCGCAGCCGGTCCTCCTCGAGGCAGCGCCGGGCCCAGCCCGAGCTGACGACCTCGGTCGGGCTCCCGCAGCCCGGGCAGAACCGGTGCGTGACGTGCCAGTTCGCCAGGGCCACGGCCTCGAGCGCGAGCCCCGCGTCGCGGTCGTCGAGCCCGGTCGCGACACGCCGGAGCCCGCCCCACCGCACCTCCTCGGCGATGGACCGGGCCGCGCCGGCGTCGTAGATCCAGGCCTCGACCGGGCTTCCGGCCGGAACGGCCGCGCCCGCGGCATCCGCGCTCGCATCGAGCGTGCGCCCGAGGTAGCAGCGCACCTCGGGCTCGGGCAGGGCCGACGGATGTCGCAGCTCGAGCCGCGGCCCGGTCTCGCCTGCGGCGGGCTCGACGAGCAGCACCCGGCCCGCGTGGACGGCGAGGACCCGCGCGTTCGGGTCGGCGTCGAACGCCTCGGCACGGCCCTGCTGCGTGCGGGTCACGGCGTCGCGATCGAGGTGCTCGCGTGCGAGCGGCGGCGGAGTCGCGGCCTGCGGGGCGCCGGCCGGATTCGGCACGTCGGGCTGGAGCACGGTGCACCTCTCGTCGGAGCCGGAGTCGTCGGGAAGGCGTGGCGGTCCCGGGCATGCCGGATGACCTGCTTAGGCTGTGTGCCATGGCCAGACCCCCACTCACTCTAGCCGCGTTGGCCACGGCCGCGGTGGCCGGACTCGAGGTGCGGGCGGCCCGGGCGCACTCCCGCGGAGCGGGTGGCGCGTTCGATGCCGTCGAGCTCCACTCCACCGACGGACGGCACCTGCTGATCCGTGCACCGCGGTCGCAGACGGCCGAGTCCGAGCAGTCCGCCGACCTCGTCGCGCTGCGCGCACTCACGCCCGGCATCCGGTCACGGCTGCCGTTCGCGGTGCCGCAGTTCGTCGGCCAGGCGCCCATCGGACCGACGCGGGCGGTCGTGACGGAGTTCATCCCCGGCGCCGGGCGCACCGCCGAGGAGCTCACGGGAACACCCGAGCTCGCGGCCGACGTCGGGCGGGCGATCGCCGCCGTGCACGCGCTCCCGTCGGGCTTCATCGGCGACGCGGGGCTCCCGCGCCGCAGCGCGGCCGAGGCCCGCGAGGCCGCCGTCGCGATCATCGACCGTGCCGCCGACACCGGCAGGCTGCCGGCCGCCCTCGTGCGTCGATGGGAGGAGGCGACCGATGACGACACGCTGTGGCGCTTCGCGCCGACCGTCGTCAACGGCCAGCTCGGCGCCGACTCGTTCCTCGTCGAGGGCGACCGGGTGACGGGCGTCATCGGCTGGTCGGGCCTCGCCCACGACGACCCCGCGCACGACCTGCACTGGGTCCTCACCTCGACGGGCATGTCGGCCGAGCGCACCCTCGCGGCGTACCTCGACGCACGCGCCGGCGGAGCCGACGCGGAGCTCGCGCGGCGCGCGCTGCTGTACGGCGAACTCGAACTCGCCCGCTGGCTCCTGCACGGCATCGACACGCACGACGACGAGGTGATCGAGGACGCCGTCGGACTCCTCGACGGCCTCGTGGCGAGCGTGCACGACCACTCCTCGGACTCGCTCACCACCGATACCGGCCCGGTGCTCGCCGTCGCGGACGTCGAGCGCATGCTCGACCAGACGCCGCGCGACCAGCTGCCGCGCGAGTCCGGCGCGACGATGCTCACCGACAGCTACGACGTCTCCGAGCTCCGCCGGCAGCTCGACGCCGGCGGCAGCGGCTCGGAGGACGACGAGCGCGACCTCGGCCTGACGGCGCCGATCCCGCTCGACCTCAGCGACTGGGGCGACGCGACGCCGCAGTCCGATGAGGCCTCGGCGGCTGCCGCGAAGCCGACCCGCGGGACGGGGACGCACGGGCCCTCCGCCTGACGGCTGGTCCGGGCGGCCTTCGCCCTATGCTCGCCCTCCGCGCTCAACCGCGTGAGATCGCCGTGCGCACCTCGTCGGGGACCGTCGAGATCTCGTCTCCGGCGACGCGCGAACCGCTGGACGCTCCGGAGCGGGCGGTGACCCCCGCCCAGGCCCGGCGCAGCGCGGCTTCGTCGTAGAGCTCCTCGGGTCGGAGCACGAGGTCGTCCTCGACGTAGTAGAACACGGCGTCGATCTGCTCGGGCGGCAGGCCGGACCACCGGGCGTAGGCCAGCCGGTAGAGCGCGAGCTGCGTCTGCCTGAGCTCGAGCTCTCGGGCGTCGCGGGGGGCTCCGCCGGTCTTCCAGTCCACGACCTGCGCCCGGATGCCGCGGCGCCCGAGCTCGGAGCCTGGGTCGACGTCGTAGACGGCGTCGAGCTTGCACACGAACACCTGCTCGTCGAGCGGCAGGTGCAGCTCGAGCTCGACGGCAACGGGCTGCAGGTCGCCCCACTCCGAAGCGGCGAACGTCGCGCGCAGGCGGTCGAGGCGCGCCTCCACCGGGTCGTCGACGGCGGTGTCGGAACCCGCCTCGTCGTCGAGCTCGAAGTCGAGCGCGTCGAGGTCGACGGCCCCGCCGATCGCGCCACGTCCCGCCGCCGGGCCGGCGGGCCGCGCGGCGGATCCGCCCGACCGCTCCTCGACCCAGGCGTGGAAGAGCGTGCCGATCCGCGTCGCGCGGTAGGGGCGCTGCGGCATCGGCCGGGCGAGTTCGGCCGCCACGGCGTCGGGGTCGTCGACGTAGTCCTTGAACCGCGACGCGGGCACGCGCACGGGCACCCCCGCCCCGCGGCGCGACTCGCCGCGTCGCCGCCGCTCCTCGAGCAGCATCCGCAGCTCGTCGGCGAGCGCCGGCCCGATGCCCGAACCGGACGGCATCGCCGCCGCCTCGCGGACGGCGTCCGCGGCGCGCACGACGGCCGGGCGGCGCGCGCCGAGCGGATCGAGCGGCCAGGTCACGCGGGCGGTGTCGGAGGAGCGGGGGTTCTCGGGTTCGGTGGGCGCCGAGGGCAGCACCGTCGTATCGACGACGCCGGCGACCACGAGTTCGCGGAGGAACGGGCTCGGCGACCGCGGCGCGCGCTGCGTCGCCCACCACGACCCGGAGAGCAGCAGTTCCGAACGTGCGCGGGTCAGGCCGACGTACGCGAGCCGGCGCTCCTCCTCGGCGTGGCGCTCCCGGTTCTCCTCCGCGTAGGCCCGCACCGCCTCGTCGAACTCGGCCTGGCTCTGGACGCCCCGCCACATGAGCTGCGGGATCTCGTCGGCGTCGCCGCGGAACTCGTCGGGAAGTGCGCCGAAGGCGAGCCATCCGCGGTTGCTCCGGGGCTTCGACGGCAGCTCGTCGTCGACCATCCGCGGGATCGCGACCACGTCCCACTCGAGCCCCTTCGACCCGTGGATCGAGAGCACCTGCACGGCGCCGGGCTCTGGCTCGTCCTGGCGGGGGCTCAGCCGGTCGCGCTGTTCGGCCTCGGTCAGCCAGCCGAGGAACGCCCCGAGCGTCGGCTGCTCTGCCGAGTCGACGAAGGCGACGACCAGGTCGTCGAACGATTCGAGGCTCGCCGCGCCGAGCGGCTGAGCCGGGTTCGCCGCCACCTCGATGTCGAGCAGGAGCTCCTGCTGGACGAGCGTCACGAAGTCGACCAGCCCGAGGCCGGCCCGCCGTCGCAACGACTGCAGCTGCGCGCCGGCCCGCCGCATGCGGGCGAGGCCCTCGCCGCTCAGCCCGGCGAGCGCACGGTGGTCGTCCGGGGCGGTCAGCACGAAGTCGAGGGCGTCGACGATCGACGGGGACTCGTCGGGTGCGATCGACCCGCGGATGCCGCGGCGCACCTCGTCGGCGAGGCGCCGGGTCGAGAGGTCGCGGTCGGCGAGCCACCCGCCGAGCGCTCCGAGCGCGGCGAGGTCGGCGGGCCCGATGCGCCATCGCGCGCCGCCGAGCACTCGCAGGAGCTCCGACCCGGCGGTCGGGTCGTGCACGACCCGCAGGGCGGAGACGAGATCGGCGATCACCGGCTGGTCGAGGAGGCCTGCGACGCCGAGCACGTGCACGGGCACGCCGCGGTCGCGGAGCGCGGTCGCGAAGAGGTCGACGTGCGCGAAGGTGCGGCAGAGCAGCGCGCCCGTCCGGCCGCCGGGTCGCATCCGCTCGGCGAGCCAGTCCGCGACCGACGCCGCCTCCTCGTCGATCGTCTCGGACCACGACACGTCGAGCCGGCCCGCGCCGGCGAAGGGCGACGGGCGCAGCGGCGCCTTCGGGATGCCGCCGTCGAGCGGTCCGATGAGCGCGTTGGCGGCCTCCAGCACCACGACCGGGTTCCGCCAGCTCGTGGAGAGGTCGTACGCGACCGCCTCGCCCGACGAGGAGAAGTCGCGGCCGAAGCGCGCCAGGTTGGCGGCGCTGGCCCCGCGCCATCCGTAGATCGACTGGTCGGGATCGCCGACCGCCATGACCGCGTGGTCGCGGAACAGGGTCGCGAGCAGGCGCGTCTGCACGACGCTCGTGTCCTGGTACTCGTCGAGGAGGACGGTGGCGTAGCGCTCCCGGTGCTCGGCGACGACCTCGGGGTGCGCCGTGCAGATCTGCAGCGCGAGCGCGACCTGGTCGGAGAACTCGACGACGCCGCGACGCTGCTTCTCGGCGGCGTACGCGTCGGCGAGCTCGAGCAGGGGCGGCAACGCCTCGACGATGCCGAGCGCGGACACGAAGCTCTCGAACGGCGTGCGCTTGCGCGGCGCCTCGATCGGGAGGTCGTGCATCGCCAGGAACTCGCGCGCGAAGGTGCACACGTCGCGACTGTCGGTGACGTTCTCCGCGAGCGCCCGGCTGAGCGTGAGGACGGCGCCCGTGACCCGGTCGAGCGAGGCGTCGAGCTCGACGAGCCGGGGGTCCGCCGAGGCCGAGACGATGCCGCGAGCGAGCTGCCACGCGGCCGCCTCGCCGAGGATCGACGCGTCGGGCTCGCGCCCGATGCGCAGGGCGTGCTCGCGGTAGATCGCCCCGGCGAACGCGTTGTACGTGAACACCGCGGCCGACTCGAGCGGATCCAGCCGCACGTCGGCGATGCCCTCGGCGACGAGCTGCGCGACGCGTTCGCGGACGCGCTCGGCGAGCTCGCCCGCGGCCTTGCGCGTGAAGGTCAGTCCGAGCACCTCGGGCACGTCGACGGCGCCGTTGGCGAGCAGCCACACGACGCGGTTCGCCATCGTCTCGGTCTTGCCGCTGCCCGCGCCGGCGACGACGATGCTGCGGCCCCGCGGGTCGGCCTCGATCACGGCGCGCTGCTCGGGCGTGGGCGGGTGCAGGCCGAGCCGCGCGGCGATCTCGTCGGCGCCGATCCGCGCGGAGGTCACGCGCACACCGCCGGCACGAGGTGGACGCGGTACTGCCAGTCGCCGAAGCGCGACCCGTGCCCGAACTCGACGGGCGAGTCGAAACGCGCTCCGGCCATCACGCGGCCCACCTCCTCCAGTCGCGCGCGGAACGCCGCCTCGGCGTCGTCGTCGAACGGCTGCTGTGCGCGCTCGGTGTAGAGCCGACCGCCGACCGGGCGGGCGACGTAGACGAGCTTCGCGCCGCCGAGGCGTCCGCCGTTCGGCAGGGCGCCGGCGCGCGCCGCCAGCTGGTACGCCGCGAGCTGCGGGTGCTCGGCCGTCTTCGCCGCGGTCGGCGGAGTGCGCCCGGTCTTGACGTCGACGATGACGGTCGTGCCGTCGGGCGAGGACTCGACGCGGTCGATGGTGCCCGTGATCCGGACGCGACCGCTGACGAGCGTGAACCGCCCCTCGGCGCCGAGGACCACGACCCCGTCGTCCTCCGCGCTGCGGAGGTAGTCGGCGGCCCCCTCGGTCATCCGGCGTGCGCCCCGCCGCTCGCGCTCGCCCACCCAGCCGGCCTCGAAGCGCAGGTCGCGCCAGCGGCGCTCGACCGAGGCCCACAGCGTCTCGACGTCGACCTCGCCGGGTCGCTGCGCCGCCTCCTCCACGACCGCGTGCACGATCGTGCCGATCGACGCGGCGAGCCCGGAGGGCGGTCGGGCGACGTGGTCGACGAACCAGCCGAGCGGGCTCTCCTCAGCGCGGTCGATCTGCGACGGCGACACGGACACGAGTGCTTCGGGATCGCCGTCGAGGTCGACGAGCGGCGCGGTCGTCGTGGGCTCGGCCAAGCCGTACCACTCATCGGGGTGGGCGCCGGGCACGCCGTGCTCGGCGAGCAGCGCGATCGCCGCCGCGGCCTCGCGGTCGCCCGCCCCGGCGTCGCGTCGGAGCGCGCCGACCATGCCCCGCAGGTGCAGCGGCCGGCGTCGGCGGGACGGCAGGCGGGCCGGCGCGAGGCCCATGAGCACCGACGGCTGCTCGTCGTCGTTCGACGTGCACGTCAGCACGACCTGCCGTGCCGCACGGGAGACGGCGAGCGCGAACAGGCGCAGCTCGTCGGCCCGCACGGCGGCGCGCACCGCGGCAGGCGGCTCGGGTTCGCCGACCGGATCGCCCGAGCGCGCCGCGGCGACCGCGCGCGCGAGCGAGCCCGCGTGCAGCAGCGTGCCGCGCGGGCGGAGGTTCGGCCAGACGCCCTCCTGGAGGCCTGCGACCACGACCACGTCGAACTGCCGCCCGATCAGCGCCGGCGGCGTCGCGAGCACGACGGCGTCGGAGCCTCGCTCCGGAGCGAGCGAGTCCTCGGGCAGCGCGTTCTGGAGCACCTCGTCGACGAACCGACGGGCGGGTGCGCCCGGCTCGCGCTCGACGAACCGCCGCGCCGCGGAGAAGAGCGCGACGACCGCGTCGAGCGAGCGGTTCGCCTCGTCGGCCAGCACCCCGGCGCCGGCCGCCTGCGCCGCCCACTCGGCCTCGAGGCCGCTGTCGTGCCACAGCAGCCAGAGCAGTTCCTCGACGGTCGCGCCGCGCGCCGCGGAGCGCCGCGCCGACTCGAGGAGCCGCGCCAGGCGCGACGCCCGCCGACCGGCCGGCGCGTCGATCGTCGCGAACCCGCCGGCGGCGCCGAGCGCCTCGACGAGCAGCTCGTCGGCGCTGCGCACGCCCCCTGACGCGAGCTCCTCATGGCGGAGCGCGAGCCGGAGGCGGCGCAGCCCGACGCGGTCGAGCCGGCCGAGCGGACCGGTGAGCAGCGTCGTCGCCGTCTCGGGGTCGAGGGGCCGCAGCTCGAGCACGACGACCGCCGCGGCGATGAGCGCCGCGGACCCTGGAGCGTCGCGCAGCGCCGTGCGGACGGCGCCGCCCGAGACCGGGACCTCGGCGGCCGCGAGCGCGCGCGCGAGCGCCGGCAGCTCGGACCCGGACCGCGCGACGACGGCCATCGACGACCACGGGACGCCGTCGAGCAGGTGCCGCTCCCGGAGGAGGCCGGCGACCTGCGCGCCCTCGGTCCCCGGCGACGGGGCCTCGATGCCGAGGACCGGCTGGAGGGGATCGTCATCGACGCCGTCGGCCGCGCCGCCGGCGACCCCGGCGGCGCGGTGGCTGCCGCCGAGCGCGGCACCGATATGCGCCGTCACCCGCCCGAGCAGCTCGCGGTGCGCCGGCCGGCCGCGGTGCACGACGGGAAGCTCGAGCCGTCGCACCTCGGCGCCGCCGAGGACCCGGCCGAGCGAGCCGAGCAGGTCGGCGCGGCCGCCGCGGAACCCGTTGCTCGCGACATCCGGGTCGCCGAGCGCGACGACCTCGACGCCGCGCGCGGCGAACGCGCCGAGCAGGCCCGCGGTCGCCTCCGTGGCCTCCTGCGCGTCGTCGAGCACGATGAGCCGGAGCCCGGCGAGGGCGCCGAGCGCCCGCGCATCCTCCGGGTCGAACGCGCTGCGCCGCACGATCGACGCCGCGAACGCGCCGAGCTCGGCCGAGTCGAACTGCGTCGGCCGCAGCTGCTCCTTCACCTCCGCGTACTCCGCGAGGAACGCCGCCGCGGCACACCACTCGGGCCGCGACGCGGCCTCGCCGAGGCGGGCGAGCTCGCCCGGCCCGATGCCCTGCTCGACGGCACGCATCATGAGGTCGCGGAGCTCGGATCGGAAGCCGCGCAGCTCGCGGACGTCGGCCGCGAGCGTCTCGGGCCATTCCGGGCCGCCGCCGTCGATCGCCTGCGCCTCGAGCAGTTCGCCGATCACCTGGTCGTGCTCGGCGCCCGTGAGGAGCGTCACCGATCGCCCGGTGCGTGCGCGCACGAGATCGTAGGCGACTGCACTCGCCGTCCGCGCGAGCGCGCCCCGCGTGGTGCGGTCGAGCCGCAGCGCGATCGCGTCGCGCATCGCCGCGGCCGTGCGCCGCGTCGCCGACAGAACGAGCACCTCGGACGGGTCGAGCCCGTGCTCCACGCGGTGCGCGACGAGTTCGATCGCGAGCCGCGTCTTGCCGGACCCCGGAGCCCCGAACACCGCGGCGTGACCGCCGGCCGCGAGCGCCGGGACCAGGTCGACGACGGCGGGAGCGGTGGTCGCGGAGCGGGGCATGCCGCCCACGGTATCCGTGTCCGCCGACAGTGAACGCGTCCGGCCCGCACGCCCGCGTGTCGTAGGGTCGAGTCAACGACAGAAAGGCGCACCGTGGACCTTCGCATCGGCATCCAGAACTCCCCCCGCGAGCTCGGTTTCGACACCTCGCTGACGGCGGCGGAGGTCGAGCAGGCCGTCTCGGCGGCGCTCAGCGGGCAGTCGCCCGTGCTGCGCCTGACCGACTCGAAGGGCACGGTCTACGTGGTGCCCGCCGCCGCCCTCGCCTACGTCGAGATCGGCACGGAGGAGTCGCGCAAGATCGGCTTCGTCGGCTGATGGAGCTCCTCTTCATCGCGCTCGGCGGCGCCATCCTCGGCCTCACGGCGCACTTCGTCGCACCCCGCCGCGAGTTCCGCGGCGTCGTCCTGGTGCCCGCCGTCGGCGCGGGCGTCGCCGCGGTCGTCTGGGTCGCGCTGACCTGGCTCGGCATGGCGTGGGACGGCGGATGGATCTGGGTGATCTCGCTCGTGGCCTCGGGCGCCGCGGCGGCCGCCGTCGCCTGGCTGATCGGCCGGCGGCGCGAGGAGGACGACGCGCGCACGTTCGCGCAGCTCGCCAAGTTCGGCCTCGCCCGCGGCTGACCGCCGCTCAGCGGCGCTCCGCGCCCGCCTCAGGCCGTGAGCCCGAGCGCGTCCATCCGGCGCGTGTGCGCCGCGATCAGCTCGGTGAAGACCGGTTCGACGTCGGGCCCGTGCTCCCCCGACCCGGCCTGGCGCACCGCGGAGCGCGCGATGAGGAGCGTGTCGCCGACGAGGCTGCGACCCCAGAGGGCGAGCCGGTCGTCGAGCGTCGGGTCGGCCTCGATCGCCCGCTCGAGCTCGCGTTCGATGACCTCGGCCGACCGCGACTCGCCGAGGATGCCGCGCACGCGAGCACCGACGTCGTGCGGCAGCCCGGCCGCGAGGCGGAGGAAGTAGTCGTCGAGCATCCCCGACGTGATGTGGATGCCGAGCAGCAGCTCGTACCAGTCGGCGCCGGAGGTCGCCTGCCGGAACCGGTCCGCGGCGGGCGCGAACGGCGCCATGACCTCGGCGGGCTCGGCCCCGAGGCGACGCAGCTCGGCGATGAGCTCGTGGTGCTTGCGCAGCGCGACCCCTGCCGCAGCGCTCAGCCCTTCCTTCGAGGCGAGGTCGGGCGCGGCCGCGACGGCCTTCGCGAGGCTCTCGAAGAACTCGAGCTGGATGTACGCGGCCTGGCCGAGGAAGGCGACCGGTTCGGGCGTGAACTCGGTGAAGTCGATGCGCGTGAGGTCGGTCGGCGCGACCCTCGGCCGCATCCTCGGGGTCTCCGGGCGGGCACGGCGCGACATCGACCAATTGACCACGAGCACAGCATATCCGGGGGCTCACAGGGCGCTCGGATAGGCTGGGACGCGCCGCGGGCGATGGAACCGCGGCCGTGCGCCTGTCGATCGGAGCAGGGCGCACCCATTCCGCATCACGGACAGGCAGACATTTGACCACGTTCACCGAACTCGGCATCGCGCCCGACATCGTCGAGGCCCTCGCCGGGAAGGGCATCATCGATGCCTTCCCCATCCAGGAGCAGACCATCCCCCTCGCCCTCACGGGGCAGGACATCATCGGCCAGGCGAAGACCGGCACGGGCAAGACCTTCGGGTTCGGCCTGCCGATCATCCAGCGCCTCGGCGACGACCCCGAGCCCGGCGTCAAGGTGCTCGTCGTCGTCCCCACGCGCGAGCTCTGCGTGCAGGTCTCGGAGGACCTCGAGCTCGCGACCTCGAACCGCCCGACGAAGATCGTCTCGATCTACGGCGGCAAGGCGTACGAGGGCCAGATCGAGCAGCTGAAGGCCGGCGCCCAGATCGTCGTCGGCACCCCCGGCCGCCTCCTCGACCTCGCGAGCCAGCGCCTGCTGTCGCTGAAGAACGTCAGCGAGATGGTGCTCGACGAGGCCGACAAGATGCTCGACCTCGGCTTCCTCGCCGACATCGAGAAGCTCTTCGCGCAGACGCCGGCGACCCGCCACACCATGCTCTTCTCGGCGACCATGCCGGGCCCGATCGTCGCGCTCGCCCGCCGCTTCATGACGCGCCCCATCCACATCCGCGCGAACGACCCCGACGAGGGCCTCACGCAGGCGAACATCAAGCACCTCGTCTACCGGGCGCACTCGCTCGACAAGGACGAGGTGATCGCCCGCATCCTCCAGGCCGAGGGCCGCGGCAAGACCGTGATCTTCACGCGCACCAAGCGCGCCGCCGCGAAGCTCGTCGAGGAGCTGAACGACCGGGGATTCAACGCCGCCGCCGTGCACGGCGACCTCAACCAGGACCAGCGCGAGCGCGCCATGGCCGCCTTCAAGGCCGGCAGGAAGGACGTGCTGATCGCCACGGATGTCGCGGCGCGCGGCATCGACGTCGACGACGTGACGCACGTCATCAACCACACCATCCCCGACGACGACAAGACGTACCTGCACCGCGCCGGCCGCACGGGCCGTGCCGGCAAGACCGGCATCGCGGTCACGTTCGTCGACTGGGACGACCTGCACAAGTGGGCGCTCATCAACCGCGCGCTCGAGTTCGGCCAGCCGGAGCCGACCGAGACGTACTCGTCGAGCCCGCACCTCTACACCGACCTCGACATCCCCGAGGGCACGAAGGGCCGCCTGAAGCCGGCCGCGCCGACCGCGACCCCGTCGCGTTCGAGCACCGCCGGCCGGCGCGAGGGCGACGGGCGGGCGGATGCCTCGGGCGAGCGCGGCTCGCGGAGCCGGCGCCGCACGCGCGGCGGGAAGCCGGTCGGCGAGGGCGCGGCGTCCGACGACGCCGCCGCTGCATCCGACGCACCACAGGAGAAGGAGCCGGGAGCGGGCACGCACGACGGCAGGGGCAAGGAGCACCACGACGGCAACGCCGCACCGCGTCGCCGTCGTCGCCGTCGCGGCGGACGCTCGGGCGGCAGCGCCGCGGGCGCGCCGTCGACCGCGCCCACCGCCTGACGCGACCCGCCCCGGGCGGGTCGTCACGGCAGGACCGGCGCGCTCCCCCGGCCCTCGGCGAGGATCCGCGCCACGACCTCGGGCGCGGTCGTGTACTGGCCGAGGCGATTGACCTTGCCGCGTCCGTGGTAGTCGCTCGACCCGGTGATCGCGAGGCCGTGACGGCGTGCGAGTTCGCGCAGTCGCGGCTTCGCGGCATCCGTGTTCTCGGGGTGGTCGACCTCGAGGCCGAACAGCCCGGCGTCGGCGAACTTCGCGAGGCGCCGGTCGGGCACCACGTCCTCGGCGCCGCGCGTGCCGGGGTGGGCGAGCACGGGCACGCCGCCCGCAGCCCGGATGAGGCGGATGCCGGTGAGCGGGTCTGGCGCGTAGTGGGGCTGCGCGTAGCCCGAACGCCAGTGCAGGATCCCGGCGAACGCGTCGGACCGGGTGGCGGCGTGGCCGCGCGCGACGAGCGCGTCGGCGATGTGCGGGCGGCCGATCGTGGCGCCGGCGCTGGTCTGGGCGAGCACGTCGTCCCACGTCAGGTCGTAGTCGGCGGCGATGCGCCGCACGATCGCCTCGGCTCGCGTCAGCCGCGAGTCGCGGATGCGCGCGGTCTCGGCCAGCAGCGCCTCGTCGGCCGGATCGATGAGGTAGCCGAGCACGTGCACGCTCGTGAACTGCTCGCGCGTCGACAACTCCATGCCGGGGATCAGGGCGACGCCGTGGCGGCGCGCCGCCTCGCTCGCTTCGGCCCACCCGGCCGTCGAGTCGTGGTCGGTGATGGCGAGCGCACCGAGGCCGGCGGCGGATGCCGCGGCGACGAGCTCGGCCGGCGTGTCCGTGCCGTCGGAGACCGTCGTGTGCGCGTGCAGGTCGGCTGCGACGGCGAACGGGGCATCGACCATGACCCCATCGTAGGCGCGCGGCATCAGCCGCTTCCCCGCGGACTCCCAGCAGACGCCCTGTGGATGCTCCGCCCGGGTCGCGCGCACTCGCCTACGCTGTGGTGAATGCTCCCCCGCATCCTCGGCTGGGCCGTCCTGCTCGGCACCGCAGCCGTCGCTGCCGTGCTGCTGTGGCCGCAGGGGTTCGGCCTGCAGAACCAGTGGATCGCGGCGCACGTCGTCGCGCTGCGCGGCGTCGCCGCCGTCGGTGCGGGCACCCTGGCCGCGATCGCCGCGATCGCGATGCTCCTCGGACCGGGGCGGCGCCTGCTCGGCGGGATCGCCGCGATCCTGGTGCTCTTCGCGCTCGGCAACCTCGGCGTGCTCGCGGTGCGGGGGCTCGGCGGCGGCGAGCCGGCCGCGGCATCCGAATCGGTCACCGTGCTCTCGTGGAACACGCTCGGCGAGGTGCCCGACGCGTCGACGATCGCGGGGCTCGCGCTCGAGCAGGAGGCCGACGTGGTCGTGCTGCCGGAGACGACCGAGTCGCTCGGCGAGGAGATCGCGATCGCGATGCGCGAGGGCGGACGGCCGATGTGGGTGCACACGCAGGCCTTCGACGAGATCGCCAAGGCGCGCTCGACCACCATCCTCATCTCGCCCGACCTCGGCGACTACGACGTCGTGAACGATGAGTGGCCGGGACCCCCCGGCAACACGAACACCCTGCCATCGGTGGTCGCCGAGCCGGCGAGCGGCGAGGGGCCGCGCATCGTCGCCGTGCACGCCGTCGCCCCGATCCGCTGGGAGCTGCGCAACTGGCGCAGCGACCTCGACTGGCTGGCCGAGCAGTGCGCCGGCGACGACGTCATCATGGCCGGCGACTTCAACGCCACGGTCGACCACTTCGCGGGGCGCGGGGTCGACGGCGGCGACCTCGGCCGATGCGCGGATGCCGCGACCGCGGGCGGCGCGGGCGGCCTCGGCACCTGGCCGACGAGCCTGCCCGAACTGCTCGGCAGCCCCATCGACCACGTGCTCGCGACGCCCGGCTGGTCGGTCGACGCGTTCCGCGTCCTCGATGCGCTCGACGGTGCGGGCAGCGACCACCGTCCCATCGTCGCGACGCTCTCGAAGTCGGGCGAGTGAGCCCGGGTCGCCCCCGGCGCCGGCGGCGCGGTGCGAGAATGGAGACCATGACGAACACCGGCGACGCGACCGCGACGGCCCACGAGGCCGCGACCGACGAGACCACCGCAGAGGAGACCGGCCGGAACGCGAACCGTTCGACCACGCCGGAATCCGAGGGCTTCAAGGACTTCATCACGAGCGGCTGGGCGGAACGCGACGAGCGCCTCCCCGAGGCCCGCCCGCAGGCAGCGCACGCGGCCGTCCGCCGCGCGAAGGTCTCGGCCGAGTTCCCCGGGCAGCGTCTCGTCATCCCGGCCGGCGACATGAAGCAGCGTGCCAACGACACCGACTACCCGTACCGCGCGCACTCGGCGTTCGCGCACCTGACCGGCTGGGGCTCCGACTCCGAGCCGGGCGCGGTGCTCGTCCTCGAGCCGACCGGCGACGCCGGGCACGAGGCGACCGTCTACTTCCGCGAGCGCGCGGGCCGCGACAGCGAGGAGTTCTACGCCAATCCCGCGATCGGCGAGTTCTGGATCGGCCCCCGGCCGTCGCTCGCGCACGTCGCCGCCGACCTGCAGCTCGGCACGCGCGGCATCGCCGACTTCGACGCCGTCGTGGACTCGACCGACACCGCCACGCTCGTCGTCCGCGAGGCCGACCCCGCGATCACCGAGCGCATCGACCACGCGCGCCTGCGCTTCGCCGCCGAGGAGGCGCTGTCGACGAATGCGTCCGACGCGCCGTTCAGCCTCGAGGTCAACGCCGAGCACGAGCCCGACGGCGACTTCGCCCGCGTGCTGTCCGAGCTGCGGCTCGTGAAGGACGACTTCGAGGTCGCCGAGCTCCGCGCCGCCGTCGATGCGACCGAGCGCGGCTTCGGCGAGGTGCTCGCCGAGCTGCCGCGCATCACGAGCGAGGTGCGCGGCGAGCGCGTCATCGAGGGCGTCTTCGCGACCCGCGCCCGTCTCGACGGCAACGACGTCGGCTACGCCTCGATCGCCGCCGCCGGTCCGCACGCCACGATCCTGCACTGGACCCGGAACGACGGACCGGTCGTGCCGGGCGACCTGGTGCTGCTCGACGCGGGCGTCGAGATGGACAGCTACTACACGGCCGACATCACGCGCACGTTCCCGGTCAACGGCACCTTCTCGCCGGTGCAGCGCCAGGTGTACGAGGCCGTGCTCGAGGCGGCGGATGCCGCGTTCCGCATCGTGCGCCCCGGCATCGTGTTCCGCGAGATCCACGCCGCTGCGATGGCGGTCATCGCGAAGCGCACCGCCGAGTGGGGCTTCCTCCCGGTCTCGGCCGAGGAGTCGCTGCAGCCCGAGAACCAGTTCCACCGCCGGTACATGGTGCACGGCACGAGCCACCACCTCGGCCTCGACGTGCACGACTGCGCGCAGGCGCGCCGCTCGATGTACCTCGACGGCGTCCTCGAGGCGGGCATGGTCTTCACCATCGAGCCGGGCCTGTACTTCCAGGCCGACGACCTCTCCGTGCCCGAGGAGTTCCGCGGCATCGGCGTGCGCATCGAGGACGACATCCTCGTCACCGCGGACGGCGCCGAGAACCTCTCGGCGGGCATCCCCCGCACGGCCGACGAGGTCGAGGCCTGGGTGCGCGGCGCGCAGGCCTGAGCGCACGCCGTCGACCGGCTCACTCGACGGTGAGCCGGTCGACCCCGTCCCAGTCCTCGTAGGTCAGCTCGACCTCGGTGATCCGGCCCGCGGATGCCTCGGGCACGTCGAGCTCGTTCGTGTACGCCGCCATGTCGGCGGTGCAGGCGGCTCCTCCTGCGCGGCCCAGGTGGACGCGCGCGAGCGCGCCGTCCCACTCGACCTGGTCGACCTCGCGGTGGCAGCTGGAGCTCCCCCACGTCGTGATGGCGAGCACGCTGCCGTCGTCGAGGAGGGTCGCGCGCGGCGACTCGTCGAAGCCGTCCGGTGCGTGACCCGGCGGGAAGCCCGCATAGCCGGCGCCGTCACCCGCTCCGGGGCGGAGTGCCGCACAGGCGGCGAGGGCGAGCACGAGCGCGAGCACGGCGGGAACGGCGACGGCGATGCGGCGTGGGGTCACGTCCGCATCATCCCTCCCGGCGAGGCGCATCGCAATCGCGCGGCTCGTCCACGCGCGACGATTGAACCACGTCTCGCCGAGTGATACCGGTGCGCCGGCATCACACGGCGCGGGCCGTATCACGCGGCGCCGGCATCACTCGGCGCCCGCATCACTCGGCGCCCGCATCACTCGGCGGCGAGTCGCGCCTCTCGCGCCGCGCGGCGCGCCTTCCACCAGGCCCAGAAGCGGTCGAGCAGGCGCTTCAGCCACGCCGAGATGCGGCGCGCCCAGCGGAACTCCGTTCCGAGGATCGCGAGGCCGAGGAAGACGACGAGCCATCCGGGGCCCGGCAGCGGCACGAGCACCAGGCCGCCGACCGCGATCACGCCGCCGAGCAGGCCGACGAGGAACCGGTAGGCGAACCGCAGGCGGGGGTGCCGGTCGATCCGGCGACGGATGCCGCGGAGCCACCGACGCACGGGACGGTCGGGGCGCTCGGCGGCCACGATCTCCGCGCGCACCGTCCGCTCGAGCGGCGTCGGGCCGGCGTCGGGAGGCGTGCGGTCGGGCATGGAGGTCACGGTAGGCCCGCACGCTGGGAATCGCCGGTGCGACGGGGCCGGATGCGGCCCCGCATCGCATTCTGACGGCGCCGTCCCGGGATGGAGGTCGCGCGGGAGGTCACCGGCTCAGGACGGGAGGACCCGGACTACTCCTCGCCGCGCTCGCGCTCGGCTCGGCGTCGGGCGTCCTGCGCCTCGCCGTAGGTGAGCGGGCGCGACGGGTCGATCTCGCGCGCCTCGGACTGCGACTCGGTCGGCGCGCCGCCGCCGGGGGCCGACGGCTCGGCCGTGGCATCCGACCCAGCTTCGGGCGCCGGCGGAGCCGGCGGGCGGGCGACCGTCGTCGCGGCGGGCGACGGCGGCGCAGCGGCATCCGTCACGCCCAGCACCTGACGGGCCCGCACGACGTGCGCGGGCTCGGCGATGATCGCGTAGCGCGTCGCGAGCACCTGCATGACCGACGTGAAGTCGCGCCGCCGGCGGTTCACCGAGTAGGAGACGAGGCTGAAGATCATGCCGAAGCCGGCGCCGATGAGGATCGCGGCGCCGAGGATGCCGAGCGAGGTGCCCGACGGCGAGAAGATGAAGAACAGCAGGCCGAGGAACGTGCCGAACCACGCTCCCGAGAGCGCGCCCGCAGCGGCAGTGCGGCCCCAGCTGAGGGTGCCAGTGATGCGCTCGACGCTCGTGAGGTCGTGGCCGACGATCGAGAGCTCCTTGACGGGGAACTCGGCCTTGGCGAGCTGGTCGACCGCGGCCTGCGCCTCCTGGTACGTCTCGTAGCTCGCGACCGTCTCGCCCTTCGGAAGCGTCGGGAAGGTGCGGCCGATGCGACCGCCGAACGGCGACTGGGTGCTCACCCCGCCATTCTTCCATGCGGGTCGTCCGCCCGGTCCGAACCCGGGAACGCGCGGTAGGTTGGGAGGCGTGAGCGCCACGAGAGTCTTCGTCGCCCGACTCGCCGGGTGCGCCGTGTTCGACCCCGCGGGCGACCGCGTCGGGAAGGTGCGCGACGTGCTCGTCGTGTACCGCAAGGACGACCCGCCGCGCGTGGTCGGCCTCATCGTCGAGATCCCGGGCAAACGGCGCGTCTTCGTCTCGATCGGGCGCGTCACGTCGATCGGCGGCGGGCAGATCATCACGACCGGGCTCATCAACCTGCGCCGCTTCGAGCAGCGCGGCGGCGAGGTGCGCGTGATCGCCGAGATGCTCGGCCGCAAGGTGACGTTCAACGACGGCTCCGGCACGGCCACCATCGAGGACGTGGCGATCGAGGAGCGCGAGCCCGGCGAGTGGGAGGTCGACCAGCTGTTCGTCCGCCGCCCGAAGACGAGCGCGTCGCCCTTCGCGAAGGGCCCCTCGGCGTACGTCACCTGGCGCGAGGTCCGCGAGACGAGCGAGGCCGGCGAGGCGCAGTCCGCCGAGCAGCTCATCGCGACCTACTCCGAGCTGAAGCCCGCCGACCTCGCGAACACCCTGCTCGACCTGCCGCCGCAGCGACGGCAGGAGGTCGCCGCGGAGCTCCCCGACGACCGCCTGGCCGACGTGCTGGAGGAGATGCCCGAGGTCGACCAGGTCGACATCCTCGCCAAGCTCGGCGACGACCGCGCGGCCGACGTGCTCGACCACATGTCGCCCGACGACGCCGCCGACCTCATCGCCCAGCTCCCCGAGGAGCGCGGCGAGCACCTGCTCGAGCTCATGGAGCCCGAGGAGGCGGAGGACGTCCGGTTCCTGCTCTCCTACGGCCCCGACACCGCCGGCGGTCTCATGACCACGGAGCCGATCATCGTCTCGGCCGATGCCACGGTGGCCGAGGGGCTCGCCCTCATCCGCCGGCACGACCTCCCGCCCGCGCTCGGCGCGGCCGTGTGCGTCACACTGCCGCCGTACGAGCCGCCGACGGGCCGCTTCCTCGGCATCGTCCACTTCCAGCGCATGCTGCGCTACCCGCCGCACGAGCGGCTGGGGTCGCTCATCGACCAGGGGCTGGAACCGGTCACGGCCGACACGTCGGCGGCCGAGGTCAGCCGCATCCTCGCGAGCTACGATCTCGTGTCCGTCCCGGTCGTCGACGAGAAGCATCGACTGGTCGGCGTCGTCACGATCGACGACGTGCTCGACTACCTGCTCCCGGACGACTGGAGAAGTCATCCCGAGGACGAATCGGAGGTGAGCAGACGCGCGACGGCCCGCGCACAGCTGGCCACCGGCAGCATCCCGATCGCACCCGGAAGGAGGGCAGGAGATGGCACGCGCTGACGCCGCCGACGACCGTCGGTTCGACACCCCGAAGGGCATCCGCCGATCCGCGCCGCCCCTGCGACGTTCGGGCGACCGGGACCGCTTCGGCCGCTTCACCGAGTGGGTCGCGCGCAACATGGGCACCCCGTGGTTCCTGCTCGGCCTCACGCTCTTCGTGACGTTCTGGATCCTGTGGAACACGCTCGCCCCGCCGGCCTGGCGGTTCGACTCGGTCGAGCTCGGCTTCATCGCGCTCACCCTCGTGCTCTCGCTGCAGGCGTCCTACGCCGCGCCCCTCATCCTGCTCGCCCAGAACCGGCAGGACGACCGCGACCGCGTGCAGATCGAGCAGGACCGCCAGCGTGCGGAACGGAACCTCGCCGACACCGAGTACCTCGCGCGGGAGGTCGTGGCGCTCCGGCTCGCGGTGCGCGACCTCGCGTCGAAGGAGTTCATCCGGCAGGAGCTGCGGCAGGTGCTCGAGGAGCTCGACAAGCGCGACGAGGAGGATGCCGCGAATGCCCCGTCCTGACGCGGGCGACATCGAGCGGGCCGTCCGCACCGCGCTCGCGGGCGTCATCGATCCCGAGATCCGCAGGCCCATCACCGAGCTCGACATGATCGAGCACGTGACGGCCACGGACGCCGGCGTCGAGGTCGGCGTGCGGCTCACGGTCGTCGGCTGCCCGGCTTCCGACCGCATCGAGCGCGACGTGCGCGCCGCGGCCGAGCAGGTCGTCGGCGCGGGCCATGCGACCGTCGAGCTCGGCGTCATGACGCCCGACCAGCGCGCAGCCCTCACCGAGCGCCTCCGCGGCGGCCGCGCCGCGCGCGGCAACCCGTTCGGCCCGGGCACGCTCACGCGCGTCGTCGCGGTCACGAGCGGCAAGGGAGGGGTCGGCAAGTCGACGCTCACCGCGAACCTCGCGGTCGCGCTGGCGGCGCGCGGGCTCTCGGTCGGACTCGTCGATGCCGACGTGCACGGCTTCTCGATCCCGGGCCTGCTCGGCCTCGTCGACGAGCACGGCACGGCCGCGCGCCCGACGCGCGTCGACGACATGATCCTGCCGCCCGTGGCCTTCGGCGTGAAGGTCATCTCGATCGGCATGTTCGTCGAGCCCACCGAGCCCGGCGGCCGCGGCTCGTCCGTCGCCGTCGCGTGGCGCGGCCCGATGCTGCACCGCACCCTGCAGCAGTTCCTCACCGACGTGTACTTCGGCGACCTCGACGTGCTGCTCGTCGACCTCCCGCCGGGCACCGGCGACGTCGCGATCTCGCTCGGCCAGCTGCTGCCGAACGCCGAGGTGGTGGTCGTCACGACGCCCCAGCCGGCGGCCGCCGACGTCGCCGAGCGCTCGGGCCTCGTCGCGCGGCAGACGGGCCAGCGCGTGGTCGGCGTGATCGAGAACATGGCCGGGCTCGCACAGCCCGACGGGTCGCTCCTCGACCTGTTCGGCTCGGGCGGCGGCGAGGAGGTCGCGCGGCGACTCTCCGAGGGCGTCGACGATGCCGTGCCGCTCGTCGCCGCGGTGCCGCTCAGCGTCGCGCTGCGGCGCGGCGGCGACGACGGATTCCCGGTCGTGCTCGCCGAGCCCGACGATCCCGCGGCCCGCGCGATCGAACGGGCGGCCGACTTCCTCGCCGGTCGCCCGCGCGCACTCGCCGGTCGACGACTCGACGTCTCGGTGCGGTGAGACGGATGCCGCGTGCCGCTCGTCTCCGCGTCCGGTCCGCGGTGCGCGCGCCCGCGTCCCTCGTCGTCGCGGCCCTCGCCGTCGCATCGCTCGTCTCGTGCGGCGCGGTCGCCGGACCCGGCCCCGGTCCGACCGGCGACGGGCTCCCGGAGGGCCTCTCCGTGACGGTGCAGCAGGGCCGGATCGACGTCCCGCAGGGCCGGCTCGTCCTGCACTTCGAGAACACGGGCGAGCCCGTCACGGTCACGGCGCTGTCGGTCGTCTCCCCCGCGCTCGAACCGGGCATGGACCGCGACGAGCCGTTCGAGCTCGATCGCGACGACGCGCTCGACATCCGGATGGATCTCACCGGGAGCGTCTGCGACCGGGACCCCACCGCGATCGGCATCGACGTGCGCGCGACGACCGCCGACGGCACCGACCACGAGGGCACGCTCGAGCCCGCGGACCCCTTCGGCACGATGCAGCGCATCGCCGACGCCGACTGCCTCGCCGAGTCGGTCGCCGTCGTCGCCGCGATCGAGCTGCCCGGACGCCTGCGCACGACCGGGACCGGCGCCGCCCAGCGGGCGTGGATCGACGTGACCGTCGCGCCCGTGGCATCCGGCGACGGAACGCTCGCGATCGACCGCGTGTCCGCCACGACGCTCATCGGGAACGAAGACGGCCAGGACTGGCCGCTCGGCCTCGAGGTCGCCCCCGGCGACGCGCCCGTCGAGGTGTCGCTCGCGGTGCGACCCGCGCGGTGCGACGCGCATGCGCTCGCCGACGACAAGCGCGGCACCATCCTGCCGTTCACGGTGGCGACCGGCGACGGACGCGAGGGACGGCTCGAGATCGCGTCCGGCGCCGACCTCAAGGCCGACCTCTACGCGTACTACGCCGAGCGCTGCGGGCTCTAGCCGCCGCGGCCGGATCGCGCGCCGCGCGTGCCGGGGCTCGTCAGTCGCGCGGCTCGACGACGCGGGCGAGCAGCTCCACGAGCAGCCGCTCCGTCAGGGGCGCCGGCAGTGCCTCGACGAGCGCGAGCACCGGCGCCATCCGCTCGGGCAGCGCCCCGCCTGCCCCCTCCCCGCCGAGCAGCCCGAACGCGCCGAGCAGGCCGGCCGCGGTGTCCGAGTCGAGGCCGTCGGATGCCGCGGCGAGCGCGCCGGCGCCGCCGGGGAGCTGCCCCGCGAGCCCGGCGACGAGTTCGCCGCCGTCGACCGCCGGGATCCCGCGCACGGCGTCGGCCGCGGCCCGGAGCGCGGGCACGAGTTCGCCGACGACGTGATCGGTGACGGGCGTCACGGTGAGGTGCGTGGTGTGGGGCAGGACGGTGCCGTCGGCCTGCACCATGCCCGGCTGCAGCTGCAGGTGCCATCCGGCGCCGCGCGCCGCGTCGGCCCAGTGGTGCGGGTCGACCCGGCGTTCGGCGGGCACCGCGTCGTCGGCGCGGACCGCGAGCAGCGGGCCGACCGGATCGCCGACGACTGCGAGGCCCTCGATGCCGTCGATCGCGTCGCGCAGGGCCGCCGTCGCGGTCATCGCCCGAGCCGTGAGGTCGGCGAAGCCGGACTCGCCGAGGACCCGGAGGATGGCCCACGCCGCCGCGAGCGGCCCGGCGGGCTTCGAGCCCGCCATGGTCGGGTTCACGACCGGGTACCCCGGCCACGCCGTCGTCGCGAAGTACTGGCGGCGCTGCCGGTCGCGGCCGCGTTGCAGGAGCACCGACACGCCCTTGGGCGCGTAGCCGTACTTGTGCAGGTCGGCCGAGAGGCTCGTGACGCCCGGGACCCGGAGGTCCCAGTCGGGCAGGCCCTCCTGGAAGGCGAGCGCGAAGCCGCCGATGCAGGCATCGACGTGCAGCGCGATGCCGCGTCCGGCGGTCTCCGCCGCGACCTCGCCGATCGGGTCGAGGGTCGCGAACGGGTACGACGGCGCGCTCATGACGACGAGCGCCACGTCGTCGCCGAGGCGGGCGACGACGTCGGCCACGCGGGGCGCGCCGGTCTCCGGGGAGACGGGGACGAGCTCGAGCGCGAGCCCGAAGTAGTGGGCGGCCTTGTGGAACGCGGCGTGCACGGTCGTCGGGGCGACGAGCCGCGGCATCCGCTCGTCACCGGGGTTCGCCTCGCGCCACACGTCGCGCGCGGTCTTGACCGCGAGCAGGCAACTCTCGGTGCCGCCGGACGTGACCGACCCGATGACCTCGTCGGGCCCCGCGTCACCGTGGAACGCCCGGCGCGCGAAGCCCACCACTCCGGCCTCCATGGCCGCGACCGAGGTGAACGTCGTCGGGTCGAGGCCGTTGACGGGCTGTACGAGGCGTGCCGCGTGCGCCGCGAGGTCGTCGAGCTCGGCGAGGCCCGAGTCGTAGACGTACGACAGCACGCGACCGCCGTGCGTGGGCGCGTCGGCCTCGCGCAGTGCGGCGAGCTCGGCGAGCACCGCGTCGGGCTCGCGTTCGAAGGCGTTCATCGGGCGATCTCCTCGGTGGGGGCGGGGGTGTCGATGTCGGCGCGCCGCAGCGGGTAGCGCAGGAGGGGGATGAGGCTGACGAGCACGAGCACGGCCGGAAGCAGGCTGAAGCTCATCGCGATGCCCGCGACCGCGGCATCCGGCTGCGCGACGACGGCCGAGCCGACCGACTCGAGGTAGCCCGTCGCCGCGAGCACGATGGTGAGCAGGGTCGCGCCGAGCGCCATCCCGGTGGTCTCCCCCGCCGTCCAGACGCCGCCGAAGGTGCCGGCGCGGCCGGGTCCGTTCGTGCGGGCGTCGTGGGCGACGACATCCGGCAGCATGGCCATCGGCAGGGACTGCATGCCGGCGTACGCGGCGCCCGCGATCGCGACCGGTCCGTAGACCCAGGCGCCCGGCGCCCAGATCATGCCGACGAGGGCGGCGGATGCCACGGCGAACAGGGCACTCGCGAGCACGTAGGACCGCTCCTTGCCGATGCGGCGGGCGAGACGGCCCCAGAGCGGTGCGCAGAGGATCGCCGGGCCGATGAGGGCCACGAACAGGAACGTCAGCGCGTCCTCGGAGTCGAGCACCCACACGGCGACGTAGTTCGCGCCGGCGAGCATGACGCCGGTCGCGAGCCCTTGCAGCAGGAAGCCCGTGAGCAGCAGGCGGAACGGTCGGCTGCGGCGGAGCGCGCCGAGGCCCTCCGCGTAGCCGGCGGCGAGGCTGCGGCGCTCGCGCTCCTCGATGCGCATGCCGGTGGGCGCGGTCGTGGTGGCCACGAGCATCCCGATGCCGATCACGAGCCCGGCGACCACGGCCATCACGAGGTAGCCGAGCGCCTCGTCGTCGCCGCCCGCGCGGCGCAGCATGGGCCCGCCGGCGCCGAAGAGCAGGATCGCGAGGCTCAGGAGCACGACGCGCCACGTCAGGAGGCGCGTCCGCGCGTCGTAGTCGTCGGTGAGCTCCGCCGGCAGCGCGATGTAGGGCACCTGGAACAGGCTGAACGCCGTCGCGGTGGCCAGAAACGCGATCATGACCCACGCGCCGGCGACGACCGGACCGAGCCCGGCGGGCGCCGCGAACGTGACGACGAACGCCACCGGGAGTGCGATCGCGCCGATCCGCATCCAGGTGCGGCGCGTGCCCGAGACGGCGAGGGCGTGATCGCTGCGGTCGCCGATCCACGGGTCGATCAGCACGTCCCACACCTTGGCCGCCGTGACGACGAGCCCGGCGAGCAGGGCGGTCACGCCGAGCGTGTCCGTCAGGTAGAACACGAGCACCAGTCCGGGCAGCGTCGCGAAGCCGCCCGTGCCGATCGATCCGACGGCGTAGCGGGCCACGATGCCGCGCGACACCCGTCGCTCCGGGGAAGTCATGCGGGGAAGCATACCCAGTCGGCGAGGCCGATCCGGACACGCTCCCCCGGTCCTCGCGCGCCTAGACTGGCCGGGTGTCCAACGCCGCCACCCGAACCTCGGCCGCTCCCCGAACGCCGGCCGCCGCCCGCATCCCCGGCAGCCCCACGTCCGCCTCGTCGCGAACCCGCGGCGTCGGCCCGAGCGCCGAACGCGACGCCCTCGCTGCCGACCTGATCGCCACGACGGGACGCACTGCGGCGATCCCCACGCCCGCGACGGGCGAGACGCTGGTCGATCTGCCCCGTTCGAGCGCCGACGACGTGCGCGGCGCGGTCTCCCGCGCGCGGCTGGCGCAGGTCGCGTGGGCGCGGGCCGGCTTCGCGGAGCGCCGCCGGATCCTGCTCCGCGCGCACGACCTGATCGTCGCCCGCCGGGAGGAGCTCCTCGACCTCACCCAGCTCGAGAGCGGCAAGACCCGCGGGCAGGCCTTCGAGGAGGTCTTCCAGGCCCTCTCGGTGACCCGGTGGAACGCGCTGAAGGCACGCAGCGTGCTGCGCGGCGGCCGCCGCCGCGCGGGCATCCCGGTCGTGCTCTCGACCCGCGTCCGCTATCGCTCCAAGGGCGTCGTCGGCGTCGTCACGCCGTGGAACTACGCGATCAGCCTCGCCGCGATGGACGTCGTGCCCGCACTCGCCGCCGGGTGCGCGGTCGTGCAGAAGGCCGACGACCAGGGTGCGCTCTCGGTGCTCGCACTGCGGCGCGCGTTCGTCGACGCGGGGCTGCCGGAGTCGCTGTGGGCGGTCGTCGCCGGCGACCCCGCCGAGGTGGGCGAGGCCCTGACCGACGAGGCCGACTACATCTGCTTCACCGGCTCGACCGCCACCGGGCGCCGCATCGCCGAGAAGGCCGGACGCCGCCTGGTCGGCGCCTCGCTCGAGCTCGGCGGCAAGAACGCCCTCGTCGTCCTCGACGACGTCGACGTCGAGCAGGCCGCGGCGGATGCCGCGCACGCGTGCTTCTCGTCGATGGGCCAGCTGTGCGTGTCGGTCGAGCGCATCTACGTGCACCGCCGCGTCGCGGACGCGTTCACGGCGGCGCTCGCCGCTCGACTGGCCCGGCCGCGGATCGGCTCGGGCCTCGACCACGAAGCCGACTACGGCAGCCTCGCGACGGCCGCGCAGCTCGACCGGATCCGCGGCCACCTCGACGACGCGCTGGCCAAGGGCGCCCGGGTGCTCGTGGGCGGCGACCCGCGGCCCGACATCGGCCCGTGGGCGTTCGAGCCCACGGTGCTCACCGACGTCACTCCGGGCATGCGCGTGCTCGACGAGGAGACGTTCGGCGCGATCGCCTCGCTCCACGTCGTCGACGACGAACTGGAGGCGGTGTTCGCCGCCAACACGTCGGAGTACGGACTCAACGCATCCGTGCTGTCGGGGTCGACCCGGCGCGCGTTGCGCGTCGCCGACCAGCTCGACGCGGGCAGCGTGAACGTCAACGAGGGCTACCGGGGCAGCTTCGGCTCGGTCGATGCGCCGATGGGCGGGCTCAAGGCGTCCGGCATCGGTCGTCGGAACGGCCGCGAGGGGCTCCTGCGGTTCGTCGACCCGGTCACCGTGTCCGTGAACACGCGCCTGATCCCGCTGCCGCACACCGGGCGCGAGTACGCGCGGCTGAGCGGCGTGCTCGTCCTGCTCGCGCGGGTCCTGCGGGCCATCCGACGCGCGTAGCGACGACCGCCGGACGACGACGCCGACGGACCGGGGGACGACCCCGCGTCAGGTCGCCTCGGAGTCGAACGGCGCGGGCTCGCCCGCCGCGATCGACTCGAGGCGGCGCTTGCGCTGCAGGTACGCCGAGTTCTCGTTGACGGCGGCTCGCGCGACCACGGGCTTCGCGGGCTCGGCGAACGGATCGACCTCGCTCAGCGCCTCGCGGACGATCCGTCGCGGGTCGTACTGGCGGGGATCGAGCTTGCGCCAGTCGACGTCGTCGAAGTCGGGCCCCATCTCCTCGCGCACGCGGTCCTTCGCACCGTTCGCCATGTCGCGGAGCGAGCGCACGAACTTGCCGAGTTGCGCCGCGTAGTGCGGTAGCCGCTCCGGACCGAGCAGGAAGACGGCGATCACCCCGATGATGAGGAGTTTGTCGAAGGTCAGGCCGCCCATGCGGTCAAGGATAGTCGGCGGCGAGGCGTGCATCGCACCGTTCGCGGGACCCCTAGGCTTGGGGTCGACAGAGTCCCCGGGAGCCGCCACGTGTCCGAACACGACCTGAACTGGAAGTACGTCGACGAATCCGTCGTCGAGTCCGAGTCGATCGCGAAGGCCCGTCAGCAGTCCCTCGAGCTCGGCATCGAGCCCGTCTCCCCCGCCGTCGGCGCGCAACTCGCGGTGATCGCCGCGGCGAGCGACGCCCGCGCGATCATCGAGGTCGGCACCGGGGTGGGCGTCTCCGGCCTGTGGATGCTGCAGGCCGCGCGGTCGGCGCACCTGACCTCGATCGACTCCGAGACGGAGTACCAGCAGCACGCGCGCGAGCACTTCGCCGATGCGGGCATCGCCCCGGCGCGCGTGCGCCTCATCGCGGGCCGCGCGGGCGAGGTGCTGCCGCGCATGAACGAGCGATCGTACGACGTCGTCGTCATCGACGCGGATGCCGCCTCGGTCATCGAGTACGTCGAGCACGGGTTGCGCCTGGCCAAGCCCGGCGGCAGCGTGCTGGTCGCCCGTGCCCTGTGGAAGGGGAGGGTGGCCGACCCGGCCCGACGAGACGAGGTGGCGACGGCGTTCCGCGGACTCATCTCGGAGCTCGCGGCCTCCTCCGCCGTCGTCACCGCGATCTCGCCGGCCGGGGACGGCCTGCTGCAGATCGTGAAGCTGGGCGTCTGACTAGGCTGCGTTGACGACGCCGCCCAGGACGTCGTAGAGCTCCTTGGCCTCAGCGTCGTTCACCGAGACGACGAGGCGACCGCCACCCTCGAGGGGCACGCGCACGATGATGAGCCGCCCCTCCTTCACAGCCTCCATCGGTCCGTCTCCAGTGCGTGGCTTCATGGCCGCCATTGAGCTACCCCTTTCGTGGCTGAACCTCCATTATCCCGCATGGATGCGACGCAACGGGACACGGGGCCCCGTTTGTGGACGACCCGGCCGGTCGTTCACGGGCCCGTCGCGCTCCGTGCACCCGCCGATCACCGCCGGCGCGGCCACGCCGGCCGCGGCGGCCGACGGGCGCCGGCACGGGATCAGGGCGGCGTCCAGTCGTACCCGTCGATGAACCAGCCGAGCCGCAGCCACACGACCTGCAACGCGACCGAGACGACGACGAGCCCGCCCCGCCACCACGGCGACCGCGGCACGGCGAGCGCCCCCGCGAGCGGGAACAGCGGTGCGAGCAGCCGGAACGTGCTGGACTGCGGGAAGAACACCGCGAACAGGTACAGCGCGTAGCTCGCGAGCCACAGCCGCACGTCGACGCCGAGGCGGCGCACCCACGGCGTGAAGAGGAGCGCCCCGAACCCCACGGCGAGCGCGATCGGGGCGATCGTGCCCATCGGCTGCCCGAGCCACCAGTCGCCCGACTGGAACCAGGGCGTCAGCGGGACGAGCTCCACGTAGCCGATGTAGGGCGCCCGCCAGGCGAGCTCGGTGTCGGTGTAGGCGGCGGGCTCCCCCGTCGCCGCCCAGGCGATCGCCGGCCAGGCGAGCCCGACGATGCCGGCGAACAGGGCGACGGATGCCGCGACCACCCGCTCCCGGACGGGGAACGGATCGCGGGACCGCGTGACCCAGCGCACGATCCAGTGCAGTCCGAGGGTCAGCGCGAACGCGAGGGCGCCCGGCCGTGTGAAGGCCCACGCGCCGATCACGGGCACGAGCCATCCGTACCGCCGGTCGACGAGCAGGAGCAGCGCGAGGGCGAGCCAGAGGAAGCCGAGCGACTCGGCGTAGCCGAAGCCCATGATCGGCGAGACCGGCGCCACGCAGAAGAGCACGACCGCGAACAGCGCCCGGTCGGGTTCGAGGAAGCGCGACATCAGGCGGTGGAACACGAGCGCGGCCGCGAGGCCCGCGGCGAGGGCGACGACGACGGATGCCGCGTCCCACGGGACGCCGACGACGGTGAGGATGCGCACGATGCCGGGGAAGACCGGCAGGAACGCCCACGCGTTCTCGGCGACGTGGCCGTCGTCGGTCAGCGGGAGCTCCGTCGGGTACCCGGCGGCGGCGATGTACGCGTACCACCGGCCGTCCCAGATGTTGGCGTACTCGAGGTACCCGGGGCGCGCGTCGGTCCAGGCGCTCGCGGCCTGCTCGCGCGCGAACTGCAGCACGATGAGGATCGAGAGCACCCGGGCGGCGAGGTAGACGACCACCACGCGGCCCCACCAGGGCAGGAGCCGCCAGCGCACGCGCGGCGACCACCGCTCGACGCGGTGCGGATCGGGTCGCCGCGGTCCCGGACGCGCCGCCTCCGCCTCGGCGTCCACGGAGCGGCTCAGCGCACCGCTCCGGTCAGCCAGTCGCGCAGGGCGCGCTCGCACGCGAGGATCTCCTCGCAGTCCACGCGCTCGTCGTCGGCGTGCGCGAGCAGCGGGTCGCCCGGGCCGAAGTTGACGGCGGGGATGCCCAGCGCGCTGAAGCGCGCCACGTCGGTCCAGCCGTACTTGGGCTGCGCGTCGGCACCGACCGCGCGGACGAACTCCTGCGCGAGCGGGTCGTCGAGACCGGGCCTGGCGCCCTCGGACGCGTCGGTCACGGTGAGCTCGTACTCGGGGAAGAGGTCGCGCACGACCTCCGTCGCCTCGTCGACCGACCGGCTCGGGGCGAAGCGGTAGTTCAGCGTGAGGACGGCGTCGTCGGGGATCACGTTGCCGGCGATGCCGCCGTGCACGAAGACGGCGTTCAGCCCCTCGCGGTAGTCGAGCCCGTCGACGCGGACCGTCTCGGCCCGATGGCTCGCGAGCCGCTCGAGCGCTGGCGCGAGCCGGTGGATCGCGTTCACCCCGACCCAGCTGCGCGCCGAGTGCGCGCGCCGTCCGGTCGCGCGCACCTCGACCCGGAGCGTGCCGTTGCACCCGCCCTCGACCTCGCCGCGCGTCGGCTCGCCGAGGATCGCGAAGTCGGCCTCGAACAGGTCGGGGCGCGTGCGCAGCACCCGGCCGAGCCCGTTGAGGTCGGCGGCGACCTCCTCGTGGTCGTACCACATCCAGGTCACGTCGACGATCGGCGCCACGAGCTCGCGTGCGAGCTTCAGCTGCACCGCGACGCCGGCCTTCATGTCGACCGTGCCGCGCCCCCACAGCACGTTCCGCCCGCCGTCGACCTCGAACCGGGTCGGCACGTTGCCGTTGATCGGCACGGTGTCGAGGTGCCCGGCGATGACCACCCGGCGCTCGCGGCCCAGGTTCGTGCGCGCCACGATCGTGTCGCCGTCGCGGAACACCTCCAGGTGGTCGGCGCCGGCCAGCGCGTCGACCACGAGGTCGGCGAGCCGCCGCTCCTCGCCCGAGACGCTCGGGACGTCGCAGATCGCCTGCGTGATGGCGACGACGTCGGCGGACAGGTCGAGCGCGGGCGGGCGGACGGCGGGTGCGGCCATGCCCCGAGTCTACGAGGGGTGGATGTCGCGGGTCCGCGCCCCGCGTCATCCGTCGTCGCCCCCGGATCGCGCTCGGTACCCTTGATGCATGCCCGCTGCCTCGCCGAACCCGACTGCGCCCGCCACCGCCTGGGGCGACGGCCTCGCCACGATCGCCGGCGACGGCACCGTGCTCGACACGTGGTTCCCCGCGCCGCGGCTCGACGACGTGCCGGCTGACGCGCCGGCCTGGGAGCCGCCGGTCGGAGCGGTCGGCCCGGACGATCGGCGCGGCGTCCGCGTCGAGGCGGTCCGCGTCGCCATCCGCCTCGATGCGGCCCCGGCGAGCACGCCGGACGCGTACCTGCGCCTGCACCTCCTGTCGCACCTCCTCGTCCGTCCGAACGGGCTGAACCTCGACGGCGTCTTCGGCCACCTGCCGAACGTGGCCTGGACCAACGCCGGGCCGGTGCACCCCGACGACCTCGACCGGCTCCGTCCGCTGCTGCAGCGCGCGGGCATCCACGTCACGGGGCTCGACAAGTTCCCGCGCCTGCTCGACTACGTGATCCCCGAGCGCGTGCGCGTCGCCGACGCGTCGCGCGTGCGCCTCGGCGCGCACCTCGCGCCCGGCACGACGGTCATGCACGAGGGCTTCGTGAACTTCAACGCCGGTACGCTCGGCTCGTCGATGGTCGAGGGCCGCATCTCGCAGGGCGTCGTCGTCGGCGACGGCAGCGACATCGGCGGCGGGGCCTCGATCATGGGCACGCTCTCGGGCGGCGGCACGCAGCGCGTCGCCATCGGCGAGCGAGCGCTGCTCGGCGCGAACTCGGGCATCGGCATCTCGATCGGCGACGACTCGGTCGTCGAAGCCGGTCTCTACGTCACCGCGGGCACGAAGGTGGTGCTCCGCGGCGGCATCGGCGAGCGCGACCGGGTCGTCAAGGCGGTCGAACTCTCGGGCCTGCCGAACCTGCTCTTCCGCCGCAACTCCCTCGACGGTCGCGTCGAGGTGCTGTCCCGTTCGGGCGAGGGCATCGCCCTGAACGCCGCGCTGCACGCCTGACCCCACAGCCGGGGCGGCCGCCGCCGCCCGCCCGTCGGCGCCGGGGTACAGTGTCAACCCGGGGCCGCTCGGACGGGCGACCCGAGCCATGCGCCGACACGAAGGAGTGACGTGGGAACCGACGCGCCGAGGACCCGACGGAACGGCTGGACGAAGTTCCTGGTCGGCGCCCTGGTCACGGTGCTCGTGCTCGGTGCGGCCGCGGTCGGCTTCGGCTGGTGGACGGTCCACCGCTCCTTCCCGACCGAGTCCGGACGCATCGCCGTCGCGGGCCTGGACGGCCCCGTCACGGTCTACCGGGACGACGCGGGCATCCCCCAGCTCGTCGCCGAGAGCGACCACGACCTGGTCTTCGCGCAGGGGTACGTGCACGCACAGGACCGGTTCTGGGAGATGGACTTCCGCCGTCACGTCACGGCGGGTCGCGTCGCCGAGCTCTTCGGCGAGTCGCAGGTCGCGACCGACGCGTTCATCCGCACCCTCGACTGGCGCGGCATCGCCGAGCAGGAGTTCGAGCTGCTCGACGAGGAGTCGCGGGCCCTCTACGAGGCCTACGCCGACGGCGTCAACGCCTACCTCGCCGAGCGCACGGGCGTCGAGCTCTCGCTGGAGTACGGCGTGCTCGCGCTGCAGAATCCGGGCTACGAACCGGAGCGTTGGACGCCCATCGACTCCATCGCCTGGCTGAAGGCCATGGCGTGGGACCTGAGATCCAACCTCGGCGACGAGATCGACCGGGCCCTGCTCCTCGCCTCGGGACTCACCGACGAGCAGGTCGCGCAGCTCCATCCGGACTTCCCGTGGTCGGCGAAGCCCACGATCATCGGCGGGCCGGCCTCGTCGGCGCCGGCCGGACTCGGAACGCGCCCCGTCGAGGCGGCGGCCGCGACCGGCGTGGAGCGCGCGGCGGGCGTGGAGCCCACGACCGGCGTGGCGGCCGCGGCGTCCGTCGCCCCCGGCACGGCCGACCTGTACGGCGAGCTCGCCGCGAGCCTCGATGCGCTGCCGCAGCTCCTCGGCCCGGAGGACGGCGACCTCGGTTCGAACTCGTGGGTCGTCTCGGGCACGCTCACCGACACGGGCATGCCGCTCCTGGCGAACGACCCGCACCTCGGACCGGCGATGCCGTCGATCTGGGTGCAGATGGGCATGCACTGCGCCGAGCTGAACGCCAGGTGCACCTTCGACGTGGCCGGGTACGGCTTCTCGGGGCTGCCCGGCGTCATCATCGGGCACAACGAGCGCATCGCCTGGGGCTTCACGAACCTCGGGCCCGACGTCGCCGACCTCTACCTCGAGCGCGTCACCGACGACTCGTACGAGCTCGACGGCACGCTCGTGCCGCTCACGACCCGCGAGGAGGTCATCGAGGTCGCCGGCGGCGACCCCGTGACCATCACCGTCCGCTCGACCGGACGCGGACCGATCGTGACCGACATCGGCTCGGACTTCGCGGCGATCGCCGAGAGCGCCGCCGAGGACGCAGAGGCCGAGGAGGCGGAGCCCGAGGAGGGAGCGGAGGCGGCCGGGGCGAGCGCGGACGCCGAGCTCGAGGTCTCCCTGCAGTGGACGGCGCTGCAGCCCGGCGCGACGCCGCAGGCGATCTTCGCGATGAACCGCGCCGCGACCTGGCCGGAGTTCCGCGCGGCCGCCGAGCGCTTCGAGGTGCCCTCGCAGAACCTGGTCTACGCCGACGTCGACGGCAACATCGGCTACCAGGCGCCCGGGCGCATCCCCGTGCGCGCCGCCGGCGACGGCACCGTGCCGCTCCCCGGCTGGACGAGCGACAACGGCTGGATCGGCACGGTGGCGTACGACGAGCTGCCGTCCGCCGAGAACCCCGAGCGCGGCTACATCGTGACCGCGAACAACGCGGTCGAGGACGGCGGCCCCATGCTCACCCGCGACTGGGACCTCGGCTACCGTGCCGAGGGCATCGAGCGGCGCCTCGGCGAGCTCATCGCGGCGGGCGAGCCGATCACCGCCGAGCACATGAGCGAGATCCAGTTCGACACGCGCGACGCCAACGCCGAGGCGTTCCTGCCCGTGATCTCGGAGCTCGACCTCGACGGCGACGCCGCGCGCGGCGCCGAGCTGCTGGCCGGCTGGGATGCGTCCGCCGACGCCGACAGCGCCCAGGCCGCGTACTTCGCCGTGTTCTGGCGCAACCTGCTCGACGGGATGTTCGGCGGCCTTCCCGAGTCCACGCGGCCCGTCGGCGGCGACCGCTGGTTCTCCGTGGTCGGCTCCCTGCTCGGTCAGCCCGAGGATCCGTGGTGGACCGATCGGGCCTCCGGCGCCACCGGACGTGACGCGGTGCTCGCCGCGTCCCTCGATGCCGCGTGGGCCGAGGCATCCGGGCTCATGGGCGACGACCCCGCCGAGTGGCGCTGGGGCGGACTTCACACGCTGACCCTGACGAACCAGACCTTCGGCGAGTCGGGCATCGGGCCGATCGAATGGCTCTTCAACCGCGGTCCGTACGAGACGTCGGGCGGCTCGGCGATCGTCAACGCCAACGGCTGGGACGCGACCCTCGGTTACGAGGTGAACTGGGTGCCGTCGATGCGCATGGTCGTCGACCTCGAGGACTTCAACGACTCCACCTGGGTCAACCTCACGGGCGCCTCAGGGCACGCGTTCCACCCGCACTACGACGACCAGGCGGAGCTCTGGCGGAGCGGTGGGACGCGCGAGTGGGCCTTCAGCATCCCGGCGGTGCGGAAGGCGGCGACCGACGCGCTCGTCCTCCAGCCGGAGCGCTAGCTAGCGCAGCACCGAGCTCAGCAGCAGGCTGGTCTCGCTGTTGACGACCCCGTCGATCGAGCGGATGCGCCCGAGCACGCGGTCGAACTCGCCGAGCGTCTCCGTGCGGAGCTCCGCGACGAGGTCCCAGCCGCCGTTCGTCGTGTGCAGCGCCGTGATCTCCGGGAACCCGCGGAGCCGTCGGATGACGTCGTCGGTCGTGCGCCCCTCGACCTCGATGAACGAGATGGCGTGGATCGCGAGCGGGTCGGTCTCGTCGCGCACGCGGACCGAGAATCCGACGATGATCCCGGATGCCACGAGCCGGTCGATCCGGCCCGTGACGGTCGCCCGGGCCACCCCGAGCCGGCGCGACAGCTCGGCCACCGGGATCCGCCCGTCCTCGCGGAGGAGGGCGAGCAGGCGGCGGTCGAGGTCGTCGAGGACATCCATGCGCACATCGTACCTTCGCTCCTGTCAGACTGCGCATCTGCCCGACGTTCCATGAGCAGAACGGTCGTTGCTGTTGCATATCGACGGCTCGTACCCTCGAATCACCGAACCGAAGGGAAGAAGATGACGAGCTTCGTCGACGTACGCAACATGGTCGGCTGGGTCGCCGGGACCGGACCCGAGCGCATCATCGCCGGGATCATGGAGTACCTCGAGCAGGACGTCGCTCGCTGGGAGAGCTTCGACAAGACCCCCCGCGTCGCCAGCCACACGCCCTTCGGCGTCATCGAGCTCATGCCGACGAGCGACCACGACGCCTATGCCTTCAAGTACGTCAACGGCCACCCGTCGAACCCCGCGCGCGGCTACCAGACCGTCACCGCCTTCGGCGTCCTCGCCGACGTGCACAACGGCTACCCCACGTTCCTCGCCGAGATGACCGTGCTGACCGCGCTCCGGACCGCCGCGACCTCCGCGTTCGCGGCGAAGCTGCTCGCGCGGCCCGACTCGCGGGTCATGGCGATGATCGGCACCGGGAGCCAGGCGGAGTTCCAGGCGCTCGCCTTCCGGCACGCGTTCGGCATCACGTCGCTCCGCGTCTTCGACGTCGATCCCGACGCGATCGCGAAGTTCGTCCGCAACATGCTCCCCCTCGGGTTCGAGATCGAGGTGGCCGGCAGCGCCGCCGAGGCGCTCGACGGCGCCGATATCGTGACGACGTGCACCGCCGACAAGGCGCGCGCGACGGTCGTGGCCGACGAGTGGGTGCGACCCGGGATGCACCTGAACGCGA